>NZ_JBNNML010000004.1:0-458973 GCF_050272735.1 Peribacillus sp. NPDC046944
TAGTTTCTTAACCGGACTGAGTTCCCGTCGTTTTTCTTTTCGTACCTGGACATCTTCTTCAAGTTGGATACCATTCGTTTCCTTTTCAACTTTTTCCACTAATGCTTTTTCTATTTGAGTTAGTTTTTCCTCTGCCGTTAATGAGGAGGTTTCATCTTGAGTAGACAGTTCAAGACCCTCTTCATTTGCAATGGTCTGAATCTGTTGGTACGTTTCTTCGATTTTTTCTTGCAGCTTCGCCTCAAATTTGGTCGTCGCCTTTTTCCACACAAATGAATACTTGTTTGCGCTTGCTTCAATCTTTGTTCCGTCTAGAAAATAGTTCTCCATTGTGACGTGCTTTTCTTCTATTAGTTGATGGATCATTTCTTCAAATAGCTTCGGAAGGAGCTTATCCATTTGTTGTGTGCGAAATCGATTAATCGTTCGATAATCCGGTTTTTGCAAGGCAGCCAGCCACATTGTTGGGATATTTTCTTTAACCAGTTTGGCGATTTCACGACAGGAATAGACTTTTTGAGAATAGGCATACAAAATGACTTTCGTCATCATTTTAGGATGGTAAGAGCTACGTCCGCCACCATTATAGTGCTCAAAAAAGACATTATCTTCTACTGATTCAATCATTTGATCAATCACACGCGCCACGTGGTGAACCGGAATGAGATCCTGAATGTCAAAAATAACAGTGGTTTGTTGGTTATCATAGGGAATAAAAGTAGGTGTAGAATTTCGTTTTTGAGGAACGGTAGTTTCCTCTTGAATGGTGAGTGGTAGTATAGTTTGTTCCATGTTATAATTTTCTGTAGTGATCTTTGGATTGCTCATAAAAAATCGTCCTTTCGTAAATGGTGTGTGGTAACTTCATTTTACTAAAAAGGGCGATTTTTTTGTGCATAAATTTCATAAAAAAAGGGTTGCCCTAAAAGTCATTTTCCTGACTTTTGGGACAGCCCCTTCTTTTATTTCCTAATCCTACCATTCATAAAAAATGGGATAAACAAGAAGATAATAATAGAACGTTAAATTAGGATGTGATTCTATGTTCAGAAAACGGAGAATTTTATATGTTAGCTGGATGTCTCTAGCAGTCATTATGCTCCTATTAACTGGCTGCAGCAGTAAAGATGATGGGAAAACAGAAGGATTGGCTTTAATCAAGCGAACGAATCCGGAACCGATGGATATCATTCACGGAGAAGATGAAGAAGATGAAAAAGGACTCATTACGAAAGTTAAGGAGATGGTAAGTGATGAAGACGAAATTTATGATGTGATCGTTGTCAAAAATGGTAAGAAAATCCTCGTGGCTTATAAAGTAAAGCATCTACAGCGTTTTCATATGAAAAAAATCGATAAAAACGTGACAAAAAAATTGGAAGACAAGTATCCAAAGTATAAATTTATCATTTCCAGCGATTATAAAATCTTTTTGGAGTCAGTAAGGTTGGATGAATTGCTTAAGGAAAAAGATGTACCAGAAAAGAAAGCGAAAAAGAAATTCAAAGAAATAGTTGAGCTTCATAAGGAATTAATATAAGAAGGCGAGGTTTCAAAGTATGAGCGGAAAGGAAAAGACGACCCCACAGCAAGATGAATATAAACAGCTTCAAGGCAAGCACGAGATTAAAAGGCCTGTCTTGACCAATTGTCTAAAAGCTTTTTTGGTAGGCGGTATTTTCTGCATAGTGGGACAAGCCATTTCTTATTTCTATATTTACTTCTTTAATTTCACGGAGCAGACGGCCGGGAGCCCAACCACTGCAACCATGGTATTTCTTGCTCTTTTAATGACGGGCTTCGGATTTTATGACCGGATTGGGCAATTTGCTGGAGCTGGTAGTGCCGTACCTGTTACTGGCTTCGGTAACGCGGTCATCTCAGCGGCCATCGAGCATCGTACGGAAGGATTCGTCCTTGGTGTGGGTTCCAATATGTTTAAATTGGCGGGATCGGTCATTCTATTTGGTGTATTTTCCGCTTTCGTCGTGGCTTTAATCAAAACGATTATTCAGATGATAGGGGGTTAATCGATGCTAAAGGGGAGACAAACTTGGACGTTCGCTAATAAACCAATCATTTTAAGTACGGGTGTAACGGGCGGACCTTTTGAAGCAAATGGTGAAATTCCGGGTGACTTTGACATTCTGTACAGCGACCTGTGGATGGAGCAGGATTCGTATGAAAAGGCCCATCGTCATTTGATGGAAAAATCAGTGGAGATTGCCCTGCAAAAAGGGGGAATTGAAAAGGAACAAGTGCAATTTTTTCTGGCAGGGGATTTAATCAACCAGATTACACCCACCAGTCTGACAGCTAGAACCAATGGGATTCCGTACTTCGGTTTGTTCGGTGCTTGTTCTACATCGATGGAAGGTCTTGCCCTGGCAGCCTTCATCACCAATTACGGTGGGGCTAACTATGTGCTGACAGGGGCGTCTAGTCATAATGCAGCCGTCGAAAAACAATTCCGTTATCCAACAGAGTATGGGGGACAGAAACCACCTACTGCTCAGTGGACGATAACCGGTGCGGGGGTAGCTTTGGTGACTCCAAATGGTACGAGGCAGGAGGCATACCCTCATGTTGTTTCCGCTACCATTGGAAGAGTCATTGACATGGGGTTGAAGGATCCTTTCAATATGGGGGGGGCAATGGCACCCGCTGCCGTAGATACGATTATCGCTCATTTCAGAGACACGGGTCTTACCCCTGACCATTATGACTTGATTGTCACTGGTGATTTAGGGCAGATAGGAAGGTCCACGGCGTTGGATCTTTTGAAGGAAAAAGGATGTAGGATCAACCAGGAAAAATTCAAAGACTGTGGATTGATCATTTATAAAAAGGATCAGCCTGTTTTAGCTGGTGGAAGTGGTGCCGGTTGTTCCGCAGCCGTGTTATACGGTCATTTATTAAATGAAATGAGTCAGGGGAAATATAAACGGATATTATTGATTGCAACAGGGGCATTATTGTCACCGTTAACGTATCAGCAAAAAGAATCGATTCCGTGTATTGCCCATGCGGTGGCCATTGAGTATGGGACAAATACATGAAAAAGGAGAGATCAGGATGTTAGCAATGTTTTTTTGGGCCTTTGTCATCGGAGGCTTGATTTGTGTAATCGGCCAGCTTTTATTCGACTTGGCTAAGCTAACCCCGGCACATACACTAAGCTTATTCGTTGTAATAGGAGCCATACTGGGAGGCTTCGAATTATATGAACCGCTTATAGACTTTGCAGGAGCAGGAGCAACCATTCCCATTGTTTCCTTTGGGAATTCCTTGGTGAACGGAGCCATGTTAGAAGCAGAAAAGCATGGGATTGTCGGCGTCCTTACCGGCATGTTTGAAATCACGAGTTCAGGAATCTCTGCAGCTATCATCTTTGGATTTATCGGAGCTTTGGTCTTCAGACCGAAAGGATGATCCATACATAGCGGAAATGGGCATGATGTTTAGGGCATGGCCTATACATATTGTCCCACCCTACATATATTATCAGTGAGCTCAATTTGAGAGCGAGGTGATTGTAATATGTTTGGTTATGGTGGCTACGGATGTGGCGGTTGCAATGAAGGCTATGGCTATGGATATGGAGGCGAAGCATACGGTGGCGGCGGATTTGGCGCTGGATCCACGTTCGTCTTGATCGTAGTATTGTTTATCCTATTAGTTATTGTCGGGGCTTCTTTCTGTTAGTGTAATTGGAATAGGCTGTATTTGCCTATTCCTTTTTTTATTGATTTTTATGGACCTTGCACATATCCCTCATCCTTCCATAAGATAGATACAGAAAAGGAGGGGCTTAGGCATGGATAATAATTTGTTTAAAAACATAGAAGGAAAAACGGGTGTAAACATGAAGGATGTTATGGAATTGGCAAACTCACTACAGGGTGCCAATTTTAAAGATGAAACGACTGTCAGGAATGTAATTAAAAGGGTATCTCAAATAGCCAATAAACCAGTCAACAAGGAAATGGAAGACAAAATCGTACATTCTATCGTTGCTGAGGGAAATAAACTGGATTTCGGGACAATTTCCAATATGATGAATAAAAAATAGTAAGCGAAACAGGAGCCTGCAGTATTGCAGGCTCCTGTCTGTTTCCCTGGATATCTTTAAAGATTCAAGAACCTGGATGGGTGGGCCGTCCTTCCACGTCTCGTTTGCGGGACAGAGATATAAAGATTCTTTTTGGCCCGGGTCGCCGCCACATAAAGCAATCTCCTTTCCTCTTCAAGAGGACCAAGTTCACCCTTACGATACGAATCCAATGCAAAGTCATGGGGAAGGCTGCCATCAACCGCAGCCAGAATATAAACAGATTGATATTCAAGGCCTTTAGAGCGGTGAATCGTCGTGAGCTGAATGGCATCTTTAAAGTGCTTGGATAGCTGTTTCACTTCCTGAACCATGGCAGTCATATGATCGACATGGTCGAGGAAGGAAGCGACTGTGGGAAACCGATTAGCAGCCACTTTCAAATCACGAATATCATCCGAACCTTTTTCCAAGTGGGCTTCATTTCCCCTTTTCTTTACATACTCCTGATAGCCCAAATCCTTCTCGATGACTTCTAAAGCCACGAGCGGGGACATGGTCTTTATAGAACGGATTTGTGCCGGTATTGCTTTTAACTTACGTTCTTGAAAGGCATGTCCCGTTTTTACAAAAGCAAAAGCATCGATAAAGTCACAATCTTGCAAGATCGTCTGGGCTTTTAGCTCCTGTAGGACACTCTGCTTTAAAAACAAGGAAGAAAGGACGTCAGAAGCGGCCTTGCTATCCTGAGGGTGCAGGCTTAAGCGCATGAATGCAAGCATGCCATGGATGACCCGCCGTTGATAAAAAGAATCCGCATCCTTTTCGATCACGAAGGGAAGGTTGGAAGATGCCAGTCTTTCAAAAATGGCACGCGACATCGTATGGGTCCTGTAAAGGATGGCGAAGTCACCAGGATTGGCACCTTTGGATATCTTTTCTTGTATGTCGGTCACGATCATCGTCGCTTCGAGCTCTTCATCATGCGGATAGAATAACACAGCTGGATTCCCTTGATTATGTTGTGCCCGCATCGTTTTATCCATCCGATGCTGATTTCGTTTTATCATTCTATTTGCCGTAGCAACAATCTCATGGGAAGAACGGTAATTTTCGGTCAACTTCACGACTTGGGAACCAGGGAAATCATGGTTGAAATTCAGGATATATTTTGGATCACTCCCACGGAATGAATAGATGGCTTGATCGTCATCACCAACTGCACAAACATTTTTTGTTTCCGCTGAAAGGAGTTTTATCAACTCATATTGAACTTTATTAATATCCTGAAACTCGTCCACTAAAAAATAGCGGAACCGTTGTTGATATTTCAATAACAATTCAGGATGGCTTTTCAAAAATACGTAGCAACCTACCAGCATATCATCGAAATCATATTTACTTGTTTGTTCTTTATACGCTTCATACTTTTTATATAGGAATAGACAGGATTTCTCCCAATCATCATTCGGTTTGACATCGTCAGGAAAAATCAACGAGTTTTTCCAGAGGCCGATTTGCTGAAGTGCCTGATCATAGGCAAATTCCTTTTCATCAAGCTCCAACTCCCGACCGGCCTGCTTCAATATTTTTTCTTTTTCCCAATTCCACTTCAACAGGAAGTCCCGTTGCCATTTTGCAGGCTCATGAAAGATCAAGATTTTATAAAAGATGCTGTGGAAGGTGCCACTAACAATTTGAGAGACGAGGGAAGGGGACATATAAGGGTAGCTGATTAGCCGCTGCTGCATCTCCTTTGCAGATTTCGCTGTAAAGGTTACAAGCATAATGCTTTTAGGATTTATTTTTTCTACAGTTAGCATATAGGCAGTCCTTACCGTCAATACTCTGGTTTTACCGCTTCCAGCCCCGGATAAAACAAGGACGGGACCTTCTATCGTTTTTACTGCTTTTAACTGTTCGGCATCAAGCATGATCCCTTTTTCAGATAGTTCCTGAAAGTAAGGATCCAAAAGTTCAGTGCGGACGGATGGTTTATCCAAATAGGGAGGATTGCCTGTAATGGTCCGACTTTTCAAAAACGGTTCGATAACAGTCTTCGTTTCAGTAATGGTGCGTGATTTAGGAATTCTGAATCCGTTTTGTTCCATGTATTCTAAAGGTTTAGTTTCAGGTTTTGATATAGGATTTGGCATTTCACAAGCAGGTCGTGAAGGGTCACTGTGATAAAAATAAGGTGTTTCATGAATGCCAATGAATAATTTCACTGGCTTATCACATATGACACAAGAGAGCTGATCACGTTTTCCTTTTTCAAAGAGTGTCTGCAGCTCACTAGCCGAAACAGTAAGTAGATGTATGATTTCATTTCCCGATTTTGCTTGATTCATATAAATGGATACCTCAAATCTATTAAAAATATCGGCAATCTCCATTTTACCAGAGAAATAGAAAAAAAGAATCCGGAAAAGATGTTTCGTTTCATTCTGGAGTGGGTATGTAAATGACAAGAGAACCTATATAGTGAGGAGGGTTAATGATGGGATACATAGCGCCAGTAACGCAATTCGAATACATTCAATACGCAAACCGGACAGTAGAAGCGGAGAGAAAGCCAAGAATCGTTGATGGAACGACACCCATTCAGCCAATTCGTTTTGACCAAGTGTTGGAAGACGAAACGAAGCGGTCGGAAAAATTTGACCATGTCACGAATATGAATCAGGACAGATCACCTGGAGCAGGTGCGTATAAGAACCATTTACTAATGAGGGCTCAAGAGGAAATCACGGCTGAAATGACAGGAAAAGGAGGATATGTAAACGAAATGGTTTGAAACTTCGATAGAAATACAAAAGGACACATTTATGTGTCCTTTTTGTGTTCACTCTTAAAGAACGTCTAATTCTACAATTAGAGCTAACAATAATTGTAGTAACAATTGAATGTTAACGGCGATTTGAGCATCGGTTGTAGTGATTTCGATATCACGGCTGTTTTCAACAATTGTTTTTTGACGTGTAATTTGTTTAACATTAGAAGATTGAATCAATTCTTGAGTAATGCGGTCCGCTTGGTCAGTGTCTGCAATGGAAATGCTGACGATGACAGCGATGGCTGCTTGGATTGCCGTCTGTAAAGAAAGGGCCGCTTTAACATCTGTAGAGATTACTCTTACATTACAAGAATCTTTAATGTAAACAAGCTCTTCAGATAGTTGGAGTTGCGAATTATCCTGTTTAGCTTCTTGTTCAATTTCGTTTGCGGATTCTTCACAGAATGATGTTAGGGGATGGTTGGTGTTATTGTCTAGAGCCGACCATGATCTTTCAGAATGTTTTGTTGTATTGCAATTGTTGCTATGATATACATTTTGGTTCATGTCGTTTTTTCCTCCTTAGGGTTTAATTCCCTATTAAAATATGCTATGCATGTAAATTTGGTTGGACGAATAAATCAATTCATTCGTTTATTTTCAAATATTTTTTTGAAGAGTTTGTGCGAACGGATGAAGCATCATGGAATGAAGTGTTCAGAATGAATGGTAAAGAAGCAAGGTCCAGTCTGCGCTTCATACCGAAAAGAGCGTAATTGAATAGGAGGAATGTTAGTTATTTGTCTTTGGTATCGGAATAACTAGTGTGGTGAGAATTTGTGACGGGATTCACATCATTTTCTGTAATGCTTTTCTCTTGATTGATAAGCATTTCAGATTGTTTCTGTAAAAACTGTATGGTCTCTTTTAAGTGACTTCTTTCTTTATCACTCAAATCAACTTTATCCTTTTTGACACCATGCTTTCTCAAAGTCCTTGAAACGAGTAGTTCCATTAACCTTTTTTGAGATTCATCCATGTTGAATCCATTGTTACTCATAAAATTTCCCTCCTTCTTGCTTTCTATATATAGACTATGTTTATTTGTGAATATTGACATAGAATGGGAAGGGATTTTTACGAGAATGGTATATATAAAAAAACGCTGTCCCCTGTGGAAATTCCAAGGGAACAGCGTTTTTATTAGGAAATCTTTTTTTTCATCGTTTTATGGGGAATCCCTGCATCCATAAATTCCTCGGAAATGATTTCATACCCTAATTTCGAGTAAAAGGGGATGGCATGTAATTGAGCATCGAGCTTCAATTGAGAGATGTCATGAGAAATCGCAAATTCTTCAATGGCATTCATGATCAGGGCACCAGCCCCAGTTTTACGGGAGTTAGAGAGTACACAGATGCGCTGGACCTTACCAATCCCGTCAATGATTCGAAATCTCCCCGCACCAATAGGCTGCTCTTCCTCGTTATATAAAACGAAGTGGGTGGAGTCTTCTTCATATTGGTCAATCTCTTCTTCAAGTGGGACATGTTGTTCCTCTACAAACACTCTTTTTCTTATGGTGTAAGCATATCCACGTTCTTGCTCGTTTTCAACAATTTTTACAAACACGAAATTATTCAGCTCCTAAACGAAATGTTTCATATACAGTCCATGTTCCATCTTCCAATTGATACAATAAATGAATTCTTTTGACATCTTCTTCATGGCTTACATCAAGCATGCTTAATTGACCTAAAACATCCGAATGTTCGTTATCAGATAGATCTTGTGCAATCGTTATATGTGGAACGAAAGCATGTTCTGTTTCATTTTTGAAGAAATTCTCATC
The DNA here is from genome assembly GCF_050272735.1 of Peribacillus sp. NPDC046944. Lineage (NCBI taxonomy): Bacteria > Bacillati > Bacillota > Bacilli > Caryophanales > Bacillaceae > Peribacillus > Peribacillus sp. NPDC046944. Next base: position 8,680 of record NZ_JBNNML010000004.1, read on the forward strand.
ATGAAGCATTTCGTGTAAGTCTTCAAGTTCCTTTGACAGCTCCACTTTAAAATAAATGGTGTTGCTGACGGGTTGGAAGGATTTCGCTTTCGTCACATTTAAGGAGAAAGGCTGGAACTTCCGTGCAATGTCTTTCAAGCGTTCTGCGATTGCTGAAATTTCCGTTTCAGTCGCTTCAAACGGTTGTTTAAGTGTGAGATGTGGTGGAATGAATGCGTACTTTGTGTCATACCGTTTCCGGTAGGAGTTTGCTAAATCTTGAAGTTTTTTTGAAGGGAAAATTGCAACACCATATTTCATATTGTTACCTCCTAAGATTATAATTTAATTTTTCGAAAACTCTAGTCCAAATGCATTTTTTTACCATTCTAACCGAGGTTAAAACATTTCTAGAAGGGCCCTTTTTAAATCTGCCTGCCAAAACTTCCACGTATGATTCCCTTCAAATTCTTCATAGAAGCAAGGGAATCCTTTTTGTTTTAACAATTGATGCAGTTCCCGGTTGGGTTCTATGAAATTTGCCCGGTTCCCATCTGTAGTGGGAACGTCAGTCTCTTCGGTTCCAATCACATGATACAGTTCGAGGAGATGAGGATTCTCAAAACTACGGACAGCATTCATCACTTCTTCATTGGCAAGCGGAGACTGCATGATGCATTTACCGAATGTATGTGGATATTTAAGTGCAGCGAGCAGGGAAACCGTGCCACCAAGAGAATCCCCCATTAATGCCCGGCCATGTCCCATTTGATAGGTTGGGAATTCCTCATCTAAAAATGGAACAAGTTCATGGGCCAGAAATCGTATGTAGGCTTCGTGCTGTTCACCATCAGGATGATATTTCCGTCTACGGTCAAACCGATCTTTATAGGGAATGCCGACGATTATAATATTCTCAATCTCGCCATTTCCTAAAAGTTCATCAGTCACACGACCTATTCGACCCATTTGAAAATAATCTCGACCATCTTGAGCTATGACAAGCGTATATTTATAAAGTGGTGAAAAATTAGCCGGTAAATATACAAGTAGCTCTAATTCCTCAGATAACGCCTCACTTCTAAACATATATTCTTTTATCGTGCCTTTGCGTAAACTCATTTACCGCACCTCTATGAATTTATAATGAAAATAATGTTCTTAGTTATTTTAGCATAGCCATCCTTCTTTTTCCTGTCTGAAGGATATAGAAAAGTGATTTTTCTTTTATTTTCCAAATATTTAGAATATTTAATGGTATAATGGAAAGATATCAAAAAAAGGGGAGGCAGATAAAATGGCAGATGTACGCGTCCATAGCAGGGAAGTTACAAGAGCGGCTAAACAAACATTACTAGATCGTGGTGTAAGTGTGGAGGCTATTGCAGAGATTGTCTTTGAACTACAATTCCCTTATAAAGCTGATTTGAAATTAGAGGAATGTATTAGAAGTGTTGAAAGGGTGCTTTTAAAGAGAGAAATTCAACATGCCATTTTAGTTGGTGTTGAACTTGATCGACTGGCAGAACAAAAGAAGCTATCGGAACCGCTTCAATCCATTGTCGAATCGGATGAAGGTCTGTTTGGAGTGGATGAAACGATTGCCTTTGGTGCCGTACTTGGTTATGGAAGCATTGCCGTGACAACCTTTGGACATTTGGATAAGAATAAAATAGGCGTCATTCACGAATTGGATAAGAAGCAAGAGGGAGTCGTGCATACCTTCCTCGATGATATTGTTGCAAGCATTGCAGCAAGCGCTGCCTCAAGATTGGCACACCGTCTAAGAGATGATGAAGAATCTTTAACTGAACAAGAAAAGGATATACAGGAAGAAGAGGAATTAATCGGATAAGTTTGGAACAATCAATGATGCGTTAGGTAGTAATCGGGATTATCCTGACCTATCATACCTGGACTTAATAAGGCGGGCAGAGAGGATGTTTTCTATTTTAAACGTTCGTTTTGTCCGCCGAAGAAAGCAAAAGGCACGGATATAACCTGAATATACTTCAAGAACTTCAATTCTGCGCTGTGTAATCTTTCCATTTTCAGATAGGTAAATGATTTCTAAAGGAACCTTTTCATCCATATGTTTCCGAATGATATATTTCATTCCGCTGGCCTCCGTTTCTATCTTTCTTGTTTATATTATATGCGAACATACGTTTGTTATGCAAGGAAATAAAGAACATTTGTTCTTGTCTTGTTCCATATCTTTTATTTAAAGGCAAACGCTAAACTTTTTTTAAATAATTCGTTGACTTTTGTCGAAAAGAACTTATAATAAATTATGTACTTAAGTAACAGAGCAAGCCAACTATTACATACGACTTGTTAGCTCAGTGGGAGAGCACTTCCTTGACAGGGAAGGGGTCGTGGGTTCGAATCCCTCACAGGTCATCCAACGGCGTAAGCATTGTACAATCAATGTTTTCGCCGTTTTTTATTATGGTTTTACTGGATGATCCTGAGAAACATATAGGATTCTTTTTAGAGTTCTACTGGTGGGGATGAGCTCCTCTTTCCTTCATTAATGGTGAACCGGGGAATGTAGCCATAACTAAATATTGAAAAGTGTGGTTATTGGAATAAATGGCAGGTTATAAATAAGTGTAAATCGTTGTTTTTCGCTTATATGAAGCATAGAATGAAATATCTAACGATTAATGTGTACAAAAAGAAATGAAATGTTTGTTCTTTTTTCTAAAATTTTTAATGGGAGTTTGTATAAATGAGTAAACAAATTTTTTTAGATCTTCAGGGAATTGTACATCCAAGTAATGTGAGAATGAATGAACCGCTACATCAATATACGTTTACAAAAACAGGTGGCAAGGCAGATTTCTTCGTAATGCCTACAAACTATCAAGAAGTCCAAGCGATATATGTTTATGCGCTTAACAACCATTTACCCTTAACCATCGTGGGGAATGGTTCTAATATGATTATTAAAGATGGGGGCATACGAGGTATCGTCATGACCCTTATTGATATAGCAAGCATGGAATTGGAGGGTAATAAGCTCACCGTTCAAAGTGGTGCTGCTATCATTCAAGCCTCTCGATACGCGTTACAAAATAGTCTAACTGGTTTAGAGTTTGCTTGCGGGATCCCCGGTTCTGTTGGAGGGGCTTTATATATGAATGCAGGGGCATATGGTGGAGAAGTTTCAGATGTACTACAGGAAGCCCTGGTCATCACCCGTTCTGGAGATTTGCAGACTTTGAAAAAGGATGAATTAGAACTGGGCTATCGTTCTAGCCGCTTTTCAAAAGAAAAACTACTGGTATTAGAAGCTACCTTCTTATTAAGAAAGGGAGAATACGAAGACATTAAAAGTAAAATGGATGATTTTACTTTCCAGAGGGAATCTAAACAACCGCTTGAATTTCCGTCTTGTGGAAGTGTCTTCAAACGTCCGCCTGGACACTTTGCAGGTAAATTAATCCAGGATAGCGGTTTGCAAGGAAAGCAAATCGGTGGAGCTCAAGTTTCCACTAAACATGCTGGATTTATCGTAAATGTTGGTTCCGCAACAGCCACCGATTATTTGGAACTCATTCAATATGTTCAAGACACCGTTAAAAGGAAATTCGACGTGGAGCTTGAAACCGAAGTGAAAATAATTGGAGAAGACTAATATCCTAAAAAAGACTTTCGTTCATTAGAAAGTCTTTTTTTCTTTTTATCAGATCCCAGGATGAAATTTAAAAAGGCACTTAAAGATAAAAGTGTACGAGTTACCAAAAGGGGGAAGTATACCTTTAAGTTAAGGGGAACAAGTTATAGAAGGAGAGGGATATATGCGCTTAGAAGGAAAGAAAGTAATCAGTCTTGTGCATCATGATTTCGAGGATTTGGAGCTTTGGTATCCGATTTTAAGATTGAGGGAAGAAGGGGCCATCGTCCATCTTGCCAGAGAAAAGGCAAATGAGACGTATATTGGTAAATATGGTGTGCCAGCCGATTCAGATTTTGATTATGGCAGCATCAAAGCGGAAGACTATGATGCGATTCTTGTTCCAGGAGGCTGGGCACCTGATAAGATTCGTCGGTTTCCTGAAGTAATTTCTCTGATTCAGAGTATGGAAGAAAGCAAGAAGCCGATTGGCCAAATATGCCATGCGGGTTGGGTCTTGGTTTCGGCAGGAATTTTGCAAGGGAAGAAGGTGACAAGTACGCCCGGAATCAAAGATGATATGGAGAATGCCGGGGCACATTGGATGGACGAACCTGTTGTGGTGGACGGAAACCTGGTATCGAGCAGACGTCCACCGGATCTTCCCGATTATTTACGGGAATTGATTCGGGTAATTGAAGAGAAATGAAACAAAAAAGTGGTTTTTCCTGAGGGAGAAATCACTTTTTGTTTCATATAAACTTATTAATTTATGTGATTCAAATTTGTTTTCAAGAAATTTTCGATTACATGGGCCGATACCCCTAATGAAGGGGAATAGGAAGATAAATCAGAAAAGCTGATATGCAATTTTTCTTGATTGAACTGGAGGGCATGGCTTTCAACTACCTTCACTATGGAATCCCTTAACCAGTCCTTGGCCATAGCTAGGCGGTTTCCGATAATAATCTGCTGAGGGTTGAAGGTATTGGAAATATTGCTAATGCCAATCCCAAGATATTGTCCAATTTCTTTGAAAAGGTCACGGATTCCTTCATTATGGCTTGCCTGATCAACCAATGATTCAAGCGTGGTTTCTTCCAACTGGAAAAGTGATGATGCCCGTTCAATCAATGCTTTTTCGGATGCGTATAATTCCCAGCAACCCTTGCTTCCACATTTGCAGGGCTTTCCATGAACGTCAATGATCATGTGGCCCATTTCTCCGGAAAATCCATTCGCTCCGCGGTACAGTTCATTTTGGAGGATAATGCCGACCCCAATGCCCATACCCGCGCTTACGTAAACAAGATGTTCATGGCCTTTGCCGGCGCCAAATTTCTTTTCTCCATAGGCCCCGGCATTTGCTTCGTTTTCTATGATGACAGGGAGACCAAACTCTTCTTCCATGTCTTTTTTTAGGTCAACATTCTTCCAACCTAAGTTCGGAGCAAGTAAAATTTCCCCTTTGTTATTAACGATTCCAGGAATACCAATTCCGATTCCTACCACTCCGTAATAGCTTTCGGGGGCAGTTTTTATTAAAGATTGAATCATTTCTTTCATACGATCAAAAGTTTCTTGGTAGTTTGCATTATTCGTATTCCTACTAATTTCCCCTATAATGTCACCATTGAGATCAGTAAGTATACCTAACATATAATTTACTCCAAGATCTATTCCAATCGAGTAGCCGGCCTTTTCTTGAAACAACAACAGGACTGGACGTCTTCCACCGCTAGACTCTCCTGGCCCTGATTCAATGCAAAGATTAGCTTCCAATAATTCATTGACGAGAGAAGAAACAGTCCCCTTCGTGAGTCCGAGATGCTGAGAGATATCTGCCCGAGATATCGGTGCACGTTTCAGGATAGTTTCTAAAATGGCCTGCTTGTTATTCACTTTCATTAGTTGTTGGCTCCAGGTCATCTTTCTACCTCCTCTAATAATAATTCATTTTAGGTAAGTTTTATTATAACAAAAAAAAGTCAAAACACTTAGTATATTCATTAGACAAACTAAGTTATTGCTGGTATTATATTTTTATAAATAATGGAAGCGATTCCAATTCGATTCTATTTAAGGAGGAAATACAACTATGGGTTATTTTGAAACAATCAGTCAAGTAAAGTTCGAAGGTTCAGAATCTTCAAATCAATTTGCCTTTAAATATTACAACCCGGAAGAAATGATTAACGGAAAGACGATGGAAGAGTTTTTACGCTTTGCCGTTTCGTACTGGCATACATTCACTGCAGATGGTACAGATCCATTTGGACAACCAACAATGCTCCGTCCATATAATAAATTTACGGGAATGGACCTAGCAAAGGCACGTGTGGAAGCTTCCTTTGAATTTTTTGAAAAAATGGACGTTCCATTCTTCTGTTTCCATGATGTCGACGTCGCTCCTGAAGGAGACACATTGAGGGAGACAAATAAGAACATGGATGAAATTGTGGCCATGATCAAGGAATACTTGAAGACTAGCAAGACGAAATTACTTTGGAATACGGCGAATATGTTCTCTAATCCTCGCTGGGTTCACGGTGCAGCAACTTCGCCGAATGCGGATGTATTTGCCTATGCGGCTGCGAAAGTGAAGAAAGGATTGGAAGTAGGGAAGGAGTTAGGTTCAGAAAATTATGTATTCTGGGGCGGACGTGAAGGCTACGATACGCTTCTTAATACGAATATGAAGTTAGAACTGGATAACTTGGCCCGCTTCTTCCATATGGCCCTGGATTACTCCAAAGAGATTGGTTTCGATGCCCAGTTCTTGATTGAACCAAAACCAAAGGAACCGACGAAGCACCAATATGACTTCGATGTCGCAACGGGTCTTGCTTTTCTACAGACGTATGGCTTGAAGGATCATTTCAAATTTAATATCGAGGCAAACCATGCAATATTGGCAGGCCATACATTCGAACATGAATTGCATGTTGCCCGTACTCACGGGATGCTTGGTTCCGTCGATGCAAACCAAGGGGATACGTTGCTTGGATGGGATACGGATGAATTCCCGACTGACTTGTATTCAACGACGTTGGCGATGTACGAAATCCTTAAAAACGAGGGTCTTGGAACAGGCGGTCTGAATTTTGATGCGAAAGTAAGACGGGGATCTTTCGATTACGAAGATTTATTCCATGCGCATATTGCTGGAATGGATAGCTTTGCGATTGGTACTAAGGTTGCGAAAAAGTTACTTGAAGACAAAGTGTTGGAAGATTTCATTGCGGATCGTTACAGCAGTTACACCGCCGGAATCGGCTTGGAAATTGTTGAAGGGAAAACAGATTTTCGTAAATTGGAAGACTATGCACTTGGTCTTGATGAAATCCAAAATAAATCGGGCAGACAAGAATACTTAAAAGGCATATTGAACAAATACATTCTTAAAGCAATTGCAGAATAAAAGGTGAATGGAGGGAGGAACTAGCATACGATTTATGATTGGATTCATGTATAGTCATATCTTCTAATTCAAGTAGAGGGGGTTATGGAGAAGGAGTTTAATTGGTGAAAGAAAAGAAACTGCTGGAATTACCTTGGCTTTTTTCTTTTACGGGTTTATTCTAACTCTATGAAACTATGAAAAAAAATCGTAACTCACTTTATATTTTTTCACTTACACTAGTAGCGGCACTTGGTGGATTGCTATTTGGATATGATACGGCTGTAATATCCGGGGCGGAAAAATCCCTAGAAGCCTACTTCATTACGAGTTTAGGTCTCGGGTCTTTAGCCCACGGGGCAACGACCTCAAGTGCATTGATTGGGTGTATCATCGGAGGTTTGCTGTCCGGGATGATCTCAAGTAGACTCGGGCGTAAGAATTCATTAATCCTAGCTTCTCTGTTATTCTTTTTTTCTGCTTTAGGGTCCGCTTATCCGGAGTTTTTATTTTTCACAAAAGGCGAACCGACGCTAGCGTTATTGCTCACGTTTAACGTATATCGGATTATAGGCGGCATTGGAGTGGGTTTGGCTTCAGCAATCGTCCCTATGTATATAGGGGAGATTGCTCCTGCTGATATCCGAGGTAAATTGGTATCCTTTAATCAATTTGCCATCATTCTTGGGATGTTAGTCGTGTACTTCGTTAACTGGGCCATCGCTAATGGGCAATCAGTAGAATGGATCAATGACATCGGTTGGAGATACATGTTCGCTTCGGAAGCAATTCCGGCTCTATTGTTTGGTCTGCTCCTGATATTCGTTCCAGAAACACCACGATATCTAGCGTTGAAACATCAAAATGATAAAGCACTGGCAATATTAACAAAGATTAATGGAGCTGTTGAGGCAAAGTCCATTTTTAATGATATTAAACAAACGGTGAATGTATCCAGTGGGAAATTATTATCTTACGGTAAACTAGTAATCGTCATAGGCATTCTCCTATCTGTTTTTCAACAATTTGTCGGCATTAATGTTGCTTTGTATTATGCTCCGCGCATTTTTGAAAGCATGGGAGTAGGAAAAGATGCTTCGATGATGCAAACCATCATTATGGGAATTGTAAACGTTATCTTTACTGTTATTGCCATCATGAACGTGGATAAATGGGGACGAAAACCATTACTCGTAGTCGGTTCCATAGGAATGGCCATAGGAATGTTTGGAGTAGCAGGAATGGCGTACGCCAATGTGATTGGGATTAGCACGTTAGTATTCATTATTGTATATACGGCTTCATTCATGATGTCGTGGGGACCTATTTGCTGGGTATTGATTTCAGAAATATTCCCGAACAAAATTCGAGGCCAGGCTGTTGCCATCGCTGTTGCAGCCCAATGGATCGCTAATTACTTAATATCTGCCACATATCCTATGATGATGGAGTACAGTGGTGCTTTAACATATGGGTTCTATGGTTTAATGAGTGTTCTTTCGGCCATTTTCGTATGGAAGTTCATACCGGAAACGAAAGGAAAGACGTTGGAGGATATGGAAAATATCTGGACGAAATCGGCTTGACAATAAAGAATACGTTTCATTATGATGTGCTGGGTCCCAAAAGGATTTCCAGCACATTTTTCTAAATTGAATAGAGGATGGTGGAACATGAAATATGTCATCGGCGTGGATTTAGGGACGAGTGCGGTAAAGGTTTTATTGATGAATCAACAAGGAAAGGTGTGCGACGAGATTTCAAAGTCATACCCCCTCATACAGGTACAACCAGGGTTCAATGAACAAGATCCCAAGGGATGGATTGATAAGACGACAGAAGCGCTCAGAGAGTTAGTCAGGAAATTCGATGGGGACACAAATGACATTGAAGGAATTAGTTTTTCCGGGCAAATGCACGGTCTTGTTTTATTGGACCAAGAAGGGAATGTCCTTCGAAATGCGATTCTATGGAATGATACAAGAACAACGGAACAATGCCGTCAAACTTATGAATGTATTGGCGAGAAAAGGCTATTGGAAATCACAAAAAATCAGGCGCTTGAAGGATTTACCCTACCGAAATTGCTTTGGGTCAAGCAATATGAACCGGAAATCTATCATCAAGCAGATGTCTTCCTGCTGCCAAAAGACTATGTTCGTTATGCGATGACAGGAAAAATACATAGTGAATATTCCGATGCTGCCGGAACTCTTCTAATGGATGTGGCAAAAAAACAATGGAGCGGTGAAATGTGTGAACTTGTCGGTGTCGACGTAACACTATGTCCGCCTTTGGTAGAATCGAGTGAGTGTGTCGGAGAAATCACAGCAGACTTTTCAGTCCAAACGGGTTTGGCGAAAAAAACAAAAGTGTTTGCCGGAGGGGCCGACAATGCATGTGGTGCAATCGGGTCGGGCATCCTTTCCGAGGGGAAAACGCTTTGCAGTATCGGTACTTCTGGTGTGGTTCTCTCCTATGAAGAAAAGAATGACCGTGATTTTGGAGGAAAAGTTCATTATTTTAATCATGGTGAAGAAAATACTTTTTACACAATGGGTGTGACCTTATCTGCAGGGCATAGCTTAAGCTGGTTTAAGGATACTTTTGCAAGTGGGGAAGAATTCGATACGGTTCTGAAGGGTGTTGCTAACGTTCCAATAGGGGCAAATGGTCTATTATTTACCCCATATATATCTGGCGAGAGGACACCATATCCCGATGCGACCATTCGTGGAAGCTTTATTGGCATGGATTCTTCTCATAAGCGAATTGATTTTGCTAGGGCTGTCCTTGAAGGCATTACTTTCTCTTTGAATGAATCCATCGACATATTCAGAAAAAACGGGAAGTTGATCGATACGGTCATATCCATTGGTGGAGGAGCAAAAAATGAAACGTGGCTACAAATGCAGGCTGATGTTTTCAATGCGACGATCGTTAAATTATCAAGTGAACAGGGCCCGGCAGTTGGTGCTGCAATGCTTGCTGCATATGGTAGCGGCTGGTATGATTCGTTGCAAGCATGTGCAGAGGTATTCATTTCAGAAGAAAAGTCCTATAAGCCGATAACGGCTAATGTCGAAAAGTATGCCTTGCTATTTGATGTGTACAAAAAGGTATATAATCAGACAAAGGAACTGAATGAAGAGCTGAAGATTTTCCGCAATCATTAGTCTAGAATGAGCGAACGAGGTTAATTCTTCCAGGAAGAGGTATTCTTTCGCTTTATATAGAAGAAAAAATGAATAATCCTGAAAGAAGTAGCTGTCATTTGATAGCTACTTCTTTTTATGTGAAAGGATGGATATGTTTACATGGTATTGAAGCATCTTCCTACCCCCATACTACTATGGAAAATGAATACCGGAGGTCTGTCTTGAGAAAGATTTGGGGAATTTTCATAGATGATATAAAAAGTATTTATAAAAATTTATTTGTGTGTATCGTTATCATTTTTCTTATGTTGATTCCTTCCATTTACGCTTGGTTTAATATTGTTGCTTCTTGGGACCCATACGCAAATACGGGAGGAATCCTCGTAGGGGTTGCCAATAACGATAGGGGAGCGGAGTTGAATGGTGAATCGATAAATATAGGAGAAGAAGTGGTGCAAGGGTTAAAGGGAAATTCAGACCTTGGCTGGAGATTCACGACGGAGGAGGAAGTAATTTCAAAAGTGAAGAATGGGGATTACTACGCATCTATCATCATTCCAGAAAACTTCTCTGAGCATATAGCGACCATCATGACGGAGGATCCCATCAAGGCCGAAATCGATTATTACGTAAACGAAAAAATCAATAGCATCGCACCGAAAATGACGGCGGCAGGAGCCAATAGCATTGTGGACAATGTCAGCAAAAGCTTCGTTAAAACGGCCAGTGGAAGTATACTCTCCATTTTTAATGAACTGGGGATCACGTTGCAAAACGAGCTTCCGACGATCCAAAAAATGAAGAATATGGTGTACGTTTTAGAAGGGGAGTTGCCCGAGCTTGAACAAAGTATTAACACAGTCCATAAGCATGTGACTAAAGCTGAGGACATAATTGTAAAGGTCAACGATAGTCTGAAAACGGTAGAAAATATTACATCACAAAAAGAACAAATGGTATCCAATGTTTCCGTTTATGTTGATTCAGCTCAAGCGGCTTTTCATGCCATTAATCCACTCCTAGAAGATGACCTTGCAATAGTAAGGAGTGATAATGAATCGGTTATAGGAATAGCCGACCGATTGAAGGAGCAAGGTTTAACCGACGATGAAGTATATGAACTGACAGAAGAAGGAAGAAGTAGACTGAAAAAGGATAGGTACTTATTAGAAAGTATCTATAATCTATTGGTGAGGGTCAATCAGTTCAATGGGAAAAACGTGTTACAACCAGAGATATATTCCGTAAATGAGTTGCGCGAAAATACGTCAAACCAACTGCAGGCATTGAATGAACAAGCCTTTGATTCACTTACTGGTCATGGGGAAAGCAACCTTAGTGTATTGAACGAACTGCAAACCGATTATCAAGACGATACAGGGGTGAAATTTGAAAAGCTAGGGAATGAAGCACATGCACTTTTAGAAAAAGTGGAAATGACACTGGAGGAAGGGGGACAAGCCCTTCCTGAGGTTAAAGCACTATTGGGAGAGAGCAATCAAACCTTATTATCACGGACAGAGGAAATCGATAGGTTACAGAATAACTTTCCAGAGGTTGAGAACAAAATCCGAGGGCTTGCTAATAAAATGAGAGAGATAGACAAGAGTTATAATATCGAGGATGTCATTCGTTTTTTGCGAAATGATATTGAGAAAGAAAGTGACTTTTTTTCTGAACCCGTCCTTCTTAATCAACATAGTCTTTTCCCAATTCCTAACTACGGTTCGGCGATGTCGCCATTCTTCACAGCTCTTTCGCTTTGGGTAGGGGGGACAGTATTAATCTCGATACTGAGCGTGGATATTTCTCAACAAGTGTATAGTCCATATCAGATATATATAGGAAGGTACCTAATTTTCTTAATTATTGGATGCATGCAGGCATTAATCGTATCCATAGGGAATCTTCTTCTTCTCGAGGTATATGTTGCAGATAAATGGGAGTATGTCTTGTTTTCTGTATTGATTAGTGCAGTATTTACACTACTTGTATACACATTTGTATCCGTTCTTGGAAATGTAGGCAAAGGGATCAGCGTGATTTTGATGGTCCTTCAAATTTCAAGTTCCGGTGGGACCTTCCCCATTCAAGTGACACCGCCTTTTTTTCAACATATCAATCCTTTCTTGCCATTTACCTATGCCGTTAGCTTACTTCGTGAAGCTGTCGGTGGAATCACTTGGACTACTGCTACAAAAGATATTCTGGTGTTGTTACTCTTTATCTTGGTCACCCTTTTATTGGGTGTGATCCTGAAGAAGCCTTTTCACCGTCGAACACAAAAAATGAAAGATAAATTATATCGAAGCAGACTTTTTTAAATCATCCTTTGCATATGAAATAAAGAAAAGGTTTCTGGACGCAGGAACCTTTTTTTGTATACATAGGCAGTGGATTATTATTTTAAAATAGTCGATTTACCTATAGGGGAAGTTGTTTTTCCTTGTTCATCATATGAAAAAATAGATTTTACTAAAATATGTAGTATTGTAGTATATCTCCATAATTTGGTGAGTGGCAACAAAATACAAAAAAGTTAGAATTCTTGCATTTTTATAGTTGACAAAAACGATTGGATTAATCATTATTAAGGAATAATGTCTAGTCAATTAGTGTGATTTAAAAGTGGGGTGTCTCAGTGTATTTAACAGTAGACGGAATTGAAAAAAGCTTTATGAATGAAAAGAAAGAAAGTATAAAGGTACTCGATGATATCAATATAGAGGTTGAAAAGGGAAGCTTTGTTTCAATCGTTGGGCCGTCAGGTTGTGGCAAATCGACCCTTCTTTATTTAATAGCCGGTCTCGATAAAGCAGATTCAGGCGACATCCGGGTGGCTGGAAAAAAGGTTTCGAAGCCGGGACCCGAACGAGTGGTTGTATTTCAAGAAGCAGGGTTATTTCCCTGGTTGACGGTGCTTGAAAATGTCACGTACGGGTTGAAGTTGAAGAAAATGCCTAAAGAAAAAGCGAAAGAAAAGGCGTTGGATATTTTAAAAATGGTTCATCTTAGTCGCTATGTAGACTCCTATCCACATCAGCTTTCAGGTGGAATGAAGCAGAGAGTCGCCATCGCCAGAGCACTTGTGATGGAACCGGATATTCTATTGATGGATGAGCCATTTTCTGCACTTGATGAGCAGACGAGAATGGTATTGCATAAAGAGTTACTTGAAATCTGGAGAAAAACAAAAGTGACGATCTTTTTTGTCACGCATAATATTCGTGAAGCAGTTCAGCTTTCGGAGAAAATCGTAGTTTTTGCAACCCGACCGGGAAAAATCAAAGAGACGATTTCCGTTCCTTCCATGAAAGATGGGGTCATGCCGGATAGTGTGACGTTGAACACCGAACAAAGGGTATTATCGATTTTACAGGAGGAAATTGAAAAAGTGCTGAAGGAGGAAATGGGGAATGATTACAGCTTTAAGACGAATCATATTCATCGCGATGATAGCGGGGATATGGGAAGTCACATCTAGATTATCAAGCCTTCCGGATTTCATGTTTCCTAGCCTGACTCAGGTCCTTGAAACCCTGTTTAATGGAATAGTGAGTGGACAAATCACCGAAGCTGTCGGAAAGAGCATGGGACGCATCTTGATTGGGTTCACCATCGCCATCATTATCGGTCTTATTTTAGGATACTTCATTTGGCGTTATAAGCTTGTAGAAGATACGCTTGGTTTTGTTGTAACAGCCTTACAATCGATACCAAGTATCGTATGGTTCCCGTTAGCGATCATCTGGTTTGGCTTGAATGATTTTTCCATCCTTTTTATCGTTACCATCGGCGCGACCTGGACGATGACAGTCAATGCAACAAGCGGGTTCAAAAATGTGCCCCAGCTATATCAAAGAGTGGCTAAAACTTATGGTTCAAGCGGATTTCATTTCTTGAGAACCGTGATTCTGCCCGCATCTGTCCCACAAATCATTTCTGGTCTTCGAATCGCTTGGGCATTCTCTTGGCGTGCATTAATGGCGGGTGAGTTACTCGGAGGAGGCGGAGGTCTCGGGCAGCTTCTGGAAATGGGAAGATCGCTCGGTCAAATGGACCTGGTTATTTCCGTCATGATCATCATTGCGATTATTGGAACCATTGTAGATAATGTTGTTTTCTCCCGCTTGGAACGTAATGTTCAAGTTAAATGGGGAGTAAATCAAAGGTAGGTTAATAAAATAATAGGATAAGAGGAGAGAGACAGATGCTGAAAAAAACATTATTTACTCTTATTATGTCCGTATTGTTAATTGGAATAGTAAGTGGTTGCACAGAATCTTCGAATAACGAAGAAGGTAAAGATTCAGAAAAACAAACCGTGAATATCGGGTATTTCCCTAATCTGACTCATAGTGCAACAATCATTGCGCTTGAAAAGGGCTACTTTAAAGAAGAATTCGGTGAAGACGTAACCATTAAAACGAAAACAGTGGCCAACGGTGGGCTATTTATGGAAGCGATGGCTACGAAGGCTATCGATGTCGGAACAACCGGTCCTGGTCCGTTACTTAACTTTTACGTGAAAAATCCGGAATACCACTTAATTTCCGGGGCTGTAAACGGTGGAGCAGTTCTTGTGTCAGGTGAAAGCAGTAAAATTTCGGATTTAAAAGATTTGGACGGTAAAAAAGTTGCGATCCCTGTCATCGGAAGCACTCAGGACGTCATGCTTAGAAAGGCCCTTAAAGATGTTGGCCTTAAACCGACTACAAATGGTGGTACAGTGGAGTTATTTGCATCAGCACCTGCTGACACAGCAGCACTTTTTGTCCAAAAAACAGTGGATGCAGCTGCTACTCAGGAACCTTGGGGATACGTTTTGGAAAATCAAGCAAACGGGAAGCTATTGCTTAACTGGGATGAATTTGCTTGGGGCAAAGATTCACCAAACACAGTGGTGGCTGCAAGCCAGAAGTTCTTAGATAAAAAAGGTCTTTCCACTGCCTATTTGAAAGCCCACAAAAAAGCGGTTGATTTCATCCAAAACAATCCGGAAGAAAGCCAAGAGCTAGTCATTAAGCATCTTAAGGACTTGACTGGAAAAGAATTAAGCAAGGAAGAGGTGGCCGCTGCCTTTTCACGCTTGGAAGTGACAACGAATGTTAATGAGGACGTCATTCAGGAAATGGCTGATATTAGTAAAGAGGCTGGATACATTCCTAGCGCCGATATTAAAGGGATGATCGATTTATCGACTCTTGAAGAAGTATCGAAATAAAAACATAACGCCCGGGCCATATGGCTCGGGCGTTTCTCTTACGCTTCTTTCACCAACCAACTCAGGGACAAACTTGGTTCAAAGCGTGTATGACCTGATCAACTGCCTCCCAAGTAGGGATGTTCGCTCCGGACGCAAAGGGATGCCCTCCCCCATTAAACATGCGTGCAACTGAATCAATCGGGGTGTTTCGTGAACGGATCCTGACCCGGATTTCTTCGGGATATTCTATGAAGAACACCCAAATCCTCACTCCTTTTAACCCGGAAAGAGTATTAATTAAATTCGAGGCTTCGGTCCGGTCTATATCATACTTGCTTAACATCTCCTCAGTCATGACGAAGTAGGCTACCCCTTTATCGGTCCTCTTATAGCTCATCATAATATCCCTTTGAAGATGGGAAGAATGCTTGGTTTTTATATTCAAGAAGTTGTGGATTCTTTCTGGCTGAAAATTATACGACCGTAATATCGATGCGATTTCTAAAGTCCCGGGAGATATTTTGCCTTTTTGAAAATTACCGGTATCACCAATGATGCCGGTATAAAAGGCACGGGCAGCTTCTTTGTTTAATTTAAGGTCATCAGGGAAACCCAAACATAGGTCAACAAGCATCTCACTTGCTGAGCTGAAAGAAGGATCCACCCACGAAGGATCGCCGAAGGACTCTTGATCGGGATGATGATCGATCTTAATCAACCTTTTCCCCATTTTGTATCGTGAATCACTAATGCGTGAAAGATTAGCGGTATCGCACACAACCACTAATGCATCTCTATAAACATCATCGGGGATAACATCCATCCTTCCAATGAATTGGAGCCGACCTACTTCTTCTCCCACTGCATGAACAACCTTGGATGGATATGAGTGCTTTATCACGTGTAGAAGTCCGATTTGAGACCCCAGTGCATCCGGGTCTGGATTAAGATGGCGGTGAATGATGATCGTTGAATATTGCTTGATGGCTTCAACGATTTCTTTCTTTATATCGTCCACTGTTAAATCCCCCTTACCATTAATGGACTTGTCGAACTAAGCGTTTATATCTTTAAATTTTATAGACAGAAGGGGAAAGAAGCAAGGCCAGAGCTTCATTCTCCATACCTTTAGTGTAAAGGGGGAGGAGAACAACGATCATGATAAATTTGCGAACGATCAATATCCATAATCTGAATATAATTATTGCAAAATTCAAACAACTATCTTATACTTAATTTACCAAACCGATGACAGTGACTTACCTTGCTGCATGGCCGGCTTGTTTTAAAAGAGTATTTATAAAATTGACTTTGTTCACTTGATCTTCCTTTGTCGGAAGACAAGCCATGGATAAGAGTCAGTGAAACGTACAATGTAATCACATTGTTTGTTTTACTGGCTCTTTTTGTATATATCAACAATCGGAAAGGGGTGAGGTGATGAAAGGGGCCTTGGAAGGAATAAGGATCATTGACGTCTCTCGTGTATTGGCGGGACCGTTCTGCTCGATGATTCTTGGTGATTTGGGAGCGGAAGTTATCAAAGTGGAACATCATGAATCAGGAGATGAAACGAGAGGATGGGGTCCACCTTTCGCCGGGGGAGAAAGCGCTTACTATTTATGTGCCAATCGCAACAAAGAAAGTATGACATTGAATTTAAAGTCTGAACAGGGGAAAGAAATATTTCGTAAGCTAGTATCGACAGGGGATATTGTCGTTCAAAACTTCAAGGCAGGCACACTGGAAAAAATGGGTGTGGGATATGAACAATTAAAAGAAGTAAATCCTCATTTGATTATGGCGTCAATCACAGGATTCGGATTAACCGGTCCTTATAAAGATTTACCAGGCTATGATTATATCATTCAAGCGATGAGCGGCCTGATGAGCATCACGGGCGAGAGTGATGGAAGCCCCATGAAAGTGGGGGTGGCGATAGCTGATGTCCTGACAGGGTTATATACCTGTATTGGAATTTTATCAGCCTTGCATCATCGGAACAATACGGGGGAAGGTCAGGAGATCGACATTGCATTGATGGATTGTCAAGTAGCTTCCTTAGTGAATGTCGCCAGCAATTATTTGTTCAATGATATATCTCCTAAGCGAATGGGAAATCAACATCCCAATATCGTCCCTTATCAAGTTTTCCACGCAAGTGATGGGGAACTAGTCGTCGCTGTTGGGAATGATGAGCAATTTAAGAGATTCACGACGGTTTTAGGAAGGCCGGAATTGGCGGATCATGAGCCTTTTATGCACAATAAAGATCGTTTGCAGAATAAAGAGGAATTAATACCGATTATAGAAGCTTTATTAAAAAGCAAGACGAAGAAAGAGTGGAAAACGCAATTGGATATAGCCGGGATTCCTAATGGTCCTATTCAAACCATTGCCGAAATGTTCGAGGATCCCCAAATACAGGCAAGGGAAATGTTAGTGGAGATGGACCATCCAAAGGTTGGCAACCTAAGAGTGACTGGGTCGCCTTTAAAACTTTCAAAAACTCCGGTTATGATGAGAAAGCATCCACCGCTGTATGGGGAGCATACAGAATCCATTTTAGAAGAATTGGGGTATAGCCCGGAAGACATAACCAAATTCAAACAAAATAAAATTATTTAGGAGGAATTTAGATGATGAATTTCGAATTAACAGAAGAACAGAAAAGTGTAAAAAAAGTGGTAAGGAAATTTGTTGATAAGGAAATCATTCCATATATTCAAGAATGGGACCGACAAGGAGAGTTTCAGCCACATATTTTAAAGAGATTGGCTGAATTGCAATTGATGGGTGTGTGCATTCCTGAAGAATATGGCGGAGTCGGCATGGATTATAATACACTCGCCATCGTGTGTGAGGAATTGGAGCGTGGCGACACGGCTTACCGGACTGCGGTGTCCGTACATACCGGGTTAAATAGCATGACACTGTTGCAGTGGGGAACCGAAGAACAAAAACAGAAGTATTTAGTGCCACAAGCAAAAGGCACGAAGATTGGTGCTTTCGGCCTCACTGAGCCTAATGCTGGGTCAGACGTTGCAGCCATGAAATCAACGGCTAAACGAGATGGTGATTATTACATTTTAAATGGATCAAAAACATGGATTTCTCTTTGCGATTATGCGGACCATTTCCTCATTTTTGCGAAAACGGATCATGACCTAGGCTCCAAAGGAATTACGGCATTTATCGTTGAGCGTACGTTTGATGGCGTTGAATCGAAAGCAATCAAAGGAAAGCTAGGGATTCGTGCCGGTAATACAGGTGAAGTCTTTTTAACGGATGTTAAAGTTCCGGTTGCCAATAGATTGGGCGAAGAAGGGGAAGGGTTTAAAATTTCCATGTCTGCCTTGGACAATGGACGGTTTACGGTAGCTGCCGGCGCAGTAGGCCTGATTGGCGCAAGTCTGGAAGCGAGCTTAAAGTATTGCCATGAGCGCAGTACATTTGGTAAAGAGATCGGCAGGCATCAGCTTGTACAACAGATGATAGCCAAAATGTCAGCGAATTTAGAAATTGCTAGATTATTGGTCTTTAAAGCAGGGACTTTAAAAAATCAAGGAAAGCGAAATACACAAGAAACGTCACTTGCTAAATGGATTTCATGTGATGCAGCAAATGAAGCGGCGAATGATGCGGTGCAGATCCATGGAGCCTATGGTTATTCAGATGAATATCCAGTGGAACGGTTCCTAAGGAATTCAAAAGCTCCGGTCATTTATGAAGGAACACGAGAAATCCATACGGTCATGCAAGGAGAATATGCATTGGGATACAGACAGGATAAAGAACTTCGCAAGCAATTGCCTGCATGGCCATTTGAGCAGGTTTCTGTCCATTAATTACAAATAAGGAGATCAGATGATGAACACATATTTTATTGCAGGGCATGCTAAACTCCCACAAGGTATGGCGGCAAGAAATCTCTATGACTCCATCACGATTACGGTAGAACTGGACCTTAAATATGGCGTAATTGTCGATGCCTCCTGTACGCTTGCTACAGAACATGGCAGGGAATTCATCCGCCAGTTACTTCGTGGTTATTGTTTAAATGATGGAATTGATGAATTGATTGAACGCGTGCAATTGTATTATCGGGGGAAGGCAGGTCAAGCCATTCAAGCAGGTCTGAAAGATGTTTATGTTCAGTTCGAATTGATCTCCGTTAAATAAGGAATGAGATGGGTTTTCCAGGTTAGTAATCTGGTGAATCCATCTTTTTTAATGTAAGGGTATGGCACATTCAATGTTTAGGTTCATGCTTTCACTCAGCTACATATAAAACATTCATGGAGCTGTATGACTATGTAAAAAGAGGTGATAAAAAATCTATCACCTTTCAAAAATGGGTCTCAATGATCTATATTACTTCTGATTAATTGCCTGTAATCAGAATTTCCATTTCCAGTTCTTGTGGAAATCGAAAGAACCTTTGCCATGGAATCTGCGGTTCCTAGTGGAACGACGATTTCTGCTAGAACGACGGTTAGAGCGGCAAGTAGAACGGTTCCGGCTAGAACGACGTGTAGAGCGGCAAGTAGAACGGTTCCGGCTAGAACGACGGTTAGAGCGGCAAGTAGAACGATTTCTGCTAGAACGACGTGTAGAGCGGCAAGTAGAACGATTCCGGCTAGTGCGACGTTGAGTGCTGCAAGTAGAGCGATTCCGGCTAGTGCGACGTTGAGTGCTGCAAGTAGAGCGATTCCGGCTAGTGCGACGTTGAGTGCTGCAAGTAGAGCGATTCCGGCTAGTACGACGACGAGTACCACAAGTAGAGCGGTTCCGGCTAGTGCGGCGTTGGGTACCACGTGTTGAACGTCTAGTACTACGCTTTTTATTATTTTTCTTGTTTTTCTTATTCTTCTTCCGTGATGACCGGTTTTTTGAACGTGGGTCTTGGAATAGGAATTCATCTAACCCAAACGAATTCACCATTTCCACCGCTTTTTGAATTTCTTTAAATTTAGTTGACATACATTCATTCCCCCTTTTCACTAGCTAAAATATGCGGCTTGTACGAAAAGTGCTTATGGTAAACACACATATTTCCAAAATAAATTGATGGCTTTAGTGGCATCCTTCGTTTTTTTTCATAAAGTAAAATGAAAATGAAAGGGAAGGTTTTAATGAATACTGACAAGAATCTACCGGTTTACCATCTTTTTATTCCCCCTGTAAACTTAATCGAGCTTCGTAGGGATATTTGGAGTAATGACCCCGTCCCTGCAAAATTATCGATAGAAAAGAAAAAATTGGATATCGATATCGTTTATCGTGGCTCCCACATCCGGGGTTTCCGGAAGAAGTCCTATCATGTGGCTTTTTATAAACCGAGTATGTACCGAAAGGCTAAAGAAGTTCATCTGAATGCTGAATATAAGGATAAATCTCTGCTGAGGAATAAACTATCTTTAGATTTTTTCGCAGATATCGGAACTTTATCACCGAGGTCCCAATTCGTTTTCCTTAATCTTAATGGAAAGGATGAAGGGATTTATTTAGAATTGGAATCTGTGGATGAACATTACTTGAGGAATAGCCATTTGCCTGAAGGATCCATTTTTTATGCAGTGGATGGCGATGCTAATTTCTCATTGATGAGTGATTTGGATAAGGAAGTTAAGAAATCCCTGGAAATCGGGTATGAAAGAAAATGTGGGACAGCTCAGGATGATTTGTACTTACACGAGCTAATCATAAAAATCAATACGATACCAAGAGCGGACTTTGAGAAGGAAATTGGAAAGTACGTCAATGTAGAAAAGTATCTCCGCTGGTTGGCAGGTGTCGTTTTTACACAGAATTACGATGGATTTGTCCATAATTATGCTTTATACCGGAATGGAGAAACGGGACTTTTCGAAATCATCCCTTGGGATTACGATGCGACATGGGGCAGGGATGTAAATGGTAAAGTGATGGAAGAAGATTATGTTGGAATCAGAGGCTTCAATACATTGACCGCAAGAATTCTTGATATAGCTGCATTCCGTAAACGGTATCAAAGTCTTCTAAAAGAGATTATGAATAACCAGTTTAACGTGAGGTATATGGAACCCATCATTCATGAAATGCATAGCCTGATCAAACCATATATGCCAAGAGATAGATATGTCCGGGACAATATCGAGGCATTTGAGAATGAACCTAATTTTATTTTAAAATATATAGAGGCTCGGGCAAAATATATTCGTAGTCAATTGCATAAGTTAGATTAAATGAATAGTGTGAATTCGTTGGGGTTAGGCAAGGTTATTTTCCACCTTCCATTCTTACAGCAAGTGGAATGGTAACGTATTTATTAAAATAGCAGGAACACTGAAAAATCAGTATTCCTGCTATTTTTTTCATTTGCATTTCTATCCACTTACGGCTATGTTTGATAGAAAGATATAATCTTAAGTGATGAAGGATGGGAATAGTTTGAACAATGAAAGCCGTATACCGGCGTATATATATACTTTTACGTGCACTCCAGACGAACGTTCATTATGTAATATGGAAACGCGTTCGCTCTTTGGTTGTAAGACCGAAGTCAATATTTTAAAAAGTGACATCAAAATTGATCCGAGCAGAAGTCCTTTTATCAAGGGACGTGTCGATATTATGTACGAAGGGGAAAGCATATCTGAAATCGTTGAACAGGTAAAGCAACTTCCAATTACCGATTCAACATTTAAAGTCCTATTTATTAAAATAAATGATTTGAATATAGAAGACAAAATTGATTATGATGGACAACGTGCCATTGAGAGGGAAATTGGCTGGCATATCCAGAGTAAGGCAGATGTGCGCAATCCAGATCAAACTTATGGGATTGTGCCATTCGAAGGACGTTGGTACTTTGGGGAATTCGTCAAACCCGAACCGGTTTGGTTACATCATTTGAAGAAACCCCGTGAGTATTCAACGGCACTTAGTACCCGGGTCGCAAGAGCGATTGCCAATATTGCCGTACCACATCCAGAGGGGGTAAAAGCCATTGATCCATGTTGCGGAATAGGGACGGTATTGGTGGAAGCATTATCCATGGGAATCGATATTGTTGGTCGTGACATCAACCCTCTAGTTACGGATGGGTCTAGGGAAAATATTGCTTACTTCGGGCTGGAAGGCGATGTAACAACAGGACCGATTTCAGAGGTTACGGAACACTATGACGCAGCCATCATAGATATGCCGTATAATCTTTATACACATGCTACGCCGGAAGACCAACTTTCGATTCTTAAACATGCTCGTCGTTTTGCGGACAAGGTGGTTGTAGTAACCATCGATACGATGGATGATATGATTCATGAAGCGGGCTTTGAAATTGCGGATCGTTGTCTAGCGAAAAAAGGTGTATTTTCTAGGCAAATTGTGGTGTGTGTATAAAAGCCTCGTTGGATATGTAGAAGTATCCCTAATCAAGTTGTCTATTAAAGTTAATAGATAAGAAAGGAAGAGTGGTGCATACTCTTCCTTTTTTATATGTCTGTTATTCCTTAGCCATCAATCGAAAACGACCGAAATCATCGTGCTTATCGGCTGTTTTGTGTGAAGCAAATCCTTGCGTTCGATGGCATAGCCTCTAGGTTGCCAAGACCGGATGACCAGGATATTACCCTTATCTAGCGGTATAGTGAATCACATTTCCACTAGAGTATTTGTCGATTTTTCCTTGGTACTCCAAGTAATCTAAATGTCCGATGATCTCCGACATGACAAGTGGGAACTCTTTTAAATATTTTTCTTTGTAATAGTTTTTTGCTAACTCATTCCCTGTTGTTATTCCAGCTTCAATTAAAGCGAGGATTTTCTTGGATTTTGTTTCAATGTTACGGAGCCTTTTTTCTATTAATGGACCTGCTTGATAGATGATGTTTCCGTGTCCAGGGTAAAGGATATCCACCCCTAATGCCAAACAGCGCTCCAACGATTCAATATGGTCTACTAGAGTCCGCATCCTTTGGCCGTTTTCATCGGGCTCCACCAATGCATTACTAGAGATATGTTCAATTAATAAGTCTCCAGCAAGAAGTCGGTTCTCGCTTTTATCAAGAAAGGCAATTTGGTCTGGTGCATGACCGGGAAAATGAATCACTTCAAAATTTAATAATTGGTTTTCCTTAATCTCGATGATTTCACTATTGATTTTTTGATCTTTGTTATTATTGACGGCATTGAATAAATAGGCCACTTGTTTATCTCCAAGTTCCCCACAGCCCATCTGAACGTAAAGTCGTTTATAGAACTCAATCCTCATGCTAAGAAAATCCGGATCTCGCTTTAACCTTGGTATGGATTTAGAGTGAGCATAAACAGGAATCGGGTGAGGCTCAGTGATACGGTTAACGAGTCCCACGTGATCCCCGTGATGATGGGTCAGGAGAATCTCTGTAATATCTTCAAGCTTTAGGCTATTTTCCTCTAATGTGTGTTGTAAAGCGTCCCAACAAACATCATCATTCATGCCAGCATCCACCAGCGTAAGGGACTCATTCTGTTCCACTAAATAAAAGTTTATACTTTTCAATGCGAGTGCACTTGGCGCTATAACTGGGTGAATCTTAAGTGTTGACCGGTTTTTCATGAGCATCCCTTGTTCCCCCTGAAATGAATGAACTTTTGGAAGGAAGGTTTATTCATTTATGCTGTATCAATGAATCACTCAAGCTTATAAATGAATGAACGATCCTTAAAGTTCAATTTATTAATAAACGATAGTTATACCTTTAGCTTACTATTTGTTTTATTTAAAGTAAATTCTGAAAAATGAAACATTTATATTGTAATAGCAAGATAATTTTCCTGAATCGCTTATCGTACTGGTGGATTTTTTTCTATAACTAAATTTACCTTTTTTATATTTTTATGTAAATTAATCTTCTCGCCATGCAAGTTTTAGTATATGGTTAATTTAACAGATTGGATGGGCATTATTCCATGTAAACTAAAAGGTGATAATCGGAATGACAGAAGAAATGAGGGCATGTATGGATCAAGATAAACAAAGGCTCAGTATTGCGGCTGCAAGACTATACTATGAATCGGATTATAGTCAACAAGAGATTTGTGCACGCCTTGGCGTGTCGCGACCAACGGTTTCTAGGTTGTTGCAATATGCGAAGGAGCAGGGCTACGTAAGTATACACATTAAAGACCCGTTAGAAGATGTGGACGAACTCTCAAAACAGTTAAAGGAACGGTATGGATTGGATCATGTAAGCGTTTCATATTCCCCACTTAATGAGTATGAGGAGATAACTAAGCATATCGGGCGGACTGCCGCCGAATTTTTACACAAAATCGTAAAAGACGGAGATATCATCGGCATTACCTGGGGTACCACATTGTTTTCAGTGGCCTCACAACTTAAAAGCAAGCGAGTGAAAGGTGTAGAAGTAGTTCAGCTAAAAGGCGGTGTAAGCCATTCGTATAGCCTTACTTACGCCGCTGAAGTTGCCAATCTATTTGCCGAAGCTTATTATACGGTCACCCGCTATTTACCTTTACCTGTTATTTTCGATAAGCCAGAACTTAAGCAGATGGTTGAGGAAGATCGGCATATAGAACGGATCATCGAAATGGGTAGACAAGCGAATATTGCATTATTTACGGTCGGTACGGTCAGAGATGATGCTTTACTTTTTAAACTTGGTTATTTAAGTGAAGGGGAGAAAGCGGATCTCCAACGTACGGCCGTAGGTGATATTTGTTCTCGTTTTTTTGATGAAGAGGGGAACATCTGTAATGAAGTTATTAATAGCCGCACAGTGGGCATTGATTTAGAAGAATTGCAAAAGAAAGAAAGAAGCATTTTAGTTGCTGGAGGCGAAGATAAGATCAAAGCCATCCAGGCAGCATTAATCGGAAAATATGCTAATACCCTCATTACAGATCAATTCACGGCTAAAGCTCTATTAGAGTGTTAAAAGATAGAATATATGGTTGGCGCCTAAAAAGCGCTGACCTTATTTTTTTATGTCTATAAACATTTAGTTGAATAAGTTGTAAAAATATTTGAACAAAATTTCAAATTAAAATTTACATATGTTCCACATCGTGGTATTATTTGGTTGTGAAAGCGCTTTTTTATTGAAAAATCAAAAAAGATAAAAAATTATAGTGAAAAATAATAGGATAAGGGGCCGTTAAAAATGAATAAGGCTAAATTAATTGACCATACACTACTGAAAGCTGACGCAACTGAAAAGGAGATTGTTAGATTAGCAGAAGAAGCCAAGGAATACGGTTTTGCTTCCGTTTGCGTGAATCCACAATGGGTGTCACTTGCAGCGAAAGAATTAAAGGGAAGTGACGTAAAAGTTTGTACAGTCATTGGATTTCCTTTAGGCGCGTCTACTACAGCAGTAAAAGTATTCGAAACGCAAGACGCTATTTCAAACGGCGCAGAAGAAGTAGATATGGTAATCAACATTGGCCTCTTGAAAGCTGGCAATGATAATGCAGTTGAAGCTGATATGAAAGCGGTTGCTAATGCTGTACATGGAAAAGCTCTTCTGAAAGTGATTATTGAAACATGCTTATTGACAGAAGAGGAAAAGGTCCGTGCATGTCAGCTGGTCGTTAATGCTGGAGCTGATTATGTTAAAACATCCACCGGATTTTCTACGGGAGGTGCCAATGTCGAAGATGTAATGTTAATGAGAAAGGTCGTTGGACCGAATTTAGGTGTAAAGGCATCTGGAGGAATTCGGGATAAAAACGATTTAGAAAAGATGGCTAAGGCGGGAGCTACTCGTATTGGCGCGAGCTCAGGTGTCAAAATCATGCAGGGGGAAGCCGTTAATGGAGGCTATTAATTTAGATAGCTAGTCCCTCGTTTGAAAACCGAATGCAATTGGACTCATTAGTGGGTAAATATCAGTAGGGGTTCTTACTTGAATAAGGAGATTACAAAAATGGCAAAGACAAAAATAATTCAACTGTCGGATGGATACCTTAATCGGACTCCTATTCTACAATTCATTCTCTTATCCACATTATTTTCCATGTGGGCAGTGGCAGCTAGTTTGAATGATATATTAATTACTCAGTTCAAAAGTGTGTTCGAATTAAGTGATTTCGCTAGTGCTTTAGTACAGAGTGCTTTTTATGGAGGCTATTTCTTGGTAGCCATTCCAGCTTCGATGGTTATTAAGAAGACGAACTATAAGTTTGCCATCATAACAGGATTATGCTTCTATATCATTGGATGTTCTTTATTCTTCCCAGCGTCACACTTGGCGACATATACTATGTTCTTGTTTGCACTTTTTGCTATTGCAATCGGTTTAGGTTTCCTTGAAACGGCAGCCAATACCTATAGTTCCATGATAGGTCCCAAGCAATATGCGACGCTCCGCCTGAATATTAGCCAAACGTTTTATCCCGTTGGATCTATTTTAGGGATTTTGCTAGGAAAATATCTAGTTTTCCAGGAAGGCGAAAGTCTTCATGTTCAAATGTCCAAAATGTCTCCTGCAGAAGCACAGGCTTTTGGAATCGAGATGTTACAGCATACACTAGAACCATATAAATATATGATTTTCATACTAATCGGAGTGCTGGTGATATTCCTCTTCACTAAATTTCCAACATGCAAACCGGAAAAAGTCGAACAAAATGGCACTAAACCGGCTCCAAATATCCTAAAAGCGTTGAAGCACCTGGCTGGAAATAAACGATTCCGAAATGGAATCATCGCAGAATTTTTATATGTGGGAATGCAAACCACGGTTTGGGCTTTCACGATCAGGTTAGCCTTACATCTAAATCCACATATCAATGAAAGAACTGCTTCAAACTTTATGATTTATAGTTTTATAGGATTTTTCATTGGGAAATTCATTGCAAACTTTTTGATTGCTAGATTTTCGTCTTCTAAAATCTTGGTCATTTATGCAGTTTTCGGATCAGCTTTATTGGCTTACGTGGCAGTCGTGCCGAATATGACTGCTGTATATGCGGCAATCGTTGTTAGTATGCTTTTTGGGCCATGTTGGGCCACGATTTATGCAGAAACTCTAGCTGTAGTTGATAAGCAATATACTGAAGTGGCGGGTGCCATCTTAGTAATGTCCATTGTAGGGGGAGCCGTTATACCGGCTCTTCAAGGGTTAGTGTCAGACACTTTGGGATCAATGCAATATGCGTTTGTCGTATCCATGCTATGTTTTGTGTATATAGGCATTTACTTTTATCGAGAAATGAAAAGGTCTGCAAACATGAAAAAGGATGCAGAACAAACAAGCGAATTAATTTCTTGAAAATTAGGTTCGAGCTTTGCTTATGTCCTCAATTATATCGGCAATCATTTTTGACAAACTCAGTAAGCATAATAAGAAAAGAGGCAGGGGGCCCTTAAATGAACTCTGGATGTAACAGGGTTTCCTAAGGGGACCCTGTTAGCTGTTATTCGAAGGAAGGAAGGAAGGATAAGTATGGTAGGAACGATTGAACTACAAAGAGGATTCTTCAAAGAAAACCCTACAGTATTTTTTAGAAGTACCGAGTTTACTGTTACTTTATTTCGTTATCCATCTGGAGTTGAAGCGATAGAAGTGACAAATTCCCGTGGGAAAATGGTGGTTCTTCCTTATTTAGGTCAAATTGTTTGGGACTTAGTTTTTGATGGAATTGAACTGAAGATGAAAAATATGTTCACTCAACCGAAACAAGTAGATGAAATTGTCGATACATATGGATGTTTTGCTTTTCATTCCGGTTTGATTAGCAATGGCTGTCCAGGACCTGAGGATGATCATGTCTTACATGGTGAGATGGCCTGCGCGAATATGGACCATGCCTGGCTGGAGGTTACGGAAAATAGTGTGAAAATTGGTGGATCGACAGAATACATAAAAGGGTTTGGCCATCATTATATCGCTAAGCCAAGCGTCAAGATGATTGCTGGGGAAGCCAACATCGAAATGGGCATGTACGTGAAAAACTTATCTGGCACAGACATGCCTCTACAATACATGTGCCATACCAACTACGCCTACCTGGATCATGCAGTAATGAAGCAAAACATTCCTAATAGTGCGTTTGAGTTACGTGCCTCCATCCCTGACCATGTGAAACCTACTGAAAAGTGGTTGGACTTTAATAAAGAAATCCGTGTAGGCAAGGAACCTATATCGATTTTGGACCGTCCAGATATGTATGACCCGGAAATTGTTTTCTTTATGGATGGATTGAGTAAGCATCAGAAAGAAGCAAGTTTTGAAATGACTTCGCCGGAAGGAACTACTTTTTTCACCACGTTCTCTACGGATGAATTTAATTATGCGACAAGATGGTTACTGTTTAATGAGGACCAGCAGGTTGGAGCATTTGTATTGCCCGCTACATGCCGGCCTGAAGGGTTTTTGGCAGCCCAAGATTCAGGAAGCTTAATTAAGTTGGCCTCAGGTGAGGAAAGATCATTTACAATTGTAACTGGAAAGAAATAAGGAGGAAATAGAATATGGATATAGCAGTTATCGGATCCAATATGGTGGATTTAATTTCATACATTGACCAAATGCCAAAAGAAGGGGAAACCCTCGAGGCACCAAGTTTCGAAATTGGGTGTGGTGGAAAAGGAGCCAACCAGGCAGTGGCCGCAGCCAAAATGGGCTCTAAGGTCATGATGCTTACTAAAGTCGGAGATGATCTATTTGCAGATAATACGATTAGCAATCTAGAACGTTATGGAATAGATACTGAATTTACAAGTAAGGTCCCGGGAACATCAAGTGGTGTGGCACCGATATTTGTGGACCCACAATCGAGGAACCGGATATTAATCATCAAAGGAGCAAATGAATATCTTGTACCCGAGGATATCGACAACGCGGGGGAAAAGCTGAAAAAGTGTTCCTTAATCATTCTTCAATTGGAGATCCCCTTACCAGCTGTTTATCGTGCCATTGACTTCGGTAAGGAGAATAATATACCGGTTATATTGAATCCTGCTCCTGCCTCAAAAGAGTTGAATTTTGATTACGTTTGCAAGTGCGATTTCTTCATTCCTAATGAAACGGAACTGGAGATTTTAACCCAGATGCCAGTAGAAACGGATCAACAAGTGCAGGAGGCAGCTTTAACCCTTATCGAGCAAGGGGTGAAAAATGTTATTGTGACACTTGGAAGCCGTGGGGTGATGTGGGTTACAAAAGAAAAAGTGGAACGGATCGATGCATATGAAGTCGCCGCCATTGACACTACTGGAGCCGGAGATTCATTCATCGGATGCTTCGCCCACTTCTTTGTCAAAAATGGAGATATCCTTCACGCCATCAAGATGGCCACTGGATTTTCTGCCTTGAGCGTAACAAAACGCGGAACGCAATCCTCTTATCCAGATCAAGACCAGTTAAAGGGATTTTTTGAGAAACAGGTTTGAATATCATAGTATTAGGGGTGCTTCCACAATTGTTGGAACACCCCTTTTTACGTTCGTGTGGAACGAGATGGGTAGAGATAAGATAAGTATAAATGAATAGGTAGAGAAGGAGATTAATGTTCAATTATCGAAATTGTAGATATGTACGTAAAAAGTACATAACTATCAATCTGTAAGTAGGAGGGCTATTTATGAAACCTAAAGTGTATATAACGAGAAAAATGCCAGACCAAATCGTGAATGGCCTAAGTGAAAAGTTTGAGGTAACGATGTGGCAAGATGAAACGACTCCGGTTCCTAGGGAGGTCCTGGAAAAAGAGATAGTGGAGGTTGACGGTCTATTTTGCTTGTTGACGGAACAAATCGATGAATCCTTGATGGAGAAGGCGACTAACCTAAAAATCATTGCGAACATGGCTGTGGGGTATAACAATATTGATTTACAAAGCGCGACAGATAAAGGAATCATGGTGACGAATACACCGGGGGTTCTGACGGAAACGACAGCGGACTTAACTTTTGCCTTGCTGCTTGCAACGGCCAGAAGATTGGTAGAGGCGACAGGTTATCTCAAAAGTGATCAATGGAAAACATGGTCCCCGATGCAGTTGACTGGACAGGATGTACATGGCGCAACGATAGGAATCATCGGATTGGGAAGGATCGGTAAAGCCCTGGCGAAAAGGGCAAAAGGATTTGATATGAATCTTGTATACTATAATCGTAGCCGTAAACTTGAAGAAGAAAAAGAGTTGGGAATCGAGTTTGTATCACTTGAAGAGCTCCTTAAGATTTCGGATTTTGTCTGTGTCATGGTGCCACTCACTTCCCAAACTAGCTATATGATCGGTGCCGAGCAATTAGCCTTAATGAAAAAGACGGCCGTACTCATCAACACGGCAAGGGGCGATATCGTCGATGAAAGGGCATTGTACCAGGCTTTGGTAAACCAAGAAATTTGGGCTGCCGGCTTGGATGTATTTGAAGAAGAACCGGTTCCTTTAGATCACCCTCTCTTGACCCTACCTAATGTGGTGACACTCCCACATATCGGCAGCGCCAGCATCGCCACGAGAATGAAAATGGCAAGCCTTGCTGCAGAAAACTTGATGGCAGGCCTGACGGGCGCCCTTCCTGGCAATCTAGTGAATCCAGAACTAACAAGTGTGCAAAAAGGGAGAGGACATTCATAATGGAATTGAAAGAAACCATATATACTAGCAATAAAATGCCGACAACAAAAAAACTATGGATGGCACTTATGCTCGGTTCTTTTGCGGCAATCGGGCCTCTGTCACTTGATATGTATTTGCCTGGTCTACCAACACTTGCAGATGATCTGCAAAGCAGTACGTCTTTGGCTCAGCTCAGTTTGACCGCTTGTTTACTAGGATTGGCATTAGGACAAATATATTTAGGCCCCCTGAGTGATGCGAAGGGGAGACGGACCCCGTTAATCATCTCTTTGTCGATTTATAGTGTGTCTTCTCTGCTATGCGCCTTTGCTCCCTCCATTGAAATGCTTTTATTATTACGGTTCATCCAGGGAGCTGCAGGTGCTGGGGGAATTGTCATTTCCCGGGCCATTGTCCGCGATCTTTTTTCTGGTACGGATTTGACCAAATTCTTTTCCATGTTAATGCTTGTGAATGGGGCGGCACCGATTTTGGCACCGGTTTTAGGAGGGCAACTGCTACAATTTACATCTTGGCGGGGAGTTTTCATCGTCATTTTTGCTCTAAGTGTTATTATGGTTGCCGCTGCTTTTTGGGGGATAGAGGAAACACTCACACCAGACCTACGAAGTACAGGGGGCATAACCAATACAATACGTACATTCGGTGATTTACTGAAAAATCGTGTGTTTATGGGATATGCACTTTCTCAAGGGTTTGTAACGGCGGCTATGTTTGCTTATATCTCAGGTTCACCTTTTGTACTTCAAAATATCTATGGTATTTCTCCGCAAACATTCAGCCTGATCTTTGCGATGAATGGGATAGGGATCATTATTGCATCCCAGACAACTGGCAGACTGGCTGGGAAGATAAAAGAAGAAAAACTCCTACAAATAGGGTTGGGCCTTGCGTTATTTGGCGGGATTATTCTGCTCATGTCCATCATTCTGGGAGTTGGAATTGCGGGAATTTTAATTGCTTTATTTCTATCTGTCTCGAGTGTCGGGATCGTGGGAACGACAAGTTTCGCATTAGCTATGCAGGACCAGGGGAAAACGGCAGGGAGTGCCTCGGCTTTAATCGGTCTTCTGCCTTTCGTACTAGGTTCGCTCATGGCCCCTTTGGTGGGGATTGGTGGAGGTGATTCACCTCTGCCTATGGGAATCGTGATGGTAAGCTGTCATGTTATTGCCATGTCCTCTTATCTATTTATCGCCCGAGGCAGTTTGAGAAAAGCTGTTGCATAAGGAAAGTGGCCAACCCTCTATTTGAAAAGTTCGAAGTAAGAGGGATGGCTCTTTAAGAAAACATGAAAAGCAATCCCGGACTCCCTTATGTAAAATTTCTATTGGCAGGGAACAAAAAAGTTCAACTGAAAACTTTGCCCAATCCTTTTTTTATTTGGTAAGAAGAGGCAGAAGTGTGGTCAAATCATACACTTCTGCCTCTTCTCAAGTCTTTAGATTCTTATAAGAGCGATTCAGCTCCGTCAATATACACTTCAGTCCCGGTAACGTGGGAGGACATGTCCGATGCAAGGAACAAAACAAGGTCTCCTGCTTGTTCAATCGTTCCGGCTTTCTTTGCAAGTGGTTGAGAACCTTCGGGATACTCAATCGGTATTTTGATTTTTTCCAAGTTTTCATCTTCAGGATAGGTATTGTCGTCGATGTTGGTGTCTATGGAGCCTGGGCAGATGATATTCACGCGTATTTTGTACTTGGCCAATTCAAGTGCAGCCATCTTGCCGAAAGCGACCTGACCGGCTTTTGATGAGCTGTATGCGGAAAAACCAAAGTTCTTGAAAAAACGGTTTCCGTTAATGGAACTGTTAATGGTGATGCTGCCGCCTGTTTCCTTCATATAGGGAATGGCGTATTTTATGGTTAGGAAGGTTCCTTTCAAGTTGATGTTGAGTGTTTGGTCCCAATCTTCCGGCTTAATATCTTCAATGGGGGCAATTACCCCGTTAATACCAGCATTGGCAAACACAAAATCAATTTTTCCAAAATGCTCGAAGGCGGCCTGGAAAGCCTTCTCAACCTGTTCGGGTTGGGAAACATCCGTTTTGATGATTAAAGCTTCTCGTCCGAGGTTTTCGACTTCTTCCTTGACCTTTTCGGCATTTTCAACTGTGCGGTCAAAAAAAACGATGTTTGCACCGTTTTCCGCAAGTTTAATGGCGGCACCCCGGCCAATTCCGGATCCTCCGCCGGTAATGATGGCGACTTTATTCTTCATCAATTCTGTCATTGATTTCACACGCTCCTTTTTAATGTACTTCCCATGAGGGAGTATGTAGAAACATCAAGTCAGTAGTAATAGGAAAAGTATAAAGGAAAATAGATTGAAAAATCCAATATAAACCAAATTTTTTAGCGTTTTTCTTTATTTTTTTGCAAAGTCTGGTTATATTGAGGACAAAGTCTGTTAATTAAAAGGAGAATCTAACGAATGATACGTTATGGGATTATTGGTACAAATTGGATTACAGAGCGTTTTTTGAATGCGGCAAAACACGTGGAAGGCTTTTCATTAAATGCGGTCTATTCGCGCACAGAAGAAAAGGCCAGGGATTTTGCAGATAAGTATGGAGTTAAACATACATTTACAGACTTGGAGGAGATGGCGAGCAGTTCCGAGATTGATGCGGTCTATATAGCCAGTCCCAATTCTCACCATAGTCGCCAGGCAGTCATGTTTTTACAGCAAAAGAAACATGTCTTATGTGAAAAACCATTGGCTTCGAACGCCGAAGAAGTGAGGGAAATGATACAGGCGGCACAGCAAAACGAAGTGCTGCTCATGGAAGCGATGAAATCAACGATCATGCCAAGTTTTGAAAGCCTAAAGGAAAACATCCATAAAATTGGTGAGGTTCGCCGTTACCAAGGAAGTTACTGTCAATATTCTTCCCGGTACGATTCGTATAAATCAGGTACCATATTGAATGCATTCAACCCTGAGTTTTCAAGCGGCTCTTTAATGGATTTAGGTATTTATGCCGTTTATCCGCTTGTCGTTCTATTCGGTAAACCGAATAAGATCCAGGCATCTGGAACACTACTAGAGTCAGGAGTTGACGGTCAGGGTACCATCCTCCTTTCATATAATGACATGGAAGCCATCGTGATGTTTTCCAAGATCACTGAATCGACTCAACCTTCAGAAATACAGGGAGAAGCAGGTACCATCCTCATCGACAAAATTTCCAGTCCGAACGAAGTGGATATTTGCTACCGTGATGGAACAAGGGAGAGTCTTTCGGTTAAACAAGAGTTTCCTCCGATGTATTATGAAGCGAAGGAGTTTGTAAAATTGATCCAGCAGGGGAAAACGGAATCGGATAAGAATACATTTGCCCATTCATTATGGTCGATGGAAATCATGGATGAAGCTAGAAAACAGATAGGTGTCGTTTTTCCCGCAGACCGAAGATAAGCATTTTATTAGACATGATTCGGCAAAAAGCGTATAAATGGATGTTACAGAATGCCTATTTTTGGGTAGATTTTTAGTACATAGAAATTTCAGATGTTGGAGGAATTAATATGAAATGCAAGATTAATCGAAATGCAGCAAAGGTATTACAAAAGATGTTGAGTAGCGAAGAAGCGGAAGGGAAAATGATTCGGGTGTATATCACGCATATGCACGGCGATCATGCCCACTATGAGATGAAGCTTGATGTTCCGACGGAGCATGATGAAATTGTCAAGACGGATAAGGATATCGATATACTGCTGGATTCACGTGAAGAATTCTTGGACGGAGTATGGATTAAATATTTTTATGTGCCAGAAGAAGGTTTCGAAATAACCAATCCTTCGAAAGAGCCTCACGGCCATCACCATCATTAAAAATTAGGGGGAATTAGGCATGACAGAATTATACGAAAAGCTTTTTCAACCATATAAATTCTCTTCTGGGGTCGAAGTGAAAAACCGTATCATGTTGGCACCGATGACGCATTATTCTTCAGATGACCAAGGATACGTGACGGAAGAGGAATTAGCTTATTATGCAGAGCGTTCGGCAGGAGTGGGTACGGTAATCACAGCGTGTGCCTATGTAATTGCAGGTGGAAAAGGATTCCCTGGCCAATTCAGTGCTGATGATGATGCATTCATTCCATCACTCCGAAAAGTGGCAGAAACCATTCAAGGCAAAGGGGCCAAAGCCATTTTACAAATTTATCATGGAGGTCGCCAAAGTCCGCCGGATTTATTACCAGATAATCAACCTGTTTCTGCAAGCAGCGTTGCTTCAAGCGAGGGTGCACCTGTTCCTCGTGAAATGACGGAAGATGAAATTCAAGAAGTGATTAAAGCGTTTGGAGAGGCAACGAGAAGAGCCATCGAAGCAGGATTTGATGGTGTCGAGATTCATGGGGCGAATACATATTTACTTCAGCAGTTCTTCTCTCCTCATTCCAACCGTCGCACAGATAAATGGGGGGGAACGCTTGGAAAACGTATGATTTTCCCACTTTCCATTGTTAATGAAGTAGAAAAGACTGTGGAAGAGCATGCGAAAAATCCGTTTGTCATCGGCTACCGCATTTCTCCGGAAGAGGGTAGCGAGCCTGGCATCACTTTGGATGATACGCTTCAATTCGTAGACCGGCTTGCGAATCAAAACCTGGACTACATCCATGTATCGGTAGGCCATTTCTGGAACGGCTCATTCCGTGAGAGTGATAGAACGGAATCGAGAATCGTTAAAATATATGAAAAAGTGGGCAATCGAATTCCAGTAATCGGAGTAGGGGCCCTTCATACACCTGAAGAAGTGGCAGAGGCCATGGAAACGGGCGTTCCTTTTATTGCACTTGGCAGGGAGCTGCTTATGGAACCGTACTGGATTGAAAAAATCAAGGCCGGTAAAGAAAAGGAAATACGCACGACACTTTCGAAGAAGGATCAAGATGAATTGGTCATTCCAGATCCCCTTTGGGAAAAATTAATCAATGTAAAAGGCTGGCTTCCAGTCGTGGATTGAGTATGAATAATAAATGATCCCGTCCTTTGTTAAGGACGGGTATTTTTTTGGATGAAATTTATCTATCGATTGTAACCGATGAATGAGAATGAGAGCTTCTCTTCTTTTTTCTAAACATAAGCAAACCAATGATATAAATGATGAGAAAAGCTATTAAAATAATATCCGTCATTCGTATCGTGGCAACATCTGAAACAATTCGACCGGTATATTGCAAAAGGTTATGGAGGAAGTGAAAGATGATCGGAATGATGACCGATTGAGTTTGAATGACGAGTAAAGCTAAGACGAGACCTATTAGTAATGCATAGAACACTTGTATGAAAATAGAAAAGGATGGATTTTGAAATGCCTGGGCAAAGTGCCCAATCCCGAAGAATAAGCTTGAAATGATGATGGCCTTGATCTCTCCCTTTGGTAGGAGGATCTTCAGCATCAAGCCACGAAATACGGATTCTTCGACAAAGGCATTTGTCATAATCCCCAAACTTAATAAGACTAGATAAGAAAAGGATTGAATGGACACTCCTTCGTTGAAGATGACAAGAAGGATTAAAAAGAAGAGCAAGGGCGTATATAAAACCCATTCCCGGACGGATAGCTTCCGGATTGAATGAAAATAAAAGGTGCCCCATCGATTCTTTATAGTAAAATAAAAAATCAAGAGGAGTGCTAGCGGAATGAAGCCCATAAAAGGCGCAATGGGGTTACTCATCTTTGTTATTTCAGTGATGGCAGCCCCTGTTGAAACGAAAAGCAAAGTGATGATTTCAAGTCCGATAAGAGTTAAATAAGGTCGTTTGAACGTCATTTCATTTTTCATTATATAAGTCATCATCTCCCCTGGTTTGTGTTAAATATTCGTTGCTCGATTGGATTAATCCTGCTACCTTTCAGGCTGAAGATTAACATACAAGGCGCAGAAAGAAATCAGCTTATTTCTTTTGCGCCTCTTTTATTCGCATCTCTACCATCGTTACTCAATACGAAGACGACAAGCCCTTTCATTTGTCCAATTTTTGTTTCAGGTATATGGACTCGCATTCTATGTTCCTAAAACTCATTAATAGGTCGGGCACCTAATTTACTAGTGTAGAGGGATGGTCCTATTTTGTAATCAAAACGTAATGAATTGTAAATAATTGTTTACAATGTAAGTAATGTACAGTTTTACGTTTTACTATATAATATGGGAACATGGTTCGAAACCATGAATAAACCCGACAAAGGAGATTACATATGAGAGTTACTTCTTACAATCTATCAAATCCTCAAAGGTTTACCGTGAAAAGAAAACTCCCCTTACACTTTTTCTTTTTCTAAGATGTAAGGCGACTACGTCGCTACCCCAAAATATGTACACCTACTTTTTTTCAATAACCGTTTTCAATAGAGTGGACTAAAAAAATGAAGGATGTGAGGGTGAATTTATGATGAAGGATAGTAGATTCCAAGGATACAACATGAAAGGATTTCAAAAAGACCTGACGGCAGGCCTGGTAGTGGGAGTGGTAGCCATTCCCCTTGGACTAGCTTTTTCCATTGCATCCGGAGTGGAACCCATATATGGCTTGTATACGACGATCATTGCAGGAATTCTCATTTCGCTTTTGGGTGGGTCTAAGTACCAAATTGGTGGGCCGACTGGAGCCTTTGTTCCATTACTATTTGGAATCGTCATGCAATACGGTTACGAAAGTCTTCTCATTGCCGGGTTTTTAGCCGGGATTATGTTGGTGGTGATGGGACTGCTTAAATTAGGGAATATGATGAAATTCATTCCCCGCCCCGTTATCATTGGTTTTACGACAGGCATTGCGATCATCATCTTTTCCGGCCAAATTGCTAACTTCTTAGGCATGAAGGTGGAAAAGCATGAAACGTTTTTAGCTAATATGAAAGAATTGGTGGTTAAAGCAGATACGATAAATGTCTATAGCATAGGTGTGGCGCTAATATGCTTTATTGTGATCCTGTTAGCACCGAAAGTACTTCCACGAGTACCAGGACCTCTTCTTGGATTACTTGTTTCCACAGTGGTAGCCTTCTATTTCTTCCCTAGTAAGGTGGCTACGATTGGATCTACATATGGAGCGATTCCAAGAGGTTTCCCTGAATTTAAAGTGCCAGAGCTTTCGGTGGAAATCATTATCAACCTTCTCCCAGTGGCGATTACAATCGCATTATTAGGAGGAATTGAATCATTGTTATCGGCAACCGTGGCAGATAACATGGGTGGATCAAAACACGATAGCAATAAGGAATTAGTCGGTCAAGGCATAGCCAACATCGCTACACCATTCTTTGGCGGAATCCCGGCTACAGGTGCTATTGCCAGAACGGCCACGAATATTAAGACTGGGGCCGTTTCACCAATGTCAGGGATTATCCATGGAATCGTGGTCTTGATGGTCCTGCTCGTCTTATCTCCTTATGCCACACATATTCCTTTAGCCAGCATGGCGCCAATCCTCATGTTTGTCGCTTGGAACATGAGTGAACGGAAGGAATTTGCCCATGTCTTAAAAACAAGGTCGGCTGATTCTGTTGTACTGTTTGTGACATTTCTTGTCACTGTTTTAACGGATTTAATCATGGGTGTCGGTATCGGTTTATTGATTGCCTTCATCACCTTTATCATTAAGATGAGCCACTCATTAAAGATCAGGGAAAGAAGTCACGAAGTTTATCCGGAAATTATTCCAACGACTGCAAGCTCGGATTCAAGAATCGATGTTTACAATTTGGAAGGTCCCTTATTCTTTGGATCCATTGATGTACTGGAATCTAATATTTTGGAAAATTTGGATAATAAGACGGGCGTTTTAGTATTGAGCATGCGAAGGGTATCCTATATGGATACGTCAGCCGAGGCCGCTCTGCTGGCCATTGTCAATCGAATAAGGAAATATAAAGGGAAATTAGTCATCTCCGGAATTCAGCAACAACCTAAGGAGTTGCTAATAAGTACCGGGTTATATCATAAAATAGAAAAACAGCATTTCTTTAAATCCAAGGAAGAAGCTTTATATTTTGCCAAGCAATATGTAAATGTCAAATCAGATCAAGTAGTCTTATAGATGTAACCCTAAAGTCATCCTTTCGGCTTTTTATGGTATAGTTACCGTAATGAGAGATTATAAAAGAAGGTGACTGTCTGGATGGATTTATATCGGATTGGCCAGCTTGCTGAACTAGCTAATGTATCAAGGAGAACCATAGACTATTATACACAATTGGGATTGCTCACCTATGAGAAGACTGGATCGAGGTATCGATATTATACGAAGGATGCGCTCAATCGACTTAGTATGATTGATCGATATAAAGAGCAAAACATGCCGTTGACCGAAATCAAGGAGCGGCTGCAGATCTGGTCTGACAAACCTGTGGATTCGGGAGAGGTACTAGCAAAAGTCGATAAGATTTCTTTAAACCTGAAAGAACTGGAGCGGGAAGTTCTTGAATTAAAGCCACTCTTGGAACAGCTGGATGAACAGCAACTGAAGTTTGCTGTTCATCAGCTCTCCCTAAGAGGCGGATCTTTGATTAGTATCATGAACGCGCTTACATGAACAAGAGTTTTTCCTCATTCAAAAAAGACCACTTTGGTCTTTTTTTTATTTTTTCCGTAGCTTGTAAGAGTAATAAAAACTTTTTTTCGGCAAAGGGGAAGGAGATAGGGGAATGGGAAAAGAAGAACTATAATATATAGATTCAGAAAGGGTGAGTGGATGATTGGTTCAATTGTAACGACGGCAAAAGGGCATCTTCAAGGAACCGTAGAAAATGGTGTAGGCGTTTGGAAAGGCGTCAGGTATGCGAGAGCTCCAATCGACGAATTGCGTTTTCGCTCCCCGGAGCCTGTTGAAAGATGGAACGGTGTCCTGGATGCAGTCAATTTCGGCGCTGTGCCACCACAACCTTTGGAAAGGGCAGCCAGGATGGGGATGACAGGCAGTGAAGAAATGGATGAGGATTGTTTATTCCTGAATATCTGGTCTCCTAATGCTGATGATCGGAAGCGCCCGGTCATGGTTTGGATTCCAGGTGGAGCATATATTACGGGATCGGGTTCGATTGATATGTACAACGGTCATGTGTTAGCCAAAACAGGAGATGTAGTGGTTGTAAGCATCAATTATCGGTTAGGTGCTTTAGGATATTTGGATTTTACGGAGTGGAATCATGAGGAGGAACTCTTTGATTCCAACCTAGGTTTACGTGACCAAGTCGCTGCGTTGAAATGGATAAAAGAGAATATTGTAGCATTTGGAGGAGACCCGGAGAATGTTACGGTATTTGGTGAATCAGCTGGTGGAAATGCCGTTACGACTTTACTCACAGTACCTTCTGCAAGAGGGCTTTTTAAACAGGCCATTGCCCAAAGTCCTGCTCCTACTTCAGTTTACGGAAAAGGTTTTGCACGACAGTTCAGTAAGAAATTTCTCGATATTCTCGGGATTGAAGAGAATGAAGTCGATGTGTTAAAAACACTTCCCGTCCAGAAAATCGTTACAGCTTCATATGAATTATTACAGCAAAACTCTCAAGATCTCCCTGGTTCGCTTTCTTTTGGTCCAGTCGTTGATGGTGACTTTTTACCTGACTATCCATTGGAAGCCATTCGTTCAGGAGCCACTGCTGGAATTCCCCTTCTTATTGGTACAAATAAAGATGAAGCGACTTTATTTGACCAAATGGATCCCCCGTTAATTCCGACAACCGAAGAAATGATTCATAAGATGTTCGAAAATACAGATCCTGAAGCGGAGGAGCGAATCACCAAGGCTTACCTAACCTTCCCTAATAAAGAGGCTACCCTAGGCTTGGGGCGTGATGCGACTTTTCATATGCCTTCGGTTTGGTATGCAGAGGCATACAGCCGTCAGGAGAAAACATGGATGTACCGCTTCGATTACCAAACCCCCTCTTTAAAGTTTAGCAAACTAGGGGCGACGCATGGGATGGAGATTTTATATGTTTTCCAGACTTTCGATTCTATAGTTGGAAAACGGATTACTGCCTTTGGCGCTAAGCGTGCTGCCTTGAAATTATCTCGACGGATGCAAGGTCACTGGATTAACTTTGCGAAATATGGGAATCCCAATCCGCCGGAAGGAGAAGTCTGGCCGAAGTATGACGAAACGAATCACTATACGATGATTTTTGATAAAAGGGATTATATAGAAAAGGATCCCAATAGGGTTCACCGGTTGGTTTGGGAGGGTGTAAGAATATATAAATGAAAGAAAAACAGCATGGAAGAAACGGAGGAAAATAAACATGGATACATATCATTTTCAGCCAACGAAAGAGTTTGCAGGAAAATTGGACCAATGTGATGCCTTAGCCATTTATCGGAAGGAATTTTACTTGACTCCCGGGACCATCTATATGGACGGAAATTCATTGGGACTATTATCGAAGCGGGCGGAAAAAAGTCTTTTGAATTCATTGGAAGACTGGAAGAGATATGGAATCGAGGGATGGACGGAAGGTGATAACCCTTGGTTTTATTTCTCTGAGAGATTGGGAGAGTTGAGTGCCCCTTTGGTGGGGGCGTCAGGTGATGAAGTAATTATGAGTGGCTCGACGACAGCGAACCTTCATCAGCTGGTGGCAACTTTCTTTGAACCGAAGGAAGGACGGAACAAGATATTGGCCGATGAGCTGACGTTTCCGAGTGATATTTATGCGCTTCAAAGCCAGCTTTTGCTACACGGGCTTGATCCGGAAACACATTTAGTGCAGGTGAAAAGCCGTGATGGTAAACTTCTTATGGAAGACGATATCATTGCCGCGATGTCAGAGGAAGTAGCCTTGGTCGTGTTGCCAACGGTTTTGTACCGCAGCGGACAGATTCTGGATATGAAACGATTAACAAAGGAAGCGCACACTAGAGGAATCATCATTGGGTTTGATGGGTGTCATTCAGTGGGTGCTGTTCCACACCAATTTGACGAGTGGGAGGTCGACTTTGCATTTTGGTGTAATTATAAACATTTGAATGGAGGACCGGGAAGTGTTGCAGGCTTATATGTCAATCGAAAACATTTCGATAAAAGGCCAGGGTTGACTGGATGGTTCGGGTCAAAAAAGGATGAACAGTTCGACATGAAACACTCATTCTCCAAGTCTGATTCAGCAGGGGCCTTTCAGATCGGAACGCCACATATATTAAGTATGGCTCCACTAGTCGGTTCGCTTGAAATGTTTGCCGAAGTGGGTATCGAACAGATTCGTACAAAATCTTTGCTTTTGACACAATATTTTATGGAATTGATTGACTCTGAACTTATGGAGTATGGGTTTTCATTCGGGAACCCTCGAGATGATTTTCGAAGGGGGGCTCATATTATCCTTGAGCACCGAGAAGCAGCACGGATATGTAAAGCGTTGAAGAATGAGGGCGTCATTCCGGATTACCGCGAACCGGATATGATCCGGCTTGCACCTGTCTCCCTCTATACCTCCTATCAGGAAGTATGGGAAACGGTCCAGGCACTAAAAAAAATCATGCAAGGGAAGTTATATGAGAGTTATGAAAATATACGGGGAATCATTGCCTAGTTTGGAAAAGAAACATGGAAAATAATAAATTGAAAAGAGAGTTATCAACCAATCAAATCACGATGATCGCAATGGGATGTGCGATTGGGACTGGCTTGTTTTTAGGGAGCGGTCTAGCGATATCGATAGCCGGTCCAAGCGTATTGATTAGCTATGCTGTCGGTGCGTTCGTTGTTTTGTTATTAATGGGATGCTTGGCGGAAATAACGGTCGCTTATCCAACTTCCGGATCCTTTGGGACGATTGCCGAGAAGTACATCAGTCCACTTGCAGGCTTTCTTGTCCGATATTCCTACTGGATAGCCAATGTCCTTGCCATTGGGGTCGAAGTCAGTGCAATCGCTGTTTATATGAAATACTGGTTTCCTGATGTACCAGGGAGTGTGTGGATTTTTCTTTTTGCCGCCTTACTCATCTATGTAAATGCAACCAGTGTCAATACTTTCGGGAATTTTGAATATGTATTTTCCTTGATTAAAGTCAGCGCCATCGTCATTTTCATCTTACTGGGAGCTTATGTTTTGATTGGTGCCGAACCAGCCTCGGGAATGGGGATGGAGAACTATGTGAATGCAGGGGGGTTCATGCCTTTTGGTTTTTGGGGATTATGGGTGGCTGTTTTCATTTCTCTCTTCAGTTTTTTAGGGACAGAAATGATTGCAGTGACTGCAGGAGAAGCCAAAGATCCTGATATCGCTGTGCCACGAGCCTTGAAGGCAACCGTTTTCAGGCTGTCGACTTTTTACGTACTGACAATCGGCATCATGTTGATGATCGTTCCATGGCAGGAAGCGGGCGTTGAAGTGAGCCCATTCGTGAAGGTCATGGAAATATTAAATATCCCGGGAGCCTCCGGAATCATGAATTTTATCATTTTGACGGCAGCTTTATCAGCAATGAATAGTCAGCTGTATGCTTCCACAAGAATGATCTTTTCACTATCCGAACAAAGGCAGGCACCGCCTTTCTTTAAGAAAGTGAGTCGAAAAGGAGTACCGGTCCGCGCCTTGCTCATCTCCACATTGGGTATTTTTCTGGCTGCGGGGATAAAGGTCATTCTTCCCGATACATCTTATGCATTCATGATGGGGATATCGATGTTCGGGGCCATTTTCACTTGGTTCATGGTGTTCATCTCCCATCTGTTTTTCAGGCGAAACTGGGAAAGAACAGGGGGGCGGAAATTACCTGTCAAAATGTACGGTTATCCTTATTTAACGATACTTGGAGCGGTTTTTCTATTGGCCTTAACGGTAACAACCTGGTTTACCGAACCCTTTAAAATCGTTTTGCAGTTCGGTATTCCTTGGTTGATCTTTCTATGGCTCACATACATGTTGATGATGAGAGTAAAAAGAAGATAAAGGGAGTGACGCATGCATGGATAAGGAATCAATCGAAGAAAGTCGCTTGGAAGAAGGAATGGTAACGAATTTTGAAAAAGAGATGTCCTACGGTGACTATCTGAATTTGGACCAAGTATTATCGAGTCAGAGGTTGCTTTCCGGTCATCATGACGAAATGCTGTTTATCGTTATCCATCAAACCAGCGAGTTATGGATGAAATTGATTCTTCATGAATTGACTGCGGCTACGGAGCATATCACGGAAGGAAGATTGGAACCTTCCTTCAAGATGCTATCACGGATTTCGAGAATTCAACAGCAGCTCGTTCAGTCATGGAATGTGCTCTCGACCTTGACCCCATCCGACTATATGGAGTTCCGGGATAAACTCGGAAACTCATCGGGCTTCCAATCCTTTCAAAACCGAATGATTGAAAGTGCAATGGGACAAAAAAACAAGCCAATCTTGGCCGTGTTTCGTCATCAGCCTGACCTTTATGAATCCCTGGTGTCGGAGTTGAATAAGCCCAGTATTTACGATGCGGCAATTGGAGCCTTGGCCGCGAGGGGGTTTTCTATTGAAGAATCGATGTTGAACAGAGATTGGTCAGAACCTTATGTGGAAAACGAGAGTGTCGAGAAAGCCTGGCTCGCGGTGTACAGGGATGTACAGCAATATTGGGATCTATATGAATTGGCTGAAAAACTGGTGGATATCGGCAGTCAACAGCAGTTCTGGAGATTCAATCATATGAGCACGGTGGAGCGGATTATAGGACAGAGAATGGGAACTGGAGGTTCTACTGGCGTGAACTATTTAAAGAAGGTAGTGAATCAGCCATTTTTCCCCGAACTTTGGACACTTCGGACAAAATTGTGAACGGAATGATTGGAGAGGTAACGATGCATAAATGGAAAGATATTTCTCAGCCGCTTAAAGAAAATACGCCATATTGGCCAGGAGATACACCATATTCCTATCGCTTGAAT
This sequence comes from Peribacillus sp. NPDC046944, assembly GCF_050272735.1. NCBI lineage: Bacteria > Bacillati > Bacillota > Bacilli > Caryophanales > Bacillaceae > Peribacillus > Peribacillus sp. NPDC046944. Next base: position 53,519 of record NZ_JBNNML010000004.1, read on the forward strand.
GCTGAGATAGCCAGGGGATCTTCCGTAAATGTTGGCGAAATTCGCATGAGCACACATTTAGGTACACATATTGACGCACCTTTTCATTTTGATGAAGAAGGAAAGAAAATCCTGGAGCTGGACTTGGATTTATATATCGGGGAAGCACTTGTCGTCCAGGTCGATGTCGATAGAAGTATTGGGATAGAAGCTTTAGTTGACAACGAATTGAATGGGATCGAGAGATTATTGCTGGCAACGGGGAAGTGGAAGGACCTCAGCCAATTCCCTGATGCAATTCCGGCAATCGAACCGGACTTAGCCTCCTTCTTAGCTGAAAAAGGGGTGAAATTGCTCGGATTGGATTTGCCTTCCGTCGATTATCTAGACAGTAAAGAATTACCTGCTCACCATGCCCTGGCAAGTTGCGGGATTCACATTCTTGAAGGCCTTGTTCTTCAAGGCGTAGAACCGGGTCTGTATGATTTGGCCGCACTGCCACTCGCTTTGGAGAAGGGGGATGGCAGTCCGGTCAGAGCGGTGTTGAAACGAAAGGATTAGGTGAGGAGAGATAAGGATGAGCAAAATCGGTATTTATGGATCTTCCTTCGATCCTATTACGAATGTACACTTATGGACGGCATCGACCATTGCGCATCGAGCCAAGCTTGATAAAGTCATTTTTTTACCATGTGCCAATAATCGGATTGATAAACAGATGAAAACAAGCAATGAGCACCGCTGGAATATGCTAAGTCTCGCCATCAAGGAAAATCCGTTATTTGAAGTGAGTGATTATGAAATATATGAACGAGCAGGAATCAGCAAACAGTATACATGGTATACGATGGAGTACTTTAAAGCGCAGTATCCGAAGGATGAGGTATATTTCATCATGGGGGCCGATTTGCTTCAAGATATGGATAATCAGGAATTACCGGTGCATCTTCGCTGGAAATTCAGAGAAAAATTGATTGCGAATCATAAATTCATTATCATGGCCCGAGAAGGAATAGATATGCTCAAGGTCATCTCCAAAAGCCCTTTACTGAGAAATTATGATAATGGCAATACATTTCACCTAATTGATAAAGGTCTTTCCATGGAAATCAGTTCAACATATATAAGAGACGAGTTCAGCATGGGCGGAGAGCCAAGATATTTACTGCCAGATGTTTGTTATCAGTATATTGTAGATCATGGACTCTATAAAACAACTCAAAATGTTTAAGGAAGGGGCCCAATCACTTAGGTGATGTGGGCTCTTTCCTTTTTTATTTAACTCGTGTGATTTAGATTGAAAATGAAATTTAATCAGAATATTATAAAAAGTTGAAGCGGTGCTAAACGTAATAGTATAGGGCATTTGGAAGGGAGCATTCTTAACGGGAATGCTTAAAACGGTCTGGAAGACAAAAAACACAGTTGACAACTTGGGATACTTTGCTTTAAGGTAGGGATACGTAAAAAAGAAAACAGAATATTTGCTGATCAGAAAACTGAAGGCATACTATTTCCTAACTTTAAATGAGGAAGTAGTATGCCTATTTTGTTTAAAGAAAGTTAAAAATAGGGGGAAAGATTATGAAAAGGTTATTGGCGTTTTCAAGTTTGGTTTTAGCATTTGGGGTGCTAGCTGGTTGTAGTTCCGAAAAGACTGAAGGAAAAGAAGGAAAGCCTAAATCCGTAGAATTACTGAACGTGTCCTATGACCCGACCCGTGAGTTGTACCAAGAATATAATAAAGCCTTCGCGAAACATTGGAAGGAAGAAACAGGTCAAGATGTTACGATTCAGCAATCGCACGGAGGCTCTGGTAAGCAAGGAAGAGCGGTCATTGACGGATTGGAAGCGGATGTCGTGACGCTTGCATTGGCTTATGACATCGATGCCATCAATGAAGCGAGTAACCTTTTGGAAAAAGATTGGCAAACGCGCCTGCCGGAAAATTCAACACCTTACACGTCGACCATTGTATTCCTAGTAAAAAAGGATAATCCGAAAGGCATCAAAGATTGGGATGACTTAATCAAAAAGGATGTTTCCGTCATTACTCCAAACCCAAAAACAAGCGGGGGGGCAAGGTGGAATTATTTGGCCGCATGGGCATTTGCCGAGAAGAAGTTCAATGATGATGAAGCAAAAGTAAAAGAGTTCATGAAAAAACTTTATCAAAATGTGGAAGTGTTGGACTCCGGTGCTAGGGGTGCCACGACTACATTTGTGGAAAGAGAAATCGGTGACGTACTAATTGCTTGGGAAAACGAAGCGTATTTAACGCTTGAGGAATTCGGCGATGATAAATATGAAATCGTCAATCCTTCCATAAGTATTTTAGCCGAACCTCCAGTGGCGGTAGTCGACAAAGTGGTTGAGAAAAAGGGAACGAAGGAAGTGGCGGAAGCATATCTAGAGTATTTGTATACGGATGAGGGGCAAGAAATTGCGGCTAAGAACTTCTATCGACCAAGGGATGAAAAGGTTCTGGCAAACCATAAAGAACAGTTTGCCGACATTGACATGGTAACGGTTGATGAGAAATTCGGCGGCTGGAATGAAGCCCAGAAGACCCACTTCAATGATGGTGGTACATTCGACGAAATATATCAACCAAAATAAGTGTTAGAGGGGAAGAGGGATGTTTGATTCTTCTTCTCCTTCACTAATTAAGTAGAAAGAGCTGGGGAGATACCATGAATATTGTGACTGAAGTCAAGCGGAAGAGAAAAAGGACGATACCTGGTTTTGGGTTGGCGATGGGATTGACATTACTGTATTTATCCATCATCGTCTTGATTCCCCTATCCATGGTTTTTTTAAATACATTTTCAATGGGAATGAAGGATTTTTGGGAGACCATCACTGAACCAAGAGTTGTTGCTTCCTATAGATTAAGTTTTCTGACGGCTTTAACTGCGGCATTTGTGAACGCAGTTTTTGGCGTTTTAATTGCCTGGGTTCTGACACGTTATGAGTTTCCAGGGAAACGGATCATCGATGGCCTGGTCGACTTGCCTTTTGCCCTTCCAACGGCAGTTGCCGGCATTACGTTAACCACTTTATACTCACCGAACGGGTGGATTGGACAGTTTTTTGGATTCAAGATTGCCTTTACCCCTATCGGGATTATCATTGCCCTCATTTTTATTGGTCTTCCCTTCGTTGTACGAATGGTTCAACCCGTGCTTGAAAATATAGAAAAGGGGATGGAAGAAGCATCTGCTTCACTAGGGGCAAACCGAATGCAGACATTTATTAAAATTATTTTTCCAGAATTGATTCCCGCAATCTTGACGGGGTTTGCCCTATCATTTGCGAGGGCACTTGGCGAATACGGATCCGTCGTGTTCATTGCCGGCAATATGCCTTTTAAGACAGAAATTTCCCCTCTTATCATCATGACGAAGCTTGAACAGTATGATTACCAAGGGGCAACTGCCGTGGCGACGGTTATGCTTGTCATTACATTTCTGATTTTGCTCACCATTAATATCTTGCAATGGTGGACTAGTAGAAGATATTCCGCAAAATAGGAGGGGACCTTGTTGGCCAATCATCATCCTGTGGCTACAGAGCCAAATAAACCAGTCATCTTAACAAGAAACGCTACGAAGGAGCCAAAACTTATCCAATGGACCCTTATTTCCATTGTATTGCTATTCTTGACGCTTTTTTTGGTCGTTCCGTTGATTGCTATCTTTGTAAAAGCCTTTGAAAAGGGAGCGGAAGCGTATGTTGCTGCGATTGCTCACCCAGATTCTTTGGCTGCCATTAAATTAACGTTGATCGTTGTCCTGATCACTCTACCTTTGAATGCCATATTCGGGGTAGTGGCGGCATGGACGATTACAAAATATGAATTTAAAGGGAAGAACTTTTTAGTTACGTTGATCGATCTTCCATTTTCCGTGTCACCGGTCATTGCCGGTTTGATATTCGTCCTATTATTTGGTCTGAATGGAGCGCTTGGTCCATTTTTACAGGCGTACGATATAAAAGTGATATTTTCCATACCGGGCATTGTCATTGCTTCCCTATTCATTACATTCCCTTTTATAGCACGGGAATTGATTCCACTTATGCAAAGCCAGGGAACCTCTGAAGAAGAAGCCTCCCTTACCCTTGGTGCTGGCGGGTTCAAGACTTTTTGGTATGTAACGTTGCCCAATATTAAATGGGGCTTATTATACGGAATCATTTTGTGCAATGCGAGGACGATCGGGGAATTTGGAGCCGTATCGGTTGTATCAGGCCATATACGCGGCATGACGAACACGATGCCACTTCATATTGAAATCCTATACAATGAATATCAATTTTCAGCGGCATTCGCCGTGGCATCGTTAATGTCCATTTTTGCAATTATAACGTTGGTTTTAAAGAGTCTAATAGAATGGAAAACGGACCTGAAATCTACAAAAGCTAGGTAGGGGGATGTACAATGAGCATCATCATCGAAAACGTTACAAAATATTATGGGTCGTTTCAAGCCCTACAAGATATCAATCTAGAAATAAAAAGTGGGGAGCTTGTTGCGTTACTGGGTCCCTCGGGTTCGGGGAAAACTTCTTTACTCCGCATCATAGCTGGTCTTGAACAGTCAGAAAACGGACATATATTATTTAATGAAGAGGATTACACAAACAAGCACGTGAAGGATAGGAATGTCGGTTTTGTCTTCCAGCATTATGCCCTTTTCCGCAACATGACCATTTTTGATAATGTTGCATACGGTTTAAAGGTACGGCCTAGAAAAACAAGACCTAGCAAAAAAGCAATTGAAGAAAAAGTTACGGAACTGCTCCAACTGGTTAAACTGGAAGGATATAAAGATCGCTATCCCTCTCAATTATCCGGGGGCCAGCGTCAGCGCGTGGCTTTAGCCAGGGCACTGGCCGTAGAGCCAAATATTTTGTTGCTCGATGAACCATTTGGGGCACTGGACGCCAAAGTCCGTAAAGAACTTAGGCGTTGGTTAAGAAAGCTGCATGACGAGTTCAATGTCACGAGTGTCTTTGTAACACATGATCAGGAAGAAGCGATGGATGTCGCCGATCGGGTCGTCATCATGAATGAGGGGAAAATCGAACAGATTGGAACACCAGATGAAGTATACGAACATCCAAAGAATCCATTTGTTTATGACTTTCTCGGCAGTGTTAACCTATTCAAGGGAAAGGTACATCAAGGAAAGCTTGCAACCGGGAATGTGGAAATTCACGTACCGGATAGTGAGGACGGAGATAGCACAGGATATGTAAGATCTCATAACTTCATTATCGAAAAAGGACCATCCAATGTCGATTCTATTGAATCCATCATCGATCATATTCATGCAATCGGACCGATTGTCCGTATTGAAGTGATTCGTCAGGACATTCAGGAACCGCTCGAAATCGAACTTACAAAAGACCAATTTAATCAGCTTTCTTTAAAAAAGGGAGATATTGTGTTTGTTCGTCCAAAAGAGTTGAAAGTTTTTGTTGACTATATGGCTGGAATCTGAAAAATGTAAGGGAATCATACTAATAAGAACTCTCTAATGAAAGCGAAAAAATGTAAAAAATATGGTCCGGAACCGAATCAAGGTTTCGGACCATATTCTTTTTAAAAAGTAATAAGTGCCTTTTTTTGACAACACCAAAGCTATTGACTATCATAAGTTGTGGTTCTTCTATACTAATAATTGGATAGATTATCATGTGGGAGTTTGTCGTTTTACTAGAAGAAACTTGTCAAATATTGGTCTATATATCTCGTCTGAATGTCGAAAAAATATGTTTAATGTTAAAAATGAAATATAAATGTAATATTGCTATTACGTATTTGACAAAAAGCGGTGATATACTACGTATTAGGTAATAAGCTCAAAGAAATTCTGTATTTTATGTAATATGAAATCAATCCTAGAAAAGTACATAATGCTTTTAAAAAATAGAGAAGAGATTCCTGTGGTTCAATTTGATTGCTATTTTCTTAGATAGAAAGAAGTGGGTCAATTGAATTGCTAGGGAAGAAAGTAGGGGAAATGAGTTTGAAGAAAAAGTTAATCGTATTAAATACCACTATTATGCTCGGTTTAGGAAGCATTTTTGCCGCACCGATGGTCAATGCGGAATCTGTTTCAGATATTCAATCAGAACGTGCCGGAATTCAATCCGATATTTCAGATGCTGAAAAAGTCATTCAGGACTTACAGAAAGAGCAAGCGAAAATGGATTCCCGGATTAAAGAAATCGTTAATGCAATGGAAGAAAACGATAAAAAAATCAAGAAAACCAATATAGAAGTAACTGAAACGGAAAAAGATATTGATTCATTGAAAAAAGAAATAACTGCTTTAGAGGAAAGAATTGAAAAACGCGAAGAAATCCTAAAGGAGCGTGCCCTTTCTTTCCAAGAGAGCGGCGGTGACGTTAATTACCTTGAAGTAGTTTTAGGATCTACTAGTTTCCGTGATCTTGTTGACCGTGTAGGAGCAGTTGCGGCTATCGTTGAAGCAGATCAGGAGATTCTTACTCAGCAAGAAGCGGATAAAGCTGAGCTAGAAGCAAAACATGAAGAAGTAGAGAAGAAATTACAAAGCCTTAAAGAGATGCAAGTTGACCTAAAAGGTATGAAATCTCAAATTAAGGAACAAAAAGCAGCTAGTGTAAAAATGAAATCTAAACTTGAAAAGAAACAGTCTGAAACAGAAGCTCTTAAAAAGGCCCTACAAAATGAAGATGCAGATTTAGCGGGCAAATTAGCAACGATTCGTGAAAACATTAAAAAAGAAGAAGAACGTAAAGCGGCTGAAAAGGCCGAACTAAACCGTGTGGCGGAAGAAGTTCAGAAAACTTCTACTAACCATGTAGATGATCATGTAGATAGCAATGTAGCGCCTTCTACTAGTTCTTCTAAAAATGAATCTTCATCAAGTTCACCAAAAAGTTCACCAAAAAATAATGTTTCAACAACTCCAAAGAGTGAAAGCAAGGCTACAGCAGCGCCAAGCACAGCTAACGTAGGTTCTGCAATCACAGCAGGTTATAAATACATCGGTAATTCAACATATGTTTTCGGTGGCGGAAGAACGGCATCCGACATTGCTAACGGCCGATTCGATTGTTCAGCATTTGTTGCATGGGCTTACAAACAAGCGGGTGTTAATCTACCACCAAGCACTGGTGCCTTGACAGGTGCAGGAAAGCAAGTTTCAAAAAGCCAGATGCAACCGGGAGATTTAGTATTCTTCAACACGTATAAAACTGATGGACACGTTGGTATTTACGTTGGAGGAGGCAAGTTCATTGGCTCTCAAAGTTCAACAGGAGTGGCTGTTGCTAACATGAGTAGCGGATATTGGGCAAGTAAATTCAATGGCCGTGTAGTTCGGGTGAAATAATAGTGTCTTAATGGGCAGGGTGATGATCACCCTGCCCATTTTTTATAAAAAATACGGATAAAAACAAAAAAAGTGAAACTTATTTTGATTAATATCGTAAATACTATTAAGATGAAATAAGGATAGGTGATGTGGATTTAACTTGTAAACTTACTGACATTTAATGAAACAACATTCCTACTACTAAAAAATGGAGGCAAAAAACACATGATGAAAAAAATTATGGCTGCTTTACTAACTATCACATTAGCTTTCTCGCCAGTTGGTGCGTATGTATTCCAGGACCATTCACAATCCGCCGATGCAAGGGGTTATAAATCCGGGAAAAGAAGCTTCAACAATAATAACTCGAATAACAATACGAATAACAACTCGAATTTCCAAAATAAACAAACGAATAAATCCGATGCAAATACAAACAAAGCGAAAACCGATACAAAAAGCGGCAACTCATTTACTAAGGGCGGCTTAATGAAAGGAATCATGCTTGGAGGGCTTGCAGGTTTACTTTTTGGTAGCCTATTTGCCAATATGGGAGCTCTTGGTTCCATTCTTGGACTATTAGTCAACGTTATTGCGATCGTTGCCATCGTGGTCATTATCCGCAAGATTTTCGTTTACTTCCAAGATAAGAAGAAAAAAGAGGATCCAAACCCATGGAGAGGCTAAGAATTTCCGAACAAGATATCATTAATGCAGTATGTGTATACATTGCTCGTAAAAAGCAGGTCGAGCCCAATGAAGTGGAAGTTGAATTGATGTATGATGATGATTATGGCTTCTCAGCTGAAACGTTCGTTGATGGCAGGAAGCAAGTATTGATCACGATCAACTTGATCGAAGCGCTTCGATTATGGCTGGATGAATACTTAAATATCGACCCATATTCAGGCATTGAGCTTGTCTTGGATGACGAAGAAGGCATAGTCGCCTTAATAAGCGAAAGCAATAACTAAGCAAAAAAAGGATGTTCCTAGGGGAGCATCCTTTTTTTCTATTTTAGAGGCCAAGTTATATTGGAAAGAATCAGATTATGGAAAAGTGGTGAGCGTCAGTTGTCAAAAGGGTACTAGACTAGTAGGATGAGTGTAAGTATATGGAATCTAAGAGGAGGAAAGAAGATGGAATCCTATATAAAAGACCAGATGTTTTTAAATGAAGAGGCTATAATCTTTGGCAATGATATCATTGAAGCAATGATCGTTCCAGCTTTGGGAAGTAATCTACTATCGCTAAAATCCAAGAAAAAAGATGTAGATATATTGAGGACTCCAAAGTCGTTGGATGACTACAAAAAAGTGCCGATCCTATACGGCATGCCAATCCTGTTCCCGCCTAACCGCATAGAAGATGGGACCTTTACATATAAGGAAACAACCTATACATTTCCGGTAAATGAATGGGAGAAGCACAATCACATTCATGGTTTTTTGCATGATAAGCCTTGGAAGGTCCTAAAAAGAGAGGCAGGCAAGGAGGGAGTCGTAATCGTTACGGAATTTTTGAGCAGTGATTTTCCTTCCATGTATCCGCATTTTCCTCACGAGTTCAAAGTGAACATGACGTATATAGTAAAGGAAGAGAGACTGGATATCCAAATGAACATTCACAATATCGGTCGCGAGTCATTTCCGTGGGGTGCAGGGTATCATACGATCTTCAATTTTCCGTTTATATCAAGAAATGACTATTCGGATTGCGAGATTTCCTTGCCCGTAAATAAACAGTGGGAGCTGAATGGAAGGTCATTGCCGACTGGAAAATACATCACGTTGCCAAATAAGGATGAAATTCAAAGGAGGATAATAGGAGAGGGACGGGAATATGATGACATTTTTAGCTATGATGAGGAAAAAAACCGAACAAATGAAGCTGTCTTAACCGATCCGAAAGCTGGTATACAAGTGCGTTATCAAGCGGATCGCCGTTTTAAATATTGGGTAGTGTTCAATGAGGACGGGTTCTTGTGTCCCGAGCCTTACACATGGATCACGAATGCCCCCAATCTGAAATTACCAGTGGAAGTAACGGGTTTGCAGGAGTTGCAACCAGGAGAATCCATACATCTGGATACAAAAATAATTCTGGATGAAATATAGAAAACGCCCTGGCATATTAATTAATGCCAGGGCGTTTTCCTGTTAAGCTCTCTTCCGCATCCAAAGCGGGTATAGAACAAAGCCTAGAACATATAAATAGATACCTAACATGAACGTTTCCATGTCGGCTGTGCCTGTCTTGATGACCCATATGGAGTATATCAATGCCAGGAAGGTGATGATGCCGTCGCGAGTCCTGGATCCCTTCATGATATCGTACGTTTCTCCAGTCAAAACTAACTTTAATTGATACAAAGTTGATACGAGATAAGGGACCAAATAAGCAAGAGTTGCAACGATCATGGAAAATTTGTATGCGACTAAGATGGTTCCTGAAATAGTGGAAAACAAGAACAGCTGCGTCATTAAATTCGTTATCGTCATGGAGCGTACCGGCGTTCCATTTTTATTTGCCTTTGCAAAGTAAGCTGGGAATATATCCGATTTCGCTGCTTGATAAGGAACTTCCGATGCAACGACGACCCACCCTATCGTTGAACCTAATAAGCAAATGACAGCTAGTGCTCCCATAAGATATGTGCCGCTGGAACCGGTCACAGTCTGTAAAGCATCGACTAGTGGTTTCTGAGATGCCCTCAATTCCTCTTGCGATAAAGCACCCATCGTCAAGATGGTAATCCCTATATAAATGGCAACAGCGATAAGCAAGCCAATGATCGTCGCCTTTTTGACATCATTCTGTGATTTCGCACGGTTTGAAAGCATAACGGCTGCCTCGATGCCGATGAATGCCCATAAGGTAGAAATCGCTGCATTGTTAATTTGGGAACCTAAGGAAAATGATGTACCCGCTTCGTTATAAAATTTAGCGCCGTCTCCCAGGTTAGAAGAATCAAAGATGAAAATAGTAACGATGATGAAAAATAAGAAGCCAATCACTTTTGTGACTGTTGCGACAAGGTTAAGTTTACCAGCACCATTAAAACTTCTGACTAAAATGAAGTGTATGCCCCAAAGTGCCAAGCTACAAACACCAAATGTTAGTGCCTTACCAAGTTCAAGGTCAAATGATCCTGCTGTATAGAGCACTTTCGTACTGTGCATGACTGGGAAAAACGTCGATAAATAACCTGCGAATGATATGATGACGGAGGCCGTAGCCGCCCAGTTAGCCGCCCAATAACCCCAGGCCATGCTATATCCAGCAAATCTGCCTTTTACAGGTGATTTAAATAATGATTGTGCATAACTTTGTGGTCCGGCTTTCAAATCTGGTTTTCTCACAGCCAAGTTACCGAAAACGAGTGCTATTAAAAATACTCCCAAGCCCGTGACAACCCACGCCATCGTGGCTCCCAACGGACTTGATACTTGCGCCAATTGGGCAGGAAGCATGAAGATACCGCCGCCCACCATATTGCCAACTACAAATGTGGTTAGGATCAACAATCCCCATTTATTATTTTTCATATTTATAATCGAACCTTTCTATAGGACAATGATTGTAATGTTCAATGAAAAACTTATTTTAAAATAGTATATCGTAAATAGTTTAGTTTGGTAAAGTGCTAAATAGGCAGAATAAAATATACGAATTAGTCGGAATATTATAAAACGTCATTGACAAATAATGAAAGACGGATTATAGTAATAATACCAAGTTTATAGGTAAGGATAATAAAGTATAGTTTAGTGTGTATTAAGCCATCGTCTTTTCCTTAGTATGTTCGATTACCAGCCATAATGACAAGCAACTCTCATAATGCCGATTAGTCAACTAAAGGCACCTTTCCATCTAATAATAGATAAAAGGTGCCTTTATCTTTTGGAAAAGAAGAGAAGGATGGAATGATTTGACCGCTAGTATAGAAAGCGTTAGAGGTAGATCGATCGTTCCTTTATCATGGGTTTTCTTCATAAACATTATTCAAGGGGGCCACTATGGAAAAAAAAGAGGAGTTAAAAATCAAACATATCATTTCCAGTTTGGAAGAACTGCAATATGGGTCAGTTATCATAACCGTGCATGATGGGGAAATCACCCAGGTAGACACCACCGAAAAGAAGCGGTTTCCAATAGTGAAAGGAAGACCGATGAAAGCAAGATAAGATTATAATGTACCTGAAAAGGAGCTTTCTCATCGAATGCTCTTTTTTGTTTGGGAATTTTAATGCCTTTTTACGTTCTATCTTGAAAATAAATCAATAAAGCATATATAGAAGATAGTGATGCTTTTACATGGTAGAATTAGTAAGGTGTTACATAATTAATGAATCGTTAGAAGGGAAGGGTTAACCATGTCTTTACAAACCATTGAACACAAGATTTTGGATGCAGTGGGATCATTTAATGGACGCATTGCTTATAAAATTGAAAATAGTGATGGGGAATCCATCGCATATCATGAGGATGAATCTTTCCAATCAGCCAGTTTGATTAAAATTCCGATGATTATTGAAGGATATCGTCAGAGCGAAGAAAAGAAGATTTATTTGAATCAGCCGGTGACGATCCCGCCTGAAGAAGTGACGGGTGGATCAGGGGTTCTGCATGTTCTATCGAATAAAGTTTTTTTAACGGTTGAAGATCTTTTGTCATTGATGATTACAGTGTCCGATAACACGTCCACCAATATGATGATGACCTTGCTTGGCCAAGATGAAATTAATCAGTGTATAAAGGATCTTGGACTTAAACAGACTATTCTTCAACGGAAAATGCAGGATTTTAAAGCATTGAAAGAAGGCCGGGATAATACCATCTCCGCAGCGGATACCATTACCTGTCTAAAGGCGATATATACTGGAGACTTTTTAAAGAAAGAGAACCAGGAAAAAATATTGCGTATAATGGATAATCAACAGTTAAGGGATAAGCTTCCGTCACAAATGGGTAAGGGTGTGAAAGTGGCAAGTAAAACGGGGGGGATTCGTGGTGTCGCCCATGATTGTGCGATCATCCGTTCAGACAAACAAACCGTCTACGCCGCAGTCCTGACTGAGGACATGAAAACCGAGGAAGAAAGCCGTCAAGTCATTAGTCTAATAGGAAAGTGGATTTACGAAGACATGATGGGGGAAGCTTAAAACTTCTATTACACTTTTAATTTCACCTTTTTGTCAGATTAATAATTTCATTGATTGCTCCACTTTTGTAATGCAGTTTGGAACAAAAAGGGAAAATGGTAAGCGAAAAAGAAACGGAGCGGTACTATGAAAAAGGGGATAAAGCTTGGCGGTATGGGTATGGTCGTGCTGCTCGTATACTTTGGAATCTTACATATGAAGATCATGGAAAGCAGCCATCAGCCAATCCCTGAAGATGCGGGATACCTTATCGTTTTAGGAGCAAGAGTAAAAGGGAATGTTCCATCTTTATCATTACAATACCGGATTGATAGGGCAGCAGACTATTTAAAATCGAATGGAAGTACGGTGGCCATCGTCTCTGGTGGCAGAGGTCCTGGAGAAGACATTTCAGAAGCCGAGGCAATGAAACAAGGGCTTATCAACCAGGGAATTGAAGAAGGAAGAATCATCATGGAGGACGAATCTACATCAACCAGTGAAAATATTGCTTTCTCGAAAGAGTTCATTCCGGATCCTTCATCGATTGGATTGATTGTGTCGAATGATTTTCATCTTTATCGAGCCGTGAAAATGGCTGAAAGAGAAGGATTGAAAGTGACAGGGGTTCCTGCAAAGACGCCGCGAATCGCTTTAGTGAAATCATATATCCGTGAATACTTGGCCATAACAAAGTACTATTTGACCCAACTGTTTTGAGACGTTCATTCAATATTTATGAAATGCCCCCTCGTGAAAAGGTGGGCATTTCAAATTCACTCGACTTCCACTACTATATTAGGCACCTCCCAAAACTCATTCTCTTGATAGATTTGTTCAATCGTCTTATAAACAGGGTATCCAATATAGGAAACCTCAACTTTTTCTTCAGCATCGACTTCTTCTATATCTATATCATCAACAAAACCAAGTTGATCATCGATCTCCATTAAATAAAAGCCAAGCGCTTCATAATCGCTACTGGCGGCAATGACCTTACTATCGAATCCTCTATTCGAGACCTTATAATATTTCATTAATAAACCTCCTATGTTGTTTAATCTGTACGAAAGTAAAAGAACGGTTTCTTATACTCTGATATACCCCTAATTAAAAATCTAAATCATATAATTGGAAAAATTATGAAAAGCAAAAGAGCGGGCAATCTCTTCATAATTATTTGCTAGTGGCCTTTTATGAAATAACCAATTTAATTTCTCTGCAGCGTAGTTGCTATTTTTATCATTTCGTGTTATTCTAATAAAGAATTGTTTTTGGTAATGAAAAAAGGTATTAGTATCTTCTTGAAAAATCAAAAATAGTAATACAATGTGTGTTATGCACTAGGAGGCAACAAAAATGGAACAAGGTACAGTTAAATGGTTTAATGCAGAAAAAGGTTTTGGATTTATCGAACGTGAAAACGGAGACGACGTATTCGTACATTTCTCAGCTATCCAAAGCGAAGGTTTCAAATCTTTAGACGAAGGTCAAAAAGTAACTTTTGACGTTGAGCAAGGTGCTCGTGGAGCTCAAGCAGCTAACGTTCAAAAAGCTTAATTTTAAAACTAAATCGTAACCTATATGAACAGACTCCCCTAGGGGAGTCTGTTCTTTGTCGTCGCCGTTTATACATAAAAAAAACCTTACTCCATTGAAGAGTAAGGAAATCATTGCATACAAAAAAAGTGAAAGCTTATGCTTTCTCCAGTTCTTCTTCAAAGAAGAATGTTGTTGGATGTTCTTTGACTGTATAAGAATATCTTTTCATGTTTTTCACATATGCCCATTTACTAATTGTAACTAATTCATCAGTTTCAAGGATCGTTACGGTTTCGCCACTATTGTATTTATTACTTTTCAATTTATGCACCCTCTTTACTAATAGTATAACATATTTCACGATAAAAAATGTGTCCAAGATATTCCAAAGGGGCCATTAATGGAAAGAATCCTTATATTCATGTAGATTATGAAGAACTTTACTATTTTATTCGAAGTAATTCATTCATCCAAAAGTCATATAATTATGCTGTAATAATAGATCTTCGCCGCGATGATGAAGGAAATGAGATGTGAGAAGAATCCCTCTTGTATAGTCTAAATATTTAAATAATGATTGACCTATAAGAATTATCGTACTATAATCTTGTTAATTAACATATCGAGCGAGCGACGAAAAGAAACCCATTAAGCCGGTCTCCCTGTTATATAGAGAATCAGTGGTTGGTGAAAACTGATACAAAGACTAGGTGAATTTCATTCTTGGAGCTTTTTTATACTGCAAAAGAGAAAGTGGTATAAAACGGGTTAAACCGTTATTTTAACAAGTGGGAAACAAGTGTTGTTTCCAATTAGGGTGGTACCGCGTGAAGCCACGTCCCTATCGTTACAGATAGAGACGTGGCTTTTTTTGTCTTTGAATTGTTGATTAGGGAACCATAATAAAAAGGGATAGGTAGGGTTAGCATGCAAACAACAGAGCAATGGTCATCGAAGATTGGTTTTATTTTATCCGCAGCTGGATCAGCGATAGGGGTAGGTGCCATATGGAAGCTCCCATATGTTACTGGGATGAGCGGAGGAGGGGCATTCTTTCTTCTTTTTATTCTCTTTTCATTGTTTATGGGTTTTCCCTTATTATTGGCTGAATTTATTATAGGCAGGAGTACACAAAAGGAAGCCATCAGTGCGTATCGTAGTTTAGCTCCTCATAGCAACTGGCATTGGATTGGAAGATTAGGGGTATTCACCTGTTTTCTTCTCTTGTCTTTCTATAGCGTAATTGGTGGATGGATTGTCATCTATTTCGTCAAAGGTCTGTTCGGTGGAATAATTAGTGAGGGTGCAGATTATGGTTCTGTATTTAACGGGACAATCGGCAATCCGTTGTTGGTCCTTGTAGCTCAGTTTGTCTTCCTAGCCATTACCGTATTGGTTGTAGCGAAAGGGATTCAAAATGGAATCGAAAAAGTGAGTAAAATATTGATGCCTGCTTTATTTTTGCTTTTTATTGTTCTGATCATTCGTTCGCTTACATTAGATAACGCTCTAGAAGGCGTCAAATTCTTTCTAGCACCTGATTTTTCTAGCATGACTTCTCAAAGTGTGCTATTTGCGATGGGGCAGGCTTTCTTCTCCTTAAGTGTAGGAGTGTCGGTGATGGTTACTTATAGTTCCTACCTTTCAAAAAAGGAAAGCTTAATCCAACCGGCCATATCCATCGTCGCGATGAATCTATTGATTGCCTTATTAGCAGGATTGGCCATTTTCCCAGCTGTTTTTTCATTAGGGTTAGAGCCAGCTGAAGGTCCGGGTTTGCTGTTCGTTGTATTGCCGGCGGTGTTTGACCAAATCGTGTTTGGAGAAGTTTTCTTATTAGGGTTTTTAGCCTTATTCCTATTTGCCACATTAACGTCGGCCTTCTCCATGTTGGAAATCATCGTGGCAGCCATCGTTAAAGGAAAAGAGGAGAAGAGAACCAAATATGCCTATATCATCGGAATCTTAATCTTTGCAGTAGGCATTCCCTCTGCATTATCCTATAGTACTTTTTCTGATCTCTTAATCTTCTCGAAGAACTTGTTTGATTCAGCGGATTATTTAGTCAGCAACATATTAATGCCGCTCGGAGTGCTTTTAATCTCGATCTTCGTTTCATATAAGATCAAGAAAAGCTCCTTGAGAGAGGAACTATTACAGCATTCTCGCCTTGGTGCCCAAGCATTCAATATATGGTTCTTTATCATGAGGTTCATCATTCCTCTGGTTATTATCATCGTGTTCCTTGATGTGACTGGGATACTTGATAGGGTAGTGGGGCTCTTCTAATGGGATTGAGGTTATAGAAAGCCACCTATTGGACAGTAAATGGATTTGCGTAAATGATTAAGGTAGTATTTTACGTATAAAATAATAGCCACGTGCATCTTAGCACGTGGCTATTAAGCTTGATGTTTAAAATTTATAGGCAATAAATTTTTGTTATTATAGCTAAACGCAAAATAAAAGTACTATTAAGCCGATTAGATAGCCGATTAGACTTTTAAAACTCTAAAAATTATCCTTGCCTTTCTAGCGATTAAATTACATGCTCTAGGTACTTATGTTGTATATCCAAAATTCTTAATACAAGATTCTATTCAAATTTAACATATAGTCACTTTTTCTAAGATGAGAGATACATATATTTTTTTACAGATTAGTATAATATTGTTTTATATAAGCATATTATATTAAAAATGCGGGTACGAATATAGAAACCTTTTATAAATGGGGGGTAGGAATATGGAAACCTTTATACAACAAATTAAAGCGCTATCAACTAGGATAGAACGAATAAAGGATAACATTCAAACTGAGGAAGCAACTAAAACCTCGTTAATTATGCCGTTAATACAAGCATTAGGATATGATATTTTTAACCCCGAGGAATTAGTACCAGAATTCATAGCTGATGTTGGAATAAAAAAAGGTGAAAAAATTGATTATGCCATAATGGAAAACGGACACCCTGTTATTTTAATTGAAGCAAAATGTGTGCATGAAAAACTACATAAACATGATTCGCAATTATTTAGGTATTTTGGAACTACCAAAGCTAAGTTTGCAATCTTGACCAATGGTATTGAATATAAGTTCTTCACCGATTTAGAAGAACCTAATAAAATGGATGACAAACCATTCTTTATATTTAATTTACATGAAATAAGAGAAAATCACCTTCTGGAGTTAGCCAAATTTAGAAAAAACTTTTTCAATGTAGAAAATGTATTAACTACTGCCTCCGAATTAAAATATACAAATGAAATTAAGAATTTTTTAACTCAACAATGGGAGGAACCAAATGAAGAGTTTATCAAATTCGTATTAAATGATGTTTATCAAGGTGTAAAGACAAAAAAAGTAATCGATAATTTTCGGGAAATAGTAAAAAAATCCCTTAATCAATTCGTCAATGATAAAGTAAATGATAAGCTTCAAAAAGCTTTAAGTTCAACTGATGGAAATGAGTTGAATACGACGGAAAAAATAAATGACGATATAGCACCAACAAACGAAGAAGAGCTAATTGATGAACTGGAAAAAGTAGTAGATGGACCTGTGATTGTGACAACCGAAGAAGAAATAGAGGGATATGTTTTAATAAAACTTATGCTTAAGGAAAACCTAGATGCAAATAGAGTTTACTATAGAGATAATAAAAGTTATTTTAATGTTTTACTGGATGATAATATCCGTAAATGGATTTGTAGATTAGGTTTTAATACTAGTAATAAGTATATCCAATTAAATGATGAATTAAAAACTACACATAAATTAGATAGTGTAAACGACATTTTATTATACAAAGATGAAATATTAAGGGTTACCGAACAATTCAACTAAAAATAGTTGATGATTGGACACCTTATAATTAGACAAATATAGCCACGTGACTATAAACACGTGGCTAATGAATGTTCTAAAAACATGTGAAATCCAAAGTTATAAACCTTCAAAACCCACTATATCAATACTCCAATTAAAACGCCCAATCCCCATTACGGAAGACAGCTTCTGAAGTGCCGTCAGGAAGGATGCCGTCGATGTTCATTTTATCCGAACCAATCATGAAATCAACATGGGTTAGACTTTCGTTCAGACCATGTTCCGCCAGTTCTTCGGGGCTCATGTTTTTTCCACCTTCAAGACAGAATGCATAAGAGCTTCCGATTGCTAAGTGGTTGGATGCATTTTCATCGAATAATGTATTGAAGAATAATACGTTTGATTGGGAAATGGGCGAATTGAATGGGACTAGTGCCACTTCTCCTAGATAGTGTGATCCTTCATCCGTATCGACCAATTGTTTCAAGATTTCTTCGCCTTTTTCAGCCTTCACTTCTGTGATCCGGCCTTCCTTGAATGTCACGGAGAAATTATCGATAATATTGCCGCCGTAACTAAGTGGCTTTGTGCTTGAAACCGTTCCATTGACACCATTTTTCAGTGGAACCGTGAACACTTCTTCCGTTGGCATGTTAGCCATGAATTCATGTCCTTGCTCATTGATGCTGCCAGCTCCGCACCAAAGATGTTTCTCAGGCAATTCGATGGTTAAATCCGTACCTGGTGCCGTGTAGTGCAATTTCTGGTAGTGCTTTTCATTTAAATAATCGACTTTTTCATGAAGTGTGTCGTCGTGTTTCTTCCAGGCCTCGACAGGTTCTTTTACATCAACCCGGACTGCTTTAAAGATCGCTTCCCAAAGTGCATCGATGCGTTTCTCTTCAGCTACTTCAGGGAAGACTTTATCAGC
Organism: Peribacillus sp. NPDC046944; assembly: GCF_050272735.1. Classification (NCBI taxonomy): domain Bacteria; kingdom Bacillati; phylum Bacillota; class Bacilli; order Caryophanales; family Bacillaceae; genus Peribacillus; species Peribacillus sp. NPDC046944. Next base: position 72,312 of record NZ_JBNNML010000004.1, read on the forward strand.
CCATGCTTGTGAAGGGACTGCGACAATGGACCAACTCACTTTATCGGACTGCATATATTGACGCCATTTTTTCAGTGCGGTACCCGATGCCTTTTGGAAGTTGGCGATCCGTTCAGGTTGAACATTTTTCAAAAGGTCAGGACTTGAGGAGATGACCGATAGAAAAGCTGCGCCATTTTCAGCAAGCTCGATCGTTTCTTTTGCCCGCCACTCTGGATACTCGTTAAATACTTCAGCGGGTGCCATTTCATATTTTGTACGCCCGACAATATCGTCATTCCAGTTAACGATGACATTACGTGCGCCGTTTTCATAAGCCTTTTTAACGATGAGGCGAACAAGTTCAGCGCCTTCTAAGGTTGTGTTTACAACGAGGTTTTGTCCCTTCTGGATATTGACCCCGACTTTAACGGCCAGTTCTGCGTATTTTTCTAAATTGGTTTGAAATTCATTCATCTTTTAAAACTTCCTTTCTCTTATCTCCAGTTTAATTGTATCGATAGTTTCTGAAAAAAGAAACTTTTTACACATATGTATCATAAAACGTGGGGGTTCAAATAAATCCGATAAAAAAATAGAGGAGGATGGAAAAGCTGAGTGCAGGGACTCAGCTTCTGTGAACACTCTCATTATTTTTTCAGTACATCATGGTCTACATAACGTTCCCCGTTGATTTCACTTAGCAGATTAATGGCCACTCTGGCTCCGTCACCGGCCGTAACGATGGTATGTACGCTCACGCCTGCACCAGCGCCAGCAGCCCAAATTCCCTCTACGGATGTTTTCCCTAGTGAATCCACGTCATACACTTTTTTAGTGCGCGGCTCTATGCCGTCTTTTGTCGCGACTCCCGCTTCTTCGGCTAGATTAGTGATCATTCCCGTCGCGAGGATGATGTAAGTAGCTTCAATAAGGCCGTTTTCCGTTTCGATTGTAAATCCTTGTTCCGTTTTTTCGATGCCTGTAACTTTTGTTTCGATATGTTCAGCACCGAATTTCTTTGCCTGTTGAATTCCGATATGGACTAAGTCAGGTCCAGAGATTTCATCCACACCATAATGGTTTTCCATCCAGGCTCTTTTTGTGATACTTGCATTGCTATCGAGAAGGACTGTCTTTTTTCCTGCCTTGGCCGTGAAGATGGCGGCACTTCCGCCAGCGGGTCCGGCACCGATAATGGCAATTTCATACATAGGAATATTCCTCCTTTTTCTCTACCTTGATTCTATCAAACGTACATAGGAAAAGGCTATTGAAATGATTTAAGAATAATCGCAATAATAAAATATATTAAAAGGATGCAAAAAGCATGGAAAAGAGGGTCCCGGAAGACCCTCTCTTTAAAAAGAATTATTTGTCTAGGTTAATCCAGACGCTTTTAACTTCAGTATAATTTTCAAGGGCATAGGAACCCATTTCCCGTCCGATTCCGGATTGCTTATAACCACCGAATGGGGAGGCGGCATCAAATGCATTATAGCAGTTTACCCAAACAGTACCGGCACGTAACTTTCCTGCTACATAATGGGCGTTAGCTAGATCGCTTGTCCATAAACCGGCAGCCAACCCATATTCACTTGCATTTGCCCGGTTGATTACATCGTCTATATTCTCATACGGCATGGCAGCAATGACTGGACCAAATATTTCTTCTTTGGCAATGGTCATTTCCTCTTCTACACCGGCAAAGATCGTTGGTGAAACAAAGTAGCCTTCATCGCTAGGATTGTTTCCTCCTACCAATATTTCTGCACCCTCTTTTTTTCCTTTTTCAATGTAACCAAGAACTCGATTCTGCTGTTCTTGGGAAACGAGTGGCCCAATTTGTGTATTAGGATCCAATCCGGCTCCTTGTTTGATCTTTTTAGCGTGACTAGTCATATCAGCCACGACATTATCATAGTGTTTCTTTTGTATATAAACCCGGGAGCCGGCACAGCATACCTGACCCTGATTAAACATGACGCCATTTAAAGCTCCAGGAATGGCTTTGGAGAAGTCGGCATCTGGAAGGATGATGTTAGGTGATTTTCCTCCGAGTTCCAGTGTCACGCGCTTCAATGAATAGGAAGCAGAACGCATGATCATTTTCCCTACTTCAGTAGAACCGGTGAAGGCAATCTTATCAACTTCAGGATGATCGACAAGGGCTTGACCAGCAGTTTCACCGAATCCAGGGACGATATTGACGACACCGTCAGGGAAGCCGGCTTCCGCGATTAGCTCTGCTAAATAAAGGGCAGATAATGGTGTTTGCTCGGCAGGTTTCAAAATGACCGTGCAGCCAGTCGCAAGAGCGGCTCCCAGTTTCCACATCGCCATAAGAAGCGGGAAGTTCCAAGGGATGATTTGACCGACGACGCCTACAGCCTCATGTTTTGTATAGTTGAAGTAATTTCCATTTACCGGAATGGTCTGTCCGACGATTTTAGTCGACCAGCCAGCAAAATATCTCATATGCTCAATGGCTAGAGGGATATCCGCATTTGTAGTTTCACTGATGGGCTTTCCATTGTCCAGTGTTTCTAATTGCGCTAATTCTGTTTTATTTTCTTCCATTAAATCTGCTAGTTTATACATCAACCTGCTACGGTTAGCGGCGCTCATCTTGGACCATGGGCCTTCATCGAATGCTTTTCTTGCGGCTTTAACGGCTAAATTGATATCTTCTTTATCCGCTTCATATACATCTGCGAGTTTCTTGCCTGTTGCGGGGTTGGGAGTGGTAAAGGTCTTCTTCGAGGCACTTTCTACGAATTTTCCATTGATATAGAGCTTTTTAGGACCTTTTAAAAACTTGTCCAGCTTTCCACTTACTTCTAACGTTAGATTGGTCATTGTTTCCCTCCTGAATATAATGATTATATTGGGCAAAACATGATGACTTAATTGATAACGCTTTCATATGCCAATATTTATCATAAAATAAATAGGTGAAATATTCAATCATTACTATTCGACATTTTATTCTTAAATGGAAAAAGGCTTGAAATCAACGTTTTTTCTATTTGAGTAAAGAAAAGTGTCAAGACAGTTGTAAATACTATAGCGAAAAGGAAAATTAATAGGTAATATTAAATAGGAGAATATATTGGTAAGCGATCAGATTTTAGGAGGTTTATATGGAAAACAATGCGAAAGTGATATCGCAGCGTAAACTGCTGGGTGTCGCTGGTTTTGGATGGATGTTTGATGCACTGGATGTCGGGATGCTTTCTTTTATCATCGTTGCATTGAAACAGGATTGGAATTTAACGAGCCAACAGGTCGGTTGGATCGGAAGTATCAATTCTATCGGGATGGCAGTAGGGGCGATTCTCTTTGGAGCGATGGCAGACCGGGTTGGCAGAAAGAATGTCTTTATCATAACCTTATTATTATTTTCGATTGCGAGCGGTCTGTCTGCAGCCGTCAGTACGCTTAGTTTATTCCTGATTTTGCGTTTCTTGATAGGGATGGGGCTCGGGGGAGAGCTACCCGTTGCTTCAACACTCGTTTCTGAAAGCGTCGAGGCAAGTAAAAGGGGACGTGTTGTGGTACTCCTTGAAAGTTTCTGGGCGGTCGGCTGGTTGTTGGCGGCGCTCATCTCTTATTTCATCATTCCTGTATACGGATGGCGTGTGGCTTTGTTATTAAGTGCGGTTCCGGCATTATATGCTCTATATCTACGTTTGAAATTACCCGATTCTCCTAAATATACGGAGCTTGAAAAGAAACAGAGACCGTCTGTGCTGAACAACATGAAAATGGTCTGGCAAAAAGGGCACGCACGTCAGACACTTGTTTTATGGATTCTTTGGTTTTGTGTGGTCTTTTCCTATTACGGCATGTTTTTATGGTTACCAAGTGTCATGGTCATGAAGGGCTTCAGCATGATTCAGAGTTTTGAATATGTATTGATCATGACGTTAGCCCAATTGCCTGGTTATTTCTCTGCTGCGTGGTTGATAGAGAAGATGGGGCGTAAGTTCGTATTGATTACATATTTAATAGGAACGGCAGGTAGTGCATTTTTCTTTGGCTCCGCTGAAGGCTTATCACTCTTGATCGTATCCGGCATGTTCCTATCGTTTTTCAACTTAGGTGCATGGGGGGCGCTTTATGCGTATACACCTGAACAGTATCCAACCGTCATTCGTGGAACCGGGACGGGGTTAGCAGCTGGAGTCGGACGCGTCGGGGGCATTTTGGGGCCGTTGCTTGTCGGGTATCTAGTTGCTGGAGATACAGCGATATCGACCATCTTCACGATTTTTACAATCGCAATTTTAATTGGTGCTGTTGCTGTGGCATTTGGAAAAGAAACGAAGAATACCATTCTTTCATAAAGGAAGGAGGATGACTCGAAATGAGCATCCTCCTTCTATTAATTAGTGAATCTTTTTATAGTGTATGAAAGGAGTGTAGCCACGTCCATTGGATTTTTTGCCTGTGTAATGGCAGAGACGACCGCAGCACCGGCAATTCCACTTTTAGAAAGCCTGTTGATATTATCCGCTGTAATCCCACCGATCGCAACGGCAGGAATCGAGGTACTGTGACAAATTCTCTCCAGTTCCCCTTTTTTCAAAGCAGTTGCGTCTTGTTTCGTTTTTGTCGGGAATACAGAGCCAACACCAATATAGTCAGCGCCATTGTTTTCAGCTTCAAGGGCCTCCTCCAAGGTAGAGACGGATACTCCAATGATCATATTGTCAGGAACAAGGGTCTTGATGATGGGAAGAGGAAGGTCATCCTGCCCAACATGAATTCCATCCGCTCCTACAGCAAGCGCAATATCCACGCGGTCATTAATGATTAACGGAATCGAAAGTTCATCAAGGACCCCTTTTAATAGAGAAGCTTTTTGATAAAAAGTAAGGGAAGATGCCTGCTTTTCTCTAAGTTGGACGGCCGTAACTCCGCCTGAAACCGCCTCGGTGATGATAGTGGTCATGTCCTCGACGGCTAATGATTCTTCCGTGACTAAATAAAGGCTCAAATCAAATGGCACTTTCTTCATGCATTTTCACCTCGTATTTCCATATGGAATCATTCATTCCTGAGATGGCATCGATAATCCGTGTCCGGTATGTCCCTGTGCCATCATTTTTTTCAAGGGTTCTGGCAGCAAGCTCACCAGAGATGCTCATGGTTGAAATTCCTGCGATAGCAGCTGAATAGTAATCCTCCGTAATTCCGCAGAAGACCCCAATCAAGGCCGTCGACATACAGCCGGTGCCGGTCACCTTTGTTAAAAGAGGGCTTCCATTATCGATGATGGACGTACGTGAAGAGTCACTAACGGCATCCTTGGCTCCACTCACGACGACAACACTCTTCAGTTTTCTAGCAGCACGTAGGGATAGTTCTGCATTGCTCATGGAAAGGGGTCCTGAATCGACCCCTCGCGTGACGATATCGCCTCCCATTAGCCGATGGACTTCACTTGCATTGCCGCGAATAATCTGGACAGTGATTGAATCGAGCAGTTCCATCGCTTTCTCTGTTCGGTAAGGGGTGGAACCGACGCCCACAGGATCTAAAATTACGGGTATATGGCAATCGTTCGCTGTTTTCCCGGCAATCGCCATCGCCTCCAAGGGAACATCATCCAGTGTACCTAAGTTAATCACCAGTGCTTGTGCCAGTTTGACCATGTCCGCCACTTCTTTTGGATTGGAAGTCATAACGGGAGAACCACCAATTGCCAGGGTAGCATTGGCACAATCATTTGCAGTAACAAAGTTGGTGATTTGGTGGACGAGTGGTTGTTTCTTTCTCACTCTGCCAAATAAGTCTGCAACGGATGTATTCATGTGAAATCACTCCGTTCCTTTTTATAAAATTGATGGAAATGGTGAACGGGTCCGTGTCCCTTACCGAGTTCTAAGCTATTTCGTATCGCTTCTGAAATATAGATTTTCGCTTGTTCAATGGACGTCGCTAAAGGAAGTCCATTAGCAAGATTAGATGCAATGGCAGAGGAAAGGGTACAGCCAGTTCCATGCGTATTTTTCGTATGAATGCGTTCACCCTTGATCCAAGAGAACTCCTTGCCATCATAAAAGAGATCATTTGGATTTCCTGCTGCATGTCCTCCTTTCAGTAAAACAGCCTTCGGACCCAGTTCCAGAATAGCGGTACATGCCTTATAAAAGTCCTGCTTCGTCCGGATCGGGAATCCGGTAAGGACCTCTGCTTCCGGTATATTCGGCGTGACAAGTGTAGCAAGTGGAAGTAAATCGATTTTTAACGACGAAACGGCCCTCTCATCTAACAGATGGTGTCCACTTTTGGAAATCATGACAGGATCAAGGACGACGATAGCCGGTTTAAATAATTTTATTGAATGGGCGACGGTTTCGACCGTCTCCTTTGATCCAAGCATCCCTATTTTTACTGCGTCGACACGAATGTCTTCAAATACGGCCGCAATTTGATCGGTGATCACAGGGAGATCGATGGGCTGTACAGATCGAACTTCCAAGGTATTCTGTGCCGTAACGGCGGTGATAACAGACATGCCATAAACCCGATGGGCCGAAAATGTTTTTAAATCAGCTTGGATGCCGGCTCCGCCCCCAGAGTCAGATCCGGCGATCGTTAGTGCCCTTTTCATAAAAAAACCCCTTCATATAATGATTTTTTAAGAGAACTTTCAATAAAAGAAAGCCTATAATTGCGCCCGTTAAAGAACTAAGAAGAAAAGCTGGCAGAAAACCAAAAAGTGCCGCTTTTTTTCCCAATAATAAAAGCGCGATCGGATAACAGGCGATGGATCCGAGAATGCCTGTCCCCACTATTTCTCCCAAGCAGGCGTGTCCCATCCTTCTTGTTTTTTGGTAGAGGAAGGCCGCCAGCAGGGCACCAACCATGCTTCCCGGAAATGCAAAAATGGAACCTGTACCTGTCATGTTCCTGATAAGGGATACTAAAAAGGCCTGGGTCACAGCAAAAAGCGGCCCCAACATAACGGCTGTCATGACGTTGGTTACATGTTGAATAGGAAACACCTTCGCAAAACCAACAGGGATGTAAACGAATGAGCTAGTCAGGGTAGTGATGGCCGTGAACAAGCTAGTCAACGTCATTTTCCGTAACAAGTTACCAGTATCTAGCATTTAAAGAGGCCAATCCTGTTCGTTGTGAACCATGTCCCAAAATAAATATTCATATCGGGAGGTCATTAAAAAGTGTTTCTCTAATCTTTTCAATTCCCCCTCAGGCATATCTTCCGTCAGTTCGTCTAACAGCTTGGCCAACCATTTGTGCGCATCTGCGAATTCGGGGGATGCATACGATTGAATCCAAGCGATATAACGATTTGTTTCTAGTGCTGGACCATTTTGTTCTTTTAATAACGAGCCAATTTCATAGTAATCCCAGGCACAAGGAAGTAAGCAGGCAATAAGGTCGGCTAAAGTTCCATGATGGGCAGCATTGAGCATATAACCTGTATAGGCAAGGGTAATCGGAGTTGGTTCGGTATTTTCCAATTCCTCAGAACTAATTCCGAACTCCTTGCAGTAGCTCCTATGCAAATCCATTTCTACCTGTAGAGTCTCATTTAAAATACTCGCAAATTTGGTCATGATCTCAAGGTTAGTGGCCTTGATGGTCCCTAAGGCAAAAAGCTTGGCATAATCCATAAGATAGATATAGTCCTGCTTTAAGTAATAGGCGAATTTCTTTTCTGATAGTGTCCCGTCTCCAATTGCTTGAACGAAAGGATGAGTATGATTCTTTTTCCAAATTTCTTTTGAACGTTCGTGAAGTCTAGCACTGAAAGTTTTCATTTGGGTTTTCGCCATGATTTTTCCCCCTTATAATTCATTCACATACAAAGGAGGGGAGTGTCCAAAAATGAAGAACAGCCGCTTTCATATAGAAAGCGGCTGTTCTAGGAATGTACGAATCCCTTTTTCAACCTGCTTTCCTCCGCTGGTATGACCAGATCAGGTACAAAGGGTTTGATTCTCAGCCTATTAATGGCTCCCCTAGCAGTTTATTATTCAATTAAACGAAAACCCCGTTCCTGAAAACGGAACGGGGCAGATGGATGAAGTCAAATATACGACGACGATATCATCCACTTTCCTCCGCCGGCATCACCCGGATCAGGTTCAAAGGGTCCGGAACATCATTCCATCTCAGTCTTTTAGAAGACTCCCCTAGTGGTATTTCGTATGTGATTATTGTCATCATATCAGATAAAAAGGAAAATGCAACCTTTGAATCCAATAGAATTTTATGAGTATCTTGTGGCGTGAAAGGGGTAGTAGGATAAAATCCCCATTGGCAAATGGAGCATACCTAACCCACGGTCAATTGGAGGAAAATATAGTTATTAGCAAAATAGGGATATGGTCTTACCTTGTGCTAAAAGGGCACACGGAAAAATAATATAAAAATTAAAAATTAAAAATTATTTGAATGCAATTGACTTATCCTTGCAAGTGGGATAAAATCATGTCAAAATCATTTATATTCTGTATTCTTATCCAGAGAGGTGGAGGGACTTGGCCCTATGAAACCTCGGCAACAGACCCATCGGGGAACTGTGCTTCTTCCAACAAGCAATCGCTTGGAAGATAAGAAGAGACGAACGGACCTCTGTCGACCTCTTCTTGGATTAGAAGGGGTTTTTATTTTTGTCAAATAGGGTTTAAGAATCCCGTACAACAGGTATATATATTTTGGCTTTAGCAAAGCCTATAAGATTAGGGGCATTATATGTGGAAAATATGAATAAAAGGAAAGGGGCCATTCATATGGCAGAGTTTTTCGAGAAAAAAGAACAGAGGAGAGCATTGTTGATAGAAGAACTATTATCAAATGGTGTATACAAAACCTCTGATGAAAAGCATCTCTATGATGCTCCATTAAAAGCTCTTGAAGATGAATATAAGATTGTTATAGATAAATCAGGTAATGAGTCACCTCCAGAGTGCATGACTTAGTTAACCTATAGTGAACAATCAAAGAGAAAAAGCATTTGCTGTGTAAAGGCAAATGCTTTTTCTCTTTGAACTGACATAAAAAGTACAAAATAGAAAAATATAATGGGTATTTTGTCACATTTCACTAGTGAAATAACATATTTAAAACATGTAAAATGATTGATTTCGCCTAGTGCTTTGGTTATGATAAAAATGTAAAATAATTGAAAAATAGGAAGTGATTATATTGAAGCCTCCTCATATAACAACAGTTGAAAAAATTGAAGAAAAACGAAAAGAAATGATTATGTTAGCAAAAAATTATGGTTTGACAAGCAGGATGACCATTCAAGCAAGTCAAGAGTTGGATTCTTTATTGAATGCGGTCACACATATAAAATTCCTGGGAGTTTGTCGCGAATAATCAGTACATCCCACTAGACCATTCAAATCCAGGCAATCGCCTTTTGCAATGGAAGTCATGTAGTGACACGTTTACCAAGAATGACCAAATCGCGTTCCACTCCATCGAGTTCTGCTATTTTCGGTAAATGCGCCCATTTTTCAAAACCAAATTTTGAAAAAAGCTTAATACTTGGTGCATTGTGTGCGAAAATAAATCCAAGAAGTGTCTTAATCCCTATCTTCGGACTCACCTCTATAGCCTTTTGGATTGAAAGTTGTCCAATTCCTTTCCCACGGAACTCCTCATCTATATAGATGCTAATTTCAGCGGTAAAATCATATGCGGGTCTACCATAAAAAGATTGAAAACTCATCCACCCAGCTGTTTTTCCATCATGTATGATCATATATAATGGCCGTTTGAGAATATGATGTTCCTCAAACCATTTGAGCCGTGATTCTACTGTAACTGGTTCTGTATCCGCAGTGACCATCCTCGAAGGTACTGTAGAATTGTAAATTTCAATAATTTTAGGCAAATCCTCAAATATTGCTTCCCTGAATTCTATAAACTCCTTCATCATTAAGCTCCAATCCATTTATTATGGCATTCCAATCACCTGAGTACAGGTGCATCATGCAATTTAAGTTTTTTATTAGATTATTCGAATGTTAGGCTTGTCCTCTTTTTGGGTATTTAAAAATAAAATACTTCCTAGTGAATACAAAAGGAGAAGCAAAACAAATGAAGAAAATCGTTGGCTTATTTTTTATTGTACTTGTTATTTGTTTAGTTGCCTATGCGTTTCAGGCAGTAGATGCGAAAAACGATCAAAGAGTCATGGCATTTGGAGATTCTTTGACTTATGGAAAGGGCGATAAAGAAGGGGAAGGATATATTGATGACTTGAAACATAAAACGAATGATTCCGATTCAGAAAAAGTCCAATTCTGGAATTATGGTATTAAAGGTCAGGAAACGGACGGTGTCATTAAACAGCTCGAAGATCTTGAGATTAACACAAAATTGGATAAGGCTGACACATTTATCGTCTATATCGGAATCAATGATTTAATTAACAGTAATGGTGGAAACTTAAAAAAAATCAATGATCAAAAGATAAATGATGAAAAGAAAGAGTATGTACAACATTTAGATAAAATTCTTTCTGAGCTTCTAAAGAAAAATAATAAAGCTGATATCTTGGTGATAGGGTTATATAACCCGAATAAAGACGACTTGAAATTAGAAAACCATATTAGTGATTATAATCATTCGATTCAAAAGATGGTGGACAAGGATAGTAGACTAAAGTATATCCCTACAAACGATTTATTCGAAAACAAAGATAAAAAAGCATACTTCAGTGATGAAATTCATCCAAATGAAGAAGGCTATCAGCTTATAACCAATCGAATCTTAGATAAATATGATTTTAAATAAGAACGATAAAAGGGCATGGAAACTTGATTTTCATGCCCTTTTAGGTTTATTTATCGGGGGCGGATTTCTGGTTGGTTATGTTTCTGATGGTGCCTCCGCCAGTGGAAACTGTAAGTCATGGAGCTGCCGATAGCGACCATTATTTAGTAGCAGTTGTTCGTGCGTTCCATTTTCTTGAATTACCCCTTTTTCAAGAACGACAATTTGATCTGCCTTTTGAACGGTTGATAACCGATGGGCAATGACGATTGAAGTCCGGTTCTCTAATAGGTTGGATAACGCTTCCTGAATCAGATGTTCGGATTCCGTATCGAGCGATGCCGTCGCCTCATCGAGAATGATGATTTGGGGATTCTTCAAAAGGGCCCTGGCGATGGCAATCCGTTGCTTTTGGCCACCAGAAAGTTTGACCCCACGTTCTCCGATTTGTGAGTCATATCCTTTTGGGAACGTCTTGATGAAATCATGAGCATATGCCGCCTTAGCCACTTCGATAATTTCCTCGTCCGTTGCGTCGAGTTTACCATAGGTTATATTATCGCGGATGGTCCCGGTAAACAAAATGATGTCTTGCGAAACAACCCCCATTTGGCTCCGTAAAGATTTGAGGGTGAGATCACGAATATCATGGCCATCCATTTTTATTGTCCCTTGTTGGGGGTCATAGAAACGAATTAAAAGGCTGGTAATCGTTGATTTCCCTGCCCCGGATGAGCCGACAAGAGCGGTTACCTGTCCTGCTTTTATCATCAGGTTAAGATTTCGGAGTACTGGTACCCCCTCGACATAAGCGAAATCAATTCCTTGAAATTCGATTTGTTTCGTGATTTTGGGAACATTAATTGCTGTCTTTTTGTCCTGGATTCCAGGTTGTGTCTCCATTATTTCGGTGATCCGTTCAAAAGCTGCAGCCGATTGTTGCACGATACTGATTACACGGCTGAAATTACGGATTGGACTTTGCAGAAGCCTGAGATAAGCCAGGAATGCCACGATTAATCCAATCGTAAATTCTCCCTGCATCACTTGCCAGGCACCAAATACAATCACGGCGATCAGACCTAAATTATTCATTAAATCTATGAGCGGGCCAAACATGGACCTCAGTCGAACTGATTTGATGTTTGCTACCGTATTCTCATGATTTCGGTCCGCGAATCGTTTTGATTCAAATTCTTCATTTGTGAAGGATTGGATGAGCCGTATGCCGGAAAGGGAATCCTGCAGCTGATTGCTGACATCGCCGGCCGAACTTTGCACGCTCCTGAAAGAGAGGCGGATGCGCTTACCAAATATACGTGTCAGGTAGAACATGAACGGAAAGGTAATGAGAAGGACCACGGTCAGTTTCCAATTGATGAACAGCATATAGATGGCAATGGCAAAGAAGGTGACCGTGTCTGTAATTACTTGTAGCATGCTTGATGAGATGAGTTGTTGAAGCAGGTTCACATCATTCGTGAGCCGGGACATTAAGTCACCCGTTCTATTTTTATCAAAAAATTTCATATCCAATTTTTGAATATGGTCATACATTTCATTTCGTAAATTCATGATCGCTTTTTGCCCCACTTTAGATACGATATAGCCGTTCACATAATTAAGCAAAGCTAACAATATGGCCGCAAAGAGCATACCTATGCCTACCCAAATCAATGAGTCATATTCTTTCCCAGGTATGACATCATCAATCGTATATTGCGTAAGTTGTGGGATGGAAAACTCAAGCATGGAAATGAAAATCATTATGCATATGATCATACTTGAAAATTTCCATCTGGATGGGATACGATTGAATATTTGTTTCAACATTGACCGAATGCTTCCTTTTGATGGTGCAGCTGTCAGGGTGCTACGGCCCTTGTGGCTGAAAGGGATATGTCCCCCGCTCATATTTAATCACTCCTATGGTAAATTGAAAGTTGTCTTTAAAAGCAAAAAAACCTTTATGATTATCATAGAGGTTTTAAAAAAATAGACAACTTTTGAGCGGTTTTTCTTTAATAAAGAACCTTATATTTTACAACTTATCCCTTCGGTGGAATAATTATAAAAAGTGAATAAGGAGCTGGTAGAGTGGAAGAAAACACAAAAATCAGGGAAGAACTTCTCCAGGCAGCGAACGGGTTATCGGATGAACAGGTAAATGCACATCCCGAAGATGGACGTTGGAGCATCATTCAGGTATTGGAGCATCTATTTCTAATGGAGAGGGCGGTAACAAAAGGAATTGCCGATACACTGGCAAGTGACGAGAGCAATCGAGTAGATGATAAACCGATCCAGTATACATTAAATCGTGACGTAAAAGTGGACGCGCCTCCATTTGTCATTCCGTCAGAGAAGTTCCAAACATTAGCTGAAGTAAAAGCTAAGCTCGCCTCTTCACGTAAGGCATTGGAAAAGGTAATCTCCCAAGCGAAGGAGAATGACTTGGAAGAGAAGTCATTCCCACACCCCTTGTATAAAGATTTAAGTTTGAAGCAGTGGATTCCGTTTGTCGGTTTGCATGAGAAACGGCATTTATTGCAAATTGAAGAGTTGAAGGCCAAACTAAAAAAACTCAGCCAATAGGTTGAGTTTTTTTTATATATGTATTGATTTAGGAAAGACTATATAAGCAGTACTTACCTATTGAGAGATGAGAAAAATGTGGGTAATAATCATGATTATTGCTTTAACGCGCAAAATTCGTTAAAGTGAACTAGTGAGAAAATGGACATAAAGGAGTGCAGTCACCATGGAAGAAATAAAACATTGCTCGGACTCTTTGGTTATAAAAACGAGTCTAGTTCTACCACCTGATACAAATAATATCGGTACAATGTTCGGTGGGAAATTAATGGCTTACATTGATGACGTTGCGGCCATTTCTGCCATGCGCCATGCTAGAAGTAATGTCGTTACGGCATCGACCGATTCTGTCGATTTCCTGCATCCCATTCATGAAGGAAATGCAGTATGCCTAGAAAGCTTCGTTACGTATACGGGAAGGACATCTATGGAAATTATCGTAAAAGTGGTTGCCGAGGACTTACTTACTGGAGAACGGAATCTATGCGTTATTTCCTTTTTGACCTTTGTTGCCATCGATGAGAACGGAAAACCTGTTCCAGTTCCCCGCTTGGTTCCGGAGACTGAAATGGAGAAGAACTTGAATGAATCTGCCAAACACCGGGCAGACGTTAGGAAAAAAAGAAGAGATGATACACAATTCATCGCAAGCACATTTGGTGTGAAATTGCCTTGGACTGAAAAATCAGAACCAGGGTTATATAAATAAGTACGAAAAAACGGGCATTTGCCCGTTTTTTTTAATCATTGCTTGATAATATACCGAAAAAGCGAAGGATGTTTATAAACAGGTTGATGAAATCAAGGTACAGATTCAATGCCATGAGCGGGACTTCTTCTGCCGTTACCCCATAGTGCTTCATGCGGTTGAAATCATATAGAACATATCCGCTGAAGACAAGAATGCCAATAAAGGAAAAAACAAGCATTGCTGTGGAACTTAACGGTGAGAATATATTAAAGATACTGATGGCGATTAGCGCTAGCAAGGCAGCAAAGAGGATTCCACTTAGAAAAGAAAGATCTCTCTTAGTGGTTGTTGCATATAGAGCTAACCCCCCAAAGACGACGGTTGTCGTCACTCCAGCCAAAATCACGACGTTAGCGCCTGCCAAAGCGAGATAGTGAGCGATGATGGGATAGGTGGTCATTCCCGATATGAAAGTAAATGCATAAAGAAATGTATATCCAATTGCTTTTTTCCTTCTCAAGATAAAGGCTCCAATCAGCATGGCGATTTCCAAAATCGCCAAGGGAAGAAATAAGGCCGGGGGTATAAATATTCCAGCAGCCATTCCTAAAACGGAAATCGCGAGTGATAGAGCAAATGTGCGCATAACAGAGGGCATATACGCATTAACGGTATGTGAATACATTCGGTCAACCTCCATATAATTATTACTACCCATTCTTACGAAAGATAAGGGGAAAGGTTTCACTTTATTACCCAAACCCTGCTAGAAAAAGCTACGCACCGTCCATTCATAAGGCGAGTCTTATCAGAATATAAATTTTCTGAAATATCAAAATATTTAGATTGGTTGGTTGAGTGGAACTAATACATAAAAAATTTCAGTTTGAAGATAAGATAATTATTCATTATTTTTAAATACAAAAAAAATCTTCATTCTTTGTGATGAGCAAAAGCTATTAGAATCCTTATTCTAGTAAATAAAAAGAAATAAAGTTAATTTTTAGAAATAAAATTATAGGAAAAAATTATTCCTCAAGTTATAATATATTAAAAAAATGTTATAATTTGATATAAATATATTGAATTAAAATTAAAAATTGATTACACTTTTATTTAATTATCAGAAAATTTTTATTTTATCGGTAAAACAGTTTAGGGGGGATCAGGTTGGAAAAGACAATATTACGAATAGAGAACCTCACTACGTCATTTCGTATTAAGAATAAATATCACGCAGCGGTGGACGATGTCTCGTTTACGGTGAATGAAAATGAAATTGTAGCCGTGGTTGGTGAGTCAGGTTGTGGTAAGAGTGCACTGGCCCTCTCCATCATCCAATTACATAATATGCAACGAACGAAATCTGAAGGTGTCATAAATTATAAGGGTCAGAATCTACTTGACCTTAATGAGTCACAAATGAATAAAGTTCGAGGTAAGGAATTGGGGATGATATTCCAAGAACCTCTGACGGCATTGAATCCCCTAATGACTGTCGGAAAACAGATTGAGGAAAATCTTGATTATCATACGAATCTATCAACCAATGAAAAAAAGAAAAGAACAATTGAACTGCTAACCCAGGTTGGCATCCCTTATCCGGAAAGGACCTACAAGCAGTTCCCTCATGAACTTTCAGGTGGCATGCGCCAAAGGGCCATGATATCGATTGCGATAGCTTGTAATCCTGCATTGGTCATTGCGGACGAACCAACGACGGCTCTCGATGTGACGATCCAAGCTCAAATCCTGGATTTGTTGAAGGAAATACAGAGCAAGACAAAAATGGGAATCATCTTGATTACTCATGACTTAAGCGTAGTGGCCGAAGTGGCTGACCGGATTGTCGTGATGTATGCCGGACAAGTGGTCGAGACTGGCAGTGTTAAAGATATATTCAAAAAACCACTGCATCCTTATACACGATCTTTGCTAAATTCCATCCCTTCGGCTACCACTGAAAAAAAACGTTTGCACGTTATAGAAGGAATCGTGCCCTCCATAGCGAAAATGGATAGGAATGGGTGCCGATTCCAAGAACGGATTCCTTGGATCCCCAAACAGGCCCATGAGGAGTCACCTGTCCTGCATGAAGTTGGCCAAGGTCATTATGTTAGGTGCACGTGTTATAAGGATTTTTATTTTCAATCTGAAGGAGAGGCAACGCCTTATGACATTACTCAAGGTAGATAATTTAAAAGTGCATTTCCCTATAAGGGGCGGTTTTTTTCGTAGAGTAGTAGATCATGTCAGAGCTGTCGATGGTGTGTCATTCGAATTGCAGCAAGGTGAGACCTACGGTTTGGTTGGAGAATCAGGAAGTGGGAAGTCCACGACGGGTAAAGCAGTGGTCAAGCTGAATGAGGTGACATCAGGAAAAATCATGTTCGAAGGCAGGGATTTAGCTTCGTTGAGCAGAAAAGAAATCAAGCCATTCCGAAAAGATATCCAAATGATTTTTCAAGATCCATATTCTTCTTTAAATCCTAAAAAGCGGGTTCTCGATATCATTGCCGAGCCGTTAAGGAATTTTGAAAAGTTGTCGCCTGGAGAAGAAAAGAAAATTGTTCAGGACTTCTTGGATAAAGTCGGTCTAAGTCCCGAATCCATTTATAAGTATCCACATGAGTTTTCAGGCGGACAGCGTCAGCGTATAGGAATTGCGAGATCTTTGACGTTAAAGCCAAAACTGATCATTGCCGATGAACCTGTGTCTGCGCTGGATGTATCGGTCCAAGCACAGGTATTGAACTTCCTTCAAGATTTACAGGAGGAGTTTAACTTGACCTATTTATTTGTCGGCCATGATCTCGGGGTAATCAGGCATATGTGTGACAGGATGGGCGTGATGTATCGCGGAAGAATCGTAGAAGAGGGCACAAGCCAGGAAATCTATGAAAACCCTCAGCACATCTATACCAAACGTTTGATAGCAGCCATTCCGGACCTAGAACCGGAAGTGCGTGAGCAAAAAATACTACTCAGAAAGAAATTGACAGCGGAGTATGAAACGTCTTATTCCCAATACTTTGATGAAAACGGACGGGCCTACGATTTAAAGCCAGTTTCGTCCACTCATAGAGTCGCAATACAATAAGGAGGTGGAAAGTAATGTGGAAATTTATCCTTAGGCGCCTATTAGTCATGATTCCGCAGCTCTTTCTGTTGAGCATCATCGTTTTCATGATGGCAAAAGCCATGCCAGGTGATGCCTTGTCAGGTCAGGAAATAAGCAACCCAAGGGCGGATCCGGCTGAGCTTGAAAGAATCAGGGATGACATGGGCTTGAATGACCCTTGGTACCAACAATATGTAAGATGGGCATCAAATGCTGTCCAAGGGGACTTCGGAGTGTCTTATACGCACAAAATACCAGTTATGGATGTCATTGAAAACAGGCTTTGGAATACGGTTTTTCTTGCAATCGTCACTCTTATCTTTACATATTTGCTAGCTATTCCACTCGGCATAGTTAGCGGTAGATATAATGATACGTGGATGGACAAAGGAGTTACCGGTTACAGTTATCTAGGTTTTGGTACACCAATTTTCATATTTGCTCTTATTATGCTATTTGTTTTCGGGTTCGGTCTAAATTGGTTCCCATCTGGTGGAAGCGTCGATTCCAAATTGGATTCAGGGACGTTCGCTTATGTGGTCAGTAAGATTAACCATTTGATCCTGCCAGCTTTAAGTACGGCTTTAATTGCAACGACAAGTACCATTCAATATTTGCGAAACGAAATCATAGATAATAAGATTAAGGATTTCGTAAGGACCGCTCGATCGAAAGGTGTTCCGGAATCGAAAGTATACTCACGACATATCTTGAGAAATTCATTCCTACCGATTGCTGCATTCTTAGGATATGAAATCACTGGTTTAATCGGTGGCTCTGTCATAATCGAGACCATTTTCAGTTATCCAGGATTAGGCCAGCTATTCCTTAGCTCTGTAAGCCTAAGGGACTTCAGTGTCGTGACGGCCATTGTCATGATGACAGGATTCGCCACTTTGCTTGGCACTCTTCTTTCTGACATCATACTTAGCGCGGTGGATCCGCGTATACGGATAGAATAGGAAGTGGGGTGAGTCTAATGGAAATGAAAGTTGTAACTGGAAATAACATACAAGTTCAAGAAGTGAGTCCTTCGGGAATGAAAATCATTTGGCAGGAAATTAAGAAAGATAAAATGGCAATGGGCTCATTGATTCTACTGGCAGCCATCTTGCTTTTCGTTTATGGTGCATCTTTCTTCATGGATGCCAAGGAAATCGCTAAAGTCGATTTCCTATCCATCTATATGGAGCCATCTTCGGACTATTGGCTTGGAACTGACTATGGTGGACGGGATGTATTTGGACAACTCATCATCGGTACAAGGAATTCATTCACGATTAGTTTATTTATTACTTTATTCACGGCTATCATCGGATTGACTTTTGGGCTTCTTGCTGGTTATTTTGGCGGTGCTACCGATAATGTAATCATGCGTATTATAGATTTTGTCATTGCGCTGCCACAGTTAATGTTCATCATTGTTTTCGTTACGATTGTGCCTACTTTTAATGTCCCGGTTTTCATTTTGATCATGACGCTGTTTTTATGGACCGGTAAGGCAAGGCTCATTCGTTCGAAGGTATTATCTGAGCGAGAATTGGATTATGTTCATGCGTCACAAACACTTGGTACTCCACATTGGAAAATCATTATTTTCCAGGTGCTTCCAAATATAAGTTCTCTGATCATCGTAAACTTCATTTTGAATCTTGCAGGCAATATTGGCCTAGAATCCAGCTTGACCTTTTTAGGATTCGGTCTTCCAGAGAGCACACCGAGTTTAGGTACGCTCATAAGTTATGCTCGAAACCCAGATGTTTTAGAAAACAAATGGTGGATATGGATACCCGCATCACTCATGATTCTAGTGTTGATGCTGAGTATAAATTTTGTTGGTCAAGCATTGAAACGTGCTGCTGACGCAAGACAAAGAAGAGGATAAAAAAGGGGAGTGTATGTCATGAAAATTAAAAATTATAGCAAAGTATTAAGTGCATTGGCCATATCGTCGCTACTTCTTGCTGCATGTTCAGATGATACGTCGACTAAGGAGAAAAAGGGAAAAGCTGTTGAACAAGTGGATGCATCGAAATTCCCGGCGGTTACATCAAATAAAGGGAAACCAATCGAAGGCGGTCACCTTACTTACGGTTTGGTATCTGATACGCCATTTGAAGGAATCTTAAATAAAGTCTTCTACCAAGGTGATCCGGATAATCAAGTTATTACGTTCTTTGATGAAGATTTATTGGATACCGATGAAGATTGGGTATTTACAAATGAAGGCGCAGCTACCTATGAAATATCAGAAGATAATAAAACGGTCTCACTTACCATCAAAGACAATGTTAATTGGCATGACGGTAAACCTGTAACGGGGGCCGACTTGGAATATGCTTATCTCGTAATGGGAAGCAAAGAGTACAAGGGAGTCCGTTATGATGAACAAATGGCATTGATTGAAGGGATGGAAGAGTATCATGAAGGTAAGGCAGACAGTATTTCCGGAATCAAGGTAGACGGAAAGAAAATCAGCTTCACCTTTAAGAAAGCTAATCCTTCGGTTAAGACAGGACTATGGACATATCCGCTTCACAAGGAATACTTAAAAGATGTTGCGATTGGTGATTTGGAGTCTTCCGATAAAATCCGTAAAAACCCAATAGGTTTCGGACCATTCAAAGTGAAGAAAATCGTTCAAGGTGAAGCGGTCGAATTCGAAGCGAATAAAGATTACTACCGCGGAGCTCCTAAGTTGGACAGCGTCACATTGAAAGTCATCAACCCATCCGTTGTTGTAAAATCATTGGAAAACGGGGATGTTGATGTAGCAGAAGTTTCAGCGGATTATTATGATCAAGCCGATAAGTTGGAAAACATCGAGATTTTAGGGAAAGTCGATTTGGCTTATACGTACATCGGTTTTAATTTAGGGCACTATGATAAGAAAAAAGGCGAAAACGTGATGGATAACCCGAAATTCCAAGATAAACGACTTCGCCAGGCGATGGCCTATTCCATCAACAACGAACAGGTCGGCGAGAAGATGTATAAAGGACTTCGTTTCCCTGCCAACTCGGTTATTACGCCAACCTTTAAATATAACAATAAAGATATAAAGCCATATGAATATGATCCAGAAAAAGCGAAAAAATTATTGGATGAAGCAGGATATAAAGATACGAATGACGATGGCCTTCGCGAAGATCCGGATGGCAAGGAGTTCAAAATTAATTTTGCATCCATGAGTGGTGGAGATATTGCCGAACCGCTTACGAAATATTATATCCAGCAATGGCAGGAAGTCGGACTGGATGTACAAATGTTAGATGGACGTCTTCATGAGTTCAATTCATTTTATGATATGTTGAAAAAAGATAGCGATAAGGTTGATATTTACCAAGCAGCTTGGGGTGTGGCTTCCGATCCAGATCCATCTGGAATCTGGTCAAGACAAGCACAATTCAATTATACTCGCTGGGTGAATGACAAGAATGACGAACTATTGGCAAAAGGAATTTCGGAGGAAGCGTTCGACGATCAATACCGTGTCGATGTCTATAACGAGTGGCAACAATTGATCCATGATGAAGTGCCTCTTATCCCAACTCTATTCCGATATACAATGACCGGGGTCAATGAACGTGTGACTGGTTATGATTATACGGCAGGTCGCCAATATCAATGGTTTGATGTAGGTGTGACAGAAGAATCAGCTAAAAAATAATGTAGAAAGTCGGCTGCCTCCATTGGCAGCCGATTCTTTGGTTTTAAGATGGTGAATTAAGGTTATATATGAATAGTAAGTAATTGGAAGGGTGATAGTGATGGAAGTGAGAAACCCAAATGAAACAAAGCGGGAACTTGAAATATTGTTTACGGAATCGGTCGGTCGTCTATTAAAGCCACTTGAAGAGGAAATCATTGCAGACATCGTAGCCTATCCTGATGAAAAGAGAATTGCCTTCTTGGAATTCATGAAGGAAATGTCCAATAAACAAAGACAATTAAAGTAATCATGGTTCGCAAGTTTAATGACGTTACCTGGATTAAGGAATTCCGGTTGTATGGGACCGTCATATGACGGTCTTTTTATATGGCTTTTAATATGTTCTTTGATCACTGAAAGAGATATACTTTTATATAAGAAGAAGGGAGTGTCATTGATGAATCAAGTTAATGAAAAAGAAATCGTTTCGTACATAAAAGAGTTAGTATCCATTCCCAGTCCATCCGGTTATACGGAACAGGCCATTAAGTATACGGCAGCCTTCATGGAAAGTAAGCAAGTACCCTACCAAATCACGAACAAGGGAGCATTGCTTGCCACTTTAAAAGGTAAAGATGATAGCTGTCATCGATTGCTGACGGCCCATGTGGATACATTGGGAGCCATGGTTAAGGAAATTAAGCCAAATGGCCGGCTGAAGTTGACGATGATTGGCGGGTTTCGGTGGAATTCCGTTGAAGGAGAATACTGTGAAATCCATACCGCAAGTGGAGATATTGTCACAGGCACGATATTGATTAACCAAACATCCGTACATGTGTATAAAAATGCTGGGGACGCTAAGCGTGATGAAGAGACAATCGAGGTTCGTATCGATGCAGTCGTCAAATCAAAAGAGGAAACAGAGGCCGTTGGCATATCCGTTGGTGACTTTGTTTCATTCGCACCAAGGATCGAGGAAACGAAGACTGGTTTCTTGAAGTCTAGACATTTGGATGACAAAGCAAGTGTTGGCATTTTGCTTCATATTATTGAGCAGATTCAAGCGGGGAAAATCGAATTGGCATATACGACGCATTTCCTGATTTCAAATAATGAAGAAATCGGATATGGCGGTAATTCCAATATTCCTGATAAGACGGTTGAATACTTAGCTGTCGATATGGGCGCAATCGGGGAAGGGCAAACGACGGATGAATATAGTGTTTCCATTTGTGCTAAAGATTCTTCCGGTCCGTACCATTATAAGTTACGCCAGCATCTGGTTTCACTTGCCAAGGCGAATGACATCGATTATCGCGTCGATATTTACCCGTACTATGGTTCTGATGCCTCAGCAGCAATCCGTGCAGGATTCGATGTGGTTCATGGCTTGATCGGACCAGGGATTGATGCATCGCATGCATTTGAGAGAACGCATCTCTCATCTTTGAAGCATACAGCGAACCTAGTTGCACACTATTTACAATCTGAGCTTGTCTGATCACATAAAAACCCTCGCTCAGGCGAGGGTTTTTCGTTTATCAGTCAAACTTGAAGATATATCGGTCCATTTATCAATATATCGGTCAAATTACGATGTTTATCGGTCAATTGGTTACTTAAAGGTTTAGTTCTTCTGGTGGCTCACCGTTATTATTCATAAGTCGAATAGAATCGGGTTTGATCTGTAATAATACGTAGTTTGGATCTTCTGGCCCTTCAAACCATTGTTCAAAGGATTTATTCCATAATTTTTTCTTCAATTCGGCGGTATCATTGATTTTCGATGTTCCTGAAATTTCAATGTATGAATCGCCAATGCCTTCATTGTCATAGCCAAACAAGACATGAACATGTGGGTTCTTTTCTATTTCATCTATTTTTTCAGTCTTTACGCTTGTTGGTGTATAAAAGGTTAATTCCTCGTTGAAGAATGTCATGTAGCGCGAATAGGGCTTATTATTTTCTACTGTTGATAGGACTCCGATTTTACTTTCCTTGATCACATTCAATATTTTTTCTTTTAATTGATCTTGACTCATCTTCACCACTCCTTTTATTTTTCTCTTTATTACTCTTCCTCTTATGCCTATAACTTAAACGGATTTGCACAGTTTTTATTATTTGGATGAATGGAATTTATGCTAAAGTACCATACTATTGATTACGTGTTTATGGAAAAAGCAAATTCTTATTTTTAAATCTATAGGTGAAGGTGAGTACAAGCAAATGAATTGTGGAGAATTACTGATCATCGGCGGGGCGGAAGATAAATGCCTAGAAGGTGAAGTTTTGAATAAATTCGTGGAGCTTGCAACGAGAAAATCAGGTGGAATCGGGATCCTACCGACTGCTAGCGAAATTCCCGATGAGGTTAGTAAAGAATACATCCGCATCTTTAAAGAGCTTGGTGTAAATCGAGTGGAAGTTCTCGAGGTGAATTCGAAAAGAGATGCAGAGGATCCGGCCATTTGTGAACAATTGGCCTCTTTTTCGGCTGTATTCATAACAGGGGGGAATCAAAGCCGATTGTCCGAGCTGATCCGTGATTCCCGATTGCATCAGACTCTTTCGAAGTCCTGGCATGACGGAATGGTCGTAGCCGGGACAAGCGCAGGTGCCTCGATTATGGGGAAGCGAATGATTGTTGCCGCCGATATGAAACTGGATGATGAAAAATTGAAGGTGGAAATAGGGAAGGGATTCGGATTTTTGGATGGACTCCTGATTGACCAGCATTTTTCACAACGCGGCCGGTTCGATCGGTTATTAAGTGCTATAGCCGAAAATGAAGAAATCATGGGTATTGGTATAGATGAAAATACAGCGATAGTAGTAAGCGATGGGAAATTTGAAGTGTATGGAATAAATCAAGTTCTGGTGCTTGATGGAAGTAGTAGTGACTATATCAATATTACGATTGCTGAAAACGGAAGCGAAGAACTGACACTTTCAGGTTTTCGTCTACATGCTTTAACTAGAGGGTATCAATTTGACTTGAAGACAAGAAAATTGTCGCTGGAGAAGAGGATTCAATCATGAAAATCAATCGAGTCCGCTATTTAAAAGGACCTAACTTTTTCGCATATAAACCAACCATTTGCATTGAATTGGACTTGGAGGAACTGGAGGAAAGGCCATCTGATTCGATTCCTGGCTTTAATGAAAGGCTGTTGGAGGTGCTCCCCGACCTGGGCAAGCATACATGTTCTCATGGATATGAGGGTGGTTTTGCTGAGAGGTTGAACCGTGGTACATGGATGGGACATGTATTGGAGCATATGGCGATTGAACTGCAAAATATGGCTGGTATAGACGTTGTTCGTGGGAAAACGATTATGATGAAAGATCCTGGGGTTTATTCCGTTACCTACGATTATAAGGAGCCTAAGTCGGGATTTCAGGCATTCCTCTCCAGCAAAGAAATCGTGGAAGCCATTTTAAAACGTGAAAAGAATATCAATGTTCAATCCTATGTGGAGCAAATAGCCAATTTATATTACCAACATAAATTGGGACCTAGTACAGAGGCCATTTACCAGGCGGCACATGCGAGGAATATCCCTGTCGAGCGAATTGGGGAAAATAGCTTGGTCCGGATAGGGACTGGTTCTAGGCAGAAGTTTGTCCAGGCGACGATTACAAGCCAGACTTCCAATATAGCCGTAGAGAATGCCTGTGATAAATCGATGACGAAGGAAATTCTGAAAGGCTGTGGCCTTCCCGTACCGGAAGGCGAAGTCGCGCATTCGATTGAGGAAATATTTGATTCAGCGGATAGACTTGGTTTTCCACTCGTCCTTAAACCTTTTAACGGGCGGCAGGGCCAAGGGGTCATTACCCATATTAAAAATAAAGATGAATTATTTAATGTCGCTCATTGCTTGGAATCCCACGTACAGAAGTACATTGTGGAACGCCATTTTGAAGGACATGATTATCGCTTATTAGTCGTAGATGGAAAGCTTGCTGCCGCCAGTCTCCGGCTACCGCCCTATGTCATCGGGAATGGGAGGGAGACTATACGCAACTTGATAGAGAAGGAAAACCAGAATCCGTTGAGGGGAGAGGGCCATGAAAAACCGATGTCCAAAATCCCCCTTACACATACGGTAACGTGTTATTTGGAAAAACAGAACAGGAACCTGGGGAGCATTCCGAAAAAAGGTGAGGTAATCCAAGTGGTCGGAAATGCAAACCTTTCAACCGGAGGGAAGGCAATCGATGTAACGGAACAGGTTCACCCGACTATAAGGAAAGTGGCTATAGGTGCTGCAAATGCGATTAATCTGGATGTAGCGGGTATAGACTTTATTTGCCAAGACATTTCGAAACCATTCGATTACACAAAAATGGCCATCATAGAAGTGAATGCAGCACCGGGGATTCGGATGCATCATTATCCAAGTGAAGGCAAAAAAAGAGATGTGGGCAAGGCAATTGTCGATTATCTATTTCCTAGCCGAGAAGAGGCGGCCATCCCGATTATCGCGGTAACGGGGACAAACGGAAAAACCACAACGACCAGAATGATACATTATTTTCTTTCTAATGATCGGAATAAAGTAGGAATGACGAATTCCGACGGGGTATATGTGGGACAAGAGGTTCTCGAACAAGGGGATTGCAGTGGGCCAATAAGTGCAAGAATGGTCTTATCCCATCCAGAAGTAGATACAGCCGTATTGGAGACAGCAAGAGGTGGGGTTTTAAGGGAAGGGCTTGCTTTTCGTAGGTGCGACGTAGGGGTTATTACCAATGTGAGTGAGGATCATCTTGGTCGTGATGGAATTGAAACGCTGGAGGACCTAGTTAAATTAAAGCGACTGGTAGCGGAGGTTGTTCTCGAAAATGGATATTGTGTGTTGAACGCGGATGACCCTCATGTAGTGGCCATGAACGAATATACAGACGGTGAAGTGATTTATACCTCTACTCAAGCCAATCATCCCGTCATAATGGCAGCGATTAAAGAAAGAAAAAGGGCTTGGTTTGTGGATGAACAAGGAATAATCAATTATGTGGAAAACGGAGGAGTAAAACGTTTCATGGAATGTGAGGAAGTACCCATCACGATTAAGGGTAAGGCACGCCATAACGTATCCAATTTGCTCCAAGCTTTAGCGGCAGCCTCGACACAAGGCATTTCTATCGATGAATTACGAAAGAAGGCTATGACATTCATGCCAGATGGAAATCTATCCAAAGGAAGATTTAACTTGAAAAAGGTCAATGAAAGGACCATTCTCATTGACTATGCTCATAATGCAGCAGGACTAAAAGCCATTTTCGATACCGTTAGTGCGTATCATAGAAATCGACTCATTACTGTTTTGGCGGGACCAGGCGATCGAATAAATGAAGAAATCATTAGCCTGGCAAATATCGTGGCTGTACAGACGGATTTGTTCATTATTAAAGAGGACGATGATTTGCGAGGCAGAAACCCTTTAGAAGTAGCTGAACTGATTCAGGAAGCCGCGTTTAAAAGAGGTTTGACCGGTGAACAGGCAGTCATTGTTCCAAATGAAATGGATGCGTTTTTAAAAGCTTGGGAATTATCCCAACCTGGGGACCTTCTGTTATTTTTTTACACCGATTTTAATTATGTAGAGCGGTTTTTCGAAACCATTACAAAAAATGCATTGCTTAAGAAAATGAATGGAAAATAGGTAAATAGCGGCTTTAGGAAGATGATCCTTACATAAAGTTCATCTTCTTTGGCCTTTTACCCTTTATCCTATAAAAAAACCTGTAGTTCAGACTCCTAAAAAGTCTGAACTACAGGGTATAGTAATAGGGTTAGCTTTTTTTTGCGTTGGTTTCATTGACGGCAGGCACATTTGTCTTTTCGTTGTTATAAACACGTTGAAGTACAATGGTCTGTACAATCATGAATAATCCGCCTACTGACCAATATAGTGGCAAAGCAGCAGGGGCGGAGAATGAAATGAACAAGATCATGGCAGGTGAGACCAAACTCATTATCTTCATTTGTTTCTGTTGATCTTCCGGCATTTGCCTCATGGAAATCACAGATTGGAAATAGTAAATGACTCCGGCAATGAGTGCCATGGCGATGTTAGGCTCCCCAAGGCTGAACCAAAGGAAGTTATGGGTAGCAATTTCATGAGATCCTTGAATCGCATAATACACACCCATTAGAATCGGCATCTGGATCAAAAGGGGCAGGCAACCCATATTTAAAGGATTGACACCATGTTTTTGATAGAGTTTCATCATTTCCTGCTGAAGTTCCTTCTGTTTGGCCGGATCTTTCGTTTCTTTAATCTTCTGCTGAATGGCAGTCATTTCTGGCTTGAGTCCATTCATTTTCGTCTTCATGTTGCGTTGTGTTTTATATTGCTTGATATTCAATGGTAACAGAATGAGACGAATGATGACAGTCATCATGATGATGCCTATCCCATAATTCCCGTTAAAAAAATCCGCATTAAATTCAAGCAATGTGTTCATCGGATTGACTACTACAGTATGAAAGGGTCCGCTAGTAGCTGCTGAACATCCTGATAAAAGGCCGATCATTAGAAAGAGTGTTCCAATTAATAGTACATTTTTCTTCTTCAAAATATATTCCTCCTCAAATTGTTAATGGTTAAACAATGAGAAGGAGGCTTGGCTCTTCAGAATCATCTGGAGAGTCCTTTTGGCGAATATAAGTGATAAAGCGTCGTATTCCTAGTGGATGAAAAACGCTACCTGTATAAACAAGAGATTTACCAGGGCTTGAGTGAAGTGAAGCTTGATATTTATCATTTAAGAGTGTCTGATTTTTATTAATAAAGTAAAACGCCGCAAAAGGGAAGACGAAGGTCAATAAGTACCCTGCCCATAGTGCATGGCGGATGGTTTGATAATCAAATTCTAATAATAACTCCCACATAGTAATCCCTTCTTTTTCTTAGATAAGGATAGTTGCTGTATAAAACGCATTCTAATATCTGTAAGAACACTATACCAGATTCAAGTTATAGAATGCGAAAAAATCATATGTTTTTTAAAAAGAAAATAGAGGGATATTTTAGTTTTTCATGGGTACGCTGAATGAAAATCATTTTAATTATATCAGTCAGCCATGTCACGGATGGTCTGCAGCCTACATATGAATAGAGGGAAGTTTATAACGAGGTGAAAAAAGGATGAATCTATACGATCCATTAAATTCGCACATCAATTATTTTGATAGTCATTTCTATCTTAATCCATTTAACCCATATGTGGATAATGGTTTTCCAGTGGAGCCCAATCAATTTGACTATCTGAATTTTGAAGAGAGGCAGCCGCCACCACCAAGACCGCCTCAAGGAGGTCCACCGCCACGACCCCCTCAAGGAGGTCCGCCACCAAGGCCCCCTCAAGGAGGAGGACCACCTACTGTACCTCCGCCGTCATTCATCCCCCAATTTCCAAATGTAGGTTTTTTCGGAATCGAAGCTGGGGCAATGAGAGGGTGTTTATATAAAAATACGTATATTTGGTTAAGGAATGGCCGCTCATTTTGGCTTTATCCTACGTATGTTGGTCGGAATACCGTTGCAGGTTACCGCTGGAGACCCAATCAAAAACGATGGGCCTACTATGGTACCGATGAAGATGAAATTCAATCTTTTCAATGCTATTGAAAAAAACAATCCGCAGAAGCGGATTGTTTTTTTGGGGGGATCCAATGTTATCTCTCTTTCAAAAAAAGTCAGGAAAATCCGAAATGATTCCATCCAAGTTCATTTTCTTTAGAGATTGCATCTGTTTTTTATTGTTGACTGTCCAAGTAAATACTTTCATTCCGTGACTCTGAATTCGTGTTTTAAGATTCGGGTTTAACAACGTTTGCTTTGGATTCGCAAAAGTTGCAAATTCTGAAATCTCTTTTAGTTTTTGATCCGAAATTCGCCGATTGATTAGTACACCGACTGGAATTTTGGGTAAGAGTTCGTGAAAAGTTTTCATGGAGTTCATATCAAAAGAATGAACCATGATTTTATTTTCAACGTTTGAATTAAGCGGACTTTTCAAGAGTTCTTCTGCCAGTTTTCTCTCGATACCGGGGTAAAGGGAGGGGTGTTTAATTTCTATTAATAGTCCAATCTCATAAGACGAAAAAGTTTCCAAAACCTCGCTAAGCAAGGGAATCTTTTCATTTTTAAAATCAGGGTGAAACCAGCTCCCGGCATCCAATTCTAGTAACTCTGCGGCTGTATAGTCCCTGAGATTTCCCTTACCGTTAGTCGTCCTCTCGAGAGTTGGATCATGATGCACCATAAGTTCCCCATCTTTACTAAGATGGATATCTACTTCCAGAACATCCACGCCCATCTCTATTGCTTTATAATAGGATGCCATTGTATTCTCAGGACAATATCCCGATGCCCCGCGATGTCCAATCTTTAGTGGTGTATGTTGATTTGAGAGAATGGGAACCACCCTTTTCCTTCTGTTAAAGGAAAAAATGAGCAGGATGAATAAGATGATAAAGACTATAAGGAATAACTCTTTCAATTTGCACACTCCTTGATTATATTTATGGGTTATTAGATATCTACCCTCATTTAAAAGAAATAAAAGAACGTTGTCAAAACGTCTCTATTGAAAGGGAGAGAAGGAGGATTGAAGGAGTAAGGCGCGCGTTGTATATTATAGGCAATAAAAAAAGGAATGGATGCAGCTTTAGAAGCTGCATCCATTCCTTTTTCATTATACGATGATTGGTGTAACGTCTATATTCCCGCGGGTTGCCTTGGAGTAAGGGCAAGTTGCGTGTGCTTTCTTTACAAATCCTTCAGCTTCTTCTTTGCTCAGGTCTGGGATGGAAACATCTAATCTAACGGCCAATTTGAAACCGCCATCTGTCTCATCTTTCCCGATTGTGACATTCGCAGTCACGGATGTATCCACTTTCTTTTTTTCCTTACTAAGTACAAGGTTCAATGCACTGCCAAAACAAGCGGCATACCCTGCGGCAAATAACTGTTCCGGGTTTGTTGCCTTTTCACCAGAACCACCTAATTCTTTCGGTGACCTTACATCAAAATCGAGGATGCCGTCCTCCGATTTAACATGGCCTTCACGTCCACCGTGTACGGTAACTGCAGTTGTATATAATGGTTTCAAAAAAACAACTCCTTTTGATTTAGTTATATTATATAGGTTCCCATTAATTGGACTTGTTAAACAAAAGAAAGAGAGTTGGTCATCTATTTATAATTTATTTAAAAATTGTATGAAATTGGAATAAGTTGTTTTATAATAACTGTATTAAGCCAAGTAGTACACTTATTACAGTGAGGGGGCTGATGATGTTTGAGTTGGACGTACAAAGTAGAAGACCCATTTATGAACAATTAATGGAAAAATTCAAAGAGCTTATAATCAGTGACGTACTAAAAGAACATGACCAGCTGCCTTCCGTTAGAATATTGGCTCAGGAACTGACCATTAACCCTAATACGATTCAAAAAGCTTATAGGCAGCTTGAAGCGGAAGGGTTTATATATACGATACCAGGAAAAGGTAATTTCGTTTTACCCCCCGGGGAATTGAAGAATTCATTAAAGGAAGAGAAGATAAGGTCGGAGCTTACTAGGGTGTTAGCGGAAGCCCTGTATATTGGTATCGAAAAAAAAGAAATTTATAGGTTGGTCAAGGATATAAGTTCGATAGCAAAGGGGGGGGAAACATGATAGAAATCAAGCGTGTTAGTAAGTTATATGAAGGAAAAGTAGCGATCAAAGACGTTAGTTTGGATATACAAAGAGGATCTATTTTTGGATTGTTGGGATCGAACGGGGCAGGAAAGACGACCCTTTTGAAAATGCTATCTGGAAATTTAATCCAGGATAGCGGTGAGGTTCTTATCGATGAATCCCCAGTATTTGAAAACCGGGTAGTGAAAAATCGATGTTTCTTCCTTCCTGATATGCCTTACTTCTTGGCTAACTATTCCATCATGCAAATGGCAGGTTTTTATAGTCATGTTTATAGTGAATGGAATCAAGAACGTTTTTATCAATTGCAGGAAGTGTTTGCGCTTCCCTTTCAATATAAAATTCACAAGCTGTCTAAGGGAATGCAGAGGCAGGTTGCTTTTTGGCTGGCCCTTTCAACGATGCCAGAAGTTTTAATACTCGATGAACCCTTTGATGGGCTTGATCCGGTCATGCGCAAAAATGTGAAACAGTTGCTGATTCAGGATGTATCCGAACGAGAAATGACGATCTTGATTTCATCCCATAACCTTCGGGAAATTGAAGATTTAGCAGATCATGTGGGGATATTGCATCAAGGGGAGCTCATCATCCAGAAGGATTTGGATGATTTGAAAGCGGATGTACATAAAGTTCAAATAGCCTTTAAAAATAAAATTCCATATGGCATTTACCGTGGCATGCAAATCCTGAATAAGGAAAGGAGGGGCAGCGTCATCGTCTGCATCTTAAAAGGAAAAGAATCTGATATCAAGACTCATTTCAGCCAGTTTCAACCTGATATATTCGATATCCTGCCCCTCACTTTGGAAGAGATCTTCATATATGAAATGGGGGACATCGGCTATGCCATTCAAAATAGTCTCGTTTAATAAAGAACTGGTATTTTATATTTTTAGAAGTACCGGATGGATTGGGTTTCTTTATTTTATCGGCCTCATTTTTGCACTACCTTTGGAAATATTAACGATTATTCTCAATAATAATAGTGAATATATGAACTTTGTAAATTTATTTTCCAGTCAGGGGATGATTCAATTCGTCCTAGTCATAAGCATTCCGGTATTGCTCGCCATTTTCCTATTTCGATTTTTACAAGTAAAACAGGCTTCGGATTTTATACATAGTTTACCGATCACTAGGAGAAGTATATACGTTCATATGATAGGGATGGGGATTTCCTTTATCATTGTCCCCATTTTGCTTACAGGCCTCATCTTGTATTTATTCCACTCAGCCTTAGATGTTGAAAAATTGTATAGCCTGACAGATATTTGGTCGTGGGTGGGCATTACTTTTGTCATGGAGACAGTGATTTTCTCTGTAGCTGTCTTAATTGGAATGGTGACGGGATTATCGGCTCTACAGGGCTTACTTACCTATATAACGCTTGGGTTGCCAGCTGGGCTATTTATCTTACTAGCGGCGAATGTGAAGTTTTTGATGGTTGGTTTTTTTGCCGAATACTACTTAAGTGCCAACATGAATAGCATGTCCCCTATATTGGCGGCAACTGAAATGGAAAAAATGAATGTTTTCTCCTTTCAGCTACTAATCTATGCACTGGTCTCCTGCCTATTTCTATGGCTTTCATTGGTTCTCTATAAACGGAGAAAGCTGGAGCATGTATCGCAAGCCTTTGTGTTCCCCTTGATTAAACCGGTATTTAAATATGGTTTAACGATAAGCATGATGCTTTTTTCCGGCTTTTATTTTAGTCAAACAACCGGGAAAATCGAATGGGTCGTGTTCGGCTATGTGATTGGATCCATAATTGGCTATTATTTAGGCGATCTCGTCTTGCAAAAGACTTGGCGGGTCCGGTTTTCTTTTAAAGGGTACATCACCTTTATGGTGAGTGTCATCGCTCTTTCCATCCTTCTAAAGTTAGATCCGCTTTCGTATGAGTCAAAGGTGCCTGATAAAAAGATGATCAACCAAATATATATAGGGAACCATTCACCTATATATTATGAAGATGAGGATTCAGGGAGTTCAATCTATCTAAAAGAAAAAGAAAATATCTCAGCTGTACGTTTGTTACATCAGCAGATTCTTGAAAAGGGTAAGATGGAGAGCGTCGCAGATCCTAATCCTGAAAACTCCGTGTTTCTTATATACGAACTTGAAAATGGAAGACATTTAGCGAGGGAGTACCATTTGCAAAATTATGAGTCGTATATGCCGCTTTTAGCCAAAATCTATGAATCTAGCGAATATAAACAAACAGTGAATGAGCTGTTGCATGTACCGGTTGAAGAAGTTTCCAAAATGAAAATCAATGCCACCGGAGAAATGGATAAGTCCGTAATCATTACTGATAAACAGCAGCTTGCGGAAGCGGTTCAGGCGTTATCGGAAGACCTGAATAACCAGACACTCGCCCAAATGACGAAGACCTGGGGAGAATATGCATACATTGAAGTTCTTCTCGAAAATAACAAGACCATCTATATGAATTGGAACTCTTCTTATCCTGCCTTCACAAATTGGATGGAACAAACGGGACAAGCTGAAGAGGCAAGATTAACGGCAAATGATATCTCTCATATTCTTGTAACGAAGACCGATTTTAATTTATATAGTACGTCCGAAGAAGAAATTGAACAAATAGTGGAAAAGCAGTCGATTCTGTTGAAGATTGATCAGCCTGATGAAATAGAGATGGCCATCGAAAACAGTCAATTGGATTATGGGGAAGGAAAGTATACAGCTGTTTTTTATTATAAGGGTAGCCGGGATTTTGAGATAAGGACTTTTTCTGGTGACCATGTTCCCGATTTTATTTTAAACCACTTTGAATAAATAGAAAGGGAGGATGAATTTGAAGAAAGGACATTGTAATGAAGCTGAAGGTTTCACCAGGGTTTATCATTCATTTTATAAGCGAATCTATTACATTGCTTTATCCATCATCAAATGTCCATATCTCGCCGAGGATATTACTCAGGAAACCTATATAAAAGCCTATACTAAACGTAATACGATCAAGGATGACAGAAAAATGGGGGCATGGTTAGCCTGCATCGCCACGAGGACGGCCATTGATTTTTCGCGTAAGCAAAAACGGGGAAGCCATTTGATTCAGCAGGAAATGATGGATTGGTTGGAAAGTCAGCCCTGTAGTCAAAATGAGGTAGAAGATGCCATGGATTTATGGATATTAAAAGAAGACATCATCCACGTCTTATTTAAATTATCCCATAAACAGCGGGAAATACTATTGCTTAAGGTGAATGGCGGGTTAAAAGAACGTGAAATCGCCATGGTGCTCAACATTAAACAGGCGACGGTTAAAATCAATCTGTATAGGGCAAGAAAACAATTAAGAAATGAGTTGCAAAACAAGGAAATTGCATAAAAATCAACGGGATGATGCCCAATTGTTACTTCCATTTATATTTTTATTGAACGGTTTACGTAAGTTATTCTTACTTTAAGGAAAAAATATGTAAAAGGGGGGAGATGAGATGAAAATCAGTCAAGTTTATTATCTACTAGTCATCATGGCGGTTTTCATGGCGGGTTGTAAAGATGAAGAAGGTTCTACTCATTCTTCAACTGCGGATGAGGGCATCACTTCGAAGCAGGCGACCCACGCATCAGTAGAGGGAGCCACGTATCCTCTTGAAGAAATGGAGAGTTTGTCAAACAAAATGGATGTGGCGTTCACGAGCCAAAATCGTTCGAAATGGCAGAATGAAAATCAGGCAGTCATAAAACGTTGGAAACAATTGCATGATCAAGTAGGGATAGCGAATGAAGAGTATGCGGCGGTAGAGAATGAGCTGAAAATGATAGAGGCTGAGCTTCAAAAAGAAGAGGCAAATGAAGCAAAACTGAAATCAATGATGAAGGAAGCAAAGGTGAGAATCGATTTACTTAAGCTGACATTAAAAGAATGATGTGGGGCGATCTAAAGTTTTCCTAAACGATATTTTGGGTATAGAAAAGGAAAGAAAGGATGATGAATCATGAAAAAACTCCTAAAACGAGCAGTCATTTTTGCCGCTCCTTTAATCTTTAAAGAAGTCAAGAAACGTTGGAAAAAAAAGCGTAATCAAAAAGCCATGAAGGCTGGTAGGATAAGTAACTAGCAGACTCAACATCACATTATAAGCACCAGGGGAGAAGACGCTGATACAGCGTCTTTTGTTTTTTATTACTCCTTTCATTTCTTGGATTCATTCACCTCTACATCTTTCGTTCATATCGTGTTAAAATAGTAAGGTTGATTGAAATGGATACCGGAGTAGCGAAGGTATAAGCCTTATGATATATTTTTCGTACATATATTGTGTATGTTCAAGACTTTTGCATACTAGGAAAGGTTGACATTCCAATGTGAAAAAAACGATTAGGTTCTCTATACATGCTATGTGACAATTCCAATAATGAAAGGAACATATTATGCCTACTTTAAAAGATGAGGTCCATTCAAGACGGACTTTTGCAATAATTTCCCACCCGGATGCCGGGAAAACTACATTAACAGAGAAACTACTACTGTTTGGTGGCGCGATTCGTGATGCCGGAACGGTTAAGGCTAGAAAAACAGGAAAGTATGCAACGAGTGACTGGATGGAGATTGAAAAGCAGCGGGGAATCTCCGTTACATCTTCGGTCATGCAATTTGATTATGACGATTTCCGTGTGAATATCCTGGATACACCAGGTCACCAAGATTTCAGTGAAGACACATACCGCACACTGATGGCTGTAGATAGTGCCGTAATGATTATCGATTCGGCAAAAGGGATTGAAGATCAAACGGTTAAATTATTCAAAGTATGTCGGATGAGAGGCATTCCGATTTTTACCTTTATTAATAAAATGGACCGTCAAGGGAAAATGCCACTTGAATTGCTTGCTGAACTTGAGGAAGTGCTTGGTATTGAAACGTATCCAATGAACTGGCCGATCGGGATGGGAAAAGATTTCGTAGGTATATACGATCGATTCAATAACCGCATCGAACAATTCAAGACGGAAGGACCGGAACGTTACCTTACTTTGAATGACGAAGGTGAACTTGATGGAGATCATATATTGAAGGAATCACCGTTATATGAGCAAACATTAGAAGAAATTATGCTGTTGACGGAAGCCGGAAACCAGTTCTCGGAAGAGAGAATTGCTAATGGTCAACTAAGTCCAGTATTTTTCGGTAGTGCGTTAACGGCGTTCGGTGTCCAAACATTTTTAGATGCTTATCTCCAGTTTGCACCTGAGCCACAAGCTCGTATGACCACTTCAGGTGAAGTGAATCCTGTCAGTGAAGAATTTTCCGGATTCATTTTCAAGATTCAAGCGAACATGAATCCGAAACACCGTGACCGGATTGCTTTCCTCCGCATTTGTTCAGGGAAATTCGAGCGTGGAATGAATGTAAACTTGAGCAGAACGGGCAAACCAATCAATCTTTCGTCTTCTACCCAATTCATGGCGGATGACCGGAACACCGTGAATGAAGCCGTGAGCGGAGATATCATTGGTCTGTATGACACTGGGAACTATCAAATTGGTGATACGATTACGACAAGTAAAGATATGTATCAGTTTGAACGTTTACCTCAGTTTACCCCTGAGCTTTTCATGCGGGTAACGGCTAAAAATGTTATGAAGCAGAAACATTTTCATAAAGGTATTAATCAACTGGTCCAAGAAGGAGCGATTCAGCTCTTCAAAACGGTCCGTATGGAAGAATATCTTCTCGGTGCCGTTGGTCAACTTCAATTTGAAGTATTCGAACACAGAATGAGAAACGAATACAATGTTGAGGTAATGATGGAGCGTATGGGTAGCAAAATCACCCGTTGGGCAGAAGATGAAAAACTCGATGAAAATCTGCACAGTTCTAGAAGCATACTGGTCAAAGACCGTTATGATAAATATGCATTTTTGTTTGAAAATGAGTTTGCATTACGTTGGTTCCAGGATAAGAATCCGGATGTGACTTTATATAACCCAATGGATTTGAAATAAGGTTGAGCCCGTGGATCATAAACACGGGCTTTTCTCATAGAAATCAATAGTGATTAGTTTTTCCTATAGTTATGTCTTCAGCTTAGAGAATAAATTCGAAAAGGACATCTAAGGATCATCACGTAACTGTAATAAAGGGGAAGACTTAAGGATAATGCATATGAATAGAATCGTAGAAGGTATTCGTGCAATTTGGTGATACTATGAGCACCGTATAGAATAAAATTCCTTTGACAATATTGAAAAACTTATATATATTTATACCTATGCTTTAGTGCTTAAAAGCGTCTAAGTGAAAGTGAGTGCGAGCGATTCTTACCTCGAGAATATTTAACTTGAAAGCGGTGAAAAATATCATGCGTCTTGAAGATGCGAAGCTTAAGCTCTCATTGCCCGAAGCACTCGGTGTTTTGGCCATTCTATTATTGATTATAGCAACTGGAATTATACATTATGGTTTGGATCCTCATATTCCAATTATAGTAGCTATCCTTTTTTTATTTGTTTATGGGAAAGTGAAAAAGCTTCCATTTTCAATCATGGAGTCAGCTATCGTCAAAGGGGCGGTCTCCGGTATGGGAGCCATCTATATTTTCTTCTTTATTGGAATGTTAATTTCAATCTGGATGGCGAGCGGAACAATTCCGACCATCATGTATTATGGATTTGACTGGATTTCTGGTGAATCCTTTTATGCAGTGACATTTCTGGTGACATCGCTTCTCGGATTGTGCATCGGGAGTTCACTCACCACCTCGGCTACGATAGGTGTCGCTTTCATCGGAATGGCGGCGGCCATGGATTTATCGCTGGCCATCACGGCGGGTGCCATTATCTCGGGGGCCTTTCTTGGGGATAAAATGTCACCACTTTCCGATACAACGAACTTGGCATCGGAAACAGTGGGCGTATCTTTGTTTGAACATATTAAAAATATGCTTTGGACGACACTTCCGGGATTTATTATCACGCTGGTTATCTTTTTCTTCCTTTCCCCTGATATCAATATAGCCCGGATAGAGGAAATAGAAGTGATGAGCCGTACGTTGAAGATGGAAACGAATATCAGTATATGGAGCTTGCTTCCATTTATCATCGTTTTAGGTATGGCTTTGAAAAAGATATCAGCCATCCCGACTTTATCTGCAGGAATCGTTTCCGCAGCAATCATTGCCTTTTTACAAACACCGGGTCTTACTGTTCCGAAGCTAGCTGATATTCTATTTAGCGGTTTCGTCCTCGATAGTGGGATGGAACAGCTGGATTCCATTTTATCCCGGGGTGGCATTGAAAGCATGATGTTCTCGATTTCTCTCGTTCTATTGGCATTGGCCATGGGTGGACTTTTATTTGAATTGGGCATTATCCCATCTATTCTTAGTAGCATTCAGGATTCGCTGACGAGTGTTTCGAAGTTAATTGCCGCAACTGTTTTTACAGGAATCAGTACAAACTTCCTTGTTGGGGAGCAATATTTATCGGTGTTGTTGCCGGGGAAGGCTTTCCAACAAAAGTATGATGATCTGGGATTGCATCCTAAGACACTGGCACGTGTGCTTGAAGATTCAGGAACGGTAGTGAATCCACTTGTACCTTGGGGAGTCTGTGGTGTCTTTCTGACAAAGGTACTGGATGTTCCGACCTTGGAGTATGCACCATTTGCTTTTTTCTGTTTACTCTGTCCATTACTTAGTTTGATCAGTGGATTCACAAAAATCGGCATTCATTATAATAAGTAAGAAAAAAAGCGGTGAAGAAAACGAATGGTTTTTCTTCACCGCTTTTTTACATTACAGACTCTTCTTTTGAAACAATACTCCATCCGTTCGCCAAAAGCTTATCTATATAATCTTCGATAGACAATTCCTCTAAATCTATGGCCACGGGTTTCATAGATACATAGCATTCATCTTTCTCATAATTAACAGTGACTTTTACGACCTCGTACCCATTATGATACTTAGCATCAAATCCAGGGTCCTCGATGATATCTCCTAGAAAGGGACGAAAGGATGATTCAAATGTTTTCATTACAACTTCGGATCTATTTTTTTCCTTATGTTCCTTGGAAGACGTTAAAAAAATGAACAGTTTAATTTTCATCAGTACCTCTCCTTTTCTAAAGTATAGTAAGCAGTAGCTACCCTTTGAAGTTCTTGAAATAGGAAAGGCTGCCCCAAATGTCACCTTTGATGATGTTTGGGTCAGCCCTTTTTTTGTTAAATTGGTTTTATCCAATTCACTTGGAAGAGATAATATCTTCCGTTGGAACCGTCGTAATGACTTTTTCTTTTTGTTCAAGCAAGTTCATTCTCATCACGACATTTTGGTAGATACCCATTGAAAGCATCAGTAGGAGTAAGGATGAACCACCATAACTGATGAATGGAAGGGTAATCCCTGTAATGGGAATGAGCCCCGTCACGCCTCCAACATTAATGCCCACTTGTATGCCTATCATGGAAGATATACCAATCAAGAGAAGGCTGCCAAATGGGTCTTTGCATTTTGCAGAAAGGATGAAGCCCCTTAAGACGATGAAACCGAGTGTCAACAGGACGAAAGCCACACCGAATATTCCTAGCTCTTCCGCAATGATGGCCATGATGAAATCGGTATGGGATTCGGGAAGATAGCCATACTTCTGTACGCTGTCTCCAAGGCCGACTCCCGTAAGACCGCCAGAACCGATTGCAAATAAAGAGTTCACGAGTTGATATCCGTCTTCTCCGGCTGTACCGAAAGGATCAGCGAATCCGGTAAAACGGGATACCTTATTCTCGGTGAAAATACTCGAGAAATTCCCTGTCACTAGTACGCCTAGAGCTACAAGGCCGATTAATAGCATCGTAAGTATAGATAGCTTAAAGATACTTTTAAAAGACATGCCAGACGAAAGGACCATGGTAACTGCAATGAGAAATATGACGGCAGCCGTTCCATAGTCAGGTTGAATGGCAATTAAAAAGCAAATACCAACGAGAAACCCGATCGGTGGAATGACGGCTTTATCGATGCTGTTGATTCGATCCTGTCTTTTACCGTAAATGGCGGCCAGATAAATAATCATGGCTAGCTTGGAAAACTCCGCGGGCTGAATGGATTTTGTTCCTATCTTAAACCAGCTCGTAGCATTACCCGCCGTATGGCCGAAGATGAATAGAAGTAAAAGGATACCAGCCATTCCAAACATCATACTCATTAAAAACGTTTTGTGCTTGTACATCTTATAAGGAAGAATCATCGTCACGATCATGGCAATGAATGAGATGATAAAGGCCGTTTTTTGTTTTTCAAAGAAGAAATCCATGGACAAGCCGTATCGAGCAACTGCAGTAATCATGCTCGAACTATAAATCATGACTAAACCAAACAGACAAAGTAATGTGACTGCGATGAAAATTGGGAAATCATATGCTTTAATAATTCTTTTCACTTGTGCGCTCACCTCGAATATGTATGCGCGAAAAATTCGCCTTCTTATATAGTAACGGAAAATCGGTTAGATAGATAATGATTTTAATCATTTACTAGAATTTAACCTTAAAGAATCGAATATAAACACCCGGTTTATTTAATGCACATGAATACTACTATTCTCTATTTTCGATAATCTGGTTGGATACTCCTTTTAAAAAACAATATTTTTCTTTTCATCCCTTGAATAATAGTAATAATTTGTCAAATAACTTACAATTAAGATAATTAAAGGGAGGGATAGGATGGGACATATATACTTTTTTACTGGTTTTCCAGGGTTCATTAGCAATCAGTTGATTAGGGAGCTTATAAAACGGGACGAGGCAGTAGATAAAGTCTATCTACTTGTACTACCTGAGCAAATGGGAAAAGCGGAAGCGGAAATCAAGACAATAGAAAGTGAACTGGACGGGGCAAAGGTGCTATTCCAATTAGTGATAGGAGATATCACGAAAGAGAACCTCAATATCGCTGTTCCGGAGAGTCAAAGTCTTCAACAAGAAATCACGCATGTTTTTCATCTAGCTGCGATATATGATTTGGCTGTCCCGGAAAAAATTGCTCAGCTAGTCAATGTCGTTGGTACGAAGCATGTGAATGAATGGGTCAAAGGGATCCCCAACCTTGTGCGTTATACCTATTTTAGTACCGCTTACGTTGCCGGTAATCGGGAAGGTGACCTGTTTGAACATGAACTTGTACTGCCGAAAAGCTTCAAGAACCATTACGAGCGGACGAAGTATGATGCAGAATTACTGGTCGAGCAATTAAAAAGCGAAGTACCCACAACAATCATCCGTCCAGGGATCGTGAAGGGACACTCCAAGACAGGGGAAACCATCAAATTTGACGGGCCATATTTTATCCTCAACTTCCTAGATCGTCTAAGTTTCCTGCCTATGTACCCATATATCTCGTCGGAAAGGGAGACCGTTGTCAATCTTGTGCCGGTTGATTATATTATACAGTCAACCGCTTATCTGGCATTATATAAAGAAGGTGTAGGTAAGACGTATCATC
This sequence comes from Peribacillus sp. NPDC046944, assembly GCF_050272735.1. Lineage (NCBI taxonomy): Bacteria > Bacillati > Bacillota > Bacilli > Caryophanales > Bacillaceae > Peribacillus > Peribacillus sp. NPDC046944. Next base: position 113,330 of record NZ_JBNNML010000004.1, read on the forward strand.
TAACCGATCCGAGTCCTTGTAAAGCCACTGAGATTTATGAACTTTTTGTTGGTGAATTATATAAGAAGAAACCAAAGGGTCATATGCCAATGGCGGTAAGCCAGGCCTTTTTATCGATCCGTCCTGTACGGACATATTTAGGTGTCGAAAAAGAAGCATTGGATTACTTCACATGGCAGGGACGATTCGATTGTACAAAAGCACAGGCTGATTTAGCGGAATCTGGAATTGCTTGCCCGAATTTCAAGGATGGCGTACCGGCCATGGTCGAATTTTATTTAAGAAACAAAAACGAAAAAAGATACCAGATAAAAATAAGGTGAAGTAAGGGGAGACATTATGGAAGAATTACATAAAAAGTGGGAAGTGTATTCTCCGGCAACAGGAAAGAAAATAGCGGAACTTGATGAAACCCCACTGGAGTCCATTCCTCAATTATATATAAAATCAAGGCAGGCTTTTCTGAATTGGTCTAAACTACCCATCGCCGAACGCTTGAACTATTTAAAGCGCCTTCGTTTTTTGATGGTGGAAAAGATGGATGAACTAGCAGAAACGATTTCGAAAGATACGGGGAAGGTCAAGATAGAAGCGCTTGTGGCAGATATCATGCCAACGATAGATGCGATCAAGCATATTGAAAAACATGCTGCAAAAGCCCTTTCGAGGCAGAAGGCATCAACCCCACTCATGTTAATTGGTAAGAAATCCTATATTGAATATATGCCACGTGGGACGGTCCTTGTCATTTCACCTTGGAATTATCCTTTCCAACTGGCGATGGTGCCGATACTGAATGCCTTAATTGGTGGAAATACGGTCATTTCCAAGCCTTCAGAGGTGACCCCTTTAGTGGGTATAAGCATGGATGACTTGTTTCAAGAAGCTGGTTTTCCGGAGGGCGTCATTCAATTTGCCCATGGCGGAAAAGAGCTAGGGGCGGCATTGACGGAACAAAAACCCGATTATATATTTTTTACCGGATCTGTAAGGACCGGTAAAATTATCGGTGAAGTGGCGGCTAAACAATTAATCCCCACTACGCTCGAACTTGGTGGAAAGGATCCGATGATCGTATTTGGTGATGCCAATTTGGAACGTGCTGTAAATGGGGCACTTTGGGGAGCTTTTACTAACAGTGGACAGGTGTGCATGAGCGTGGAAAGGGTTTATGTGGAAAGGACCGTTTATAAAGAGTTTCTGTCCTTGCTGAAGGAAAAGACTACTGCTTTAAGGCAGGGTACACAATTAACGGACGATGTTGGTTCGATGACGTTCCCGGCCCAGCTTGATATCGTTGCAGACCACTTGGATGATGCACTGAATAAGGGAGCCATCATGGAATCCGGCAGCATTCCGCATGACTGGAAAAAGGGAAGTACTTATTTCATCCCACCGACCATTTTGTCCAATATCGATCATTCGATGAAAATCATGAATGAGGAAACATTCGGCCCAGTTCTTCCTGTTGTGCCATTCGATAGTGAAGAAGAGGCGGTTCGTCTTGCGAACGACAGTCAATATGGACTTAACTCAAGCGTATGGAGCATGGATGAGGAAAAAGCGAACCGGGTGGCCCGTCAGTTAGTGACAGGAGCGGTGACCATCAATGATGTCTTGATAACCGTTGCCAATCATGGACTGCCGTTTGGCGGGGCAAAGCAAAGTGGTATTGGCCGTTATCATGGGGAACAGGGAATGCGGATATTCTGCCATGAAAAAGCGATCATGCAGGATAAAGGGAAAAAGAATTCGGAAATCCAGTGGTATCCTTATGAAGGGAAATACCCAAGATTTTTATCGCTGTTCCAACATTACTTTTCAGCCAAGACCAATTGGATCAAATTTGGAAGAGAATATATGGAATTATTAAAGATTTCCAAAGAAAAACGAAAAAAATGATTGTTATTTTTGCGGGTAGCACGTATACTACTAATATACTTAATAACTGATTTTCCTTTAATCAAAGGGGAGTAGCGTTAGGGTTCGCCCTAAAACAAAGTCGTCATTACGTGAATGGAGACATTCATCGGCTTTGTTGACATGATTTCATGTTCAGCAAGACCTTTGCCTATACGGCAGAGGTCTTTTTATTTTGCCAAATGCCGATAGGGAGGAAAATACAAACTATTGGAGGTAAAATATATGGAAGTATCGTTATTATTGGAATATGGATGGGTCCTTCTTATCTTGGTCGGACTTGAAGGGATACTCGCTGCTGATAATGCAGTCGTCATGGCTGTCATGGTTAAGCATTTACCAAAAGATCAACAACGGAAAGCTTTGTTTTATGGATTGTTAGGAGCTTTTGTTTTCCGTTTTGCAAGTTTATTCCTGATTTCTTTCCTTGTCGACGTATGGCAAGTTCAAGCACTCGGTGCGCTTTACCTTCTCTTCATCGCTTTTCAGCATCTTTATAAGAAATATGCTGGTAAAGGCGAGGCTGAAGTCAAGAAACCTAAGAAACAATCCGGCTTCTGGATGACCGTCGTCAAAGTAGAAGTAGCGGATATTGCATTTGCCATTGATTCGATGCTGGCAGCCGTTGCATTAGCTGTTACACTTCCTGCTACAGGCTGGATGAAGGTCGGTGGAATTGACGGAGGACAATTTGCTGTCATGTTCCTCGGCGGGATGATAGGCTTGGTCATCATGCGTTTTGCAGCTAATGGATTCGTGAAGTTGCTTCATCAGCGTCCATCACTTGAAACTGCAGCCTTCTTGATTGTAGGTTGGGTAGGGGTTAAATTGGCCGTCTACACGCTAGCTCATCCTTCCCTCGGCGTCTTGGAACAGCATTTCCCTGAATCAACCCTTTGGAAGTCAATTTTCTGGGTTGTATTAGTTGGAATCGCGGTTGGTGCTTGGGTCATTTCGAGTAAAAAAGAGAAACAAATTCAAGAAGTATAAAAAATGTCAGGCGTGAAAGTCACGCCTGACATTTTTTTGTGCAATGAAAATTAATCATTTTGTGGAAAATGACCGCGTTACCCACAAAAAAATAATCCTATTTTCGAAATTTATGCTTAAGAGTCAAATATTAAATTAAAGTAATAAAAATGACAAATGTCCTATGAAACCATTAGAAAACTTCGATTTTTTTATTGAACTGTAACTTTAATGTAATAAACGAGAAAAAACTAAGCATTTTATCATGTTATATCGAAAATTTAATCTGTGATTTTCGGAAAATAGGTCTTTTGGAACTGTCATTTAGGCTTGCTCCCCTTAAGATTAAGATGTTGATGCATAATTTTGCATCAATAGGAGCGAGGTGAACAAATGCTTGGTTTGTTGTTTACAGCATTCAAAAAAAAGCGTTCTTTAGAATCGACCGTCTTGAAAATTCAACAAGGCGATTTAAGCCTTCGAAATGATACCATAGAATCATTCAAGCCTTTTATAGCTAAAACCGTCTCATCCGTTTGCAGACGTTACATATATGAAACAGATGATGAATTCAGTATTGGATTGATTGCATTTAATGAAGCAATCGATAAATATTCTCCTGAAAAAGGAAGTTCGTTACTGGCATTTGCAGAAACCCTTGTTAAAAGGAGGGTTATTGACTATTTGCGGAGCCAGTCAAGACGTAAAGAAATGACTGTGGATCTTGCAGTGGACGAAGAAAATAACCAAAACCAAAGTTATTTCGATGATAAAAATTCCATACAAGAATATGAAAAGCAATTGGAATCAGAAAAAAGAAGTGAAGAAATTCATCTTTACATAAATGAATTACAAGATTTTGGTCTGTCGTTTGACGATCTTGTCGAAGTTTCTCCGAAACATGCTGATGCTAGGAAAGGAGCAATCATGATAGCTAAAATGCTAATGGAAGATGACGAGTTAAAAGAAATCCTGTTTACCAAGAAACGTCTTCCTGTTAAGCAGCTAGAGGGTAGGGTGGAAGTGAGTCGAAAAACAATTGAACGGAACCGAAAGTATATCATTGCTGTGGCCATAATACTGAATGGGGATTTCCTGTACTTGAACGAGTATATTAAAGGGGTGATTAATGGATGAAAAAAGGAGTTGTTCTTTCTATAAATAAACGTTTTGTCACTCTTTTAACCCCTGAAGGCGAGTTCTTAAAAACTAAACGGAAAGCCCGACCCTATAAAGTAGGAGAGGAAATTACCTTTTCGACTGTTAAACCATCGTTTAATTTTTCTTTTTCTACCTTTCATTTTTCAGCAAAGAAAACCGTCGTGCTCAGCTTGACATCCAGTTTTCTTATTCTCATTTCCCTCCTTCCGTCATTGTTTTCTGACCATGTCTCGGCTTATATGACGATCGATGTGAATCCAAGTATTGAATTGGAACTTAATGATGAACTGGAGGTTCTCAAGCTCACTGGACTTAATGGAGATGGGAAGTTGGTGATTAGGGAAATTTCAAACTGGAAAGGCAAGAATGTTAAAACGGTCACGAATCGTATCGTGAAGACCACAAAACAACTTGGTTATTTGAAAGGGAAAAAACAAATTGTGGTTTCAACAACTTTATTGGATGAGAATAAAGAACTGGATAAGAACCTAAAATCAGAAATTAATAAAATCTCAACTCAGGATAATATCGCCCAAACAAAGCTGAAAGTTATCCCAGCAACAGAAAGTGACCGCAAACACGCAAGGGAGCAGGGGATATCTACCGGAAAATATGTGGAAAAGAAGCTCGAGAAAAAGGAGAAGGAAAAAGGGGACACAAGGAAACCGGTACAGGGAAGTAACGCGAATCATTCAAGACACAGTGAAAATAATAGTAGCAAACGTGAATTACATAAAAAAGAAGCCGGAACAATACCTGAAAAAAATAAAGAGCTCGAGCAAAAGGAAAAAGCGGTAAAATCTTTAAGGGATTCAGTAGAAGAGTCAACCAGAAAAAAGGAAGAATCGCCTCAGAAAAAACAAAAGGTGAATAATCCTAAAGTAAAAGCACCAAAGCAGGAGCCATCAAAGCCAAAGCCACAAAAGGAAAAAGCAGCAAAGCCACAGCCACAAAAGGAAAAAGCAGCAAAGCCAAAGCCGCAAAAGGAAAAGGTAGCAAAGCCACAGCCACAAAAGGTGAAAGCGCAAAAGCCAAAGCCGCAAAAGGAAAAGGTAGCAAAGCCAAAGCCACAAAAGGTGAAAGCACAAAAGCCAAAGCCGCAAAAGGAAAAGGCAGCAAAGCCACAGCCACAAAAGGTGAAAGCACCAAAGCCACAGCCGCAAAAGGAAAAGGCAGCAAAGCCAAAGCCACAAAAGGTGAAAGCACCAAAGCCACAGCCGCAAAAGGAAAAAGCGCAAAAGCCACAGCCGCAAAAGGAAAAGGCGTCAAGGCAGCAACTGCCAAAGGAAAAAGCACCGAAACAACCACCCCATAAAGAAAAAGCAACAAAACAAAATAGTGAACATTCCCCTAAGAAAAATGAAATCGATTTTCACCATAAATAGAGCCCAGCTAATAGCTGGGCCCTTATCCATTATATTCAGTTAGGTTAATTATTGACCTTTAAGCTGAGATTGTGCCTGCTGGACAAGTCGTTTTGTGATTTCTCCACCAACCGAACCATTTGCTCGGGCTGATGTATCTGAACCCAATTGAACACCGAATTCTGAAGCAATTTCATATTTAATTTGATCTAAGGCCTGTTCAATTCCAGGCACAAGAAGTTTATTGCTGCTACTATTATTAGCCATTTTATTTTCCCCCTTATTGGTTCAGCGGTTTTTCCGCTGTAATTATAGTATGAGTAAAACGGTTGTTTTTACTTATAGGACGGATGTCAAATTTATTGGTAAACCTACCTTATTGTTGTAAGTAAGTCAGTTCCTAAAAGGTAATGGAAAAATCATCGAAAAAAGAGTACACTAAGATAGATTTTGTAACAATCATCGATTACGTAGAGTAAGAAAGGAAAACTGCATGGTTGCTATTAAAAAGCTATTATCAAAATTAACGCCAGCCCAACTTATCGTTGGTTATTACTTTATGGCCGTCAGTGTTTCTACAATACTGCTTAGTTTGCCAGTTGCTCTAAAACCTGGAGTGAGATGGGGATTCATGGATGCACTTTTCACTGCGGTTAGCGCAGTAAGTGTGACAGGATTAACCGTAGTCAATACAGCTGACGTATTCAGTAACACGGGCTATTTCATCTTAATGTTCGTTCTCCAATTTGGCGGAATTGGCATAATGACACTTGGAACTTTTTTTTGGTTGATTTTAGGCAAGAAAATTGGGATCAAAGAAAGACAGCTGATCATGACTGACCAGAATCAGACTAATCTTTCGGGTCTTGTTAAGTTATTGATTCAAATTATAAAGATTTTTGTCGTAATTGAATTAATTGGAGCTCTTATTTTAGGTGTTTACTTCCTGAATTATTATCCAGATTGGAAGGCAGCCTTGGTAAATGGACTCTTTTTAGCGGTCAGTTCCACTACAAATGCTGGTTTTGATATTAGTGGTGTATCCATGATCCCTTTCAAAGGCGATTATTTCGTCCAATTTATCACGATTATCCTCCTGATTCTTGGGGCAATCGGATTTCCGGTCTTAATCGAATTAAAAGAGTTTTTGTCGAATAGTTCGCGTAGTTATAAGTTTCACTTTTCCTTGTTTACAAAGCTGACCTCGGTAACTTTTTTTGGTCTTATCATTGGAGGCAGCATCCTTATCTATCTCCTTGAAATCAAGGGCTTTTTTCACGGAAAAAGCTGGCATGAATCACTTTTCTACTCATTATTCATGTCGTCGAATACGAGAAGTGGTGGCCTTTCCACGATGATTGTTAGCGAGTTTTCGGAACCGACCTTATTACTGATGAGCATTCTAATGTTTATTGGAGCATCGCCTAGTTCTGTAGGTGGTGGCATACGGACGACGACCCTTGCTATCATGATTCTCTTTTTGTGGAACTTCATGCGGGGGAGAAAGTCCATTAAAGTATTCAAAAGGGAAGTGCATCCTGATGATACCCGAAAAGCAACGGCTGTCATGATAATGGGTTCCCTGCTATGTATCCTGGCGATTTTCGTTTTGACTATAAGCGAGAACTTCACTTTGATGCAGATCATTTTTGAAGTTTGTTCCGCTTTCGGTTCAGTAGGCCTTTCGATGGGCATTACTCCGGAATTGAGTAATGTGGGCAAAGTTGTCATTATGATAATTATGTTTATTGGTCGGGTTGGAATTACCTCCTTCCTCTATATCATCGGTCATAAAGAAGTTACAGAGAACTACCATTATCCTAAAGAGCGTGTCATAATTGGCTGATTATTAAATAATAAAGATGAACCTTTCCGTTATTGGAGAGGTTTTTTTGGTTAATAGCAGGAATTGCGGATATTTTATGGAATTTTACTTTAAAGAGATTATTTACCATATATAACCAAACCTTAAACGAATCGGACAATAAATAAAATTATATTGTAAGTATGGGAGGTGTAAGGTTGAATAGCTATGTTGGCAGACTGGTTGTCCCCACCCTATTTTCCGCATTGCAACTACCCTATATAGTTTGGCTTTACGCTGAGTCACGGAAAGTCCCTGTAGTAGGAATATTCTATCTTGCCATTATTGCTGTCGTTGCATGGTTGTTAGGAGCCGTCTATGATAAAAAGCAAAGGACCATTGAATTGTTGAAAGATAGCGAAGGACGTTATCGCATTATTTCTAAATCCTCTAAAGAGTTGCTTAACAGCTTCAATGAAGTGATTTTTAAAACGGACGAAAAAGGGAAATGGCAATACTTGAATCCAGCATGGAAAATGATGAGCGGAAGGACTGTCAATGAATCACTGGGTCTCCATTTTTCCAAAGAAATAGATAAGACATCTTATCATCGTATTTTGAAAGCGTTTGCAAATTCCTTCCGTGAAGGAAAGCGATATTTCCGTGTCGACATTAAAATGAATAATCGAAATAATGAAGGGTCTTGGGTAGAAGCATTCGTTAAATTAGTCTATGACGACGGAGGTGAATTCATTGGGACGGCGGGCATATTATCGGAAATCAATGAAAGGAAACATGCAGAAGAAAAACTTGTAAGCCTGAATGAACATTTGGCCATTACCTCCAGCAAGTTATCTGCAGCTGCCCAACTTGCAGCTGGTATTGCCCATGAAGTCCGAAATCCTATGACTTCCATTTTGGGGTTTGTAAAATTAATCAAAGATGGGTCTGAAAACAAACAGGAATATTATGACATAATTTTCTCAGAAATTAACCGGATCGAGCAAATCCTCAATGAATTATTGTTACTTTCGAAGCCTAGTAAAACTGAATTTTCGGAAAAAAATCTAATCGGTATTTGCAATCATGTTTTAACGTTGTTGGAGACAAATGCTGTTCTTAATAATATCCAAATTCATAAAAACTTTGATGAAGACCCGATTTTAATTTACTGTGATGAAAATCAAATCAAGCAGGTACTAATTAACCTTATAAAAAATGCGATTGAGTCCATGGCGAATGGTGGTAACATTTTTGTCAATATTCAAGAAAAGGATCACGAGGTTTCAATAGGCATACTGGACGAAGGGGAGGGAATACCAGAACACTCGATTCAAAAAATTGGCGAACCATTCTTCACGACGAAATCGTCAGGTACGGGGTTAGGTCTTTCTGTATGTTTCAAGATCATTGAAAATCATGGGGGAAAAGTGTTCATAACAAGTGAGAGAGCAAAAGGAACGAAAATTGTTTGTATCTTTCCTACCTGCAAAACCAGTGAAAAAAAGGAGGTACCTTTTAAAATAATGAATCAATTTTCAGAAAATAAAATTTAATTATTGAAAATATTGTAAAAATAATAATATAATGGAAAATAATGAACATACCGACCAGTTAGTTAGTAAAAGGGAGGAATGAATGTGAATTTCGAACACACTCAAAAAGTGAAGGACTTAGAAAAAAAGTTAATCGGTTTCATGGAACAACATGTCTATCCAAATGAGGCCGTCTATCAAAAGGAATTAGAAAAACAAAACAGTCGCTGGAGTGCCATACCGCCCATTTTATCTGAATTGACGGGTAAAGCGAAGGAAGCTGGACTTTGGAATTTGTTTTTACCTGATAGTGAACACGGAGCAGGTTTAACCAATCTTGAATATGCACCACTTTGTGAAATCATGGGAAGATCCATGATAGGACCCGAAATATTCAACTGTAATGCACCGGATACGGGAAATATGGAAGTTTTGGTTCGTTATGGAACGGATGAGCATAAAGAACGCTGGCTTAAACCCTTGCTTGCCGGGGAAATAAGGTCTTGTTTTTCGATGACTGAGCCTGAAGTGGCCTCTTCCGATGCAACTAATATTGAATGCAGAATTGTAAGGGAAGGTGATGAATACGTCATCAATGGTCGAAAGTGGTGGTCATCTGGGGCTGGAGATCCGAGGTGTAAAATTGCCATTGTCATGGGTAAGACCAATGCCGAAGCACCCAAACATGAGCAGCAATCGATGATTCTGGTGCCGCTAGATACACCCGGCGTCAAAATTGAACGTATGCTTTCTGTTTTTGGTTATGACCATGCTCCACATGGACATGCTGAAATCACATTTACTAATGTCAGGGTCCCTTCTGAAAACATCCTCTGGGGTGAAGGGAAAGGATTTGCCATTGCTCAAGGAAGACTCGGACCTGGCAGGATCCATCACTGCATGAGGCTAATCGGTGCAGCTGAAAGAGCACTTGAAGAATTATGTAAGCGCATACAAGAACGTGTAGCATTCGGTAAGCCTTTGTCGAAACAGGGGGTGATCATGGAGTGGGTGGCCGATTCGAGGATTGAAATTGAACAAGCCAGACTTTTGACTTTAAAAGCTGCTTATATGATGGATACTGTTGGAAATAAAGAAGCGAAAGCTGAAATAGCCATGATAAAGGTAGTAGCTCCCAATATGGTATTGAAGGTGATAGACCGTGCAATCCAAGGCTTTGGTGCTGCAGGGGTTTCAGGTGACTTCCCGCTTGCTGCCCATTGGGCCAATGCTAGAACATTGCGGCTAGCGGATGGCCCAGATGAGGTACACCGTCAACAGGTGGCTAAAATCGAACTTCGTAAGTATCAAAAGGATGAGGTGAAAATATGAAAATAACCGAGTTATTCGACTTAACTGGAAAGACGGCGATAATTACTGGCGGTGGAAGGGGATTGGGCGAACAGATAGCGACCGGTTTTGCCGAGGCTGGGGCCAATGTCGTCCTGTGTTCAAGAAAGAAGGCCGCATGTGATGAAGTTGCAGCCCGCATGGAGGAACTTGGCGTAAAGGCGCTTTCCTTTAAATGCGATATCACAAATCCTGCCGACGTACAAGAAGTCGTGAATGAAACGGTCCGGAAATTTGGCTCCATCGATATCTTGGTGAATAATAGCGGTGCATCCTGGGGAGCATCGGCCATCGACATGCCCCTTGAGGCCTGGAACAAAGTGATGAATGTGAATGTAACGGGTACCTTTATCATGTGCCAGACTGTTGGCAGGATCATGATTGAGCAGGGATATGGAAAAATCATAAACATCGCCTCGGTTGCCGGTCTGGGCGGTACGAATCCAAACATACTGGATGCCGTTGGCTATAATACGAGCAAGGGAGCGGTCATAACCTTGACAAAAGATTTAGCCGCTAAATGGGGTCAACATAATATCAACATAAATGCGATAGCCCCGGGTTTCTTTCCCACAACCATGACGAAAGGCGTGCTAGCTAAAGGGGAAAGTCCTATTCTCGATTCCACTCCGCTCAAAAGATTAGGCAACGAGGATGACTTGAAGGGTGCTGCTGTATACCTCGCCTCAAAAGCTTCAGATTATGTGACGGGCAATATCCTGATTGTTGATGGCGGTTCTCATGTCATGTAGAAAATAGAATCAAAAATGGCTGGAGGGTATGTAATGAATAATAAAAGATGGCTGTCCGTTTATCCTGATTCAATCTTGAAGGAAATTGAAGTCCCTGAAGTCCCGGTGCAACAGATCCTCCAAAAGGCATTTGAGTCTTATCCAAGCAACACAGCGATCACCTTTTATGGGAGAAAGATTTCGTACAAAGAGCTCTTCTTTGCATCACAGGCTTTTGCTTCCGCCCTTCAAAAAAAGGGAGTGCAAAAGGGTGATCGAGTTGCCCTCATGCTACCTAACTGTCCTCAATACGTTATCGCCTATTATGGGGCCTTGACGGCAGGAGCAATCATTACCCAAGTCAATCCAATGTTGGTCGAAAGGGAGCTTCAGCAAATTCTACAGGATTCGGGAGCCGAGACCATTGTCGTTTTAGATGGATTGTATCCAAAAGTGAAGAGCGTACAGCCTAATGGGAATGTGAAAAATGTCATTGTAGTCAGTCTCCAGACATCTGAAGCAGATTTTCAACCCGATGTTGCTTTTGACCAGTTTTTGAAAACGGGTGACGGTAACATAATCCCTGTTTCATTTGATTCTGTAAATGATATAGCCGTCCTTCAATATACAGGAGGAACAACGGGACGATCCAAGGGTGCCATGCTGACGCATCGCAACATTTTGGCCAATGTCATTCAGTCTTATGAATTTTTTAAACATGAGTTAAAAATGGGAAGGGAACGAACGTTGACGGTCATCCCGCTTTTCCATGTGTTTGGGATGCAGTCTGCAATGAATTTGTCCATTTATACTGCGGGGGATTCGATTATGCTCCCTCGTTTTGAAATAGAAGAAGTACTTGAAACAATCAAGCGTGAACAGCCAACTACTTTTCCAGGTGTACCGACAATGTACGTCGCTTTGACGAATCATCCTAAAGCCGAAGAATACGGCATGGATTCTATACACCTTTGTAATAGTGGCAGTGCACCGATGCCCGTTGAGTTGCTTCGTGAATTCGAGAGGAAATCAGGTGCGAAGATATTGGAAGGATATGGACTTTCGGAAGCATCCCCAACCACACATTGCAATCCGGCGTTTGCTGAAAGAAAGCCAGGGAGCGTGGGGATTGGTTTCCCATCGACGGATTATAAAGTAGTGGACCTGGGGGAGGGATTGAGTGAAGTATCACCAGGAGAATTGGGAGAACTGGTGGTTAAAGGCCCACAAGTGATGAAAGGGTACTGGAACATGCCGGAGGAGACAGCGGTCACATTGAGAGATGGATGGCTTTATACGGGGGACATCGCCAAAGTGGATGAGGATGGATATCTCTATATTGTAGATCGGAAAAAGGATTTAATCATTGCTAGCGGATATAACATTTATCCGCGTGATGTGGAAGAGGTACTTTATGAGCATCCAGCCGTCCAGGAAGCGGTGGTAATCGGAGTTCCAGATGCGTATAGGGGAGAAAGCGTAAAAGCGGTACTTGTTCTTAAAAGTAACCAGGAAACCAGCGAACAGGAAATCATCGATTATTGCCGGAAAAACTTATCGGCTTATAAAGTCCCTCAATTAGTTGAATTTCGAGATGCACTTCCAAAAACAAATGTCGGGAAGATTTTAAGGCGCGCTTTAAGAGAAGAAATGACTAGGAAATAAGAAGAGGCATGATTGTACGAAAGCCTATGGTATCAATTCAACTGATAGTTTAACAGAATGCGGGGATTACACACATGAAAGATAAAATGACGGAACATGGCATACGCTTATTCGAACAGAAAGGCTTCAGCGAAACGTCCATTCAGGATATTGTCGAATCGGTAGGGGTGACAAAAGGAACGTTTTATTATTACTTTACAAGTAAAGAACAGCTACTGATGGATATTCATCTCGCTTATATCAATGAACTGCTAACTGGGCAGGAAACGATTCTTCAGGATACTAGTAAAGGATGTAAGGATAAGCTGTTCGATATGGTTTATATGCTTTTAAAAAGCATCAAGTCCAAAAAGTCGAGTGCAACCATCTTTTTCCGCGAAATGAAAAACCTCAGCAAAGATAAATTGGATCAAATCCTTCCGAAGCGGGATGAATTCCGCAATAAAATAGAAGGATTGTTGATAGAGGGGGGCAAACGGGGGGAATTCCGTTCTACTCTTGATACCTCTATTATCTCATTTGCCATTTTGGGTGTGGTCAATTGGAGTTATCAATGGTTCGACCCTGATGGAAAAAAGACAGATCGGGAAGTAGCCGAAATATTCATGGAAATGATTTTACATGGAATTAATGAATAAACGAGTTAAAAAGGGAGGGTGACTCAATGTCGACCAATAAGATACAGTCGATATCGGTAATCGGGGCAGGACAGATGGGACATCAAATTGCGATGCTTGCTGCCCTAGGCGGATTCAATACGGTATTACAGGATGTCCAGGACACTGCTTTGCAATCGGCAAAGGAAAAGTTAGAGGCAATCATGAATAAATGGGTGCAAAAAGGAAAGCTGAGTGAAGACAGTAGATTGGCAGCCTTCACCCGTCTTCAATTTACGACCGATTTGAATAAAGCCGCCAGCAATGCCGATTTGATTATTGAGGCAGTAGTCGAAAAAATTGAAGTGAAGCAGGAAGTCTTCGCTAAGCTAGAGCAATTTGCACCGGCAAACACCATTTTTGCGACAAATAGTTCGACTATCGTGAATAGTTTACTTTCCGGGGTGACGAACCGTCCGGATAAGTTCATCAATATGCATTTCTTTTTCCCGCCTCTTGTCATGGATTGCGTGGAAGTGGTCATGAGTGATCAAACATCCGAAGAAACAGCGAAGCTTGCATTAGAAGTCACGGAGAAAATGAATCGGACAGGCATTTTACTACGCAAGGAAATTTCCGGGTTCGTCGCAAATCGCATATTGGGGGCGTTGCAACGGGAAGCCCTTTATTTATATGAAGAAGGGATAGCGGATTATAAGGACATCGATTTGATTTGCCGTAAAGCTTTAAGTCACCCCATTGGCCCATTTGAATTGATGGATTTGTCTGGTATTGATGTGGGTTACTACGTTATGCAGCAACGTTATAAAGAAACAGGTAATCCAGAAGATAAACCTAATGCCTGTATAGAGGAAAAGGTGAAACAAGGTAATTTAGGAAGGAAAACTGGAAAAGGCTGGTACGACTATACAAATCAAGGAGTGAAGAATGTATGACAAACTTAGTGAGAGTGGAAAAAGAAAATCAGCTTGCGATTGTGACAATTGATAATCCGCCGTTGAATGTGATCAGCAGACAGGTATTTCAAGGGTTGTCCGAAGTTTTCACACAACTTAAAGATGATAATGAAATTGTTGCCGTGCTCATTACCGGGTCTGGAGATATGGCGTTTGCCGCAGGTGCGGACATAAAAGAATTCCCACAAATGATGGGCAATCCAAATATGAAGGAGACGGTAAGAGAAAGCCATGGGGTTTTAACTCAGATTGACCAATTTCCTAAACCGACCATCGCTGTTTTGAATGGAATGACTTTAGGGGGTGGATGTGAATTGGCACTGGCTTGTGATTTGCGTGTTGCCGAAGTAGGCGTGCAAATCGGTTTACCGGAAGTGAAATTAGGGTTATTTCCAGGAGCTGGGGGCACGCAGCGTTTGTCGAGACTTGTAGGAAATGCTAAAGCAAAGGAAATGATCTTTACTGGAGATCCACTTTCTGCTCAGGAAGCAGAAAAAATTGGGCTCGTCAATAAAGTCGTGGATGAGGGAAGCGCATTAAACGAGTCTAAAAAGTTGGCATCCCGAATGACGAGGCATTCATTACAGGCCCTATCAAGGATTAAGAAGGCCATCGATGAAGGGAGCGAATCGACACTTGAACAAGGGTTGGAGCTTGAAACGAATCTTTTTGAGGAAATCTTTCAAACGGAAGATGTGAAAGAAGGAGTTGCAGCATTTTTGGAAAAGCGGAAACCCGCGTTCTCCCATCGCTAAAAATTAGGAGGTATATTATGCATGAACTTAATGTGAACGTGCGTTTTTCTGAAACGGATGCATTGGGACATATCAATAACACCAGTTATTTTATTTATCTTGAAGAGGCCCGAATGAAATTCTTTGAAGCGCTGGGATTGGCCTCGAATATCGAAGACTGGAATTTCTTACTTGCTTCGACAAAATGCGATTTTATTACCCAAGGGTACTTTAACCAACTCTTATCCGTTCGAACATATTTGACAAAGGTAGGGACGAAAAGCTGTGAGATGAGCCATGATATTATTTGTTCGCAAACGGGAGAGACCATCGCAAAAGGAACGGCGATATTGGTTTGCTTTAATTTCGGGGAACAAAAAAGCGAACCCATTCCTGAAACGATTAAAGAAAGATTAGTCTCGCATATTGTCCATAGCTAGTTTACTAAAGTACGAGGGGTGAAGGGAACGATGGATGATACCATTCCTGTTCGTTCAGGGGAGGAGCTCGGTGTTAAAAGACTAGAGGCATTCCTCCAGGAAAAGATAGTGGATTTGCCAAATGATCCATTGGAAGTGCAACAGTTCTCGACAGGATATTCCAATTTGACCTATCAACTTAAAGTCGGTGAGTGGGAAGCAGTATTGAGGAGACCTCCACTTGGTCCGGTCGCTCCAAAAGCCCATGATATGAAACGGGAGTACCATATTCTTTCTTCCATCCATCCGTATTTTCAAGCAGCGCCTGAACCCATCCTGTTTTCGGTTGATGTCTCGGTTGTGGGCTCCCCTTTTTTTCTAATGGAAAGAAAACATGGAATAGTAATAGATTCCAAGTTTCCTAAAGATATTGTCCCGACTGTGGAAAAGTGCCGTCAACTATCCACTATCATGGTGGATCAGCTTGCGGATCTTCATTCCATTCCATATGAAAAGACGGGATTAGCTCAAATTTCAAAGCCTGATGGATTTATGGAGAGACAGGTACACGGGTGGATTTCCAGATATGAACGGGCAAAGACGGATGAAATCAAGGAAGTGGGACCGCTCGTTGCTTATTTACAAAAGAATATGCCGCGTTATAGTCAAACCTCGATCATTCACTATGACTTTAAGATCAATAATGCGATGTTCAACCAGAATTTAAGCGAGATGGTCGGTCTTTTTGATTGGGAAATGTCGACGGTCGGTGATCCGCTGGCTGATTTAGGCGTTGCCTTAAGCTATTGGACGGAAAGTGGCGACCCAGAAATGGTCAAATCCGGTTTGGGCCAAGCATCGCTTACTACTATGGATGGTTTTTTATCAAGGAATGAATTTATCGAAGCCTATGCTGTGAGAAGCGGTAGAGACGTTTCTACCATCGATTATTATTTGACATTTGGCTATTTCAAGTTAGCTGTGATTCTTCAGCAAATCTATTATCGGTATGAATTGGGGCAGACCAAGGATATACGCTTTTCTTCATTGGGGAAAATGGTGAAAAGTTTAATTACTCATGCTGCCCACGTAGCCGCAAAGGAAGCCTGATTAGATGAAACAGACGATGCAGCATATACACTTGCTATTGAAAAAAGAAGAAATCAACAGGGACAAGCTTCTAGATGGGGAGAAAGTCGCCATCGTACTAGATGTGCTATTAGCAACCACGACCATCGTGTCTGCTCTTCATAATGGAGCGGAGCAGGTAATCCCTGTCCTGAGCCCTGCCGATGCCGAATTGAAAAGCAAAGATATGACTCAAGGGGAATGCCTCCTTGCCGGGGAAATGAGGGCCCAACCTATTGAGGGCTTCATCTATCCGAGTCCGACGCTGTTGAATAAGCTAGTTCAGGGTAAAACGCTTGTCTTATCGACAACTAATGGCACAGTGGCCCTACAAAAATCAAGTTCGGCCAAAAAGGTGTATATTGCCTCTTTACTGAATAATCCATCCGTTGCAGAAAAAATCAAAAACGTTCACCAAACGGAAACCATTGTTATTGTGTGTTCGGGCAATTCGGGTGAATTCAGTATGGAAGATTTTTATGGGGCCGGCCATTTGATTCATTGTTTGGTCAATGGGACACAAGATGCGTTCCTGTTAAATGATGCAGCGAAAGCAGCATGTGCCTTTTATAGCACGAATATCAACAGTGCCTTTGAAATCCTCCAAACTTCGCATGTTGGTCAGCTGTTTGAAAATCATGATTTAAATGGCGATTTGAGGTTGGCAACTCAAAAAGGGTCGATAACCCTTGTTCCGGAGTTGATAAATGGAAAAATACAAACTGTGAAGAATAGGCAGAGATAAAGGGTCGATAAGGTAAGAAGAAAGGTGTGAAACAATGAGATTCTCACAATCCATTGCTGTAATAACAGGTGCGGGTTCGGGTATTGGGAAAGCGACAGCATTAAGGTTAACGGATGAGGGTGCACAGGTTTTATTAGTAGGAAGGACGAAAAGGAAGCTGAAAGAAGTGGCGGCTGAGATCAATGCCCGCCATACTATCCCGCTGGCTGACATTTTTCCTGCTGATGTTACGGATGAGGAAGACGTTAAAGAGCTGGCCATGTATGTTACCGAACAATACCGGGATCTTCATATTTTGATAAACAACGCGGGAGGATCGAGGTCCTCCAAACTTTTAGATACCTCCACAGAAGTATGGGATATGATCCAAGATGTCAATTTGAAAAGTGTCTTTCTTGTCTCAAAATATTTAGGGAAGGTGATGAAAGAAGCGGCAAGCCATGAACTTGACTCTGCCGGCAATCGGGCCATCGTCAACACGGCCTCACTATCCGCCCATCAAGCAGGGGCCCATATCCCGCATTACAGTTCTGCTAAAGCTGGTGTACTTAGTCTGACGAAGTCATTGGCACTTGAACTGGCTCCATACGGAATCCGGGTTAATTCGGTATCACCGGGATTCATTGAAACTCCATTAACGGAGGATGGCTTGCAGAATGAGAAATTCCTGAAGTCGATACAAAGAAACACGGTCCTCGAAAGAGTAGGGAAGGCAGAGGAAATCAGTAACGTCATCGCATTTGTCGCTTCACCTGAAGCCTCATACATGACAGGCACCGATATCTTAGTGGATGGTGGATGGTTAATCAAATAAAGGGGGATGAAGACATGTTAAGAGAACATTTATTAACGGAGGTTTCCAATCATGTATTGCTGGTGACTTTGAACCGCCCTGAAAGCTTGAATGCCTTTAGTCCGGATATGATAGCGGACTTAACCAATACGATTGTTGATGTTCGGCAGAATTCTCAAATAAGAGCCATCGTAATCAGGGGAGCCGGACGGTCATTCTCCGCCGGAGGGGATGTCAAATCGATGGGCCAGGCCACTGCCGTACAAATGTATGACCATGTCGGTAAACTGAATGATTGTATATTGGCGATGGATTCCTGCGAGGTTCCCATAATCGCCGCGGTACACGGATTTGCTGCAGGGGCCGGTTTTAATTTGGCACTTGCTTGCGATTTAATCGTGGCTGCAGAGGATAGCCAATTTGCTATGAGTTTTTCAAAGGTAGGGTTAATTTCGGATGGAGGTGGTTCATACTTTTTACCGAAATTAGTGGGCCCGCATCTTGCCAAACAACTCTTTTTCTCGGCCGAACCGATTTCGGCCGAGCGTTTACATCAGTTAGGCGTTATCAATCATGTATTTCCATTGAATCAACTTGAAGAAGAAGTGTTAAAGATAGCCGACAAGCTGGCACATGGGCCAACAAAAGCCTATGGAATGATGAAAAAACTTGTGAGTCATTCGTTTACGGCTTCACTTGAGGAAATTCTTGAACAGGAACGGATTACCCAAACCCTAATGGGGACAACTGAAGATCATATAGAAGGGGTTACTGCATTCAAAGAGAAACGAAAGCCGAAATATACGGGGAACTAATAGAGGGGGAAGAAGATGAAAGCCATACAATTTGAAGCCTACGGTGGACCTGAAGTTCTAAAGTTGACAGAAAAGGAAAAACCGACGCCTACCGGATATGAAGTATTGATTGAAATTGACTGTGTCGGGGTCAACTATGCCGATACAGCCCGGCGGGAAGGGCAATATGTCGTACCAACGCCGCTCCCGTTTATTCCAGGTGCAGAAGTGGCAGGGGTTGTGGTGGAAGTAGGAGAAAAAGTAACCAAGATCAAGGCTGGAACTAGGGTTGTGAGTTTGATTGAATCAGGCGGCTATTCCGAATATGCCTTGTCCAATGAATTCTCCGCAATTCCATTACCGGATGAAATCTCTTTCCATGACGCGGTTGCTTTACCCCTACAAGGGCTAAGTGCGTATCACATCTTAAAGACGATGGGACGCCTGCAGGCTGGGGAAGTGGTACTTATCCATGCAGCAGCCGGGGGCGTTGGGACGCTTGCTGTCCAGCTTGCAAAGATTTTCGGGGCAGGGAAAGTAATTGCCACAGCTAGCACCGAAGAAAAATTGGAACTCGCAAAAGAGATGGGGGCGGACGTACTCATTGATTATACGAAAGAGGGATGGGAGCTCGAAGTGAGAGAGGCGACAGACGGTAAGGGCGTGGATGTTGCCCTTGAAATGGCAGGAGGGGACATTTTCAATAAGACCCTGAAATGTCTGGCTCCTTTTGGTCGCATAGTCGTTTTTGGCAATGCTAGTCGTGAGCTATATACGATGAATCCTCAGAATTTAATGCGCCGTAATCAATCCGTCATAGGTTTTTTCCTACCCCAGATCATGAAAAGGCCGGATTTGCTTGTACCGAGTATCGAAGAGCTTTTCTCTTATGTAGCCTCAGGTAAACTAAAGATGACCATCGGAGGTATTTATCCAATCGAACAGGCAGCGGCGGTTCATGAAGAAATGAACGCGCGTCAAACGAAAGGGAAATTGATTTTGCAGATTAAATAAGGAAAGAGGGTGTCCTGGAAGTTTCAGGATACCCTTAAATTTGCGAGAGCTTAATCCGTTTCGGAGCTGACATCTTTATCGGGATGGAAAAAAGGGGCTTGAGGATCTCGTTTGGCTTCTAATAGTTCCCGATTTTCAGTCGAGTTCCAGCCAATATCATTTGTCGGGTGGACCCATTCATCACCAGCCATGATTTCCGGGTCTGTATCCTCATTCCAATTTTCAAGCGGTGAATTGTCTGAGGCGTACTTACTGTCCCCGATGACCACTCCATACTCATTCACAAATGGTGCTTCTGGTTTTATTCCAGTGTTCTTGAAGCTAGGTGCATTGATTTGATGTGGCTGAGTATCTGATAAAATTGGGTTATCGAGTTTTTTCTTCATTATATCCTCCTCCGTTTTTAGTCTTAATGTACGCGAATGACGATATATTATCCGTGAATAATTTTGAACGGAATTACCCCATTCTATAATGTTAACTTTTTTTATAGAGGTGGAATGAAAATGAAAAGGAAAGCCAATGTTGATGGGGCTGTAAAAGCCAGTAAAACGCCGAAGAAGAATCAAGGAATAGATGAATTTTCAAATGAATTTGCAGCCGATGAAAATGTCATGAAGGGTGCAAACCGTAACTCTAAACAAGGCAGAAAAGGAAGAAGTTAAATGAATAAACAAACACGTAAACAACCAGAGAAAAAAGATAAGGCCCAGTACGTACGAACGGAATTCGGTATGGAATTTAGTGAAGATATGAATGCAACCGAGATCTATGAAATACTGGCCGCGAAAAATAACAAAAAGTAAATAAGGACGGACCCCACAAACAGGGGTCCGTCCTTATTCTTATTGTATTGTGCTTTCAGCCTTAGATAGTGAAAAGATACGAGAACCTTTACCACTTGGATCAAAATAGGCAAGCATGATGGAAGGTTGTTCAATTATGGTCCCATCCGTTAAGTAGGTTTCTAAATCAAACGGAAGTTCTTCAATCAAGGTATGCTTATATATTTCCTTTTCGTTCAGTTGTAAATCCCTGAAATCGGTTCCTAGGTGCTCGGGATGCTTAAGAATTTCTTCATAAATCTTAGAACGGCCATGTTTATCTAAAGAGGCTTCCCACCAAGGTTTACGTGGCTTATATTTTTGATTCTTAAAGTAATCCAATTTCATGAGACCGATGACATTATTCAATTGATCGGTTTCCCTTTTAATCAAAAATAGCTCTAATCGCTTGAATAAATCTTCAAGCTGATGCCCAATGCGTGACCAGCCCTGCTCATCCCAATAGGTGCCGAATTCCTGGAAGAAGTCGAATGGGGAGGTAAATACCGTTTCTACAAGGAACTCGGTTGTATGGTTCATTCGATGATCGTTCCAGTATTTTTCAAGGACATCTTCGACTTGTTTAATGCGGACAATATCATCAAAGGTTAAAACATTGTTTCCCAGGATTTCGTAAGGGGCATGATCACTGTAAATATAATCGTGTTCATCCGCTCTAATGCGCAGCCCAGTGCCACGCAACATTTTTAAGAATCCGAGTTGCATCTCTTCGGGGCGTAGTGCAAAAACATCATTGAAGGTCTTTCTGAATGAAAAATAATCTTCTTCAGGCAGGCCAGCAATTAAATCGAGATGCTGATCTATTTTCTGTCCGTCTTTTACCATCGTGACAGTTCGGGTCAACTTTTCGAAATTCTGTCTTCTCATCACGAGATCATTTGTATGATCATTCGTAGACTGTACACCGATTTCAAAACGGAACAATCCGGCAGGCGCATGATCGTTCAAGAATTGAATGACTTCCGGGCGCATGATGTCAGCCGTGATTTCGAACTGAAAAACGACTCCAGGTTGATGCT
This sequence comes from Peribacillus sp. NPDC046944, assembly GCF_050272735.1. NCBI lineage: Bacteria > Bacillati > Bacillota > Bacilli > Caryophanales > Bacillaceae > Peribacillus > Peribacillus sp. NPDC046944. The sequence goes on from NZ_JBNNML010000004.1 coordinate 134,893, forward strand.
CATCAATTAAAAACCTGAACATCTCCATCGCATAGCTCCGGCTAATGTTAAATGTACGATCGACAAACTTAATCGTTCTTGCCCCATTATCCATCAAATACCTGATGTCTTCTTTAATTTTTTCGCGGTCAAAATAGCGCACACCCACTTCAATCGATGATAGGCAGAACTGACAGCTGAACGGACAGCCACGGCTTGTCTCGATATACGTCACCCGTTTGGATATCTCATTACGATCTTCCTCTAAACGGTATGGTGAGGGAAGGGATTTCAGGTCCACCTTGCCATTCTGGGGCTGAATCACCTTTTTACCATCTTGCCGATAAGCAATTCCACTAACTTTCTTATAGTTGTGTTCCCCTTCTATTTCGGAAAGCAGGTCCTTGAAGGTTACTTCCCCCTCGCCAATGACAATAAAATCAGCACCTGGAATTTGATCTAGCCAATCATGAACATCGTAGGTCACTTCAGGACCACCGAGGATGATAACCAGTTCAGGATTGATCTTTTTAAGCATCGCCACGACTTTCATGGTTTCTTCGATATTCCATATATAACAACTGAATCCGATTACATCCGGCTTTTTGGAATAGAGGTCGCCGACGATGTTCATAATCGGATCTTTGATGGTGTATTCCGCAAGCTGTGCATCGTATTCCGGTTGGGCATAAGCCTTCAGGTATCGTATGGATAGAGATGTATGGATGTATTTTGCATTAAGAGTACTAATAATTATATTCATAAAAAATGGCGCAATGAAAGCGCCTATCTCCTTTCGTGTACATGTTATCTAAAAGCCAACAAGCACTAACGAATAATTGTACCATAGTCTCTTGGTTTTGGAAAACCACTTACAGTATAAAATGTTAAATAGAAGAAAATAAAAGGACAACCCTATGGCTGCCCTTTTTGTTCTAAAACCTGGTAGTAGATTGTTTATGTTCTTTACTAGGCTTTATATATTCTTTAACTTTACGAGCGAACTGTTTGGTCCTGGATATTTTCAATTCGATAATGGGCTGTGCCATGGAACCTATGATTTCGCTTGAAAGCATAACTGTAATCAAGAAGGAAAGCCCGGCTAGCATGATGAAGCTTTCGGTGTTACTAAAGTATTCCTGAAGGGTGCTTTCACGGAAAAAACGAATGAAGAAGCCGTGAAGCAAGTACACATACAGGGTTTGCTTACCCCAGTTGGTAAAGAAATATTGTTGTCTTGGGATAAAGGATAAAAAGCTAAACACTGTAATGACACTTAATCCGTAAAAACCAAGACGTTTAAACATGGATATGATGGACGCTTCCTCTAGCTCGGAATAGGGCTTAGAGCCAAGCAACCATTTATAATTGATATCTGCTTTTAAATAAAAACCGATGAAAACAACAAGGATGATAGAGAGTGATGCTATATGGACTTTAGGTGTAAATAGTCTTTTTAAATGATCTTTGTTTAAATGATACCCAATTAAAAACATGGGGAAAAATACAAACGTTCTCGATAAGCTTAGGAAATTGGAAATGAAGTCCACATATCCAATTAGCAAGGCGATTAGGAACGATAAACCTATACCGACAAGCGGCTTCAGTTTAGAGAAACCGAGAAGCATGATATTCCAGCAAAATAAACTGATCAAGAACCACAAAGACCAATGGGGGGTGAGCATGTCTACATTGAAGGAAGAACGATCATATAGAAAATAATAGTACACTGTGTAAATGATTTGGAAAATGATATAAGGTACGATCATTTTCATGGTGATTTTCGCTAAATACCCTTTTTGATAAAATCCTTTTGCAAAAAAACCGGAAACAAGGATGAAGGCCGGCATATGGAAGGAATAAATGGTTTTGTAAAGCGCATAAATCGTTTCACTATCGTTTATATAGGTGTTCAACAAGTGTCCAAAAACGACAAAGCCCATGAGAATGAACTTAGCATTGTCAAAGAAAAAATCACGTTGTTTCATAGTTGCCTCCAAATATTTATTTTTAGGAGAAGAAATCATTGTATCTCTATACCCTAAAAATAGAGATTGAAATCCATTATCATGGAAAGAGCTTAAATTTCCCTTAATTCAAAAATGAATTAAGAGAATGGCAATATAAATTTTACACGCATGACTAATTCTATTCTACTGTTTTTTTTGAAATAGCGAGGGAATTTGGGGTGGATGTCGAAAGAGATAGGTGTCGAAAGAAATGAATGGAAGTAGGTTTGGAAAGGGGTTTGAATATGAATGTAGAGTACGAGGCTGTCTGTAATGAGGAGATCAGCAGGTTGAATAAACACATCGAAGAATATAAAGAAATCTTTAATTCCATTATAGAGCCCCATATAATGATCGATGAAAACCTGAGATTCACCTATGCGAATGAGGCGGCATGCTTGTTGTTCGATCAGCCCAGAGAACAACTGGCTAAACTGAAGCTTAGTGATTTTCTTCAAGCAAGTACCTTACTTGCAGTTGATGTGGAGGGATTAAGCAGGCATAAAAAGCCTCTTAAGAAAAGGAAAGCGGTACAACTCCATAATGGAAACATGAGGGAGTTTGAGTTTATACAGGTTGGGACACTTTCAGGTGGAAAGAGGATTTTTCGTTTGGAGGATGTGTCTGAAATCGATCAGGTCGGGAATTTGATGCCACCGCAAATGGTTTTGGATAATTTCGATACAGCAAGAGAGGGTATTCTCCTTTTAAGTCGTAAAGGACTTATATTAGAGGCAAACTCCGCATTCATGAATGGTTTGAAAATCAATAAAAGAGATCTTATTGGGAAAAGACTATCAGATTTGGTGACACATGATGATAAGTCACAGCTAGACGAAGGGGTTAGTGAAATTTTTACAACATTGAATTCTATGGGTGAATTGGAGGTAACCCTACATGGGAAGCCTTGTCGTTTTACTTTTTCAACCCGTACACCAGTCGGAAATGAATTATTCATAACGACGTTTTCGAAGATCACTGAATCGAATATTATTGAAAAGAAATTAGAGTCGAGCGAAAGGATTTTTGCCGAGTTATTTGATCAATCAATGGAAGGAATCGTTTTTTGGAATGAGGCCGGTGTTATTTTTCGAGTCAATCAATCAGCCTGTAAAATATTTGAATCCACTAAGGAAGAAATGATTGGCAGTGACATATGGAAATTCATCTATAAGGAAAATCGTTATTTTAAAAGAATGCTTGCTACTTTTGAAAGAGACGGCCAAGTCAGGGATGATATTTTTTATAAGATGCCAAACAATCAAATCAAATTACTTGAATTAACGGCAAAGAAACATGAGGGCGATGGGTATAATGTAACCATCTTTCGTAATGTAACCGAACGCTGGGAAATAGAAAAAGAATTAAGGAAAAGTGAAGAGAAATTCAGGAAAATTTTTGAGGGGTCACTTGATGGGTTGATCTTATGGAACAAGGATGGATTTACGGACTTTAATGAATCAGGTAAGGCAATACTGGAAATCTCTAAGGAAAAACTCCTTTCTCTAACCGTAAAGGAATTCATCGGAAAAGTACCGGAAAATGCAATTGATTTGAATGCACATGTGGAAGCGGTATATAAAAAAGGAGTGTATTCTTCCATCATTCCACTAAAATTCGAAGATGGAAGGATTAAGCATATTGAATTTTTAACAAGAGGCAATCTGTATTCAAACCTGAATTTAACCATTTTTCGCAATGTAAGTGAAAGGCTTGAAATGCAAGAACAAATTAGGAAATCGGATACCTTACATGTTGTTGGTGAACTTGCCGCCGGAATCGCCCATGAAATTAGAAACCCCATGACAGCTTTAAAAGGTTTCATCCAACTGCTTGAAGATTTGGTCAAAGAGGATTTCTCTACTTATTTTCACATAATCACTTCAGAAATACAGCGCATCGAGACGATTATTACAGAGTTCCTGGTTTTGGCTAAACCGCAGGCCCTTCAATATTTGGAACAAGACTTGCACATCATCCTGAAAGAGACACTGGAGCTTTTAGCGGCACAAGCTTTACTTAATAATGTCCGCTTTGAGACAGATTTTGAGGGAATTGCATGCAACATATTCTGTGAAGCAAATCAGTTAAAACAAGTATTTATCAATATTATTAAAAATGCACTGGAAGTCATGCCGGATGGCGGCACAATTCGTATCCAATCGAGCCAAGTGTCAAATAGCCACGTTCGCATCTCGATTATTGACCAAGGAAACGGGATATCCAAAGAAAAGTTAAAAAAGTTAGGTGAGCCATTTTATACGACAAAGGAAAGAGGGACTGGCCTCGGATTGATGGTCAGCTATAAAATCATAGAAGAACATAATGGATATATCGAAGTGGAAAGCGAAGTCGATAAAGGGACAGTTTTTCATATCTATTTGCCCATTAAAAGTGAAGCTTAGAGGATGATGCCAATTGGGTAACTGGTTCTTTTCTTTTCACAAGGTTGGGTACTTGAAATCTTTCATAAATTGAAGGGTTTTTTTTTGTTTGAAAAGGTCATAAGGGTTCCCGTCATTTTCTGTCTTCTGTTGCTTTGAATTTTATCGCAATATAAGAAGTTTTGTCTTTTTTTGCGAACCTATTTACATATAAGGTATATTTTGTAATAATTCTTAAATATAATCAAACTCTAAAAAGGGCAGGAGTAGTGAATATAGGTATGAATTGTCGGAATGCAATGGAAATTTGTAACGAAATACGAATAAAACGGTGGGAAATGATGGATTTTGCGCAAATACACGGAATGAGTCATAATCATACCATTCGGATCAGTGAGGAGCTTGATAAACTGATTAATGAATATTTGATTCTGCAACATCATACGCCTATTGAAATGAGAGTGGAAACAAAAGACTTGGTCGTCATCTTACAGGAACCTTTCTACAATGATTACTTCCTTTAATAAATATATAAGAAAATGGATCGTGAATTTATCTTTGGATAGCAGTGACTATGAAGAAATAGAGGTCAAGAATGGAATATATTCAACTAGTAAAACGAGGGGAGATTAGCCAGGCGGCATTATTTTTTATCGAAGGGGAACTGATGAATGTCATTGTTATGGATCCTGATCGATTTAATTCCGGTGATACCGTTATCTGCCTGCATAAATCCCAAACATTCGAAACGAATATCATAAAAAAGCAAGAGAATAATCTATACTTATTTATTCCATGGTACGATACCCTTCAGGATAGTGAAAGAAGACGGGCTGCAAGGGTATCGTATGTTGCTCAAGGAAAAGTCCAGTCCCCCCAAAAAAGTGAAAGGGTTCAGTTGATTGATTTGAGCATCAAGGGCCTAGGATTTTCGTGTGAAAACAAACTAATGAAAGCCGAGTTGCATACCATCACCTTTATGATTGATCATGCCAGGAATCATTTTACAATCAGGATACAAAATGAGCGGGAAATGGAAGATGCATATCGGTATGGAGTCAGTTTCATAGGAGTGCCTGTCAAAGATTTGTTTTATGTCAGGAGATATATTCTTAACAGTCAGCTTGATAAATTATCATCTGCGGCTGTTTAAAAAGGAAAAAGGCTGACTCACATAAGGAGCCAGCCTTTGTCATGTTCAATTATCATAGAATTTCCAATAAGATGACCATAAATAAGAGTCCGACTATGAAGGAATAGGTGGAGGTGCGCTCATTCCCATCCCCGTGACTTTCGGGAATCAATTCTTTGTAGACGATGAATAGCATAGCCCCAGCGGCAAATGCAAGACCATAAGGGACCAAGAATTCAATATAAGAGGTTAAGTAATATCCTAATAGACCCGTGACGATTTCTATGGCGCCAGTTAAGGTGGCAATTATGAAAGCCGTGAATCTCCCAATTTTTTGATTGATTAGAAACAATGCGACGAGCAAGCCTTCGGGAGCATTTTGGAGACCTATTGCAAAAGCTATCAAATTCCCTGTATCAGGCGCGTTTGAGGCATAACTGACCCCAACGGAGAGACCTTCAGGAATATTGTGCAATGTGATGGCCGTGATGATGAGCAAAGCTTTCTCATCAAATTGAATACCACTTTTCGTATGGCCGAGATCAATGTGTGGAATATTTTTTTCCATAATCGTTAAAGTTAAGACTCCGAGGAAAACCCCGATGATAAGTTGGATATACCCCCCGGTTGCCAATGATTCTGGAATGAGGCTTAGCAAGGAAGCAGCCATCATGATTCCAGCTGTAAATGCTAAAAGTGTATCCCTGAATCGATGGGTCATGGACCCTTTAATGAAAAGAATCGGTAGCGCACCGGCCCCTGTAGACATAGCAGAGAGGATACTGCCTAATAAAACTCCACTCATAAATTTCTCCTTTGCATGGTTGTTCTTTTTTCAGTCTTTCTTTTTTCTTCTTCTCTGGGTAAAACAATAATGTATTGTATTTTTGATTATCCAAATTGGTTACAGTGTGAAACCTATTTTTGGGGATACCATTGTTTTAACATGAAATCACTTGGTAGGAACACACTGAGGATCCCTAGCAAGGGCAAAAATCCTACGATTTTAATCATGGCTGCAATCCCGATAATATCTGCAATCGCCCCCAATGAAACGGATCCAATCGCCCCCATACCAAAAGCGAGTCCTACAGTCAGACCAGCCATTGTCCCCACTTTACCGGGAACTAATTCCTGTGCATATATGACGGTAACGGAAAAACTGCTCATGATGATGAATCCGGCAATCAGTAATAGAATGAAAGCTGCAATCGGTGGTACGAATGGCAGAAGACCGGTTATCGGCGTACTTGCAGCAAAGGAAAAAAGTATCACGTTTTTCCGCCCAAAGCGGTCGGCGAGCGGGCCACCGAAAAATGTCCCGACTGCCCCAGCGGCTAAAAAGGCAAAAAGGAAGATCTGTGCCGCTTTTATTGTGAATGAGTGCTGTTCGATTAAATAAAAACTATAAAAATTTGTCATGCAGGATACATACCAGGAGCGGGCGAAGATAATGAATAATATTAAGACCAAGGCTTTGGCCACTTTATTGGAACGCTCTTTATTAACGACTTTAGCCGCCAGAGTTTTTGGCTGAAAATGCACGAGCCTTTGGGAATACCACTTGGCTATGTACAGTAATAGCATGACCGCGGCAAAGGCAACGAAAGCAAACCAGAGAGCGCCCTTCTGCCCGAACGGGACAAGAATGATGGCCGTGATGAGCGGAGCTAGTGCCTGCCCACTGTTTCCACCCACTTGATAAATTGACTGGGCCAATCCACGCTTGGGACCTCCAGCCATATAGGCGACTCTGGATCCTTCTGGGTGGAAAATGGCTGATCCAAAGCCCATTAAAACGACAGCACCGAGTATAGTTATATAGTTTGGTGCAAGAGCCAGGATGATGACTCCGATTAATGTGCTGGTTAATCCAACTGGCAAAGCATAAGGCAGTGGCTTTTTATCGGTATAAAATCCGACAGCTGGCTGTAGAAGTGATGAGATGATGTTCAGGCAGAAGGCAATCATGCCCAACTGTGTATAAGTTAAAGACATGGATTTTTCTAGGATGGGAAACATGGCCGGTACCACGGCCTGAAGAGAATCATTCATTAAGTGGCATATGCCAATAATAATCATTATTTTGAGGGTCATCTCTTGATTTTTTGGTATAGGTTTAGTTGCTGTGGTACTTGCCATATGTATTTGCCTTCTTTCTAAATTAGAATCTTATTCTAGTGACCTTATATTTAAGGTCCGTCAAGATGATTATCTTAGGATAGAAGGGTTTACTTTACTGAAACGTGATTCTTTCCATATAGATTACTTACTCACGTTCTCTTTTAGGATTGGTAAGCGAATCATGACCGTCGTACCCTCCGAAAGCTTGCTTGTAATCTCGATTGTTCCATTGAAGAGTTCGATGATTCTCTTGCAGACGAAAAGTCCTAAACCGGTCCCTTCCTTTTTGGAAGTATAGAATGGCTCAAATACTTTCTGGATGTCGTTCGATTCCAACCCGTGTCCAGTGTCAATGATTTCTATAATAGCTTCTTGTTTTTTTGGATAAATATGTATGGTCAGGTTTTTGCCTTGTTCCATGGCCTCAAAGCCATTTTTTGCTATATTAAGTATGACCTGCTTGAGTTGGTCCTTCGTACAGTATACAGGAAGTGGTGACCTAACTATATCCCATTCGACTTCGATACAGTAAAAACGAGCTTCAGATTCTATTATCGGTCTTAATTCAGCAACGATACCGCGTACATCATATGAGGATAAGTTTTGCACCATCGGCTTACCTAGAATCAAGAACTCACTGACGATACTGTTTATCCTTTCTATCTCTTTCATGATGATGGAATAATAAAACTGGTCTTGTTCATCTGGATGCTTCTCATTTAGCAATTGGACAAGTCCTTTTATGCCCGTGAGTGGATTTTTGATTTCATGTGCAGTACTTGCTGCAAGTGTACCTACGAAATTCAACTTTTGGTCATCAATGAGTTGTTTTTGTTTTTTTGAATTCCTACGATAGAGGAACTCATATACAATAATATAAATCACATGGGTGATGATGAAGGTGAAAAATATAAAAGAATAGAATATATGGATGTTTTGGGTATCCTTTTTTTTCAGCATTTTAACTGATATGGACCATTCGGCTTCTGTCAAGGGGAGGGTCATCCATCTTGAACTTGGGTTTACATTCCCGATATTTATATCAACGACCTTTTCTCTCTCATTCGTTTGAAGTTTTACTGTTTGTTCAGGTGAAAGTGTATTCAAGATATTCTTTAAATAATCGAATTTGATCTGAACCAATAAAAATCCCCGTACTTCCTTATCCTTTTCCAATATTGGGGCGAAGATGGTGAAGCACGTACAATTCAAATCATCAATTCCTGTTTTGTTGGCCATCACCGCTTTTTGAGTATTTACAGCTAAGTCCATATCTTCATGATCAATTAATTTGGATTGGGGGGGCTGCTTGCTTGTACTATGTATGGTCATTCCTTCTCGATCCAGCAGATAAATGTCAGCGTATCTGGGGTCTGTATCTTTGAAGGAGTCTAACAATTGATTCTTTGATTTTTCGTCCATATATGGAATAGAACGGTTGCGACTCAACCATTCCACATTTCCCTTGGTTTCCCTGATTACTTGGTCTATCGATTTTTGATAAACGGATCCAATCCATTCAGCCTTTGCTTTCCGTTCTTCTTGGATGGAATAATCAAAATATAACCAATAAGTGATAGTTAAAATGATTAATGGTAAAATGACAATAAGTATGTATTTCGAAAATCTCTGCCTTGAATTCATGTGGTCACTACTTTTATTTTTTCTTTTAGTATATCAAACTGGAGAATTAAACAATAGCAATAGCCATGCCCTATAGGCAAATTGACAAAAAAGGCGCAATAGAATATAATAACCTTCAATTCAAGATATTTTAATTAAAAATTTTAAGGTTGTGAAGTTATGGGGAATGATAGCATCCAACAGTCATTAAAGCTGTTTATCGTGATGTCAAGAGCTCACCGTTCGATTAATGATATAGTGAATAAACATATAGCTGAAGCGGGCTTGAATCCTACTGAATTTGCCGTACTTGAACTGTTATATCATAAAGGTGATCAACCTCTTCAACAAATCGGTGGAAAGATCTTGCTTGCAAGCGGTAGCATTACTTATGTAGTGGACAAGCTTGAACAGAAGGAGTTTTTACAGCGGATAGCTTGTAAAGATGACCGCCGTGTAACGTTTGCCAAAATTACGGATAAAGGTAAAGCCTTTATTGAGGATGTCTTTCCTGATCATGAAAAAAGAATCGATGATGTGATGAGCGTCCTTACGAAAGAGGAAAAAGAAACGGCAATAGAATTACTGAAAAAGATTGGTTACTCCGCAAAAAAATAATCCAGTAAACCAGCACCTTAATTTAATTGAGGTGTTTTTGTAGTTTTATTATGATTCGTCCGAATCTGACGGTCATGCCCACTAAAGGCGGAGAACCCTATTACTTTTTTCATAAATAGGAAGGCTTTACATAAGAATATGGCGAATGTAATTATGTCCTATTTTAACTGGCAACCAATGAACACGATAGGTGTTTTTTTGGGAAAAAAGGGATACAAATGATGAAATTGGGGTGTAATTATGAAATTTAATGAGTATAAATATGAACGGCCTGAATTGGATGACATTAAAGGGAAGTTCACGAAAGCTCTTAAGCAGTTTGTGGATGCGACTGAGGTTGAAGAACAAGTAGAAGCCATAAGTGAAATAAATGCCATTCGAAACTATGTTGGTACGATGAGCAATCTGGTCTATATTCGGCATACCATTGATACGACTGATGAGTTTTATAAAAATGAAAATGATTATTTGGACGAATTCTCACCTGAAATGGAGGAAATGACTTCCGCGTTTTATACAGAACTCGTTCAATCGAAATTCCGTCGGGAACTTGAGTCCAAGTGGGGAAGGCAACTATTTGATTTGGCTGAGGCACAGCTCAAAACGTTCTCGCCGGAAATCATCCCGCAACTGCAAAAAGAAAATAAGCTGGCAAGTGAGTACTCACAGTTAATAGCTTCCGCGAAAATTGAATTTGAGGGAGAAGAGCGGACATTGGCACAGCTTCAGCCCTTCATGGAGTCTGAGAGCCGTTCCATCAGAAAAATGGCAAGTGATGCTTACTATGGTTTCTTTGCAGAGAAGCAGGACGAACTGGATCGGATTTTTGATGAGCTGGTAAAGGTGCGACATGGCATAGCAACGACATTAGGGTATGATAACTTCGTCGAGCTAGGTTATTATCGCATGACACGGACCGATTATAATGCAGAGATGGTGGCAGCTTTCCGTAAACAGGTGAAAGAGGAAGTGGTTCCGCTCGTTACCCGCTTGAAGGAACGTCAGCAGAAACGCCTAGGTCTGGAGAAACTCTATTATTACGATGAGAATTTCCAATTCAGTACGGGGAATGCCGTTCCTAAAGGCGAAGCGGAGTGGATCGTGGAAAATGGTCAAAAAATGTACCATGAACTTTCTGCCGAAACGGATGAGTTTTTCAATTTTATGATTGAAAATGATTTAATGGACCTGGTTGCTAAAAAAGGAAAAGCAAGTGGTGGATATTGTACATTCATTGAAGATTATAAAGCTCCCTACATTTTTTCCAACTTCAATGGGACATCTGGTGATATCGATGTTCTTACACATGAGGCAGGACACGCTTTCCAGGTGTATCGAAGCCGTGACCTGGATATTCCGGAATATAATTGGCCAACCTATGAGGCTTGCGAAATCCATTCGATGAGCATGGAGTTCCTTACCTGGCCTTGGATGGATCTGTTCTTCAAAGAAGATACAGAAAAGTATAAGTTCTCCCATTTAAGTAGCTCGCTCGTGTTCCTGCCATATGGGGTGGCTGTGGATGAATTCCAACATTTTGTCTACGAAAATCCAAACGCATCGCCACTTGAGAGAAGACAGGCATGGCGCAAAATCGAGAAGGAATACTTACCTCATCGTGATTATGAAGAGAACGGATTTTTAGAGGGCGGAGGCTATTGGCAACGTCAAAGTCATATCTATCAGTCTCCATTTTATTACATTGACTATGCTTTGGCTCAAATATGTGCTTTCCAATTTTGGAAAAAGTCTGTGGAAAAAGATGAGAGTGCGTGGAAGGACTATTTAAACCTTTGTCAACTTGGAGGAAGTAAATCATTCCTTGGGCTCGTGGAATCGGCCAACCTTGATTCCCCATTTGCAGAAGGTACTGTGCAGTCTGTCGTAAGGGTTATCGATGAATGGCTGAGTTCGGTCGATGACCAAGCTTTATAAGTTGTGAAATCTCGTGAATCGTTAGCGGGTCTTCTATAGAAAGGCGCTCCCTTTAGAGGGAGCGTTTTTAAAATGGGAGGACCGAAGCTTTCCCATTAATTTAGGTTAAACTGACTTGGACTGTCTTAAAATTCTCCCTCTTACATATAGATGTAGGGAGGAGGGGTGTACATGCTTTCTAGGTGGTCAGGAATCTTTCAGGTTGCAGCCGTTTATGTAGGTACAGTTGTCGGAGCGGGTTTTGCAACTGGAAAGGAGGTTGTTGAGTTCTTTACCCGTTATGGCTTTTATGGCTTTATCGGGATTTTAATAGCAGGCTATATTTTCATTTTCAGTGGTACGAAGATCATGTTGATTTCCTCAAGGATCAAGGCAGCTTCCTATGAAGAATTCAATCAATTTTTATTTGGGAAGAAATTAGCGGGCGTCATCAATGTTTTTTTCCTTATCATGCTGCTAGGTGTTACAGCGGTCATGATTTCGGGATCAGGTGCCGTTTTCGAGGAACAGCTTGGCATCTCGAAAAACGTTGGGAGCTGGACAACGGCCCTTCTGGCTTCATTGGTTTTGATGCTAGGAATGCGTGGGCTTTTTACAGTGAATTCTTTTGTTGTTCCCATCATGATTCTATTTAGCTTGATTCTGTTCTTCTCGACTTTAGGGACGGGTGAATTTTTATCTTCTCTAACGCAATTCCCAGAAGAACGGATCAGCTTGAAGATGATATTCTCCCCGTTTGCCTATACCGCTTTTAACCTGGCTTTAGCGCAGGCGGTGCTTGTTCCGGTGGCGTATGAGGTTAAGGATGAAAGAATTATAAAGCAAGGTGCTATTTTGGGTGGGGTATTCCTTACGATTATTCTACTCACTGGGCATTTATCACTTATGACCCTTCCGGATGTGATGAGCTATGAAATTCCATCGGCGGTCCTTATGAAAATGGTGGGCGGTCATTTACATTGGATGTTCATCTTGGTGATATACGGCGAAATCTTCACTTCAGTCATCGGAAATATTTACGGATTGCAGAGGCAAATCAGCAACTATATTAAAGTGCCTGGCATATTCATCATCGCCTTCAGCTTTATTGTGGCGTTGATTATCGGCACGTACGGATATGGAAGACTCCTGGGTTATCTCTATCCGGTATTTGGATACATAAGTTTACTGTTTTTAATCCTCGTCTGGAAAAGTGATGCAGGCAAAAAAATATAAAACGAGGGAAAGGGCTTACGTGCCCTTTCCCTTTATTTGATATCAGGATTCTTTCATGATTGTTTTAGCCATCTCTAGAAAGGCATCCCGGTAATCTTTGTCCTTCTTTGTAAACATGGTTAAGCGGACAGGGGACTTCTCATCTTTGAGTAAGACAGAAGTAACCACATCATCGCCGTTCACGACTTCATAGCCGGAACCATTATCTATGTTAAGTGCCGGGTCCTCTATCTTCTCTGAAATGCTTTTCAGTTGGGTTTGGACATTTTCCTCTACTTCGTCCCATTTGACATCGCCCGTTAATAATTCAATCCTCATGGATACAGAGTCGTCATCGGTCAGGAAAAGGACATCCTTTCCAGGCTCCTCGGCAGTCAACTCGAACTGTTGTAAGACGTATAGGCTAAATGGTTGATTATCACTATTTTTCAGGAAGGCTGTTTCTTCTTTTGCTTCCCCATTACTTGTATATTGCAAATTCTGTTCCATAAGCCTAACCTTTTTTGTCCCTTCAGAACTATCAGTAGCTCCATTTGTTGAGCCTGCTGTATTCTCTTCTTTTACCGTATCTTCTTGTGGTTCAGCCGTCTTGTCGTCCGTGGTTGTCCCACATCCGCTCAGCAATAGGGCCGCCATTGTCGCTCCGCCTAAATATTGCGTCCATTTTTTCATCGTTTTCCCTCAACTTTCTGTTGAATTTCTCATATGTGTAGAAAGGCATGACCTATCGACGCTCTGGAGAGAATCATCCCTTTTATATATAGACGAATGAAAAAGAAAAAAGTTACAAATGATATCATGGTAACCAAATGAACCATAAAGTTCCTGCATAGGAAAACGGAATGGTCAAAAACCATTCCGTCGTTCAGTACCTTCATCCGATGATCTTATAATTTTTATGATTGACAACTGTCTTCTGTTCAAGCTCCAAGTCAAGGTAATTTTCCATATACGTGACGTCCACGATTACAGAGTTCTCATTCACTTTCTCGACGATTCCTTGTAAGCCTTCTCTAAATTCAATGATATTTCCAACTTCCGCTTTCTTCATGGTAATCATCCTTTCCCATCTCGTTTTCAATGATAATCAGTAACTATGAATAAATGGATTATTCGAACACCTTGCTGTTTAGATTTTGACCTGGGAAGTGCAAGTAAAAAGATATAGAGTAGTTATAATGACTGGTTAGAAAGTACAGGTATGTGTTTTTTACATATTATGGAAATCAATATAAGCACACTTACTCTTACTTGTATGAGTCTGGATGATACTTATGTACGAAAAATACCAATCAATTTACAATGTGATATTTTACTTTACAGTTTGCACTATTTTTATGTATTCGTAAAGAATAATATAGTCAAGAGACCACAAAAAGTTCTGATTGATAATAAGCGTTAAGGTTATGTTAAAATAGAAACGGAATTTCTCCTATACAGGTAAGGAACAGAAACAACTAATAAGGAGGAAATAGAATGGATTCCGAAGAAGCAAAACTAGTCCTGAATAAACTGGCTAATCGGGAAATGGAAGAGTTCAGGATCAATAAGGAAGAATTTTTGAGTTTTCGTGAAGTGCTTGTTCAAAGAGCGGATTTCAAACATTTCCGAGGAAATGCCCAACATAATGGGGAAGTCATTTATACGTATTTAGAGGAAGCAAGAAGTTAAAATAGGAAAAGGACGGTTCGAATCGATGAACCGTCCTTTTCCTATTTTTTTATGGAATATCCATCTCCTTCCTCAATTTAAGAAGGGTGGTTTTTCGCCATGATTTCACGGCTGCAATCGAGACATTGAATGTATTGGCGATTTCATTTTGATTTTTATTTCCGATGAAAGTAAAGATGAGCCAGCGTTGCTGGTTCAATGTCAAGTTTTCTGTGTAGGCTAAGAGGTTCTCTGTCACGAGGGCCTCTGTGTGCATAGAAAAGGGATCTTCTATTTCAAGAACCGCTGCGTCAACTGGCTGGATATGCGTGTCGTATTTATGGAGGCGTTTTAATTCATTGATGATTCTCCCTTTTATGACTGTATATGCGAAGTTGGAGAATTGTCCGTTTGCTTCCTTGTACTTGCCTTGAGCTTCCCATAATGCAATTAATCCAATTTGAAAGAAATCCTCTTTGTTTTTATAAATGGATAGTGAGCGGATAACATGATGAATCATCGGAGTGAATTGTTCTGATAAACTTGTAAAACCGTCCATTTTCTACGCCTTTTTAAAAAGTGCACTTTTCGTATATTCCCGGGTGCTTTCACCTTAAATAATTTCATGGAATATATCGAAATGGAAAAATGCATAAAATAAAGGGGAGAAAATTGAATTTTGCGACGGAAAAACGTAAAAAAGCACCATCCATTATCGATATTTCGAAGTTTTGATTGGGTTAGACAAAATAAATAAAGGCACACCCGGCTTGCCGGGTGTGCCTAATGAAACTATTGATTATTTTTCCGATAGATTTTCAGTTCCTTGATTATCGTTTCTTTCAAACTTTCATTTTCATTCATAATGAAACCGTACATATAAGCGGATCCACTTTTCTTTTTCCAGAGAATTCGTCCACGTAAATCAATCTCGTCTGCATTTATGATGAAAGTTAGCAAAAGCTCGAGGTCCGCTTGCTCCGGAAGGTCAAGATTGGACTGGAACTTGAGCCCTCCGGCACTGATGTCCAGAACGGACATGGCCCCATTTCGGCTTTTATTTTCCAAGTTGTTTACTCTAATGATGCTAAAAAAACCAGAAAGCGGACGATCGAAAATAAAACGAAATGCTTCATCCCTGTTATATTTCACAATATGTCCCCCTGGAAATTCAGTATCTTTTCCGTTTTCTATTTTATCCATTTACAAGAATGAACGGATGGATACGTGTATGACCTTAACTCTGTGATTTCCGGAAGCCGGCCTTCACTGCATCCTGTTCTGTACAAAACATTTCTTCTTCTTTTGTTATATCATAGTATTGTCCACTTGGTATGTGGTAGATCTTATCACCTTTTGAATTGATATTTCCTTTAATGTTCGGATTGGAGCACGATGATTTTTCGGTGGTTTTTTCTGTTGTTCCTTTATCCGTTTTCGAATCATCGTATCCTTTCGAAGTGGCATAGTTTTCAATCGACCAAATGCCGATTTCCTCTTTTTGAGCTTGTTTCTGGATGGCTTCCAGTTCGTCAAGATATTTTGTATTGGGTGCATATACGTATGCGACCCGTGCGAGCCCTTTTTCTAGCAGAAGCTTATTTACCATTTTTCCATCTACATAAAAATAGGCCAGCAGACGGCCATATTTGTCTCGTTCACCGATTCCTGTCTCCACTTCCACTTCCGAACCGGCAGGCATTAGCTCTTTTGAAAACTTGCTAGCTTCAGGACCAAAGGGTTGTACGGGCTTGGAAGGATGGACGGTTTCGGGGGTATCGATTAAAAGAAGCCTGACCGTTTCTTGCTTTCCATTAGACGTCTTAATTTTCACCGTGTCGCCATCGACCACGCGAACTATTTGAGCTGTGAAGGTTTTTCCTTTTGATTCATTGGAGACTTGGTCTGTAGAAAGGGAGTTTTCCTTGGTGGAAGTATTCGTTTCTTCTGTGGACTTTTCTTCTGACAAATCGTCGGTTATTTCCTGGCAACCTGTTAATGTAAACGCACATAACGAAATCAGTAAAAATACATATTTAAAAAAAGTACTATATGTCGGTGTAGTCACCATAAATCCTCCATTCAAGTTGTTTTCCATGGTGTCATGGATAAGTAAGGGTCGCAAATAATACTACCTTATAAAATGATGAAAGAAAATGAAAAATATTCTATTTTCACCATATCCACTGTCCTCTCTGATGGTTTATTCTTATTAAGAAATCGTGAAGCAAGAAAGGTAGGAACCGGAAATATGTTCAGGTTAGAAAACATAACGTTTAAAGGGATTCTAAATATTGACCATCTTGAAATCCCGGCAAGGAAAATAACTTGTTTGACTGGGGAGAGCGGAGCTGGGAAAACGTCACTGCTTAGACTATTAAATAGAATGAATGAGCCGGACACCGGGTCGATTTTTTATCAAGAGCAACTCCTTGGAACATTTAACCCGATAGAGCTCCGTCGCCAAGTTACGATGCTATCTCAAACAGCACTCACCTTACCTGGAACCATTGAAGAAAACCTCCAATTTGGATTAGAGTTGACCGAAAGAGAAAAGGAATCAAAGGACGAGCTACTAAACGTACTTGAAACGGTATTGTTAAAGAAGCCATTATCAGCTGATGTAGAGAAATTGTCGGGTGGGGAGAAGTAAAGGTTGGCATTGGCAAGATTGCTTCTATTGAAGCCTGACGTATATTTATTGGATGAGCCAACATCCGCTCTTGATGAAGAGTCAGAGTTGGATGTCATGAACCGGTTTTTAACTAAAGTGAAACAGGAAATGGGAACCGTGGTCATGATTACTCATTCCAGGCAACTTGTGGATGAATATGCTGAGGAAAGGATCGTTCTTAAAAAGTCAAAGGAGGGGGACTATTAATGGAGAGTAGTGGGATAATAAATATTGAGCTTTGGCGTTTATGTGCGGCCTATGTATTCGTGGTTCTCCTGCTTATCATTGTAAAATGGCGAGGGATATCGAGGGAAAAACAAATTTTGCTCGCTACAGTACGCATGACGGTCCAACTTATTCTTGCAGGGTATGTATTGACGTATATATTCGAGAATCCCCATCCCTTGCTTTCAATAGGATTTTTTATGTTTGATAGCCTGGTTCTCTATCCGAAATATTTTTAAACAAATACCCTTTACGCTCAGCAAGAAAATCAAACGAATGGTCATTTTGAGTATGCTCACAGGTCCGATGGCCGCTTTGCTTTATTTTAACTTGGTCGTCATCCATTTCACGCCATGGTATGAACCACGTTACTTTATCCCGATTGCTGGTATGATTGTGGGGAATGCGATGACCGGCGTTACGTTAGCTTTAAAGAACCTGCACGAAGGCATCACAAGTAACCGCGATAAGGTGGAGGCGATGTTGATGCTTGGCGCCACGCCGCAGAAAGCCGTCAAAAAATATGTGGATGCCGCTTTCGATTCGGCAGTGCTGCCGACTTTGAATAATATGTTGGGTATGGGGATCATTTTCCTTCCGGGAATGATGACTGGGCAAATTCTTTCGGGAATCAGTCCGCTCATCGCCATAGAATATCAAATTGCCATACTTATTGGGATTCTTGGTAGTGTCTCCATAACGGTCATCCTCTTTATCTTGCTGAGTTTTAAGGCGTTTTTCACAAAGTCTGCACAACTGTCCATCTAAAACTTTTTAAAGGAAATAAATTAATTGTTGCAGTTTTATCCTAATTTTTGTACGATTCTTTAGAAACAGGATAGTTATGGTTTGTTTGTTGAGAATGATAATGATATTCTGAAAAGGAAATCGTAGATTTTCGTATCTTTCTTAAATGAATAGGGAAAAACCTTACATATCCTATTCTTGTTAGTTTATTTTATATTAAAGGAGAATGATTTATATGGTAGAAAAAACGTTTACAGTAACTGCAGAAACAGGAATTCATGCTCGTCCCGCTACATTGCTTGTACAAGCAGCTGGTAAATTTGATTCAGAAATTAACCTTGCATATAAAGAGAAAAAAGTGAATCTTAAATCCATTATGGGTGTTATGTCTCTTGGAATCGGTAAAGGTGCAGAAATCACGATTACTGCAGAAGGCAGCGATGAAAATGATGCTCTAAAAACACTTTCTGACACATTGAGCAGAGAAGGTTTGGCAGAATAATGTCCACGCTGATAAGTGGAATCGCAGCGTCAAGCGGCATAGCCATCGCGAAAGCCTATCGTCTTATCGAACCGGAATTGTCGGTTGAAAAAAGGAGTATTGAGGATGTTGAGGCTGAAGTAACCCGTTTCAAGGAAGCCATCCAAAAATCTACTTCAGAATTGGAAATCATCAGGAACAAGGCCGAGCAGGATTTGGGGGCCGATAAGGCAGCCATTTTTGATGCCCATTTACTAGTACTTTCCGATCCGGAACTTTTGAACCCTGTACAGGATAAAATCAAGTCCGAAAACATAAATGCTGAATCTTCTTTACATGAAGTTGCAAGCATGTTCATTACGATGTTTGAACAAATGGATAATGAGTACATGAAGGAAAGAGCCGCTGATATCCGTGATGTAACAAAACGTGTCCTATCTCATCTTTTGGGTATACATATTCCGAATCCAAGCATGATTGCAGAAGAAGTGATCATCATTGCCGAGGATTTGACGCCTTCTGATACGGCCCAGTTAAATCCGATGTATGTTAAAGGGTTCACGACTGATATCGGTGGCAGAACATCACATTCAGCCATTATGGCTCGTTCATTAGAGATTCCGGCAGTTGTAGGAACTAAAACGGTGACCGCTTCCATCGAAAATGGGGACTTGGTCATCATAGACGGGCTTAATGGCGAAGTGCATATTAACCCGACCCCTGAACTTGTGCAACAGTACGAGGAAATGCAGAAAAAATATGCCTTGCAGAAGGCTGAATGGGCAAAGTTGGTCCATGAACAAACGGTTACAAAAGATGGGCACCAAGTAGAGCTGGCAGCCAATATTGGGACACCGAAGGATTTAGAAGGTGTTCACAAAAATGGTGGGGAAGGAATCGGTTTGTACCGGACAGAATTCCTCTACATGGGACGAAATGAAATGCCTAGTGAAGAAGAGCAGTTTGAAGCCTATAAGACGGTGCTGGAAGGGATGGCCGGAAAGTCGGTTGTCGTCAGAACACTTGATATAGGCGGGGACAAAGAGTTACCCTACTTGCAGTTACCTAAGGAAATGAACCCATTCCTTGGCTATCGGGCAATTCGTTTATGCTTAAATGAGCAAGAAATTTTCCGTATCCAGTTACGGGCGTTGCTACGGGCAAGCATTTACGGAAACTTGAAAATCATGTTCCCAATGATTGCGACCTTAACGGAATTCCGCGAAGCCAAAGCTGTGTTGGAAGAAGTGCGGCAGGAATTACTTGAAAAGGATATCCCGGTGGCAGAAAAGATTGAAATCGGCATCATGGTTGAAATTCCTTCCACTGCGGTCATGGCAGATATTTTTGCCAAAGAGGTCGATTTCTTCAGCATTGGTACGAATGACTTGATTCAATATACAATGGCAGCGGACCGGATGAATGAGAGAGTCTCGTATTTATATCAACCATATAACCCGGCAATATTACGACTTGTTAAAATGGTAATTGATGCTGCCCATAAAGAAGGAAAATGGGCAGGAATGTGCGGCGAGATGGCGGGAGATGAAGTGGCTGTCCCTATTTTAATTGGGTTGGGCCTTGATGAATTCTCGATGAGTGCCACCTCTATCTTAAAAGCTCGATCTCTAATCAGGAAACTTTCACTTGAAGAAATGAAAAAACTATCACAAGATGTCTTGGTGATGGATACAAACGAACAAGTGAAAGAAGCTGTACTTGAAAAAGTGAATAAATAGCATGACAAACGGCGCTTTCATCCAATGAAAAACTTCAATGGATGAAAGCACCGTGTTTATTTTTTTGAAATCTTCCAAAAGATGTTTAACAACGTTATACATGGGTAAATAAAGGACAAGCACAGTTGTTTAGCTCGATATGAGCAACTGACATTCTCATTTCCCCCTTTTAAAGCCGGCTGGGTTTCCCAGCCGGCGATTTTTTTGGGGGAATAGGATAAAACTCTCCGGGGAATTGGGATATTGATAATTCAGATTTTTCACTTTATACAATAAAGGATATAATAAAATCATGTTTGGTATTTTTTATGAAAAAGGGGGAAGTACAGTGGATTTATATTTACAAAAGAAAAATGCTTTGATTCTGGCCTCGAGCCAAGGGTTGGGAAAGGCAATAGCGGAAGAGCTTGTTAAAGAAGGTGCCAACGTCATGCTCGCTGCGAGAAGTGAAGAAAAATTGGTGGCAGTTCAAAAGGAATTATCAAAGATCGGCAAGGGGAAAGTGTCGTATAAAGTGACGGATATTACAAAACCTGATGATATTAAGTCGTTGGTGGAGAAAGTGGCTGAAGAATTTGGCGGGCTAGATATCCTTATCAATAATGCTGGAGGTCCTCCAGGGGGGACATTTAATGATTTTAGTGATGCAGACTGGCAACATTCATTTGAACTGAATTTATTGAGCTTTATCCGAACCATTCGTGAAAGCTTACCGCTTCTAAAAAAACAAGGCGGCAAGATCGTTAACATTGCATCGTCTTCTATTAAAGAGCCAATACCCGGCCTATTACTATCGAATACTTTCCGCACGGCAATCGTGGGATTGGCGAAAACATTGGCTACAGAGCTAGCACCAGACAAGATATTGATCAATACGGTTGGACCGGGTCGAATCTCAACCGAGCGCATTCAACATCTGGATCAATTCAATGCCGAGAAACAGGGTGTCTCGACTGCAGATATCACAGGGAAAGCCCTTAGTAACATCCCGCTTGGGCGTTATGGCGAACCAGAGGAATTTGCGAAGTTCGTAACCTTCCTCGTTTCTGGGGCCAATACATATTTAACCGGCCAATCTTATTTGGTAGATGGAGGGATGGTTAAATCCATCTAGTTTGCATTAATTCACAGATGATTCGAAGGGAGAATGAACATGAAAGAGAAAAACACAGTAATCGGATTTATTGGTACAGGGGTTATGGGAAAGAGCATGGCGGGAAACTTGCTTAAAGCAGGTTACGAGGTACATGTTTATACCAGGTCCAAGGAAAAGGCAGAAGAGTTGATTGGTAAGGGGGCAAAGTGGGCAGCAACACCTAGGGAGATTGCCCAACAAACGAATGTGATCATTTCCATGGTCGGGTATCCGAGTGATGTCGAGGAAATTTATCTGGGGGAACAGGGTCTTATTGAATGTGCAAAAGAAGGAACACTTTTAATAGATATGACAACCTCCACACCCTCCTTGGCCATGAAGATAGCGGGAGAAGCACGGAAAAAGGGGCTGGAAGCTCTTGATGCCCCAGTTTCCGGAGGAGATGTGGGTGCCCGTGATGGCAATCTAACCATCATGGTGGGCGGAGATCCTGCTGCATTTGAAACAGTACGCCCAATTCTTGAGTGCATGGGAAGCAATATTGTTCATCAAGGCCCTGAGGGTTCAGGTCAGCATACGAAAATGTGCAACCAAATAGCGATTGCCTCCAACATGATCGGGGTTACGGAAGCCATCTCATACGCTACAAGGGCAGGGCTTGATCCGGAAAAAGTCCTCCAAAGCATTTCCTCGGGCTCTGCCGGCAGTTGGTCCCTATCCAATCTTGTCCCACGAATGGTCAAAGGTGATTTTGAACCAGGGTTTTATATCAAGCATTTTATTAAAGATATGAAAATTGCACTTGATGAAGTGGAGAAAATGGGGTGGGATGCGCCTGGATTAACTTTGAGCAAATCTCTGTATGATGGGCTTGCAGAGGCTGGTGAGGAGAACAGCGGCACCCAGGCTTTATATAAACACTATAATTAAAAGTGCTATCCGCTCCTTTTTTGAATAAGCTGTAAGCGACAGCCTTTACAAAAAGGAGAGATACGTATGGGTGACTTTGACGATATCCACATGAAGTTCCAGGAACTTGAAGATGGCATATATATTGTCCGAATCGAGGGGTATAAACGGGAAAAAACGATTCACCAAACAAAGCCCATTCGTTGGGAATTGAAATTGATGAATGAGAGCCCCTTGATCTTACCGGTGAAATTCAGTCATATCGAGACCGATGCTGGTTTTCAAATATTAATGAGGGAGTTAAAAAACCTAGGGCATTCGAAACCGCGAAACGCCAGGGAATTTGAAGAGGTGATGACGGATCTATTGGGTTCAATAGTCGAGGTCAGCCTTACGACAACCAATAAGGAAGAAGGCTATCGCGAAGTGCGATTCTTACGAAGGTTGTATTAATATTGCCATACTCTCTTTTTTACAAAGAAAATGGCCTCAACGGTTCCTACTGTTGATGGCCATTTTTTTGTGCATACTATACTCACAGTTATTTTAAAAAGGCTGCGATACGATCCAATCCTTCTTTAAGTGTTTCCATGGAATAGGCATAGGAAATCCGGAAGTATCCTTCCCCCAGTGGCGAGAAGGCATCTCCAGGAACGACAGCTACCTTTTCCTGTTTTACTAGTTCCAGGCAGAACTCCAAGGAGGATGGGTAGCCTTCAGGCAGTTTTACGAAAAAGTAAAAGGCACCATCCGGTTTGACCACATCCAGATCCATTGCTTGTAATCGGTTGTACACGTAGTCCCTCCTACTAGCATATTCCGTTTTCATGGACATGCTATCGTCTTTTCCAACTGTTAACGCAGCTAAGGCAGCACGTTGCGAGATGGAGGAGGCACAAGTTACGTTATACTGATGGACCTTTAACAAATGTTTAGAAATCGACTCGGGAGCAAATAACAGACCAATCCTCCAACCAGTCATTGAATGGGATTTTGATAAACCATTTAACACAATGGTTTGTTCCCTTAAAAAAGTGGCGATTGAAACATGATCCTGGTCGAAAACCAACTCGCTATATATTTCATCGGCTAAAATGAAAATATCCTTGCCACGCACGAGCTCTGCGATGTCCTGTAGCTCTTCTGCCGTTAGTGTGACCCCGGTTGGATTTGAAGGGTAAGGCAAAACGATGCAACGGGTTTTTTCGGTTATGTATGCTTTTAGGATATCAGCGGTCAAACGAAAACCGTTCTTAGTCGTGTCAGCGTAAACAGGCTCGGCCCCGCTCATTTTAATGATCGGCTCGTAGCCTGGATAGACAGGGCCTGGGAGGATCACTTCATTTCCAGGGGTGAGGATGGTCCGAAATGTAATATCGATTCCTTCGCTTGCTCCCGAAGTGACGATGACTTCATTGACTGGATTGTATGAAAGCTGGTATTTATCTTTTACATAAGCGCTCGCGGCTTCCCTTAATTCCAAATATCCGGCATTATGGGTGTAAACCGTATAATCATCATCAATAGCCTGTTTTGCGGCTTCCTTAATATGTCGCGGTGTAGGGAAGTCGGGCTGACCTATCGTTAAAGAAATGGTCCCTTTAATATCGGCTACTAGATTATAGAATTTTCGGATTCCAGATATTTGAACCTCTTTTACAAGCGGGTTTACTAAATGTTCCATTTGAATATCCTCCTTGTTCTTATCAGTTTGTGAATGGTTATATGAATGTATCAAATCCATTCTATTCTATCATTTTGTAAGGGGAGAGGAAAAAATACTTTTTGTGATTAATGTATTGAAGGTATAATGAAGTTCAGATCAAGAAAATTTTGAGGATTGATATAAATGATTAGAACCTGTGCCATAACAAAAGAAAAAGAGGTCATTTTTGATTTAGAGCTAAAAAAATTAGGTGATGATTATATTGAATGGTATTGGGTGGACTTTTCAAAACCTACTGTAGAGGAAATAAAGGTGCTATCGAGCCATTTCCACTTTCACCATTTAGCCATCGAAGATTGCCTTGATGACTATAACCAGCGGCCAAAAATGGATTTTTATGAAGGCTATCAATTCCTCGTGATACATGCCATAAGGCAGAAAATCTTCAAGGCTGTCGAATTGGGTCTTTTTATCGGGGAAAAATGGTTAGTCACATTTCATAAGGAAGAACTCCAGGAACTAGAAGAGGTTTGGAGGGAAATCCCTGAGTTGGAAACCTTAAAGCAAGGGCCGTTCTTCTTGATGCATAGACTGATTGACCGGGTCGTCGATGAATTCTTTCCTCCTGTTTATAAAATGGAAAGCGAGCTTAACAGTATCGAGGATAACACGGAGAATGAAACGATATCGGAATTGATGAATCAGCTATTCGATTTGAGAACGGATTTGTCGAAGCTTCGTCGTACAATCCTGCCCATGCGTGACTTATTGTATCGGATGATTACTTCTGATAGGTTGAACTATTTAAAGGATCAGCATCTATATTTTCATGATGTATATGATCATCTTATTAAACTAACGGAGATGCTTGAATCCTATCGGGATTTTTCTTCAGATATTCGCGATAGTTATCTATCGGTCAATTCGAATAATATGAATTCTACGATGATGACTTTGACTGTCATTACGACCATTTTCATGCCACTCACTTTCATAGTGGGCGTGTATGGTATGAACTTTAAGTATATGCCTGAATTGAATTGGCACTATGGCTATTATGTAATCCTTGGGATGATGGGTGGCATTGCTTTTATGATGTTTTTATATTTCGTCAAAAAAGGCTGGTTGGAAATAGGTAAAAAGTCTCGTAATAGGTAAAATCGATTAAGCGATCTGCCATATTGATGGAACAATGATAAAAGTCTTTGTTATAATGGATAGGTTATCATTAATTTCCAAAAATGTGAAAGAGAGGTAGTTTATTATGGAAAGATTAGTAGAGGTTTATCCAGATGAAGGAAGAGAGTATGCAGGTTTTTGGATACGATTTGGTGCCAATATCATTGATGGAATCATAATCGGTATCCCCACAGGAATCCTGATGACCATCGTGAATCTAATTTGGCTCGGCAGCATGTCAAGCGTTCAGGAGGACATGCTTGATCCCAATTATGAGCCGGGAGGCGGAGAAATCTTGGCCTTCATGGGCGGGACTTTCATCACCTTATTTTTAGCTATACTTATTAGCTTTCTATATTATACTCTATTACACTCTTCGAAATGGCAGGGGACTGTCGGGAAAAAACTGCTTAATATTAAAGTGGTGGATTTAAATGGAAATCGTATCGGTTTCGGCAAGGCTGCGGGCCGCTATTTCGCTACGATTATTTCAGGAGTCATCCTTTATATCGGCTATATCATGGCCGGGTTCACGGAAAAGAAACAAGCGCTCCACGATATGATAGTCGGAACGCTTGTCGTAAAAAAGTAAATGAATCAAAGTAGGGAGGCTCAAAGGTGGGCCTTCTTTTTTTCGTGTGCCTCGGTAATTCATTTTCACAATATTATTTTTTGCCCAGGATTCTAAACAATCGGCGAAAATTACCGAATTATTAGGTAGAAGTCATTTATCTATAAGGTATAGGTCTTTTTTGCTAAAATGTATTATTTTTCAATCTAGAAAAGTAGTATATTGAATAAATAAATGATAGATGTAAGGGAAGGGCGAGATAAATAAATGGAAGCCAATAAAGGAATATTACTTGAAAGCGGTACGAATGAACTTGAAATCGTCGAATTCGGGATTGGAAAGAATAAATTCGGCATAAATGTAATTAAAGTGAAGGAAATCATAAATCCTGTACATATTACCCTTGTGCCTCACTCCCATCCGAATGTGGAGGGGATCATTGAGCTTCGTGGTGAAGTGCTTCCTGTCGTTAATGTAGCTGATGCCTTAGGGTTTCCTGCATCGGAAAATCCAGAACAGGATAAATTCATAGTCGCTGAATTCAATCAGCAAAAAGTCGTCTTCCATGTCCATACGGTGACACAGATCCATCGTATCTCATGGACACAAATCGAGAAGCCTTCGGATATGTATCAAGGCTTGGAAAGCCAGATTATTGGCGTTATCAAACTAAACAGTGAAATGATATTATTGCTGGATTTTGAGAAAATCGTCGTCGAAATCAATCCTGAGTCAGGAATCAATGTTCAGCAGGTTAGAAAACTTGGTCAACGTCAAAATTCCGAAAAGAGAATCTTGATTGCTGAGGACTCGCCATTACTGCGTAAGCTGCTGTTCGATACATTGACTGAAGCCGGATTTAAGCAATTGGAGTTCTACGAAAATGGTCAGGATGCCATCAATTATTTGGAAGGGCTCGTAGAAGCCGGCAAAACGATTGTGGAGGAAATCCAACTGGTGATTACGGATATTGAGATGCCTCAAATGGACGGGCATCATCTTACTAGAAGAATTAAGGAGAATGGCAAACTCGCTGAATTGCCGGTCATTATATTTTCATCGTTGATTACAGATAGCCTACGCCATAAAGGGCAGGTAGTCGGTGCGGATGCACAGATCAGCAAACCGGAGATTGCGGAACTGATAAGATTGATCGATCAATTTGTTTTATAACCTATGAAAATGGGACGAGGATATTAGATCCTCGTCCCGTTTTTTTCTTTTAATACTTTGAACCTTTTCCTAAAAAAGAAGAGGGGAATGGATTATGAAAGGGCTGTTTAACTTGACTCCGTCCATATGACTTTTTTTCGGCCTTTACAGGGCTGGTTTGTTTTTCGCCAGCTTGTCCAACGTAAGTTTGTAAAATTTGCTTTGCTTTTGATAGTGACAAGGCAGCTTTAGGATTTCGTATGGACGCTGCGCGACTGCCGAGATGGGGGAGGGTTTTTAAGTCTTCCTTCGTAGGCGGTAGGTGAAAGACGTATGATCCACATTCAACAATGACATCGGATTGTTGCGCGGCAAAGCGAGGGTTGTCAGAAAAATGGAGTCCCATCTTCTTCGCTTTTCCTTCTTGCATGAGCTTATTTAATGCGAGCTTCTTTAGATTGTACAGATTTTTAGGCTCCAATGCAGTCTTAGCATGTTTATTTACTATAAACACGGCTTGGGCAAGGGAGTTTATCGAAAACTCATCCATTTCAGAATGTCCTTTCGTTTGATTCATAGTAGAAACTCCTTTTCATCATAGGTTTAGAAGTAATGCTATTGAAATAGATTTCTTCAATCAAGTCTACCGTTTATTTATATTGGTGTGATATTAGGCTTGTAAGGTAGAGTCGGATGGAAAATAGTTCAAAAATTTATAATTTAAAGTTATTCCCAACACTTTACCATCTATGCATTTCATATTATACCACTACAAAATATATAAGGAAGCAAATTCTAATACTGTGACGCTTTAATTTGTGAAAAACTATAAGGTAAAGAACTTGTATCCATTAAGAAAAGAAGGCGGTTCATTCCGCCTTCTGTGCAACCCTTATTGGGTGTAGATATTAATATTTTCATTGACTGCGGCTTGTGCGCCGAATTGTTGTGGGTAGCCCTGAAAACCTTGGTACCCCGGATATCCCTGATTGCCTGGATAGGGAGGGGCAGGATAAGGAGGGTAAGCGGGCGGATAGGGAGGATACGGCGGATACGGCGGCGGGTACGGTGGACGGTTGTTGAATAATAACGGACCTACTGCTAATCCAGCCACAAATGATAAAGGGAGCAATAAAGGAAAGAATGGAAAGAAGCGTTCATCGTTCCCATATTCAATTCCCATTTCATCCCCGTATCCGTTACGATATACATTTTGCGGATGTGGATATTGTTGGTAGGGATAGAAAGGATAATAATATTGTGTTTGCATGGTTGGCCTCCTTTTCTCTATGTCTTTACATAGTATGGTTTATTTTATGAAAAGAGCCTGTTCCAGCTGAATCTGTTATAATGAATCTATTCGTTTTTCAAATAGTTGAGGTGGTTTTATGGAGCCGTTTAAGAAGGTTTTGGCCGTAGGTTTTGGAGGTGCGGGTGGAGCATTAGTACGCTATTCAATTAGTGCCTCGACATCCGTTTTTTTCTTTCCATTTGGGACGCTCCTTATAAATATAGTAGGGTGTTTTTTGCTTGGAACGATAAATGGGTATTTCGCCTCTAAAAAAAAGTCACTCGTTTTTTTAGCTCTTGGTAGTGGGTTTTGCGGAGGGTTTACCACGATGTCTACATTTTCTCAGGAAATGGTAACGCTTATGCGGTATTCCATGATTCAAGCAGCGATTTATCTAGGAGCTACGCTTGTAATGGGACTGTTTGCTGGTTTTATAGGGCTGCGTCCTTTTACTGACAAAAGAGGTGAGACCTTGTGATTCATGTTTTCTCCGTTTTGATTGGAGGGTTTTTCGGTGCAGCCTTCAGATATATGTTTCAGACTTTATTTAATAAGCTTCTGCCTTCGAAGCCCATACCATTTAGTATTTTGCTAATTAATCTAATTGGGTGTTTCGGGTTAGGATGGATCTTTCCAAGAAAGGAAGAATGGGAACTTTCTATGCAGTTGATGCTTTCAATGGGATTTTTCGGTGCTTTTACGACTTTCTCCACTTTCAGTATGGAAGCTCTTGACCTTATGAAAAAACACCGCTACATAGAATGTCTTATCTACATAACGGTATCGGTTATTGGTGGCATCTTGGCGTTCCTATATGGTTATATGCTTTAAAGGTCTTATCCATTAACACTTTTGCAGGATGGTAAAATTATCGAGGTGTTTCCATTCACCATCTAATGCTATAATTCACTACATAGGAATTTTCACGCACAGGCTTTGTTAATGAGTCTGGCGATTTTCCCCTGTATTTCTTGTTATTCTGCTCTTAGTTCATAAATGGTCAATTCAGGGCGCGATAAAAAGCGATAAGGAAGTCGGGTTGTGCCAAGACCTCGGTTAACATGTAGAGTCAAGGAACCAAGATCAAAGGTCCCCTCCGTATACTTTTCGGCATATGGGGGAGTGACAAGGGCACCAATCAAAGGAATTTGAACTTGCCCGCCGTGACTGTGCCCGCTAATCTGATAGTGGATATCATAAGTGCTAGATATATCTGCCAGGTCTGGAGCATGGGAGAGCATAATGGTGAACCCCCCTTTTGGTATACCTGAGAGAGCCTTTTCAAAGTCAGGTTTTCCGAGCATCGCATCATCCACACCAGTTAGGAATATTTCTTCTGCTGAAAGTAATGAAACCCGGGCGGAATTATTTTGCAACATGGTGAAATTCGATTTTTCCATGATATCTCGATATATCTCGGAGCCATACCCACCGTGATCATGGTTACCGAAAATGCTGAACTTGCCCAAGGGCGCTTTAAGTTGATTCAACACAGGTGGGATTTCATTTTGAGCATTATATTTATTGGGCTCGTCCATCAAATCACCGGTAAATAAAACAATATCCGGATCCATTTGGTTTATCTTCTCGACTATCGCTTGCAAGTCACTAAGCTGAAATTGAAAGCCTAAGTGGGTATCGCTGAACTGTATCATTTTCATACCATCAAAACCTTTAGGAATAAGAGGGTGGCTGATAAAATTGTGCTTTATTTCTAACCACTTTGGCTCTAAGTTATGGGCGTAATATCCGCCCCCAACGCTTAAACCAGTTACAGTCGCCAGCGTACGCAGGCCATTTTTTATAAATGTTCTTCGGGAAATACTTTTACTCAAATTAATCAACCTATCTACATTAAGAATGTTACTTCCTCATATTAACAAACAATGTACATAATTAGAAGAAATCTCTTCTATAGGCAAAGGGAAACCTAGTTTATTGGAGTCGAATGGTTAATATCCAGTTTAAAACTGACATTTACACGGAGGTAGCATGATGACCGAACCAATGTTTATTACACTGATTATACTTCTATGCGCGTTCGCGCTTTTTATACAAGGTAAATTTCGTGCGGATTTAATCGCTCTTTGTGCCCTTGCTGTTCTGGGGCTGACTGGCATACTTACATTTAATGAACTGGTGGCGGGGTTTGCCAATCCCGTAGTGATTATGCTAGCGGCCCTATATATCGTCGGGGCAGGATTATTCAATACTGGAATCATAGAAAAGATAGGAAACAAATTGCTTAACTATTGTGGTGGGAATGAGTGGAAGTCACTATTGATCGTCATGGTAACGGCAGGCCTATTAAGTGCACTATTAAGCGGTACCGGTATTGTTGCCATTTTGCTTCCACTTGTAATGAGCATGGCTTTGCAACAAAAAACAAGTCCGACCCGCTATTTATTGCCACTGGCCTATGCATGCAGTATTGGCGGACTCATTACACTAACCGGTACCCCGTCAAATATGATTGTAGCCAATGTATTGAGGGAAAATGGGTTAGAGACATTTTCTTTCTTTGATTTCGCACCAATCGGTTTGATTGCATTTATAGCTGGGCTTTTCTTCATGCTCACACTGGGACGTTTGCTATTACCGGAAAAAACAATTGCAGCCAATAATAGTGTGAAGGGCTTATCCGCGGGGGAACTGGCTGGGATGTACAAAGTGTATGATCTTTTGCATTACCTACACATTCCTGCTTCATCGGATATTGTCGGAGAAAGGCTATCCGACCTTCAGCTTCCCATTCAATATGAATTGACATTAATTGAAATTCAACGGAAATCCAAAGACAAGCAGTTGCCGTTGCTTCAAAAGCAACAAACGATATCTGCCAGGGCCAATGAGGTACTGCATCCGGATGACATCATTTTGGTTTTTGGTGAAGAAGACGCGGTTCAGAGATTAGCGGAGCACTATGAATTGGAATTCAAACACTTTAATACGGAACAAATTAAGAAACATTTCCTTAGCAGTAAATTTGGTTTGACGGAAATATTGATCGTCCCGAACTCGGACTATGAAAATCAAACTCTTATTGATGTTCATTTTCGTGAAAAATACCAATGTAACGTGCTTGCAATCAATAGGAATGGTGAATATATCCAGGCGGATGTCGGAACAGAGCGTTTGAAACCTGGCGATGCGATATTGATTCACGGGGAGTGGGAGAATATCGAGAGGATTTCTTCCGATCTAGAGGATGTGATAGTGATAGGTACAACCTCAGAAGAAAGTTCCGCTGTGGATTCAAAATTCAAAACGTGGATTGCCTTGACCATAATGGGCATAATGATCGTTCTATTATCGATTGATTCAATTCCTCCTGCTTTGTCGGTCCTTACCGCTGCCTTGCTGATGATCGTAACTGGCTGTGTCCGTTCCATGGAAGATGCCTATCAAAAGATAAATTGGGAACCTATCCTATTAATTGCGGCCATGCTGGGGCTGACCGCTGCTTTTGATGATACAGGTGGTGTCAGGATGATAAGTGATTGGATGGCTTTATTATTCAATAATATTGGTGCACATGGATTATTGGCGGTCTTTTATCTCTTGACCCTGATCCTGAGCCAATTCATCCCGTATGGGGCAGCTACAGTCGTTATGACGCCCCTGGCATTAACCTCGGCAGTCAATCAGGGAATCGATCCCGTTCCGGTTTTCCTCTCACTGGCGGTTGCAGGAAGCCTGGCCTTGGCGACACCAAGAGTGGCGACTACAAATGCGTTGGTCATGACTGCGGGCGATTATAAATATGAAGATTTCACCGTCATAGGCATTGCGACACAAATCTTCATCGGTGTCATCGTGGTCATAACGATTCCATTGTTCTTCCCATTTTAATCGTGCATTAAAAAGGCCATTGTTCGATTTTAGAACAATGGCCTTTTACTATATCCGAGTAAAATAATAGAGATTCCTTCCTATATTTTTACCCATATAAAGGGTGAAAAGGGAGGATTGCGAAAGTTAGTATTATCAACGCCAACAACTAATGGTATAATTTTTGCATATTGATGTTTCGTAATTAGGGGGAATACATCATGGATGCAGAAAAAATATTAAAGAATTTAGACAGGGTAACACCTTTTTTTCAACCCATTTTCAGTGCAGATCAACATCAGGTCATCGGGTATGAAATACTAGGGCGCTATGAGGAAAAGGGCGAATATGAAAGTCTTGGTACTTTTTTTCACGATTCTTCCGTGCCTGAAGAATATCGGATAGAAGTGGATAATTATGTGTTGGAAATAGCTCTCGAACGAATAAGGGATTATGGTGAGGATTTTCTCATTTTTATTAATCGCGATCCCAATTTGCTTATGCTCGATCATGGCGAAGAATTTATGGAAATTCTCCATCGTCACTTTCAACCGGAGGAAATGAATAGAATCGTTCTTGAACTATCGGATACGATCAGCCCGGAAAACTACGAACCATTACAACATGTACTCGCCTATTTTAAAACATACGGCATTAAAATAGCATTTGATCATCTTGGGGAAGATAGTCAACTCGATCATATTGCTCAGATTTCTCCGAATATTTTAAAAGTGAATTTGAATCAACTACGAATATCAGGGGGAGACGCATACCAGGTCATTCTCTTCTCGCTCAGTATGCTAGCACGTAGGATAGGGGCCAATTTACTGTTTGAAAATATCGAATCTGAGTACCAGCTCCGTTTCGCTTGGAAGAATGGGGGGCGTTATTATCAGGGGTATTTCTTAGCAAAACCTGACGGGGAATTTATTGATAAAGATTTACTTCGAGAAAAATTTCATCAGGAATGCCAATCTTTCATATCTCTGGAAACAAAAAAGATGGAAGCCGTTTATCAAAAAACCCTACAGTTTAACGAAGGCATGCAAGATTTCATCAAACAACAAAAAGGAAAAGGTTCGCATGAGGAATTCCTCGGAATCCTGGCGAAAAAATTGGATTCAGTATGTTTTCGGTTATATATTTGTGATGAAGAAGGGTATCAGAAATCGCCTAATATTCTTCATAAAGACGGACAATGGGTGGTCCAACCTAAATATATGAATCATAATTGGAGCTGGCGCCCTTATTTCCTTGAAAATATCGTTAAAATGCGCAATGAAAAAAAAGGCATTTTATCTGATCTGTACAGTGATATCGAAACGGGGGAGACGATTAGAACCTTTTCATATCCGCTGAATAATAAAGAATATATTTTCTTTGATTTGTCCTATAGCTTCCTCTATGAAAACGAAGCCTTGTTATAAAAGCGGATGCAGGTATAATATTGTTCAAAATGTGTAACGATAAGCAAAAATAATGCTTGGAGGAGACATATTTTGAGTACATATATTTGGATTCTACTCATTGTCGTAATCATCATGTCGATATATTTACTCTTTTATACCTATTCTGTTGCAAAAGGGCAGAAAGCGGTCAAAGGGAAGTACGATTCGTCTCTCGATGATTCAGTAAAAGAGCATCCATATTTGTGGAATCCGATTTTTATTTCTTTATTGGTTGCAACGGTCTTGATTGCTGGTTTCATTTTTTATTATGCATTTAAATAATTCATAAGAAGGAAGATTTCGGAAAGTATGAAATCTTCTTTTTTTATGGAATAGCGAGAAGAAAACTACCAATATTCGGGTAGTTTTCCAATATGGTATTTTTTTTCAGTTTGGTCTTATCCATGGCGGGTAAGGAAAAGTATAGACAAAAACCGGTATGATTCGGATATTATACTACCTAGGAGATGAAACTATGAAAAAATATTTAGTTGCTTGCGTCGTTAGTGCTCTTCTTTTAATCGGAGGCTTACCTGTTACTGCAGAAGAAGGCATACATAGGGAACAAGTATTTTCGTTAATGCAGGAAGCATTAAATGATCAAGGTTCACTCAGTGAGGAAATAAGAACGGAGAAAGACATTAAAGGAAAACTGAATGATCACTTCACGGAAGAGTTCATAGATAAGTTTTATAAAGCCAATGTCGTGCAAGTCGAGGGAGGTTATATGGCCTTCGGTTCGGATTTCGCACCCTATTATATTCCTTTCTTTAGCTATGATGATCATACAGAAGTAATCTATGGGGAAAACTTGGACTACATGTATGTACAAGAGTCATTTGAGGCATCAGAAGGGGGCCCTGTCACTTCCGGGAAACATGTAGAGACAGTTACCTTGAAAAAAGAAAATGACGTCTGGAAGGTTGCCGACGTTTCATATGAAAGCGCAAATCAAAAAGAACAGGCAGATAAGTAATATAGTTGATTGGATAATCGAATATCCAGCATGAAAAAAGTCTAAAGAAGGATGATCTTCTTTAGACTTTTTTAAAATTAAAGATTCAATTCCTTTTCAATGGCATCGATATTAAAACCAATGATGGCTTTTCCATCGATGACTACTGTAGGTGTGGAATATGATCCATATTTATTAGTTAATTCTTTGCGGGCATGCCCATCTGCTTTAATATCTTTTTCCTTATATTCGATATTGTTATCATCCAGAAACAATTTCGTTATCTTGCAGGGAGGGCATTCGGGTTGTGTATATAGGGTAATGTCTTTCATGATTTCCTCCAAATAATCTTTAATTGAGTTCTTATTCATTATAAAGAATGGCACTACTTTTGGATAGGATTATATCCTGGGTTATCACGTTTGACCAAATAGTCGATTAACCCCATGGAACAGACTTCCAGGTCCATCCTAATAATCTCGAACACGGGATGGTCCCCCGTTATGCCCATTGATGCAAGGTGGGTGGTGACTTTATCGAAAATCATTTCTATAGTTGCATCGACTTGTTCCTTGAACGTTTTGTATTCGTTGAAGGCAGTTTCAGCTGTTTGAACGAAAATGGGCAACCAGTAACGCAATTGTTTATATACTTCCGTTGGATTATCCGAAACGCCGTAATGGCCAAAATATATCCGATTCACATCCAAACTTTCATACAAATCCGCAGCGGCAAGCATCGCTATGGGATTAAATTGATTAGGTGATGTAGAAGGTAAATATAATTCGATGCCATCTGGTTCAAGTTCACGATAGTACACACCGACCGTATCACCGGAAAACATTCCTTTTGAAACTGAATCGTATATGCTGAGATGGTGGTTTGCGTGGCCTGGGGTATCATACAAGGTCAAGGTACAGTTGTCGCTCGTTTCAAGGGATTCCTTGTTTCCCTTAATGATGATTTTTTCGTGCGGAACTGGAAGGATGGGGTTGAAAAGTTTGTCGAAATCCGCACCGTAGACCTCTTTTGCCCCTGCAACCAATCGCGTTGGATCTTCAAGATGGCGCGCACCTTTTGGATGGACAACCACTTTTGCGTTCGGGCAATGCTGTAAAAAAAGGCCAACCCCCCCTGCATGGTCCAAATGAATATGGGTTAGAATGATATATGTAATGTCTTCTAAAGCAATCCCCAGCGCTTGCAACCCCTTGAGTACATGAGGGATGGAGGGGCTGGCAGATGTCTCAACTAAAGTAATGTCCCTATCGGCCATTACATACGTACCAGTTCGGTTCTCCCTACCTAGATCAAAACCGTCAATGAGAGAAACACGATAACCGAGATCACTAACCTTAACCAATAAAATGCACCTCCGGAAAATTTTTTGTGTACAAAATTCATTCCTTATTTTATTCTGATAATAGTAGCATGTAAAGAATGAAGGTTTTAATTATTCTGAATTTATTTCAGCGTGGCTACTGTATAGAAAAGTATGGTATAGTGAAACCTATCGAAAAGGTTTTATTCAGAAAGGAGAGGGAGTATGTCTCAATTACAGGGCATTCTTACCAGATTGAAAAGTCTTCAAGAGCAAGCAAAGGAATCTGAATCTGCTCAGCGTTTTTTTGAAATAGATGGTGTGAAAAAATGCCAGGTTACATATTTCAGCAAAACAGAAATGTTCGAGCTTGAAGTATACAGTGATAAAGGGAAATCATCAAAATATCAATTCGATAATGTTGATATGATTACCATTGAAATCTTTGATCTTCTTCAATCTTAATTTAATTTGTAAAAGCTGCATTCCATTAGGAAAGCAGCTTTTTTATTTTGTTTATTAGTGTGATTTAGGGAGCCAGGTGGTTTGAATGAATACAATGACTTTATGACACATTATAAAGAGGAGGGATGAAGATGAAAAAACCAAAAGCGATATGCCCTGTTTGTTCCGATGAAAGGATATTAGAGGATGTTTTAACCGCCCAGTCCAATCAAAATGTTATTTATCGATGCCCTGAATGTGGTTATGAAAAAGGTGATATCAAAACAAGCAAGGGGTAATCGACCTTTTAAAAGGTCCCTTTTTTTGGAATTAAAGGGGTGTTTGATTGGGCCTTTTCTGCGTGTTTATGTTAAACTAGAAT
The DNA here is from genome assembly GCF_050272735.1 of Peribacillus sp. NPDC046944. Lineage (NCBI taxonomy): Bacteria > Bacillati > Bacillota > Bacilli > Caryophanales > Bacillaceae > Peribacillus > Peribacillus sp. NPDC046944. Next base: position 171,673 of record NZ_JBNNML010000004.1, read on the forward strand.
AAGGGATATATATATAAAAACATATGGTAAGGGGTTTTAACATGATCGGTACTCATGATGGGGATTTATTGGAATCCAGCGTGAAAGACTTAATGATTTCTTCTGAACGCGTGGCCCACGTGCAGGTAACCAATAATTTAGAACATGCGCTATTGGTATTAACGAAGAGCGGTTATACGGCCATTCCTGTGTTAGATCCAATGTACAAACTGCATGGCTTAATCAGCACACCAGTCATTCTCGACTCTATCTTGGGACTTGAGAGAATTGAATTTGATAATCTGGAGAATAAAAAAGTTTCCGAAATTATGAATATAGATATACCTCGTCTGAATATAGACGATCCATTGATAAAAGGGGTAGAAATGTTAATTGATCATCCATTTGTCTGTGTTGAGAATGACGAACATCTATTTGAAGGCATTCTTACGAGAAGGGCGATTTTGAAAAAAGTCTTTAAAGAACAATTGTTGCCTGAATGAGGAAATATCCATAGTAAATGAACAGTTTACCTCAGACTCGCCAAGTGGCGAGTTTTCTTATTCTACATAAATCACTAAAAATGGGTTAACCATAGATATCATATTAGTTGAGAGGATGCGTAACTTGGTACAAGCAATAAATACTTCGAACGGTCAAAACTTAAAATTAAAGCGGCCATTCATCCTTGCGGCGATCATGATGGCGATGTTCATGAATGCAATTGAAGGTACGATTGTGTCGACGGCCATGCCTGCCATTGTCAGTGACCTGGGTGGCTTTTCATTATATAGCTGGGTTTTTTCCGGCTATTTACTTATGAATGCCGTGACGGTCTTGATATATGGAAAGTTATCCGACATAGTCGGTCGAAAGCCTGTTCTTTTATTTGGCATTATCGTCTTCCTGATTGGTTCGGTTCTATGTGGCTTTGCTGACTCGATGACGGAGCTCATATTTTATCGATTTCTGCAGGGGTTTGGTGCCGGGGCAGTCGCGCCAGTCGCATCAACCATTGTCGGGGACATTTATAAGAATGAAGAGAGGGCCCGCATCCAAGGATACCTCTCAAGCGTATGGGGTATTTCTGCTGTCATGGGACCGGCATTGGGCGGGTTGATTGTCGAGTCTCTTTCTTGGAGACTTGTATTCTGGATCAACATTCCCCTGGGTTTACTATCATTCGTTGGAATCTGGATGTTCCTTCATGAAAATATTGAAAAGAAAAAACGTGATATTGACTATATAGGGGCGGCGTTGTTAACTTTATCGATTTCCACCTTGATGGTGGTCCTTGTCCAAGGTGGAGTAAAATGGTCCTGGGCTTCTACTCCAGCCATTTCACTTGTTGGAATTGCCGTCGTTTCGTTTGTTTTATTCATCGTTCAGGAAAAAAGGGCTTCCGAGCCAATGATGCCATTTGAAATATGGAAAGAGCGCTCAATTTTAATAGCGAACCTTGTTTCCCTGACAACAGGGGTGATGATGATTGGGTTGTCGAGTTTCCTGCCAACGTTTGTTCAAGGAGTAATGGAACGCTCACCGACAGTTGCAGGTTTTACACTGACTGCCATGTCCATTGGTTGGCCAATTGCTTCGGTTTTTGCTGGTAGACTCTTGTTAAAAATAGGGTTTAAGGCTACATCACTCCTTGGTGGGGTTTCTTTGATTCTTGGAAGCGTGATTTTAGTTTTGATGAAGCCAGAAGCTGGTCCACTTATTGCAGCAATGGGATCTTTCTTTGTTGGAGTGGGGATGGGTTTGACATCGACATCCTTCATCGTCGTCATACAAAAGACGGTCAGTTGGGAACGCCGGGGGATTGCAACTGCCTCGAATATGTTCATGCGGAATCTTGGGAATACTGTGGGAGCCGCTTTACTCGGGGGAGTCATGAATACAAGGCTGCAAGCCTATTTGAATGAACATGCAGCAGTTGAATCAAAAGTGACGATCGACACAGCCAATAAATTATTGGATAGTGAAGAGCGTGCTATGTTGCCTAAAGATGTAGTAGAGGTATTACAGGAAGGACTTACGACGTCCCTGCACACCATTTATCTCATCGTCCTACTTTTTGCCGTTATCAGTCTAGTGACTCTGACAAGACTAAAGAAAAGGGAAAAGGGAACTGAATAGTTAGAAAGAAGAGGCAATCTACACATGGGTTGCCTCTTCTTTTGGATGCTCAAGGTCCATGCCTACACGAGTGACAATATGAATCACTGAGGCGTTGGTTACGCCATGTAAAATGAATTTGAACTGTTGGGTGGGGGGAGGTTTCTTTCGAGAATTTAGATCATGGCACTCTAGACTCTGCAAACCCGATGATGAGCAATAAAACATCATCATGAGTATCATTCCATTTCTTTTCTCTTGTAATATAGGTGATCTTTGTTGATAATTAAATTTATATAAAATGAATCAATGTGATAAGAATTAATTATCAAGAGGTTGGTGTGTATGTCTTTTTCAGAATATCATTTATTATCCGTTTTGGCCCAGGAGATGAATATGAGGAAAGCTGCGGAGCGTTTATTCGTTTCCCAGCCTGCGCTTTCACAACGTCTGCAAACAATAGAGAAGGATTGGGGATCAAAGTTGTTCCTGCGTTCGCAAAAAGGGCTTTCCTTGACACCTGCTGGTGAAGCGGTCATTCGATTGGCTAATGATATATTGGCCAAGGAAGAAACGGTGAGGGAAAGTATCCAGGCAATGGATCATGAAGTATATGGTACCTTGAAAATTGCTTGTGCTTCAATAGTCGGACAGAACTGGTTACCACAAGTTTTGAAAAAGTTCGTACAAAAATATCCCTATGCCAAAATTTCTTTAATCACTGGCTGGAGCAGTGAAATTTTAAAGTCCTTATATGAGGGGCAGGTCCATATCGGCATCATCCGTGGGGCACCCGATTGGAAAGGCGTAAAACAGCATTTGTTTACGGATATGCTTTACCTGGTGGACACAGAGATGAAGGAACTGGACCAGGTATTCGAAACGGATCGCCCTTTTATCCAGTTTAAAAGTGATTCGAATTATTATCAGGAAATACAGGATTGGTGGCATCGTCAATTCAAGACCACCCCTAAAAATACGATAGTCGTCGATCAAATTGAAACATGTAAGCAAATGGTATTCAATGGGATTGGCTATGCGATCCTACCTGCCATCACTTTACATGATAAAGACACGAATATCTTTAAGATTCCCCTCTTGGATGGACAAAACCATTCAATCGAACGGGATACATGGCTTTGTGGATATGAATCTGCTTTTCAGCTTAAACAGGTACAAGCCTTCACGGAAGTGGTCAAAGAACATATACGTGATCAAGGCATGTTGTGAGTCTTCGAAAGATGGTGTCACGCTAGTAAAAACCATTTATAAAAAGATATTCATTCCTTGTCTTGTAAGCTGTTGTCTGTTAAATTTAAAACGAGTAACGATACATAATTAGGAGGTTTTACCGAGCATGAACAAAATGGATGCAAATGAAATTATTTCTTTTATCTCCAATAGTAAAAAGTCAACACCAGTAAAGGTATATGTCAAAGGTGAATTAGATGGCGTAGATTTTGGCCCTGCTGCTAAAACTTTCATTACAGGCAACACCGGCGTTGTATTCGGTGAGTGGTCTGAAATTGAAACGGCTATCGAAACAGCTGGATCGAAGATTGAAGATTATGTGATTGAAAATGATCGTCGCAATTCTGCTATACCACTATTAGATTTAAAAGGCATCAAGGCCCGCATCGAGCCAGGTGCAGTGATTCGTGACCAAGTTTCAATTGGTGACAATGCGGTTATCATGATGGGAGCATCAATCAATATCGGTTCTGTTATTGGTGAAGGTACAATGATCGACATGAATGCAACTCTTGGAGGACGTGCAACAGTGGGCAAAAACTGTCATGTGGGGGCTGGAGCTGTCCTTGCTGGTGTCATTGAGCCACCTTCAGCAAAACCTGTCGTGTTGGAAGATGATGTGTTAATTGGTGCTAACGCAGTCGTTCTGGAAGGCGTAACAATCGGGAAAGGTTCAGTTGTGGCGGCAGGAGCCATCGTCACGAAAGATGTCCCTCCATACTCAGTGGCTGCTGGTATACCGGCTAAAGTCATTAAACAAATAGATGAAAAAACAAAATCAAAAACTGAAATCATGCAAGAGCTTCGTCAACTTTAATTCCAACCTGAAATATGTTCAAGAGCGTGGATACCTATATCCACGCTTTCTGTATAGGGAGTGAAAAAATATGGAACAGAGCCCGTTTGTTACGATACGGCGCGATTTACATCAAATACCGGAAATAGGTTTTCAAGAATTCAAGACGCAACAATATTTGCTTACATACATAATGAACTTGGCTTCAGAACGAATGGAAGTCGAAACTTGGAAAACAGGGATCTTCGTGAAAATCAAAGGAAATAATCCCAATAAGGTAATTGGCTACCGAGCTGATATCGATGGTTTGCCAATTATAGAAGAGACAGGATTGCCATTTGCCTCTACACATGACGACTATATGCATGCGTGTGGACATGATTTCCACATGAGCATAGGCCTCGGTGTACTGACACATTTTGTTGAACATCCAATCGATGATGACTTAGTATTCATTTTTCAACCGGCTGAGGAAGGGCCAGGCGGGGCTGAACCGATGTTGAAATCCGAGATAATGAAAAAATGGAAGCCTGACATGATTCTTGCTCTCCATGTGGCACCTGAATACCCGGTTGGGACGATTGCGGTTAAAGAGGGACTTTTATTTGCAAATACATCTGAACTATTCATCGATCTGGAAGGCAAGGGCGGACATGCAGCCTATCCGCACAATACGAATGATATGGTCATCACTGCCTGTTCACTTGTGGGACAATTGCAAACCATTGTTTCCCGTAATGTGAACCCATTGGATTCAGCGGTAATCACCATTGGAAAGATTACGGGAGGAACCGTTCAAAATATCATTGCGGAGAAGGCTCGTTTAGAAGGCACTATAAGGACCCTGGACCCTGAAACGATGGTTAAGGTTAAGTCACGGATCGAAGCCCTTGTAGAGGGCATTAAAGTAGGATATGAGTGTAAAGCGACAATAGACTATGGCTGCATGTATCATCAAGTATATAATGATGAGAAGTTGACCAGTGAATTCATGGATTTCACCGAACAATCATCAGAGGTTCAATTGCATCGCTGTACAGAAGCGATGACGGGGGAAGACTTCGGTTATATGTTGAAGGAGATTCCGGGCTTCATGTTCTGGCTTGGTGTAGCATCCGATTATGGGTTGCATCATGCCAAGTTAATGCCCGATGAGAAAGCCATTCAACTTGCCATCGATCATTTAGCAAAGTATATAACGTATAAAGGTAAAAGAGCATAACAGTAGAGGGTATGACCATGGTAAATGATGATATATCCTGTAAGACGAATGGAAGAGTTTGGAGGGCTTACTGTGAAAAAGGAATTTGCAGTGATAGGGCTTGGCCGTTTTGGCGGCAGTATTGTTAGGACCTTGGCAGAAGAGGGAATGGGTGTGCTAGCCATCGATGTGGATGAAGACCGCGTTAATGAATATGCCAGAATAGCTTCGCATGCCGTCGTTGGAGATACGACTGATGAAAACGTACTTAGAAATATCGGTATCCGGAATTTTGAACACGTCATTGTCGCTATTGGGGAAAATATTCAGGCAAGCATTTTAACGACCCTCATGCTTAAAGAACTGGGTGTCAGCAATGTTACGGTCAAGGCCCAGAATGACTATCATGAGAAAGTGCTCCGAAAGATTGGAGCGGATTTCGTGGTTCATCCAGAACGGGATATGGGAAGGCGTATTGCCCATAACATCGGTTCTAATAACATCCTGGATTATCTTGAGCTTTCCGATGAACATTCCATTGTGGAAATCGTGGCAAGCCAAAAGATGAACGGAAAATCGATATTCGATCTAGACATCCGGGCCCACTACGGGTTGAATATTGTCGGGATTAAAAGAGAAAATGAAATTAATGTTTCGCCCCAGGCCAATGATTTGATCCATAAAGGGGATATCTTGATAGTCATTGGAGCCGATTCTGACATCAATCGGTTTGAAAAGAAAATCGTCGATTAAAAAAAGGAGGACCTGCCGATTTCTGCAGGTCCTCCTTTCCTTTAAACTAAAAAAAACCCCAGCCATTCGGCTGGGGTTTCTTAATTATTGTACCTCCATGATGATCGGAAGGATCATCGGGCGGCGTTTTGTTTTTTCATATAAGAATGGTGATAGAGTATCTGTAATCTCATTTTTGATTTCAGACCATTGAGTGGTCTTGCGCTCCATCACTTTATTCAGGTGCTTGGTGATGAGGGACTGAGCATCATTGATCAGGTCTCCAGATTCTCTCATGTAAACGAAACCACGTGAAATGATATCCGGACCGGAAGCGATTTTGAATTCCTTCATATTGATGCTGACAACGACAACAACAAGTCCTTCTTCGGAAAGGATTCTACGGTCACGTAAAACGATGTTCCCGATATCGCCGATGCCGCTTCCATCGATATAAACCGATCCTGAAGGGATTTTCCCGGCGATTTGAGCCGTATTTTCACTTAATGAAAGTACCTCACCATTATCCATGATAAAGCAATTTTCCTCAGGTACACCGCAATCCATTGCATGACCTGCATGAAGTTTTTGCATACGGTATTCACCATGAATCGGCATGAAGAATTTTGGCTTGATTAAACGAAGCATTAACTTTTGTTCCTGTTGACCGCCATGACCGGAAGTATGAATATTATTCAATGGACCGGAAATGACATCTGCGCCCGCACGATATAATTGGTTAATGGTTCTTGATACGCTGATCGTGTTACCTGGAATTGGTGAAGAAGAGAAAACGACAGTATCTCCAGGTATAATTTGAATTTGACGGTGAGTTCCGTTTGCAATTCTTGAAAGAGCTGCCATTGGTTCACCTTGGCTACCTGTACAAAGGATGGTCACCTTGTTTGCAGGCATCCGGTTCAATTGCTGTACATCGATAAATGTATCTTTAGGTGCAACGATATAACCAAGTTCTTGACCGATAGCGATAGCTGAATCCATACTACGTCCAAAGACGGCAATTTTACGGCCATTTTCAACAGCTGCTTCAACGACTTGTTGAAGGCGATGGATATTGGATGCAAAGGTTGCAAAGATGATCCGACCATCTACTTTACGGAAGATATCTTGAATCGTATCGCCTACGCGGCTCTCTGACATCGTAAAGTTCTGCACTTCACTATTCGTGCTGTCGGATAGTAAGCACAATACGCCTTCTTTTCCGATTTCGGCCATTTTTGTCAAATTGGCCGGTTCTCCTACAGGTGTAAAGTCGAATTTGAAATCACCAGTATGGACAATTTGTCCAGGAGGAGTTTTAACCACGATTCCGTAAGAATCCGGGATACTGTGAGTCGTACGGAAGAAAGAGACAGAAGTCTTCCGGAATTTGATGACTTCATCTTCACTGATTTCAATCATCGTTGTCTGGCGTAATAGACCATGTTCTTCCAATTTATTGCGAAGTAGTCCAAGTGCCAGCTTGCCGCCGTATACAGGGACATTCACTTTTCTTAGTAAATATGGAATTCCGCCAATGTGATCTTCATGACCATGTGTGATGAAGACACCTTTAATTTTATCTACATTTTTTTCTAAATAGCTGTAATCTGGTATCACATAGTCTATTCCGAGGAGTTCGTCTTCCGGGAATTTAATTCCCGCATCGATGACGATGATCTCATCTTGGAATTGAACAGCATATGTGTTCTTACCGATTTCGCCTAAACCGCCCAAGGCGAATACAGCAGTTTGATCGTTTTTCACAAATTTCATAAATTATCCTAGCTCCAATACTTTAAAATCTTCACTTTGTTTTTCGTATTCCAAATATGCGCCAGCTACTGGTGCTACTAACTCTACGTTATAAGGTTTTTCCTTTAGCTTTAAACGGACGTCGCGGACGGATTCACCTTCCACATACATCGTTTGCGTATTCTCCCTGATGGGAACCTCAGATATGGTTACTTGATAGTATACCTTAAAAACCATTTTAATCTCTCCTCACTTGTTTACATTGCTTTTTTTCATTATATATAAAAACAACAATTTTTACATGTTTTTCAACATCATGGAAAAACAAACCCAACTTACCTTTTGGAAGAGGGGTTTTTATTTAACTTATTATACCAATACGGAATAGTATATAAAAATAAATAGCTGAATTCGTAGGTTTAACCAACCTCTATCCTTTATCCTTTCCGTTTTTACTACGTGTAAAACTTAATTGGATAAAGAAATGTTCCGGAATGGGCCTCTTTAAAAGGAACATCTATGTATTTAAAAAATAATCCTTCAATCAATGCTTGGTGAAATCGGTTTCTTGCTAAAAAAAAGGGAATCACCGGATATGTGAACCTGTGCAAAGAGATGGATATTATAGTATGTACATGTAATCTTTCAAAGTAGGCTTAATAAGAACTGTACAACAAGGAAGAAGCCCTCCGCAAGTTTTTGAAGGGCTGTACAAAAAAATCTCGCAAATGGATGACGGCCATTGGCAGAATGAAAATGGCATCATGCGATTGATTTTTTTCTTAGAAGATCATTCCATTGTTTTACAAGCTTTTTACGAAGCTTCTTTAACATGGCGATCACGCTCCCTTAGTTATTATTGTATAGGATTATTCAATAAAGTAAATACGTCTTTACAGGTAAAAGGCTTATTTATGAAAAAAAGGCCGTCATTTCTACCATATGCTTGGCTATCTTGGGAGAGTGTGAAGGGGGATTTAGATGTCTCATATATAATATATGCTGAACCACGAATGAAAAACCTGGATAAATGTGGTGTTTTTGAAAAGGAGTTACTTGACTTATTTTAATGACAATTATTAAATGGGTACATATTAAAAAAAGGTAAACTGAATGAATTGGAAGTGAATAGTCAGTGAAAATCGTATTCTTTGATATTGATGGAACATTACTGGATCATGAAAAAAAATTACCGGCTTCAACAAAGAAAGCAGTGAAGCAACTGCAGGATAGCGGAGTCTTCGTAGCCATTGCGACGGGACGTGCTCCATTCATGTTTGAAGACTTAAGAGAAGAACTTGGTATCGATACATTCGTTAGTTTTAATGGACAATATGTCGTTTTTGAAGGGGAAGTCATCTATAAAAACCCGTTGAATCTATCTGAAATCAGAAGGCTGCATAAGGCTGCGGAGGAAAATGAAGTGCCTATCGTATTCATGAATGAGGAAACGATGCAATCAAGCGTTCCGTATCATAATCGGATTGAAGAAGCCTTGAGCACTCTAAAATTCCCACATCCGGGGCATCAGGCGGATTTTTATGAAAATAATGACATTTATCAAGCCTTATTATTTTGCTCTGAGGATGAAGAATCGGAGTACGTGGGTATGTACGATAAATTTAACTTTATTAGATGGCATACCTATTCAACGGATGTTTTGCCTTTTGGGGGTTCAAAGGCTGAAGGGATAAAGACTTTGATGAAAAAGGTCGGATTTGACCTTGAGGATGTATATGCATTTGGAGATGGCTTAAATGATATAGAAATGCTTAAAGCTGTGGGGTATGGAGTGGCTATGGGCAACGCAGGACAGCTCGTCAAACAGGAAGCTGATTACGTGACAACGGACGTCGATAAAGACGGCATCCTCCATGGGCTAAAAGAACTTGAATTGATTTAATGTAAGGCAGGCAGCAAGACCCCCACTTATATAAACGGTGGGGGTCTTTGCTGCCTTTACTGGGATGAAACTCATCTTTCAATTGGAATGTAACTTTCTGGGACGTTGAAAGGATCATCATGATTGATGTGATCATAAAACATAATACCATTTAAATGATCGATTTCATGTTGGAAGCAGATGGAGGCCAAACCTTTTAACCGGAGCTGAACATCTTCTCCTTCTATGTTTGTACCTGATACCTTTATACGGGCATAACGAGGTACATAACCAGAAATGGGCCGATTAACGGAGAGGCAGCCTTCGCCGGCGGTAAGATAGGACCTTTCAATGGAATGGCTTACGAGTTTTGGGTTGAATAGAGCATAGCTAATTAATTCGCCTTTTTCATTTTTAAGATGTACGGCGATCATGCGTTTGGATATATTCACCTGTGGTGCGGCCAAACCAATTCCTGCCCTCAAACCATATTTCAAAGCGATTTCAGTATCCTGGCTATTTTGTACATACTCCATTAAGTCGGCCAAGACCTTTTTGTCCTCTTCAGAAGCAGGTAGTGGAACTTCTTCAGCCACTTTCCTTAATATTGGATTGTCTTCTTCAACAAAATCATCCATTGTAAACAAGTTCTTTCACCCCACTAAGTTTCATAAATATATGTATGGGATTATTTTAACAAAAATATGCTCGGAAGTTAATATAAGAGACAATGATAGGGAAGAAGGACCATCCCTATCATTATATTATTTACGGCATTATAGTCTGTTTCTTTTTCATTTTCATTTATAATTTTCTTTAATAAGGGTATTTAGATGATATTTTGGGTAAAGGGAGAGGGTGATTATCTGTTTAGCATAAGCATGCGCCGACAATGATCAGTAGTATGAATAAGACTACGATTAAAGCGAAGCCGCCGCCGAAACCACAACCGCCACCGCCACCGCCGTAACCTCCATAACCATAACTTGGTGCAGCGGATACTGGATAACAACAATCTTGGGTGTAACCTCCATAATACATAATTATACCTCCGTTTTATATTTTGGGATTCAACCATCTTGATTTGAAATGGTTTAATACAGCCTATGCGGTAGGGGTTGAATCGTGTAGGCTCTAACCCAGACTTGAAAAATATCCTGTTTTCGGTAGTGGAACGCGTGTAGTGACTGCTATTAAATTCAGATGTGGGAATTTCTTAAAAACATCCTAATAGAAGGATCAGAGGGAGTGTTAGTTTTGAAGCTTTATCGTCTATACGTCGTTTTGTTTGCTTCTGTCATAATGATGACCGGATGTATGAATAGCGGTTCACCTGAGGAAAGAGTCGTTAAAATTCTAGACAAGACAGTTGAGAAAGAAAGTAATTTTACAGAGAAACAAGAGCCTTTAAATGATTTGGAAAAAGAAGAAAAAGAAATATATGAAAAGATCATCAAACTCGGGATGAAAGAGTATGACCAAATCGTGGAACTTTCCGACGAAGCATTAAAAAATATCGAAAAACGAGAAGAGTTAATCGAAAAAGAAAAAGATAGTATGGATGCCTCGAAAAAGCAATTCGACAAAATGGAAGGGCAAACTGATAAAATTGAAGATCAAAAGGTAAAAAAAGAAGCTGTCAAAATGGAAAAGACAATGAATGAACGATATGAAAAATATGAGGACGTATACAAAACCTATCAACAAAGCTTAGCGAATGATAAACAACTATATGAACTATTCAAAAAAGAGGATTTAAAAATGGATGAACTCCAAAGTCAAATTGATAAAATTAATACAACATATGAAAAAGTTGTGAAAGCCAATGAGAAATTCAATGCAGTAACAACAAAATATAATCAAGAAAAAGATAGCTTTTATGAAACGGCAGGCATAAAAAAAACGGACTCTGACAAAGATTAAAGAAGAGGAATAAGGCTATGGGCATTGCTCATAGCCTTATGTGCGTTTGGGTAAGAAAATAAAATGATCAGATTTCCGTTAAAAAGTGAAAAAACTCAACGGAAATATTTACTGACCTGTACTAAGGGAAAATAAATAAAGAAATTCTAACAGTTGAGACGATTGAAAGTATATAAAGTTTTCTTACAATACTATTCAAAAGTTGGAAATGCCTTTAGATAAAGGTCATGATTGATTCTTTAGGAATAGGAGTTGAAGAGAAATACTATCCTTTGGCACCTTACGGGAGCTAAAAGTGGCAAAGTTTATAGTACAGATGTATAATAAAAACTATAACAGAGGGTCGATTAGTGGAAAATAAAACTAATAAAATTTTGAATGTAGGGAAGTATAAGTGATTGACTTGATGTTAATTCATCTTGTACACTAAATTTACCAAAGTTCTTGTATCATATTTCTTGATTATTTTATTGGTACAGCTTAAGATTAAGACATAAATACGATTCCCTTGTTTGAGAGATTATGCTTAAGGGGAAAATAAAACAATAAGTACTTGAAGAAACTATAAGACAAATCATTTTGCTTTATAGAATAATAATTACTAACCTTTTTAATGAAAGGATGAGGTGCCAAATGGCTCAGAAAACTAAACAGGCTAAAATTAATGTTCAAGATCAGCTGAAAAAAGTTGAAGAACAATTTGAAATGTTTCAAATCTTAAATGAAGAGGGAGAAGTCGTGAACGAAGCGGCAATGCCTGACTTAAGTAATGAACAATTACAGGAATTGATGCGCCGTATGGTATATACACGGATACTGGATCAACGTTCTATTTCCCTTAACAGACAAGGAAGATTAGGTTTTTATGCACCTACCGCAGGGCAGGAAGCCTCTCAGATAGCTTCTCAATTTGCTTTGGAGAAAGAGGATTTCATTCTTCCAGGGTATCGTGATGTTCCACAAATCGTTTGGCATGGCCTGCCACTTTGGCAAGCTTTCTTATTCTCAAGAGGACATTTTAAAGGGAATCAAATACCGGAAGATGTGAATGTCCTTTCACCACAGATCATTATCGGCGCCCAATATATTCAAGCTGCCGGCGTAGCACTTGGTCTTAAGAAACGTGGTAAAAAAGCTGTCGCGATAACATATACGGGCGATGGAGGAACTTCACAAGGAGATTTCTATGAAGGAATCAACTTTGCCGGAGCATTTAAAGCACCAGCTATATTCATTGTGCAAAATAATAGGTTTGCCATCTCAACACCTGTCGATAAGCAATCTGCAGCTAAAACATTGGCCCAAAAAGGGGTGGCTGCTGGTATTCCAGGCATTCAGGTAGACGGCATGGACGCATTAGCGGTTTATACTGCAGTGAAAGAAGCACGTGAGCGCGCCATAAATGGTGAAGGCCCAACACTGATTGAAACCTTGACTTACCGCTATGGACCTCACACTATGGCTGGGGATGATCCAACTCGTTACCGGACAACGGATTTGGATAATGAGTGGGAACAAAAGGATCCACTTGTTAGACTTCGTAAGTTCTTGGAAAATAAAGAGCTTTGGAATGAAGACTTAGAGAATGAAACGATAGAGAAAGCAAAAGAAGATATAAAAGAAGCAATCAAAAAGGCTGACGCAGAACCAAAACAAAAAGTGACAGACCTTATTTCAATCATGTTTGAAGAAATGCCTTACAATCTAAAAGAACAATATGAAATTTATAAAGAAAAGGAGTCGAAGTAAGCCATGGCTCAATTGACGATGATTCAAGCAATTACAGATGCATTACGTACAGAACTTAAAAATGATGAGAATGTACTCGTTTTTGGAGAAGATGTCGGCGTTAATGGAGGAGTGTTCCGGGCGACTGAAAATCTTCAAAAAGAGTTCGGTGAAGAACGTGTTTTCGATACACCCCTTGCAGAATCAGGCATCGGTGGATTGACAGTCGGTCTTTCCTTACAAGGTTTCCGCCCTGTTCCTGAATTACAATTCTTTGGATTCATTTATGAAGTAATGGATTCAGTCAGTGGACAGCTTGCTCGTATGCGTTACCGTTCAGGCGGTCGCTACAATGCACCGGTTACCATTCGTTCTCCATTTGGCGGTGGAGTTCATACTCCAGAAATGCATGCGGATAGTCTAGAAGGATTAATGGCTCAGCAACCTGGATTAAAGGTAGTTATTCCTTCCACTCCATACGATGCAAAAGGTTTGTTGATTTCAGCAATTCGCGACAACGATCCTGTCATCTTCCTTGAACACATGAAATTATATCGCTCTTTCCGTCAGGAAGTTCCTGAGGAAGAATATACGATTCCATTAGGAAAAGCAGATGTAAAACGAGAAGGAACGGACTTATCCATTATTACGTATGGTGCGATGGTGCAGGAATCCATCAAGGCTGCGGAAGAATTGGCTAAAGAAGGACATTCGGTAGAAGTGGTCGACCTTCGTACTGTTTCTCCATTGGATATTGATACGATTATTGCCTCTGTTGAAAAAACGGGACGGGCCATTGTCGTTCAAGAAGCCCAAAAACAAGCTGGTGTAGCAGCACATGTTGTAGCAGAAATTAACGAACGTGCTATTTTAAGTCTGGATGCTCCCGTTTTACGAGTGACGGCTGCCGATACAGTTTTCCCATTTTCTCAGGCTGAAACGGTATGGCTTCCAAATTATAAAGATATTATCGAAACAGCGACAAAAGTGTTGAAATTCTAATTACTTTTAATGAGAAGAATGAAAGTAAAGGCTTTGGAGAGTCTTTCTCATTAGTAGAAATACATGACAAAGGGCTTTATTCAAAGCCCTAAGTATGATTTAATATAGGAGGTTGAATTCAGTGGCATTCCAATTTAGACTCCCTGATATCGGAGAAGGTATACACGAAGGTGAAATAGTAAAATGGTTTGTTAAACCAGGAGATACGATTCAAGAAGATGACGTACTTTGTGAAGTTCAGAACGATAAAGCTGTAGTCGAAATTCCATCACCGGTGAAAGGTACCGTTGAAGAAATTCTTGTTCAAGAAGGAACGGTGGCTGTAGTCGGAGATGTACTTGTCACTTTTGATGCTCCTGGGTATGAAGATCTTCAGTTTAAAGGGGATCATGGGGAAGAAGCGAAAGCAGAAGGTGATAAAGATACTGAAGCTCAGGTTCAAGCTACTGCTGAAGGCGGACAGAAAGTCAATAAAGAAGCTGCACCGGTTCAGGAAAATAGTGAAGAAACGGGCGCAGGAGCTCAACCAAAGGCGGGATCTCAGCCACAGGTTGAAGCAGATCCTACACGACGTATCATTGCCATGCCTTCTGTTAGAAAGTATGCACGGGAACAAGGGGTAAATATTCGCGAGATTACTGGCTCAGGAGATAATGGCCGCGTCATGAAAGAAGATATAGATGCTTTCAAAAATGGCACATCCGCTTCAAAAGAACCAGCTCGTCAAAGTGATGATGCTTCACAACAAATAGATTCGGATACGAAAGAAGATAATACGAAAGTGGCAATTCCAGAAGGGCAATACCCTGAAACGCGCGAAAAAATGAGCGGCATGAGAAAAGCGATTGCCAAGGCAATGGTTAAGTCGAAACAGACGGCTCCTCATGTTACATTAATGGATGAAATTGATGTGACGATGCTAGTTGCCCATCGTAAGAAATTCAAGGATATTGCTGCAGAAAAAGGAATCAAGCTTACATTCCTACCTTATGTTGTTAAAGCCTTAACTAGTGCATTACGTGAATTTCCTATGCTTAATACATCATTTGATGATGAAACAAGTGAGATTATCCATAAACACTATTACAATATCGGAATTGCGGCAGATACAGAAAAAGGTCTGTTAGTTCCAGTTGTAAAAGATGCAGATCGAAAATCAACTTTTGCTATTTCACAAGAAATTAATGAATTAGCTGCGAAAGCTCGTGATGGTAAGTTGGCTTCCAATGAAATGAAAGGCGCTTCTTGCTCCATCACGAATATCGGTTCCGCAGGCGGTCAATGGTTCACACCTGTAATCAATCATCCAGAAGTTGCCATTCTAGGGATTGGACGCATTGCCGAAAAAGCAATTGTTCGCGACGGGGAAATTATCGCCGCTCCAGTTCTGGCATTATCACTTAGCTTTGATCACCGTATTATTGACGGGGCCACTGCTCAGCATGCATTAAATCACATCAAAAAGTTATTGAACGACCCAGAATTATTGTTAATGGAGGCGTAAACAATGGTAGTAGGAGATTTTCCGATCGAAACAGATACATTAGTAATAGGTTCAGGACCTGGGGGGTATGTTGCCGCAATTCGCGCAGCACAGCTTGGACAAAAAGTAACAGTTGTTGAAAAAGGATCAATTGGCGGAGTTTGTTTGAACGTAGGTTGTATCCCTTCAAAAGCGATGATCTCAGCAGGTCACCGTTTCCATAATGCTCAGCATTCAGAAGATATGGGGATCTTTGCGGAAAAGGTTTCTGTTGACTTTTCTAAAGTGCAAGCATGGAAACAATCTGTTGTAAATAAATTGACAGGTGGCGTAAGTAGCCTATTAAAAGGAAATAAAGTTGAGGTCGTGTCAGGAGAAGCTTACTTCGTAGATGAAAATAGCATCCGTGTCATGAATGAAGACTCAGCTCAAACATATACATTTAAAAACGCGATTATCGCAACTGGTTCTACACCAATCGAAATCCCGTCATTTAAATATACTAAACGTGTACTTAATTCTACTGGTGCTCTTGCTTTGGAAGAATTACCAGGTTCAATCGTCGTTATCGGCGGAGGGTACATTGGTACAGAGCTTAGCGGCGCATTAGCAAGCTTTGGAACGAAAGTAACGATCCTTGAAGGTACAGAAGAAATTCTTTCTGCAGGTTTTGAAAAACAAATGGCAGCCCTAGTTAAAAAGAACCTTAAAAACAAAGGTGCTGAAATTGTTACAAAAGCTCTTGCTAAAGGCGTGGAAGAAACTGAAACTGGCGTTACGGTTACTTATGAAGTAAAAGGCGAAGAGAAAAAAGTTGAAGCGGATTATGTGTTAGTGACAGTAGGTCGCCGTCCGAATACATCTGAAATCGGTCTTGAACAAGTCGGCATCAAAATGACGGACAGAGGCTTGATTGAAATTGATAAACAATGTCGTACAAATGTGAAAAACATTTACGCGATTGGTGATATCGTTTCTGGACCTCAATTAGCACATAAAGCTTCTTATGAAGGAAAAATCGCAGCGGAAGCTATCGCTGGCGAGTCTTCTGAAATTGACTACCTAGCGATTCCGGCTGTGGCATTCACTGAACCGGAACTTGCTTCTGTAGGTTATAATGAAAAAGACGCGAAAGAAGCAGGAATCGAAGCATTAGCTTCTAAATTCCCATTCGCTGCAAATGGACGTGCTCTTTCATTGAACAGCACGGACGGTTTTGTGAAGCTTATTACCCGTAAAGAAGACGGATTGGTAATTGGAGCACAAATCGCAGGACCAAACGCTTCTGATATGATTGCAGAACTTGGTTTAGCTATCGAGGCAGGAATGACTGCTGAAGATATCGCGATGACAATTCATGCGCATCCAACTTTAGGGGAAATCACAATGGAAGCTGCTGAAGTAGCCCTTGGAACTCCTATCCATATCATCAAATAATTGTTTTCCCAAAAAGCATACTGCCCTTCCTGGGCAGTGTGCTTTTTTTTCGTTATAAGTTAATGTTACCGATCCGAAATACTTAATGAAATGTGAAGACGGGCATATATTTATAAAGAACATGATCCGTTTTAATAGGGAAAAAGGTTTGAAATTTGTAGAATAGGATAAAAAAATAGCAGGAGCGGTGTGACTTGAGAACAAGTTTGCCGAAATAAAGCAACGGCCAATTGTTCATATAAATGGGGTGGATCACTTGAAAGATTATCTTGTCATCCTTTTTCAACTAATTGTTTGGAGTGGATATACGGTGGTTGAATGGCTGTCGGTCAATGATCGTTTTGTTTTTAAAGTATTCATGTTTTTGGTCTTTTCTTATTTAGCCATTTATATCGGAAAAATGATACTGAAATCCAATAGAAGGACGCTGCTTGTCACCGTTATCAGTTTACTCTGTTATGGTGTATTGCAAATCCTTTTAGAAACATTAGTACCTGTTTATTGAATGAGGTTTAAGCCGTGATGCGACTTATACCAATGGAGGAATTATGCTTAACAGACCCTTGTGCATGTTTGCGATGATATCACTTGTATTGATGGGGTGTAATGGAATGGATGTTACCCGTGTACAAAATCAAAAAACCGTCGAAACATCGAGCCATATCAAAGATGAACAAAAAGAAGTAGAGCTGAGTGAGAAACAGGAGAAACCAATTGAAAAAGGGAAGGCAGAAGGGGAGAAGGTTCAAGTCCAATATCGTTTGAATGAGGCAAATTGGTCATTTGAACCAATTAAAGATGCTGATCCGAAAGTTGTCCTTTTGACATTTGATGATGCACCTGATAAATATTCACTAGACATTGCTAAAACGCTCCATGAGCTTCAAGTGCCAGCTATATTTTTTGTGAATGGCCATTTTATTGAAGATGATGAAAAGAAAAAAATATTGAAGGAAATCCATGATATGGGCTTCCTAATTGGGAACCATACATATTCTCACGTTAACTTGAAGGAACAGACTGATGTGGTTCAAAAAAAAGAAATCGTTAAATTAAATGATTTGGTAGAAGAAATCGTTGGGGAGCGGCCCAAATTCATCCGGGCTCCGTTCGGGACGAATACCGAATATTCCAAAGGAATTGCGAAACAAGAAAAAATGTTGGTTATGAACTGGACCTATGGCTATGATTGGGAAAAAGAGTATCAAAATGATAAGGCTTTAACGAATATCATGTTAAATAGTCCATATTTATCGAATGGAGCGAACTTATTGATGCATGATCGGAAATGGACGCATGACGCGATTGAAGATATCGTAAATGGTTTTCAAAAGAAAGGCTACACATTCCTTGATCCCAGATTAATAGAAACCCCTGCATAAAGTATCTATTAATCATTCGAAATCTGTCTCATTGATTATTACTTTGCGATTAAAAAGGCACTCGGGAAATATTCCGAATGCCTTTTATGATGAACAACCAGTTCACCGGACTTTGCTTTTATAGAATCTTATTCGCTTGTCTATAGCTGTCAATCATTGCACATATTATCACAATAGGGGCAAGAATGAACCCTATGGAAACGAACGCAAGTAAGCAAGACACTAAATATGCCAAAGCAAAAAATATACCTCTTTTAAATAGCTTTCTGTCTCTTGATGCCCATTCCCAACTAGGATGTAAGCTTAAGAATAGATGCCCAGCACCAGGAACCCAAAAAGATATTATGAGTGTGATTAGTTTCTTCAAACCATTTCCTCCTAATAATACAAATAATACATCCATCAACATTAAGTTAATTCACTTGATAGGTCAATAATCATGACTCATTATTATTGTAACCAAAAGAAAAAAGCATTCAAGGAGAATGCTTTTGGTTCCTTTTTCGAATAATCTACCCGTTTTGATAAGTTGAGATTCGAAATAATGCTCATAAATTATTATTTCAGAAGTATAACCATCCATTAAATAATGATTCTTTCGCGTACCTTACCAAAGAAAAAATGATTGGAAATTGTGACTATTTTAGACTTATCCTTAATATAGATGTCTATATCCTTATACGAATGCCTTAAGTGGTGTTCATTACTTTCTGGGATAATAATACATGATTCGTTTATTAAAGAGGTGGAGTTGGCCTTGCAATTTTTTTGCGAGGAATTTACATAATTCATTAGCTTTGCCTTTATCCCCGAATGTAGCTGTTTCAGGAAGAGTGAATTGGATATATGATTGAATCCGTTCCATGCCGTCCTCATCTTGAATGATTTCTTGGTCGACCCCAATTAATATCATATGATAACGGTCGACATTGGACTGTAAATAAATCATGTTCCCCTTCATTTCATCCGGCTCTTTCATATCATAAGGAAAGGCTTTTTTATCATAGTCCCAATCCAGTTGCTTTCCTGTTTTTGAGGTGACCATTTGGTAATAGGTGAGTAATTCCTTCACGTCCTCAATCGTGACATTGGTTTTCACAGACTCCGGGACTAGTTTGATATAGGCATTTTCAATCATTATTCAGCCTCCTTTTCCCTGTTTTCTTTATAATAGATTAACATTAAATGGATATTTTATATACCTATCTATATGTAACTGTAATTGGGATAATTCCTTCCTCACATTCTCAAACCAGATACATGTTTATGGTAAAAAATGTAATAATAGGTTGACAAACAGCTTTTTTTATTTGTAAAATTTAAACAATTAATACTCTTCCAGGAGTGAGATGAATATGACTATACATGGTATCGATTCAATTGTAGTTGCTACAAAAAAAGGGGCTGTATCGCTTTATTTAAAGTGATGCAGCTCCTTTACTATGTTAAAGGGGTGTAGGGCATGATTCTTACTGGTGAGGATTTAACGGTAAATCTATCAAAAAAGGTCATATTTGAGAAGGAAAAGGTCACCCTCTCCCAAAATGCTCTGGAAAATGTTTTGAATAGCAGGAAAGCAGTAGAAAAAATTGTCTTGGATAAACGCATACTATACGGGATTACGACTGGGTTTGGGAAATTCAGTGATGTATTTATCGATACCGAAGATGTAAAACAACTACAATATAACCTTATCCAATCTCATGCCTGTGGAGTAGGAAGCCCATTTCCCGAAAGTGTTTCCAGAGCTATGCTACTACTTCGGGCAAATGCTCTGGCTAAAGGCTTTTCAGGCGTGAGACTTGAAGTCATCTCTACTTTATTGGCACTTTTACATGCAGAGATACATCCGGTTATCCCACAGCAGGGATCTCTTGGTGCAAGTGGGGATTTAGCTCCACTTTCACATTTAGCGCTTGCATTAGTGGGGGAGGGAGAGGTCTTTTATAAAGGAGAGATTGTGAATGCTTCAGTGGCCATGAAACTGGAAAGCATTTCACCAATCGAGTTGGAAGCCAAAGAAGGGCTCGCACTAATCAATGGTACGCAGGCCATGACGGCGATGGGGGTGGTGGCCTTTCTGGAAGCGGAAAAAATCGGATGGTTGTCTGAAGCGATTGCCGCGATGACTGTCGAAGCATTAAATGGGATTATAGACACGTTTGATGAAAGGATTCACCTAGCAAGAGGATACCCGGAACAGATTGCTGTTGCCAAGAGAATGAGGAAGTGGCTCGAAGGAAGCAGGCTTACTTCCAGGCAAGGGGAAATTCGGGTGCAAGATGCATACTCGCTCCGGTGCATCCCCCAGGTCCTAGGGGCCTCCTGGCAGGTATTCGGATATGTAAAAGAAAAATTGCAAATTGAAATGAATGCAGCCACCGATAATCCGCTGATTTTTGATGAAGGTGACCATGTAATATCCGGGGGGAACTTTCATGGACAGCCGATTGCCTTTGCCATGGATTTCTTAAAGTTAGGGGTTGCGGAAGTTGCAAGCATATCGGAAAGAAGGATTGAGCGGCTCGTTAATCCCCAATTGAATGATCTCCCTCCCTTTTTAAGTGCCAGACCTGGACTGGAGTCAGGTGCGATGATCATGCAATATTGTGCAGCATCACTCGTCTCTGAAAACAAGACGCTAGCTCATCCTGCGAGTGTCGATTCCATTCCCTCATCAGCTAATCAAGAGGACCATGTGAGCATGGGGACCATCGCTGCTAGACATGCTTATGCAATAATCCAGAATACATGGAGGGTCTTGGCGATTGAATGCATTACGGCGATGCAAGGCGTTGAATATAGGGGTACAGAATATATGAGTCCGAAGACTTTTCAATTTTATGAAAAGGCCAGGGAAATTGTACCGACCATTAAGTCTGACCGAATGTTTTCCACTGATATTGAAGCCTGTACCACGTGGTTGAAAACGTATGACTTTACGGAATGGATGCATGACTTTTAGATAAGGGGTGAAAAACATGGGAGCTAAGGAACAAAGGGAAATTGTGAACTACAAAGGCTCTACTCTTCATGCGAAGGGATGGATTCAAGAAGCGGCGATAAGGATGCTGATGAACAATCTTGACCCTCAAGTAGCTGAAAATCCAGAAGAACTGGTTGTATACGGAGGGATAGGCAAAGCAGCTCGAAATTGGGAAAGCTATGACAAAATCATGAAAACGCTACATGAATTGGAGACGGATGAAACCTTATTGGTTCAATCAGGGAAACCTGTGGCCGTTTTCAGAACACACCCGGATGCGCCTCGAGTTTTGTTAGCTAATTCCAACCTCGTGCCGGCCTGGGCCAATTGGGATCACTTTCATGAACTCGATAAAAAAGGATTGATGATGTATGGACAAATGACTGCTGGCAGCTGGATTTATATTGGTAGCCAAGGAATCATTCAGGGGACGTATGAAACATTCTCGGAGCTTGCCAGGCAACATTTCCAAGGGTCATTAAAACATACCATCACCTTGACTTCCGGCCTTGGTGGAATGGGAGGAGCGCAGCCGTTAGCGGTTACCATGAATCAGGGGGTCTGTCTCGCCATTGAAGTGGATGAAACCAAAATCGACCGGAGAATAAAAAATGGTTACCTCGATCGTAAAACATCCGATATGGATGAGGCGATTGCCATTGTGAAAAAAGCAAGGCAGGCGGGTGAACCTTTATCCATCGGTCTGCTTGGAAATGCAGCAGATATTTTGCCACTTCTGATTGAACGTGGATTCATCCCTGACGTATTGACGGACCAAACATCCGCCCATGACCCGTTACATGGCTATATCCCTTCAGGAATGACGGTAGCACAAGCCAGACGTTTTCGACAAGATAATCCGAAGGCATATGTTGTTGCCTCTAAACAAACGATAGCCAGCCATGTTAGATCCATGTTGAGTATGCAGGAAAAGGGGGCCATCACCTTTGATTATGGAAACAACATTCGTCAGATGGCAAAAGATGAAGGCGTGGATCAGGCATTTAGTTTTCCAGGCTTTGTTCCGGCTTATATTCGTCCGCTTTTTTGCGAAGGGAAGGGCCCATTCAGGTGGGCTGCCTTATCGGGAGATCCCGAGGATATTTATAAAATTGATGCAGTCTTGCTCGAAGAATTCAAAGAAAACCAGAATCTATGCAATTGGATAAAACTGGCGCAGGAGAAAATTCCCTTTCAAGGCCTTCCAGCCCGAATTTGTTGGCTTGGATATGGAGACAGGGCCAGGCTCGGGAAAATGATTAATGACCTGGTCAAAGCTGGGGAATTGAAAGCGCCGATTGTGATAGGAAGGGATCATTTGGATGCAGGTTCTGTTGCTTCGCCTAACCGTGAAACAGAAGCGATGATGGATGGCAGTGATGCCGTTTCCGACTGGCCAATCTTAAATGCATTAATCAATGCTGTTGGCGGGGCAAGTTGGGTCTCGGTTCATCATGGAGGCGGTGTCGGTATGGGCTATTCGATTCATGCTGGCATGGTGATAGTGGCGGACGGTACGAAGGAAGCGGAAGCAAGGCTTGAGCGGGTACTTACATCAGATCCTGGAATGGGTGTGGTGCGCCATGCTGATGCCGGTTACGAACTGGCGATTATGACAGCCAAGGAAAAGGGAATTCATATGCCGATGTTGGGAGAGAAGTAGATGAGTAGACCCATTTTCATAAAAAACGCGGCCCAATTGATCACACTCGACGGAAAGATGAAAGCCCCCAGGATTAAGGCAGAAATGTCAGACTTGCAAATCATCGAAAATGGAAGCGTCTGGCTCGAAGCCGGAATCGTTCAAGCGGTAGGCAGAACGAGTGATTTACTGGAAAAGTACACGCATCGTCTAGCTCAAGCCGAGACCCTAGATGCAACGGGCAAGTTGGTTACGCCTGGTTTGGTAGATCCACATACCCATTTAGTATTTGCCGGAAGCAGGGAAAAGGAGTTTAATCAACGCCTGGAAGGTGCCACTTACATGGATATCATGAATCATGGCGGGGGCATATATGCGACGACCGAGGCTGTGAAAAAAGCGAGTCACACCCAGTTGCTTGAAGAGAGCTTGGAACGCATGAACGGATTTCTTCTACAAGGGGTGACGACAGTCGAGGCGAAAAGTGGCTATGGCTTGGATTGGAACACGGAGAGAAAACAGCTTGAAGTGGCAAAGTTACTTCATGAACAACATCCAATTGATGTTGTTTCAACCTTTATGGGTGCCCATGCCGTCCCCCTACATTTTAAAGAAAACCCTGAAGTTTTTGTTGATTTAATCATTAATGAAATGATCCCTGCAGTTGCACAAGCTAAATTGGCGGAGTTTAACGATGTATTTTGCGAAGAAGGCGTATTCACCCCCGAACAGGCAAAGAAAATCTTGGAGGCCGGAAAGAAATTCGGACTGAAGGCTAAAATTCATGCGGATGAAATCGAGCCGTATGAAGGAGCGGAGCTTGCGGCTGAATTAGGGGCCATTTCAGCAGATCATTTGCTAGAAGCATCGATTACGGGGATGAAGAAGATGGCAAAAGCGGGGGTGGTTGGTGTTTTACTACCGGGAACAGCCTATTTCTTAATGAAAAAATTCGCCGATGCCAGAAAGATGATTGATCTAGGTGTACCGGTCGCCCTTTCCACGGATTGTAATCCGGGTTCTTCGCCGACGGTATCTCTACCTTTCATGATGAATCTTGCTTGTATGAAGATGGGGATGAGTCCTGCTGAAGCGATAACGGCCGTCACAATCAATGCAGCCCATGCCATTGATCGTGCTGAGGAAATCGGGAGCATCGAAGTCGGCAAAAAGGCGGACATCACGATTTTTGACGTAGATCACTTCGCCAAACTTCAGTATTTTTATGGAGTCAATCACACACATACCGTCATAAAAAAAGGAAGAGTCGTTGTGAAAGGGGGAGCGCTTGTTGAGTGACGTTCATCTTCAACCGGCAACTTTTACTTGGAGGAAGGAAGCATTCCCGGCAGCCCACCCAGCGAAGGTCCACCAGTGGATTCGGACAATTGATGAGCAGAGAATGGCAGGAGATATGGATGAACCGGATTGTGTCTTCTTTGGGGCCCCACTATCCAGGTCATCCATCAGCCCATCGGGAGCATCGGAGTTCCCTGATTATTTTCGTCGTTCATGGAAAGGCTTTTCTACCTATAACATGGATTATGATGTGGATTTCTCTGGGATGCAGGTATGGGATTTAGGTGATGCACCCATGCATGGAACGGATATCAGCCTTTGTCATCAGTCGATTAGGGAGACATCCGCTGCTGTTCACGATATGTACCGGAATTCCTTGATTGGTGGAATTGGCGGTGATCATTCTACAACAGCCATGCTGGTGAAAGGAATGAAGCAAATCTATCCTGATAGTAAAATAGGTATCCTGCAATTCGATACGCATCTTGATCTGCGGGATCCTTCCGAAAACGGTCCTACTAATGGTACACCCATGCGTCAGTTGATTGAAGCGGGCATTGTCGAGGGAAAGCATATCCATAATATTGGCTTGCATGGGTTTTATAACACCAGGGATTTAATTGACTATGCAAAGAAGAAAGGAGTCAGGTATGTCCCTTTACGATTAGCCAGGAAGCAAGGTCTTGAACAGGTGATAAAAGAGGCATTAGCTCATTTAAATGATCAAGTGGATATGATTTACGTGACGATTGATATGGATGTTCTCGACATGGCGTTTGCTCCTGGTGTTCCAGCAGCGACTACTGGTGGGATGCATCCGGGGGAATTGCTGGAAGCTGTATTTCTTGCCGGAAGCCATGACAAGGTGAGGGCTTTTGATATCGTATGTTTGGACCCGCTCAGGGATACGCTGAACCAGGCAACGGTACAGATGGGTACTTCTGTTTTTCTGACGATGATATGCGGACTACAAATCAGAGGGAAATAGCAACGCTAATCAGGACTTGTTTTCCTGAAGCCAATGAAAACAATGGGGAATTTCTAATATTGGAATTTATGAAATAACGAATTGGAAAAATCTATATATGACATACTTTATAGCTTGAAATATTAAATGTGCTATATTATAATGAAATAAAGCGGTTACATTAATCGTTTCATGCATACAATATAGAGGAAGGGGTTGTAAAAATGGGAACTATCGTTTGTCAAACTTGCAACAGCACGATTGATCATTTTGAAGATGAAAAAGTAAGTGTACTTTATACACATAATCACAACTGCCACAGCTGTGATACAGCTGCCTCTAAGGAATAGGACATACAACATTGACTGATAATAGATTTTGAGGGTGTTCCAGGAAATATAACCTGGACGCCCTTTTTCCATGAGGGAAGACCCAATTAAGGAACGATTATGATTGTAAACGACGAGTAAAAACCAGAGCGTATGTCTGATTGCTCTGGTTTTTACCGTTTCTTTAATGTTTAATGATCCGTAAGTATTTAATTTCTGGATCCTCAGGACCTTGGACGGGAAGGCCCACCTCGATATTTTTCTGGATATAGGCAATGTTGTCCTCGGTGATCAGTTCGCCCGGTATGAAAATCGGGATCCCAGGGGGATAGACCATAATGAATTCTGCACTGATCTTTCCTACGGATTCCTCGATAGGCACCACCTCGGTTTCCGCATAGAAAGCCTCTCTTGGCGATAGGGCAAGTGGCGGAGTATCGGGAAGCAGGACTTCGATTCTTCCATGATCGGCAGCCCACTCCTTAAATTCTTCCGATAAGTCTTTAAGGGCATTGATTAATATATCCACTTCCGTTATGGAATCCCCTGGGGTGATCAAACAAAGGATATTATATAAATCAGAGAGCTCCACCTCGATATTATGTTTCTCACGCAACCACTTCTCCACGTCATATCCGGTAATGTCCAATTCTTTAATAGAAATGATTAATTTTGTCGGATCATAACTAAAGGCAGCTTTACTCGCCAATATTTCTTTCCCTACACAATATAAATAAGGAATTTCATTGATTGCGTTCCTTGCATATTCAGCAAGCCTTATTGAACCATCGATCATTTCCCTTCCGTTCGTTGCTAGTTGCCTTCTGGCTGTATCAAGTGATGCAAGAAGGATATAGGATGTCGAGGTCGTTGTGAGCATGCTTAAAATTGCCTGGACCCGATTTGCGGAAACCAGTCCGTCCTTTACATTTAAAACGGAACTGCCCGTCATCGAACCTCCAAGTTTATGAACACTCGTAGCTGCCATATCGGCTCCAGCTTGCATGGCGGATAGTGGCAGTTCTTCATGAAAATGAATATGGACCCCATGTGCTTCGTCAACGAGCACCGGCATATGGTAAGTATGTGCCAACTCCACTATACTCTGCAAGTCTGCCGAAATGCCGAAGTAAGTCGGGTTGATTACCAAAAGTCCTTTGGCATCGCTGTGTTCCTTTAGTGTTTTTTCAACGGCTTCTATAGTTATTCCATGGGAGATTCCCAGGTCTTTATCGATTTCAGGATTAATGAAAATGGGAACGGCACCGGAAAATACGATGGCTGACATAACGGATTTATGTACGTTCCTCGGAACGATGATTTTATCTCCGGGTCCGCAGACCGACATGACCATCGTCATGATTGCACCGCTTGTTCCTTGTACCGAAAAGAATGTATGGTCAGCCCCGAAAGCCTCAGCTGCTAGGTCTTGAGCTTTTTTGATTATTCCTTTTGGCTGATGGAGGTCATCAAGTGGGGCAATATTGATCAAATCTATCGATAAGGCATTTTCCCCGATGAAATCACGAAAATCGGGATCCATCCCTTTCCCCTTTTTATGACCTGGAATATGGAATTGAACAGGATTCTTTTTTGAGTGCTGTAACAAAGCAGTATATAAGGGTGTTTCATTCTGTGACAAATTCTTGTAGCCCCTTTTCAATATAATATATAAAAATACTCCATTTACTGCAGTATATTATTCTGCGTGTCAGCCTCTATTAAATCGGGCTGCGAATTATGGGTAGACATAAAACAAAAGAATTATAGCATGTCTAACAATAAATGCCTAGTTATACTTTTAAACCCTAAAATAGCAAGCTAAGGCGAAAGAATCTATGAAACTAGGCAAATGAAATGTATTAGCGATTGTTGAATGAACTTCCTGATATAGGTGAGTTTATGATTTGAATAAATAAACAGTATTTGCCATAATGATTCGTGTAGAGTATTAAAGAATGGACAAGGGGGAAGATGTTCTTGAAATGGAAAACTCGCGTGACTGATTTATTGGGGATACAGTATCCAATTGTGCAAGGGGGATTGGCACACCTTGCCTATGCGGAATTGGCTGCAGCGGTTTCGAATGCTGGGGGTTTGGGACAGGTAACGGCCATGTCGTTGAATGACCCGGATCAATTGGTTCAGGAAATCCGAAAGACAAAAGCTATGACGGATAAGCCTTTTGGCGTCAATTTCGCCATTGGTCAGCATGGCAGGCCCTATGAACATATGCTTGAGGCAGCGATGAAAGAAGGAATTGCCATTGTCTCGGTAACTGGTGGCAACCCTGCTCCATTTCTAGAATTTCTTAAAGATACGCCTGTAAAGAAGCTTGTGCTAGTTGCCGCAAAGAGGCAGGCCGTCAAAGCCGAACAATTGGGAGCGGATGCTGTGATGGTGGTCGGGCAGGAAGGCGGAGGTCATTTAGGAAGGGATGATATCGGTACATCCGTATTGATACCGCAAGTGGTTGACTCCGTGCGCATTCCCGTAATCGCTTCAGGTGGATTCGGGGATGGACGTGGGTTAATGGCTGCATTGGCCCTTGGAGCCGAAGGTATCGAGATGGGTACAAGATTCATTGCTGTCGAGGAATGCGTCCATGCCCATGAATTATATAAAAATGCCTTGGTTTCCGGAACAGAAAATGATACCGTTGTCATTAAGCGTTCAATTGGTGCTCCTGCCCGCGTCATTTCTAATAGCTGGACGGATAAGATTCTTGAAATTGAAAAAGAAAACGGTGGATACGAGCAATTGAAGGATTACATAAGCGGAGAAGCAAACCAAAGGTATATTCATGATGGAATCGAGGACGAAGGCTACGCTTGGGCAGGACAGGTCATGGGGATGATCCATGATGTACCAACGACGGCCCAGCTATTCAAACGTATCATCAGTGAGGCGGAGGCCATTCGCTCAAAGTGGGCTGAGTGAGAAAGTTACCCATTCAACAGGATTTAACTAGAAGGAGTGAATAAGTATGGATTATCAATATCCTATGGATCTTGATTGGTCAACGGAAGAAATCGTCGACGTCATTAAATTTTTTGAAGCAGTCGAGAAAGCTTATGAAAGTAAAATTGAAAAAGAAGCATTCATGAATGCCTATCGCCGTTTTAAGGTGATTGTCCCAGGTAAGGCGGATGAAAAGAGGTATACGGACGAATTCGAATCGGCCAGCACGTATTCTGCCTATCATGTTATTAAGAAAGCGAAAGCACTTGCAGATGGTGATTGGATTAAAATGAAATAAAATTTTCAATTGTTAGAAAACTTTATTGACTTCCTGCAAATTATGTTTTAACATAATAAACAAGAAAAGATAAAGGCAGTGACGAAGAATAGTACCTTAATATTGTTCTGTAGAGAGCCAGTGGTTGCTGAAAACTGGTGAACAAGTTTAAGCGAATGGACTTCCGAGCCCCAAACCGAAACGGATGACGGAGTAGGCTTTGGCGATTATCTCATCGTTAATGGAGACAGGCATGTAATGTTTTTTGTGCCGTAAAGTGAGCTATTATAGCTAATTAAGGTGGTACCACGGGTTCCTCGTCCTTTGGATGAGGGGCTTTTTTGCGTTTTTTTTTAAAAGGATAATTAAATCTTTGATTAAGAGTAGTAATCTTTCTTTAGCATCGTCACAGAGAGCCGGATCAGCTGAAAACCGGTACGAAGTAGGAAGATGAATGGACTTATGAGTGGTTTCTTGAAATGAAGTAGGGAAACCCGGTTGCCTCCGTTAAAGGGTGTGCAGGATTATATCCTGCTGTAAGAGGGAAAAAGAGTGATTTTTCCAACTTGAGGTGGCACCGCGGTATTCCGTCCTCTGCAAGCACAATATTTGTGTTTGCAGGGGATTTTTTTATATGTTCCATTTCTGACGATGTTATGACGAAGGATTAAAAAGATAAGCTCCACCTCCTATTCTGACGGCGGGAGAAAAAATAAACGTATAACTTAATTGACATAAAGGGAGGGATTGTTCATGAATTCTTTGAATGAGAAAAAGAAACTTCATTTTAAAATGGAAACAATAGAAGGGGATATTCACACACCAATCTCCATATTTCGCAAATTAAATGATAAGAAAAAATTCCTGCTCGAAAGCTCAAATTCACATCATGATAATGGTCGCTATTCCTATCTAGGGTCTAATCCTTATTTGGAGGTGACTTCATTAGCCAATCAAGTTCACGTCAAGGATTCTGTATCCGGGGAAGAGGAAGTGAAGGAAGCGAACATCATCGAGTTCCTGAAGGATCAACTGTTGGTTGAACTTGAGGGTATCCCGGTGAATATTCCCCCATTTAATGGGGGTGCAGTCGGGTACCTGGGGTATGATGTTATTCGTTTATTTGAAAAGATTGGTGATGTACCCCCTGATCCACTTCAGATGCCAGATGCCCATTTTCTATTCTTTAAGGAATTGTACATATTCGACCATGTCCTGCAAAAGATTCATCTTTTGACTGCCGAAGACGATGGAAAAAAAAGTTTAGCGGATATGAAGGAGAAAATCAATCAACCGAGTAAACCGTCACAAGAATTATCGTCGGAATTTTTGGAATTCGATTCGAACTTCAGTCAGGTGGAGTTCGAGAAAATGGTGCTTGAAGCCAAGGAAGCGATTGTAGCGGGTGAAGTGTTCCAAATCGTGTTATCACAAAGGTTCCAGGCTGACTTTGATGGAGAGCCGTTCGATGCATATCGACGACTTCGCTTAGCCAATCCATCACCATACATGTTCTATATTGAGTTTGGAGAATACACCATTCTGGGTTCTTCGCCGGAAAGCTTAATCAGTGTTTCAGCCGGTATGGTGCATGTGAATCCCATCGCGGGTACACGACCTAGGGGAAAAACGGTTGAGGAAGATAAGGGGTTAGAAAAAAGCTTACTGATGGACGAGAAGGAATTGGCTGAACATAGGATGCTTGTAGACTTGGGAAGAAACGATCTCGGGCGGGTTTGTGAAATTGGTTCGATTCATCTTACGGAAGAAATGGAAATTCAGAGATATCAGCATGTGATGCATATTGCCTCCAAGATTAGCGGCAAGCTTAGGGAGGAATTTACGAGTTTAGATGCTTTAACGGTCTGTCAGCCTGCTGGGACTGTATCTGGTGCCCCAAAAATCAGGGCCATGGAATTGATCAACGGACTTGAAAACTGTAAGCGAGGCGTCTATTCAGGATCAATTGGATTTATTGGTTTCGGAGGTGACCTGGATATGGCCCTTGCCATACGGACGATGATTATCAAAGAGGGGCATGCCTACGTACAGGCCGGAGCGGGAATTGTATATGACTCGGATCCGAAAACCGAATATGAGGAAACACAGAATAAAGCTCGGGCGTTGATGGAGGTAAATAAAAAATGATTTTGTTGCTTGATAACTATGATTCATTTACTTACAACTTGTATCAATATTTAGGAGAAGTCGAGAAAGATTTGATTGTGAAAAGGAACGATGAAATCACCATTGCTGAAATTGAGGACATGAACCCAACGGCAATCATCATCTCCCCAGGTCCAGGACGACCTGAAGATGCGGGAATGAGTATGGAAATCATTCGTTCCTTTTATAAGAAGCTTCCTATCTTGGGAATCTGTCTTGGTCATCAGGCGATTGGCGCAACTTTTGGTGCGAAAGTGGTTGGAGCACAAGTAATCATGCATGGAAAGACATCGGTTATTGAGCATGATGGGACGGGGGTTTTTGTTAATCAGGAACATCAATTCCCAGTGATGCGTTACCATTCCTTGGTAGTTGAGAGGGAAAGCGTGCCTCCTGAGTTACTAGTTACGGCGAATGCGTTGGACGATGGAGAGATCATGGCATTGAAACACCGGGATTATCCGCTGTATGGTCTCCAATTTCACCCTGAATCAATTGGAACAAAGATTGGCAAAGAACTGTTACATGAATTTTATAAGATTGCGGATGCATATCAATTAGAGAAGGAACAATCCATTTTATAATTTTAAAACGAGTGGGGGAGTCAGTTGTGAAGGAGTATTTAGTGAAGTTAGCAGAGCGTCAAACATTGACGGAAGATGAGATGAGTAGAGCAGCCCAAGCGTTATTTTCTACAGATATTACAGAAAGCGAGATGGCGGCTTTTCTTATAGCATTAAAAGCAAAAGGAGAAACGGCGGGAGAAATCGCCAGTCTGGTCAGGGTCATGCGAAAAAAAGCAAGAAGTGTACATTCGACTAGTTTAAACGTGATGGATAATTGCGGGACAGGTGGAGATGGCTCACAAAGCTTCAACATCAGTACCACTTCTGCATTTGTTCTGGCCGGTGCCGGAGTAAAGGTTGCCAAACATGGAAATCGTAGCATTTCGAGTAAGACGGGAAGTGCGGATGTTTTGGAAGAGCTAGGGGTCAATTTATACCTTGAACCTGGAATGGTGAAAGAACTGCTGGAGGAAAACGGCATCACTTTCTTGTTTGCGCCGTCACTCCATCCAAACAGCGCCCGGATTATGAAAGTGAGAAAAGAATTGAAAATCCCAACTGTCTTTAATTATTTAGGTCCATTAACAAATCCAGTGCAACTCGAAACGCAACTATTGGGAATTAACCGTCGGGATATGCTTGAGCTATTTGCCGAGGTGCTCCACAAATTAGGCAGAAAACGTGCGGTTGTCATCCATGGAGCAGGTTCTATGGATGAAGCAAGTCTACAGGGAGAAAATTCTCTCGTCCTTTTGGAAGAAGGGGACATCATCCCCTTTACCCTGAATCCGGAAGAAGTGGATTTGCCCATCTACGGAAATGAGGAAATTCGTGGAGGAGACGCTAAGGAAAATGCTGATATTATGCTACGTGTCTTAAAAGGAGAGAAAGGGGCTTACCGGGATACCGTTTTGTTGAACGCAGGGCTGGGATTATTCGCCCATGGAACGGCGCCCACAATTAAAAAGGGCATTTCTCTGGCCAAAGATAGCCTAGACAGCGGTTCAGCTCTTGCGAAATTAGAAAATTTAATTGCCTATGGCAACCGTAATAAGGTGGTAATGTAAATGGAAAATATTTTAACGAAAATCATCGAAAGGAAAAAAGTGGAGGTTGCCCATTATAAAGAAGGAAGCGGCTTTCCACAGTCGGAGGCGGTCCGTTCAACAAGGCCATCGCTAGTGGAATCTTTGAAAACAGCCGCCTCCATTTCGGTTATAGCAGAAATAAAACGTGCTTCTCCATCAAAGGGTAAGATAAACATGGATGTTGACCCCAACAATCAAGCCCTATCTTATGAAAAAGGGGGAGCTGCTGCCATATCCGTTTTGACGGACGAGTCTTTCTTTAAAGGAACGATCGATGATTTACGAAACGTGAGCCAACTTGTCAAAATCCCTAGACTCTGTAAGGACTTCATCATTGATGAAATCCAGATTGACCGGGCCTACCATGCAGGTGCGACCATTATTCTTTTAATTGTGGCAGCTCTTTCGAAAGAGCGCCTACATGAGTTGTATCAATATGCAAAAAGTAAAGGGCTCGAAGTATTAACTGAAGTCCATGATGAATCAGAGCTAAAACAGGCGGTGGACCTCGGAGCAGAATTGATTGGGATCAACAATAGAAATTTAAAAACATTCGAAGTGGACCTGGCTGTAACGGAACGGCTTGCGAAACTGCTTGATCCGAACATTCATATGATTATCAGTGAAAGTGGAATCAAAACGAAAGCAGATGTCCTGCGTGTGAAAAAAGCGGGTGCCAGGGGGATTTTAGTGGGTGAAACCTTGATGACTTCCACCAACCTTTCGGATACGATGAATGAACTTCAAGTGAACTTTTAAGAGGTAAGGAGAAAAATATGTTCGTCAAAATTTGTGGATTGAAAACATTGGAGGATGTCCAATCGGCTGTAGGGGCAGGTGCTGATTTCATCGGGTTCATTTTTGCAGAAAGCAGCCGGAAAGTCCAACCTGAGGTGGTGCGTGAAATTGGACGAAACCTTCCTGGACATGTGAAAAAAGTAGGGGTGTTTTCTAATCAGGCCGAACGGGATGTGATTAGGACGGCTGGCATCGCTGGATTGGATTATATTCAGCTGCACGGAAACGAGTCTACTAGTTTTGCCGAAAGGATGCCGCTACCTGTCATTAAGGCATTCGCCATACATTCAGAAGAGGACCTTGAAAACCTTAACGATTATCCCGCTGAGTATCTTCTGGTCGATTTGCCGAAAGGTTCCTCGGGAAAAGGAATGACATTAGATTGGGATATGCTCCAAAAAGCCAAGCTTCCACTGGACAAGGTTATTCTTGCAGGTGGCTTAAATCCGGATAATGTGGATAAAGCGATTTTGGCCGTATCCCCATTCGGGGTTGATGTCGCTAGTGGTGTGGAGATTGATGGGGTGAAGGACGCAACAAAAATAAAGGCATTTATAAGGAAGGCAAAAAATATACAGGAGAAGAGGAATGAATAGATGAGTACGTATACACAACCTGACCAAACTGGACACTTCGGGGCATATGGTGGCCGTTTTGTCCCTGAAACCTTGATGGCTGCAATCACTGAACTTGAAGAGGTCTATGAACAATCAAAAAATGATCCGGATTTCCAAAAGCAGCTATCCTATTACCTGACTCAATACGTTGGTCGGGAAACACCTCTTTATTTTGCTGAGAACCTGACGAAACTTGCAGGTGGTGCCGATATCTACCTGAAACGTGAGGATTTGAACCATACAGGTGCCCACAAAATAAATAATACGATAGGCCAGGCTTTATTGACTCAAAAAATGGGCAAGAAAAAGGTCATAGCCGAAACAGGTGCAGGACAGCATGGCGTAGCGACGGCGACAGTCTGTGCTTTATTGAAGCTCGAATGCATCATCTTCATGGGTGCAGAAGATATCAGAAGGCAGAAATTGAACGTATTCAGAATGGAATTGTTAGGGGCAAAGGTTGTTTCCGTTACACAAGGGAGCTCCACTTTGAAGGATGCAGTAAATGAAGCATTACGATACTGGGTTGCAAATGTAGAGGACACTCACTACATTATGGGTTCTGTCCTCGGTCCACATCCGTTTCCCGTCATTGTTCGCGATTATCAAAGCGTCATTGGCAATGAAACAAAGCGCCAGTATTCAGACTTGGTAAATGGGCTTCCTGATGCAGTGGTCGCTTGTATTGGGGGTGGCAGTAATGCAATGGGCATGTTTTACCCTTTCATAGAGGATGAAACGGTGAAGTTATATGGAGTGGAAGCTGCAGGTCATGGTCTCCATACACCATTACATGCTTCAAGTTTGACTAAGGGAAGGCCCGGCGTGCTTCACGGGGCATTCATGTATGTCTTGCAAAACGAAGACGGCCAAATCCAGGAGGCCCATTCGGTCTCAGCGGGGTTGGATTATCCCGGAGTAGGACCGGAACACAGTTACCTAAAGGATACGAATCGGGTCACATATACTTCCGTTACTGATCAGGAAGCCTTGGATGCCCTTGTATTGCTTTCAAGAGAAGAAGGGATTATTCCAGCTTTAGAAAGCTCTCATGCCCTTTCTTATGGGTTAAAACTGGCAAAAGAAATGGAAAAAGGGACAGGGTTGGTCATTTGCCTCTCTGGTCGTGGTGATAAGGATGTTGAACAAGTCCAATCCATTTTAGGGGGCAGCGATCATGAATAAGTTAACGAAAGTGATGCAAGATTGTGTGAACAAGGGAGAAAAGGCGTTCATCCCCTATATCATGGCAGGCGATGGAGGTTTGGATCGATTAAAAGGCCAGCTGATGTTCCTAGAAAAAAACGGGGCAACCGCTGTTGAATTGGGCATACCCTTTTCCGATCCAGTTGCTGATGGGCCGGTTATTCAACAGGCAGGGATTCGTTCTTTGGAGAAGGGCACGACTTTGAAGGATATTTTGAAAAAGGTAACGGAAATCAAAAACGATGTGAATATCCCGATTATACTAATGGGGTACACCAATTCCATCATGGCATATGGTCTAAAGGAGTTTATAGAGGATTGCCTTCATGCTGGAATAGCAGGATGTATCATTCCTGATTTGCCGATTGAGGAAGAAACGGTGTTTTCATCCATTAAAACAGCGGGTATCACACTGATTCGACTTGTGACCCTCACGTCTTCAAGGGATCGAATCACGGAGATTACAGCAGGAGCTGAAGGCTTTATCTACGCAGTTACGGTAAAGGGTATCACGGGTACCCGTGATACCTTCGGGGGCGATGTCGGTGAATATCTTAAACAGGTAAAAGAACTGAGCCCTGTCCCGGTTCTTGCCGGGTTTGGCATCTCAACGCCCGAGCATGTAAGGAATGCGATTCAATCCTGTGATGGGGTCATCGTCGGAAGCAAGGTCATAGAATGCTTTGAAACGGGAAAAGAGGAACACATCACCGAGCTCATCAGCGCAAGTAAAATATTGGTTCAAAAATAAAAGCACGGAGGTACCTATAAAGGCACCTCCGTGCTTCCATCGTTTGGTCTATATTTTGTAGATATACGTCATATTACGACATAAGCGTTTATTTTAATTGATATAGGGGTAAAAGATGTTCAAACGCATCTTGAATGATTTGGATGAATTCATCTTCTTTTAATTGAATGGCCTCTTCGCGGGGGATTTGTATTCCGCAAAGGATCTCGGCCTTCTTGACCGTTTGCAAACGGGAAAACATGGAGTGTAAATCTTCACTAGAAAGCCCTTCATGTGGAATGACTTCAGGCTTTGTGTGGTCCATTGACCAAACGTAGTCAGAAGGGATATTTTCTTTTAACCGGTTAATGTTTTTCTCAAGATGCTGTCCTATTTCTACCTTATTGGGGGCCTCATAAATGACGGCGTACCATATGAACAAATGTGTCTCCCATAAACCTATCTGAAAATGGGGCATCATTTTATAGCCCCGGCTATTAGCGGCAAAAGCAACCCATGTATCGTTAGGAGGGTTCACTTTCCGTCTGGCATGCCTTGCTACATGAGGAAACATTTCTTCACCAGTCATGATAGATAGCTGATGTGAAAAATGTTCGCCCAATGCATGAAGCTTAGGTTGTATCTTTTCTTTTAAAGCTTCCATTCGCGGTTCTAATCCATCAATTTTAAATACGTTAAAATCATCAGAAGTGAAACTTAATAATTTCATCATTTATCTCTCCTACCGTAAATATCTGCACATATTGTAGCATAAGTATAAGGTAATTTCGAAAATAGCGTTTTGTAACTTGATTTCAAATAAATTGATGGGTAAGAACACAAATTAGTTGCTATTTGTTGGTGGAAGACATATGATAAAATAAAATTAAATTCTGAAAATTAAGTTTATTGATGAAGGGAGAATGTTAATTATGAAACAAGTCATGAACCAAGCATTAAAAGCTAAAGAAGTAGAAAGACATAGAGCTGCAGTGTTAAGAATGGAAATGGACTATGAATTAGCAACCCTTTTTGAAGCAATCAGTGAAGAAAACGATCAGATGAGGTCACTATGCAAGCAAAGATTAGAGCGTATCCGTTTGGAGTTGCTAAAGCTTAAGGCTTTGTAAATGAATAGTTGTAAAGATCAATAAGGAGCATATGAATTAAATGGATAATGAAATCTATAATAGTTGAACGGACACTTATTTTTTTAGAAAATAATGTGTCCGTTTTTCATTATATACCTGAAGTGTTCCCAATAGCGGATTTGAATATTTCTATTGAGGAATAAAGGATAGAAGTCTTGATGTGGTGGACTGTTCATTTAAGTGGATTGAATTTTAAATTTTTAAAAAGCTTAAAATATGAAGATGTTAAAAACTTGAAGTCATGGTATATTTGCATTACTCTTTAGAATATCTATTTAATGTAGTTTTGATGACAAAGGACGGGATATTATGATGGCATCGGTTAAAGAAATGGATACATATGCGAAGGTATGGATGAGGGAAGCGGGGGTCAAGCTTCGGGCGTCCTTTGAAACCAAGCTGAATATCGAGGAAAAAACGAATCCCAATGATTTGGTAACGAATATGGATAAGGCAATAGAAAAATTCTTTGTTGAACATATAAATGAAACATTTCCTGACCATCGTATTTTTGGAGAAGAGGGTATGGGGAATCAGATAAAGGATTTAAAGGGGACGGTGTGGATTATTGATCCCATCGATGGTACATTGAACTTTATCCACCAACAGCGGAATTTTGCCATTTCTCTCGGTGTATACCAGGATGGCATCGGGAAAATCGGCATGGTCTATGATGTTGTGCATGATGAATTATACCATGCTGTTAAAGGGCAGGGAGCTTTTATGAATGAACAAAGGCTTGCCCCGTTAGAAGAAGGTTCTGTCAGTACATCCATTCTATCGATGAATGCGAGTTGGGTAACGGAAAACCGCCGAATCGATCCAAACATCCTTTCCCCGCTTGTCCGTGATGTCAGGGGAACACGATCATACGGATCAGCTGCACTGGAACTTGCTTTCGTAGCTGCTGGACGCCTGGATGCTTATATAACGATGCGCCTTATGCCATGGGACTTTGCTGGAGGGGCGTTACTTATTGAAGAGGTTGGTGGGGAAGTGACCAACATTAAAGGGGAGGAATTGAACTTCCTATCAGGAGATTCTCTTTTTGTTTCTAAACCTGGTCTACATAAGGAAGTGTTCGAACGATACTTGTCGGATAATTCAAGAAAGTAGTGAACGATATGCAGGAAAAACCTTTAATGGAAAATAAATTTTCGGAGTATAAAGTAATAAATAAAAAAACTCGCTATCAGCAGCGAGTTTTTTTATTTATAACTTTCCTGCTTCACGCAGTTTTTTCTTTTGAGAGAAGCCATACCCCATTATTCCGCATAGCACAACGATTGCAGCTACTATTCCGAGTATGCTCTTTATCGCGATAAAGATGCCAATGGAGCCAATACTTGCTGTAGCCAGTATCGCTAAAATTAAGAAATTCCATTTAATATTCATTAAAATCACCCCTAATAATTCTATTGTACATAATTTCGTTATTTGTTTCTACCATGTTTGTGATATAATATGTAAGTTAATACTAGTGATACGTTAAACACCAAATTTTTTTAGGAGTGAATTTTTTGAAATTAAGAGAAAATATTCGTAATATAGCCATCATTGCCCACGTCGATCATGGTAAAACAACTTTAGTGGATCAGTTGCTTAAGCAATCTGGTACTTTCCGTGAAAACGAACACGTTGAAGAACGTGCGATGGATTCTAATGCTATTGAAAAAGAACGCGGAATTACGATTCTTGCGAAAAATACAGCAGTTCAATATCAAGACACAAGAATTAATATCTTGGATACACCTGGTCATGCTGACTTTGGTGGTGAAGTAGAACGGATCATGAAAATGGTCGATGGCGTTTTACTTGTTGTCGATGCTTATGAAGGTTGTATGCCTCAAACACGTTTCGTGTTGAAAAAAGCTTTGGAACAAAAAATCACGCCTATCGTTGTCGTGAATAAAATTGATAAAGACTCTGCTCGTCCAGATGAAGTTGTCGACGAAGTTATCGACTTGTTCATCGAACTTGGCGCTGAAGAAGAACAATTAGACTTCCCAGTAGTCTTCACTTCAGGTATTGCTGGAACAGCAAGCTTGGATTCAGATCCTACTAAACAAGAAAAAGACATGACTCCATTATTCGAAACAATTATCGAAACGATTCCTGCTCCAGTCGATAACTCAGAAGAACCACTGCAATTCCAAGTGGCTTTACTTGATTACAACGACTATGTAGGACGTATCGGTGTTGGTCGTGTATTCCGCGGAAAAATGCACGTAGGACAACAAGTTTCATTGATGAAGCTTGATGGATCAGTTAAGCAATTCCGTGTAACGAAAATCTTTGGTTATATCGGCTTGAAAAAAGTTGAAATCCAGGAAGCTGTTGCTGGTGACCTAATCGCCGTTTCCGGTATGGAAGATATCAACGTCGGTGAAACGGTTTGCCCAGTAGAGCATCCTGATGCGCTTCCAATCCTACGTATCGATGAGCCAACATTACAAATGACTTTCCTTGTAAACAACAGCCCATTCGCAGGACGTGAAGGTAAATTCGTAACGGCTCGTAAAATCGAAGAGCGTTTGAAAAGCCAATTGCAAACAGATGTAAGCTTAAGAGTAGAAAATACTGATTCTCCGGACGTATGGATTGTTTCTGGTCGTGGAGAGCTTCACCTTTCTATCCTGATTGAAAACATGAGACGTGAAGGCTATGAGCTTCAAGTTTCGAAACCGGAAGTTATCGTTCGTCTTATTGATGGCGTACGTTGCGAGCCAGTTGAACGTGTTCAAATCGATGTTCCAGAAGAGCATACTGGTGCTATCATGGAATCCATGGGTGCACGTAAAGGCGAATTGTTAGACATGGTCAATAGCGGAAGCGGTCAAGTTCGTTTACTATTCACGATTCCAGCCCGTGGACTTATCGGTTATTCTACTGAGTTCTTAACAATCACTCGTGGTTACGGTATCATGAACCATTCATTTGACAGCTACCAACCAATGGCACAAGGCCAAGTTGGCGGAAGACGTCAAGGTGTATTAGTATCTATGGAATCAGGAAAAACAACACAATACGGTACTATGCAAGTAGAAGACCGTGGTGTCATTTTTGTTGAACCAGGTACTGACATTTATGAAGGTATGATTGTCGGCGAACATAATCGTGATGCAGATTTAACGGTTAATATCGTTAAAGCAAAACAAATGACAAACATGCGTTCAGCAAATAAGGATCAAACTTCTTCAATGAAGAAACCAAGAATCATGTCTCTTGAAGAAGCACTTGAGTATTTGAACGATGATGAGTATTGTGAGGTAACTCCTGAATCAATCCGTCTTCGTAAGAAAATTCTTGATAAAAACGAACGTGAAAGAGCAGCTAAAAGAAAAAAAGTGGCTGTTGAAGAAAAATAATTAGCTAGAGGAGGAGTAAAGATTGGATATCCAAGAGCGATTATCATTTTTTGCAGCGTTGTACAGAGTGGATGAGAACCCTGAAGCGGGAATGTGGTATTTGTATTTAACAATCTTTGGATTATGCATCCTTGTCTATCAGCTAGGTTTCGCCAAAAAGCTACCTTTGCTCAAAAATGTGATTATCTATGCGGTAATGGCACTTGGATGTACCCTTCTTTCTTTCTTCGCTGTGTTTCTCCCAAT
Organism: Peribacillus sp. NPDC046944; assembly: GCF_050272735.1. NCBI lineage: Bacteria > Bacillati > Bacillota > Bacilli > Caryophanales > Bacillaceae > Peribacillus > Peribacillus sp. NPDC046944. The sequence goes on from NZ_JBNNML010000004.1 coordinate 212,739, forward strand.
GGGGGAAGCGTTAGTCATAGCATCTCTTGTCCTTGGAATTTATAAGATTCGTCTTCATAATTCGAAAAAAGAAGAACAGGCTTGAGTGAGCTATGAAATCATTACAAGATGCTTTATACAATTGGCTGACGATAAGAGTTGTTTGTGATGAAAGGCCCGATGATACAGCCGCACGAGAAACAGAAATGTTTTTTATGCAGATGCTTCAGAACGACCACCAGGTGAGGATTGATTCCGTTACAAAAACAGAACCTTTTTATTTTGTTGAATATAAAGTAGGAGACGAAATGAAAAAGCAACGTTTCCCGATTGAATTAATTGATATCATGTTGGATCAGATACAACTTGAGCCAGATAAGTATAAAAATATCGAGTAATACAAAAATGACCGTGCGGTTTTCCGCACGGTTATTTTTGTATGGACAATGGAAGGAACAGAGAATAAATAAAATGTGCAAGTGCCCACAATAAGAATGTGAACAAGTCAAAAGAAGGAATAACCATGGCTTTAGAAAGGAAAGCCAATGGAAAATAAAGCAGGATGGCAGGAATGATGAATAAATTAGCAAAGGCAAATCGCTTCACAATCTTTCTTTTTTGAATCATATAGGCATAGCCATAAGTAAGGAAGATTGATATAAATAAATGAAAAGAAAATAGCCATGCTTCATTCCAAGGGATTTCCCCAAAAATAGGAATGAAATCCACGTTCAATAAAAGCTGATACACTTTTATTCCTGAGGACACTTCAATCCATTTCGTTATAAAGCCAAGTAATAATCCATTGAACAGACCAATCAGGAGTATCCGATTGAACGATTTACCATTCATCTTCTTTTTTTATCGTGCGGTAGAGATGGAAATTGCCTGTGGCAATCCGTTCATTCGTACGTTCTTCAATGCGTTGTTTACATATATCGCACATGTAGGTATGTATAGGACGGTTACGTAGCTTCTTAGCTTCTGGACTATCATCTGGTATGTCTTCGATTTGATCGCATATTACGCATTTTACCTTCATAATTATTGAACCTCACTTCGATTTCAGTATGTGTTTAAGTATACCAATAATTTCATGCCAAAACGAGGATAAAGTACAAGTCTCCCGTGTGGGATTTGCAATTGTACATAAGAAAAAACCCGAAGAAGATTCGACGGGGTGAAAAGGTTAATCTTTATGATGATTGGACTGTTCGTTTTGTTCTTTTTCTAATTGTTTTCTGTCATCTTGATTATGGGGCGAGTTCCCTTGATCATCCGTAACCTTTGCAGGGGTAGGTGTCAAGGTGTCACCAGGTACCTCAGGTATGACTCTGCTTGTGATATCTGCCAACTCATTTAATATCCCCCTTACTGGTTCGCCATTTTTAATGTCTGCTGCAACTTCTTTGATTCGTGCATTTAAATCTGGATCGGCTACGACAATCGCATAGGCACCATGAGGATCATTCTTTAATGTCTCTCCAACCGAGTATTTAACGGTTCCGACTTGTGAGCGTTCGATGTCCGCGTCGATATCAATCCCCACCAGGGCGTATTTCCCAATTACAACTGCGGTGGCATCATTCACTTCAGGTACTGATTGAGCCAGATTCGTTAGCCTTTTGGATGTTTCTTGTCCGGTCCTGCGATCGCTTTCCTGAATGGTCGAGTTATGAACTTGGGTTAAGCCGTTTTTAGCCTGGTCTTTTGAATCGTCACTTGCATGATCCGTCGAACAACCTGACATCAGTAAGAGTGCAGCCAATGAAAAAATTTGTTTGCGCAAGAGTTCCGTCTCCTTTTTTCTCGTAGAATTCATTGATCATATTGTGTATTTGGCATCTTTATATCAAGGAAGATTTCTTTATAGTCTGTAATTGTTCTTCTATCTTTATACAAAGGGACATATATTTTATCAACAGTCTCGTCCGCTACATAACTGCTAAGAGCAGTCATTGTTAGGTATATCCGATAAAGAGCAGGCAGGAGGCGTCATATTGGACAAAATCTATGTTTTAGATACGAATGTCCTGTTGCAGGATCCGTATTCCATTTATTCATTCGGGGTTAATGAAATCGTCATTCCAGCAGTTGTATTAGAAGAATTGGATTCTAAGAAAAGGTATATGGATGAAATCGGAAGGAATGCAAGGCAGGTTTCGAAATTAATTGATCATTTTCGGGAAAAAGGGAAACTACACCAGAGTATCCCGCTTCATAATGGAGGAAGTTTACGAATAGAACTTAATCATCGTTCTTTTCATGAACTACAGGAAATTTTTGTCGAGAAAACAAATGATAATCGAATATTGGCGGTTGCTAAAAATTTGTCATTGGAAGAAGAGACGAAGGAAGAGGGAAAGACGGTCATCCTCGTTAGCAAAGATACACTAGTGCGTGTAAAGGCAGATGCTATCGGACTTGAGGCAGAAGACTTTTTAAATGACCGTGTCGTTGAATTGGACCATGTCTATGGTGGATATAAAGAGATATTTGTTTCAATTGACAACCTAAATAAATTTTATGAAAAAAGTTATTTAGAACTTGAAGAGTTGTCAGAAGATCAATACTATCCCAATCAATTTCTCCTCATGAAGGATACATTAGGAAGCTCAGCCTCGGCGATTGGGATCATCAATGAAAACTGTAAGACTGTTAAGAAGTTGATGTATGAAGGGGAACATATTTGGGGAATTAAGCCTAGGAATGTTCAACAAACGATGGCTTTGGATTTGTTGCTTCGTTCAGATGTACAGCTTGTGACACTAATTGGTAAGGCGGGCACTGGGAAAACGTTGCTTGCTTTGGCAACAGGCTTGTTGCAAACAGAGGATTTAGCCCATTATAAGAAGCTTCTTGTCGCAAGGCCAATTGTACCGGTCGGTAAAGATATTGGTTATCTGCCTGGAGAAAAGGAAGAAAAATTGAAGCCGTGGATGCAGCCTATATTCGATAATCTGCAATACTTGTTCAATACCAAGAAACCAGGAGAATTGGATGCCATTCTAGCAGGGATGAGTTCGATTGAAGTAGAAGCCCTGACGTATATCAGGGGAAGGAGCATACCGGATCAATTCATCATCATTGATGAAGCACAGAATCTGACGAAACATGAGGTAAAGACTATCTTAACAAGGGTAGGGGAACGAAGCAAAATCGTGTTGATGGGAGATCCAGAACAAATTGATCATCCATATTTAGATGAATATAATAATGGCTTGACGTATGTAGTCGAAAAATTCAAGACGGAGCGGATTGCTGGGCATGTCAAGCTGATAAAAGGGGAAAGATCTACATTGGCACAGCTTGCTGCAACGCTTTTATAAATAAAAAAATGGCACGGGGAAAATCCCCTGCCATTTTCTGGAGTATCGCTATCGGCGAGCTTATTTGACTGTAAAAGACGTGACATACTTGATTGGATTGTCGATATTACTTCCATCACCAAAATAAATTTCCATGGGACCACCTTCAGACACTTTAAGTGGTTGTCCATCCTTTGAAAACCCGATGAAAAATTTCATGGCATCTTCTAGCGGAAACGCCAATTCTTTGCCTTCTGAAGTAACGATAACTTCGGTTGCATCATCAGCGGGTTCGGCATTTTTTAAAAAAGGTTCAAACAGAATGCCAAAAGAACCTTCAAGCAATCGTTGTTTCTCGAATTTCCGTTCTGTTTTTATTGTAGGGGGTAGAACCGCTCCCTCTTGAATTTCTTTTTGCCAATGTCTAGAAGCTTTCTTAGTATAATCTTCTAGTTCATTGATCTGTACTCTTTCTTCACTGAAATATGTATCAATCTCAATTTTACGGTCATCGAAGATCCATACTCCAGGGTCTATTGTAAGAGGATATTTCACATTTCCGTTAATAAACACGATGGATTCCAAATATCTCATTCCTTCCTTTGCTCACATACATGTACAATTATAATCAATTACAGGAGAATTGTCACATTATCGAGCATGCATCGGCACAATTCTTCCAGGTTTCGTTATTCATTTAGTTTGTCAATATCCTTGCTTTTTAAGACAACTAAAGGTAGAATTTAAAGATAAGATTTAATCGCTCTGAGCGGGGGGATTTAACATGGCATCTGAAATGCTTGTCAATCATCGAGAAAAAGCTTTTGCTTTATTAAAGGCAGATGCTGACAAGATTCTAAAATTGATAAAAGTTCAAATGGAGAATCTCACTATGCCTCAATGTCCTTTATATGAAGAGGTACTGGATACTCAAATGTTTGGTCTATCACGGGAAATTGATTTTGCTGTACGATTAGACCTAATAGAGGAATTGGAAGGCAAATCTCTTTTAGAGACACTCGAAAGAGAATTGTCAGTATTACATGAAGCATCATTAAAAAAATAATATATAGCACATACTAACTCAAACAAATCTCGATGATTGTTTGAGTTTTTTATTTGTATACATAATCAAATGAATAGGTTATACTTATTTTAAAAGTGTTATACTAATAGGACGGAACATTCTTTGTTTAGTCCTTTTTATGTTTTTATATTAGTAATGATGTATCAAATTCATTCACAACATTTAATATTCTACAAAACTTGAATACGGTTACTGATCCAATGGCACTAAGACAAAAAGTGGATTGAAAAATACTTTTAAATATAAACGAAAGAATTTTTTATTTTTTTATTGTATTCAGTTTATTTTAGTATTATGGTTATATTAATTACTTATTAAAGTGAAAAGTACGAAAAGTTGGTATATCATAATAATAGTAATTATTTAAAAATTTCGCTTTATTCTTTTTCATTATTCACTTAATGAAATGGACGTTTAAGTTATCTCTATTAATGGAGAATGAAAAGTTGTGATATCTCTCACACTTTTTTTCTATATATTTATAAAAATACATATTGATTAGGGTGGTAGCAATGGTTAAACGTATAGAAAAGGTACTTGCGGCAAATCGCGGGGAAATTGCGATTCGAATTTTTCGGGCATGTACGGAATTAGACATTTGTACAGTTGCAATCTATTCCAAGGAAGATTACGGATCCTATCACCGCTATAAGGCTGATGAAGCATATCTGGTTGGTGAAGGTAAAAAGCCGATCGATGCATATTTGGATATTGAAGGGATTATTGCGATTGCCAAAATGAGTGGAGTTGACGCTATTCATCCTGGTTATGGCTTCCTTTCAGAAAATATAGATTTTGCTAAACGTTGCGAAGAAGAGGGAATTATCTTCATCGGACCTGAATCAAGGCATTTAGATATGTTTGGGGACAAGGTAAAGGCTAGAACACAAGCTGAACTGGCTGGTATTCCGGTCATTCCAGGCAGTGATGGACCAGTAACAAGCGTGGAAGAAGTAAAAGAATTCGGTAAGAAGTACGGCTTCCCGATTATTATAAAAGCCTCACTTGGTGGAGGCGGACGCGGCATGCGTATTGTCGAAAAACTTGAAGAAACCGAAGAAGCATACAATCGCTGTAAATCTGAAGCGAAAGCAGCCTTTGGGAATGATGAAGTATACGTAGAGAGATACATTAAAAATCCAAAGCATATCGAAGTTCAAATCTTGGCAGATTCTCATGGTAATACCGTTCATTTATATGAACGTGACTGCTCGGTGCAAAGACGTCATCAAAAAGTCGTTGAAGTTGCTCCTTCAGTTTCGCTTCCGGAGAGCCTTAGAGAAGAGATTTGCGAGGCTGCAGTCAAATTGGCCAAAAATATTGACTATGTCAATGCTGGGACAGTGGAGTTCCTTGTGGCAAATGGTGAATTTTATTTCATTGAAGTCAATCCAAGGGTTCAGGTAGAGCATACCATTACCGAAATGATTACAGGAATCGATATTGTTCAATCGCAAATCATGATTGCCGAAGGCCATGAACTACATGGTAAAAAGATCGCCATTCCAGAACAAGCGGGCATTAAAACAAATGGGTATGCAATCCAATCAAGGGTGACAACCGAAGATCCGTTGAATAATTTTATGCCTGACACTGGAAAAATGATGGTTTACCGTTCAGGTGGAGGATTTGGCGTACGTTTGGATGCAGGTAATGGATTCCAAGGTGCAGTGATTACCCCATATTATGATTCCTTGCTAGTCAAGCTTTCAACACATGCACTATCATTTGAGCAGGCTGCTTCCAAAATGGTGCGTAACCTGAAGGAATTTAGGATTCGAGGAATTAAAACAAACATCCCATTCCTTGAGAATGTTGTCAAACATAAGAATTTCATTACGGGCGAGTACGATACTTCATTTATCGATTCAACGCCTGAATTGTTTAACTTCCCAGTCAGAAAAGACCGTGGAACAAAAATGCTTTCATATATCGGCAATGTAACGGTGAATGGTTTTCCAGGTGTGGAAACGAAGAAAAAACCGGTCTTTGACCCAGCACCGATTCCGGATGTCAAGAATCTGCCGCTTACTCCAGGTACGAAGAATATTCTAGACGAACGAGGAGCAGAAGGCCTGGTTAACTGGATTAAGGAACAGAAAGAAGTATTAATTACGGATACGACTTTCCGTGATGCACATCAATCATTATTGGCTACAAGAATTAGATCAAAGGATATACTGGACATTGCAGAGCCTACGGCAAAATTACTTCCAAACCTATTTTCCATGGAAATGTGGGGCGGGGCAACGTTTGATGTAGCCTATCGCTTCTTGAAAGAAGATCCATGGGAGCGTTTGTTAAGTTTCAGGAAAAAAGCGCCTAATGTCCTGTTACAAATGCTTTTAAGAGCTTCCAATGCAGTGGGTTATAAAAACTATCCCGACAATGTCATACAGGAATTCGTTGAGAAATCAGCGGCGGCGGGTATTGATGTCTTCCGGATCTTCGACAGCTTAAACTGGGTAAAAGGGATGGAAGTGGCTATTGATGCTGTCCGCCAATCTGGTAAAATTGCCGAAGCGGCCATTTGTTACACAGGTGATTTGAATGATTCATCGCGCAGCAAATATAATATAGAATACTATAAAAACATGGCGAAGGAATTGGAGCATGCAGGTGCTCATATTCTAGCTATCAAAGATATGGCAGGTCTTTTGAAACCGGATGCGGCTTACCGTCTTGTATCGGAATTGAAGGAAACGACTTCTCTACCTATTCATTTGCATTCGCATGATACGAGCGGAAATGGTATCTTTACGTACTCAAAAGCCATTGAAGCAGGAGTGGATATTGTGGATACGGCGATTGGCTCGCTTGCAGGCTTAACTTCGCAGCCAAGTATTCAAACCCTTCATTATGCACTGGAGGGATCGGGTAGACAGCCTAAACTTGAAGTGGATTCACTTGAACGTCTAGGAGAGTATTGGGGAGAGGTACGGAAGTTCTATAAAGACTTCGAAAGTGGCATGAATGCACCCCACACGGAAGTTTATAAGCATGAAATGCCAGGTGGACAGTATAGTAATCTACAACAGCAGGCTAAAGCAGTAGGTCTTGGAGATCGTTGGCATGAAGTGAAGGAAATGTATCGACGCGTCAATGTCATGTTCGGAGATATCGTTAAAGTGACACCATCTTCAAAAGTTGTAGGCGACATGGCCTTATTCATGGTACAAAATAGCCTTTCGGAAGAGGATGTCCTTACAAAGGGTCAAGCCATTGATTTTCCTGATTCCGTTATTGAATTATTCGAGGGGTACTTGGGACAACCAACGGGAGGTTTTCCAAAGGAACTTCAGGAAGTTATCCTGAAAGGGAAAAAACCGATTACAGTTAGACCAGGTGAACTACTGGAAGCTGTAGATTTTGATGCATTAAGAGAAGAGTTGTTCCGAGAAGTGGGACGTCCTGTCACAGACTTCGATGTGCTTGCATATGCCCTATATCCTAAAGTATTCTTGGATTATAATAAAACGAAAGAGTTATTCGGCGATGTATCCAACCTAGACACAGCCACTTTCTTATATGGCATGAGATTAGGAGAAGAAATCGAAGTCGAAATAGAAAAGGGGAAAACCCTTATCGTTAAATTAGTGTCAATTGGACAGCCATTGCCTGATGGCACACGGGTTGTGTATTTTGAATTGAATGGTCAATCTCGTGAAGTCATCATCAAGGATGAGAATATTAAATCGTCCGTGCAAACCAAAATCAAGGCTGACACCAAAAATAAAGAACATATTGGGGCTACGATGCCTGGTACGGTCATCCGCGTTGTCGTCGAAAAAGGCGATCAAGTCAAGCAGGGTGATCACCTGATCATTACAGAAGCCATGAAAATGGAAACAACTGTACAAGCACCTTTCTCTGGTACAATTAAAGACATTTATGTTAAAGACGGAGAAGCCATCAGTACAGGTGATCTATTGATTGAAATAACTAAGTAACTCTAAGAGAGTCAGAGACTAGCTTTGAAAGAGGGCGCACGGATGGGATAACATCTGGAGTGCCCTCTTTCAGGCTATCCTTTTAACAGGTATACAAAAAGCCATCATTTTGAATGATGGCTTTTTGTATACCTGTTATTGTTTGAAAAGTCAGACGTCATCTGGCAGGAATGGTCGGTGATACAATTCCCTCATCTCGTTCATTAATAGAAGAAACTTGATTCTCCTTTTCAATAAGTAATGCGTTTTTCTTGCTTCTTGTAGTGAGAAGAAGCAAATAGCTCATCACCCCGAAAAAACAGGCTATAAATAAAGCATGTGCCAATGCAATGTATAGATTTTGTTTAGAAAAGATAATGAAAGCTCCGGCGGTTACTTGTAAAAAGACTAAAATGAATGCTGCATTCCAACCACCATATATGACCCGTTGATGTTTATAGTGTTTATGTGCCAAAAAGGTAGCGTAGGAAACCCATAAGAAAATCATCCCTGCTATCGCCCTATGACCCATTTGTATCCATTCATAGGTGTTAGTAGGTAGGAAGGTTCCATTCCCACATAGAGGCCAATCTTTACATATAAGACTAGATTCAGTATGTCTTACGAGAGCACCGGTATATACGACCAGTAAACAAAAAATCAAAATGCCGGTAATGTGAAATCCCATTCTTTTGTCAACAATCAGTTTATCAGCCTCAAACTTCTTGTCCACTTCGAAAATCAATAGGGTTAATAAAAATACGGAAGCAAAGGATATAAGGGAAATACCAAAGTGGAGAGCCAAAACAAAATCAGATTGAGACCAAAGAACTGCAGCAGCTCCTATTAATCCTTGAAGAACTAGGAAGCCGAATGAAAGAATCGATAGAAAGCGGGCTTCGCGAATATGACCTATTTTTCGCCAAGACATAACTGATAAAAGCAGGACCATGAATCCGCCTACACCTGAGACAACCCGATGGGAGAGTTCAATAACCAATGCGAACGTAATTTTTTCGGGGATTAATTGACCATTACATAATGGCCATGATCTACCACAGCCCATGCCGGAATCGGTCTTTGTGACTAAGGCTCCCCCTATTAAGATAAAGAGCATTACAATCGTAGTTAAAACAGCAAACCATTTAAGTGACGATTTCACCAGTAGTCCCACCTTTTTCTTGGAGTCATATTAGTTAGTTTTATTAAATCCATACCATATTATCATATCATAATGTAATTGATAAATATTTGTAGAACCTCCTCGATATTACACAAAATAGTATGATTTTACAAGTTCGAAAAAAAGTGCATCCCTAAATGCTACCATCAATATGGATTGAAACTCAGAAGGGAATTTGATAAAAATTGAAGAAGTGGGGATGGTAAAAAAGAGTGAAATGGGGGAATATGTAGGATATTTCCATAATGATCGCCACATGGCGATTTAAGTGAAATTCATGATGTTTACAGTATTTTCATCGAAAAATAACTCGACACAATTTGGTCAAAAATTATTCGAAAAAATTTCACAAAAGCTTCCAAAAATGTGTTTTAATATATTGAAGAAATGATTTTACTAATTTTTACTGTTATGGATGAACACTATATAGTATAGTTGCTTTGAATGGTTTCTTAAATTTTCAATGATATAGGCAAAAAGTAAATTATTTACTTTTTGTTTGCGCTTCCTTGGTTACAAATATAGAAAAGTATGAAATAATGATTTATAGTTATGTACTAAGTGTGCTACCTTTTACTTTTGCATGTTTTTGAGTGATTCAAAGGAGGAAAACAAATGTCAGAAACAAGGGGTATGTCAGAAGCTGTCTTGAAGGACAGTAAAGCCACCCTTCAATCGGATATACCAAAAACTACAGCCTGGAAAGACTTTCTGGCACTTATTAAAGTGGGGATTGTCAATTCAAATATAATCACGGCTTTTACTGGGGTGTGGTTAGCGATTCACTTTGCAGGACTTAGCTTTTTTAGTAATCTTGATGTGGTGTTCTATACTCTTGCAGGCTCGGCTCTTATCATGGCTGGATCTTGCAGTTTTAATAATTACTATGATCGGGATATCGATCATTTGATGGAACGAACCAAAAACCGTCCTACTGTAACTGGAAAAGCACAACCTTCCAGGGTGTTGTTCCTAAGTTTTGGACTGATTATTACAGGACTTATTTTACTTGCCTTGACTAATATGACGACGCTATTGATTGGGGCGTTTGGCGTATTCGCCTATGTGGTTCTTTATACGATGATTTTCAAAAGAAGATTTGTTTCGAATACCATAATAGGCAGTATCTCGGGAGCGGTCCCACCCCTGATTGGATGGGCAGCGATCGATCCAAACCTTGATGTGATTGCGTGGGTTTTATTCGCTATCATGTTCCTTTGGCAGCCCCCACATTTTTACGCCCTTGCAATGAGGCGGGTTGAGGAATATCGGGCAGCTGGGGTTCCAATGCTTCCTGTTGTAAAAGGCTTTAAAAGGGCAAAAAAATCAATTATAGTATGGATCATTGCTTTAATGTTCATTCCATTCTTTTTAACTCCCTTAGGCACTCCATTAGTTGTCTTGGCCGCACTATTAAGTACCGGCTGGCTTATTTTGGGATTGAAGGGGTATAAAAAGAAAGATGATATTAAGTGGGCAACTTCCATGTTTGTATATTCGCTTAATTATATGACTATATTATTTGTAGCGATGGTTATCGTTACACTTATTTAAACTTAGTATACATCATAGGGTTGTAGCCCGTTTGTTAATGGGCTGCACCTTACTTGATAATAAATTGGACACTGACCGCTATACATATTATTCAGAAAAACATCATGAGATTCCATCCTTAGAGCGGTTTGATTCACTAGAGTAATCCTTAGTTTAGGGATTCTTTCTTTTAAAGAAATTGACATAGAGAGAATATTCGCAATAGCGCCCATTTTGAATTTTGTGAGAAAATTTTGATGAAAGAGGGGTTTCTGAAGCTATGAAAAAAAGGCTGCACAAATGGCGCCTAATTGCTTTGCTGGGTATAGTAGGACTTGTCCTTTCGGGCTGCGGTGAACCATTCCTATCCACGCTGAAGCCAGCTGGCGATGTTGCGCAAACACAGTTTGATTTACTGGTATTGAGCACATTAATCATGGTACTGGTGATTATTGTAGTAATCATTTTATTCGTTGTAGTTTTATTCCGCTTCCGCCGAAAGAAAGGCGACGAGACAATACCGAAACAAATTGAAGGAAGTCACAAACTCGAAATTATTTGGACTGTTATTCCTATCCTTCTTTTGATTGTTCTGGCTGTTCCGACTGTCGTTACCACTTTTGACTTAGCTGACACTAGTGCAATGGATAAGAAAGATAAAGATGGAAAAACGAAGGATGCTTTGGTGGTCAACGTTAGGGCAAACCTTTATTGGTGGGAATTTGAATATCCAGACCTAGGTGTAATTACCAGTCAGGATTTGGTCGTTCCGACTGATCAGAAAGTTTATTTCAATTTGACAGCTTCAGATGTTAAACATTCATTTTGGATTCCGGCTGCCGGAGGGAAAATGGATACGAACACTGATGGAGTCAATTCATTTTTCTTAGAATTCGATAGCGAAAAGGCAGAAAATTCTAACGATTTATTCTATGGGAAATGTGCTGAGCTTTGCGGGCCATCCCATGCATTAATGGATTTTAAGGTCGTTACGAAATCAAAAGCTGACTTCGAAGCTTGGACTAAAGATATGAAGACTGCAAAAGCACCTGTGGCAAAAGGGGATGTTGCTAAGCAAGGGGAAGAGGTCTTCAATAAAAGCTGTATCGGATGTCATGCGGTTACCCCAAATGACAGTAGACCTGAAGCAGCCCGTCAAGCTCCAAACCTGGCTACATTCGGCGAACGTGAACGAGTGGCGGGAGTATTGGATCACACGGAAGAAAACGTGAAAAAATGGATCAAAAATCCTGAAAAGTATAAACCGGGTAACACAATGACCGGTACTTACGGCGAGCTTTCTGATTCAGAAATTAATGCACTGACAGCTTACCTTTTAGAGCTCAAGGTGGAAGAAAAATAGAACATTGATTAAGGAGGTTAAATCGTGAGTACGCACGCTAATAAAAAAGGTTTTGGCGCTACGATTTGGGATTACCTAACTACGGTAGACCATAAGAAAATCGCCATTTTATATCTAATTGCAGGCGGATTATTCTTTGTGATCGGCGGTTTGGAAGCAATGTTCATCCGTATCCAGCTGGCAATCCCGAATAATGATTTTGTAAGTGCCGGGTTTTATAACGAAATATTGACCATGCACGGCACGACGATGATTTTCCTGGCGGCCATGCCGTTGGTATTTGCGGTAATGAACGCGGTTGTGCCGCTACAAATTGGGGCACGTGATGTTGCGTTCCCATTTTTAAACTCATTAGGTTTCTGGTTGTTTTTCTTCGGGGGTATCTTTTTAAATCTTTCATGGTTTTTAGGTGGAGCCCCTGATGCAGGCTGGACATCTTATGCATCTTTATCCCTTCACTCTGAAGGGCATGGTATTGATTTTTATGTACTGGGACTACAGATTTCCGGTTTGGGAACCTTAATTGCAGGGATTAACTTCCTTGTGACCATAATCAATATGCGTACGCCAGGAATGACCTATATGCGTATGCCACTATTTACATGGTCAACATTTGTTGTTTCTGCATTAATATTATTTGCCTTCCCACCACTTACTGTTGGGCTAGTATTAATGATGTTTGACAGGATGTTCGGAGCCAACTTCTTCGATGTGGCAGCCGGGGGGAATACGATTATTTGGGAGCATTTATTCTGGATATTCGGTCACCCGGAAGTGTATATCTTGATCTTGCCTGCTTTTGGTATATTCTCTGAAATCTTTGCAACTTTTTCGAGAAAAAGATTATTCGGTTATTCATCCATGGTGTTTGCAACCGTCTTAATTGGTTTCTTAGGTTTCATGGTATGGGCACATCATATGTTCACCACTGGTTTAGGACCTATTGCAAATGCAATCTTTGCCGTTGCCACTATGGCAATTGCGGTACCTACCGGTATTAAGATTTTCAACTGGATCTTCACGATGTGGGGCGGAAGTGTGAAATTCACGGTTCCAATGCTTTATGCCGTCGCCTTTATCCCTTCCTTCACAATGGGTGGCGTGACAGGTATCATGAATGCAGCTGCACCAGCTGATTACCAGTTTCATGATAGCTATTTCGTCGTTGCCCATTTCCACTATGTAATCGTCGGTGGGGTTGTATTGGGTTTATTGGCGGGGATTACGTTCTATTGGCCGAAAATGTTTGGAACGATGTTAAATGAAGGCTTAGGGAAAATCACTTTTTGGACTTTCTTGATTGGTTTCCATTTAACATTCTTTATTCAACATTTCCTTGGTCTAATGGGGATGCCACGTCGTGTATTCACATTCTTGGATAACCAAGGACTTAATACAGGAAATATGATTAGTACAGTAGGGGCTTTCCTAATGGCATTTGCTGTCATCGTTTTAGTCATAAATGTTATCATTACGTCTGTTAAAAACGTCAAGGTCGGCAATGATCCTTGGGGAGATGGCCGTACTCTTGAATGGGCCATCCCATCACCGCCGCCATTCTACAATTTCAAGCAACTTCCGCTTGTCCGCGGGTTAGATCCATATTGGGTCGAGAAAATGGAAGGTAAAAAGGAAATGACGCCAGCAGAGCCACTTGGTGATATTCATATGCCTAATAATTCTATCCTTCCTGTAGTAATGTCATTCGGTTTATTTGTAGCCGCATTTGGTGCTTTATATAATATGGATGATAAAAATTGGACCTTGCCTGTAATCATAATCGGGCTTTTGATTACATTTGGTTCCATGTTCATACGTTCTGTCAAAGACGACCATGGATATCATATTCATAAAGAAGACCTTATGGATGATGATGATAAGGAGGTTAAGGCATAATGCAAGCAGATGAAAAATTCACGGATGCTACTTGGCCTGCTTCTCCTGAGAAAGCGACTTTAGAAGGTAAAAATAAATATTTAGGATTCTGGTTGTTTCTTGGTGGAGAGACGGTATTATTCGCTTCACTTTTTGCTACGTATCTTGCATTAAAGGATAAAGTTCCTAATGAAAATGCAGCACTGGCAAAAGATCTATTCGAATTACCTCTTACGTTTGTTGCGACCATGCTTTTGCTGACTAGTTCATTAACAAGCGTGTACGCAATGTATCACATGAAAAATAATCATTTTAAACAAATGCAAGCTTGGATCGTTATCACTGTGGCATTAGGTTTTGGTTTCCTCGGTCTTGAGATTTATGAATTTAACCACTATGTTCATGAATTTAAGCATACTTTTACTAGTAGTGCATTCGGTTCGGCGTTCTATACGTTAGTCGGATTTCATGGAGGACACGTTGCCTTCGGTTTAATGTGGTTCATATCCCTGATGCTCCGAAATGCGAAAAGGGGTTTGAATTTATATAATGCCCCTAAATTTTATGTGGCAAGTCTTTACTGGCATTTCATTGACGTTGTTTGGGTATTTATCTTTACAGTCGTATATTTAATGGGAATGGTGGGATAACTGATGGCGAATGAACAGTCAAATTCAGCAAACCCGAATGTCGATTTAAAATATCGTCGTAAGAAAAATGCTGAAGAGATGAAGCATCAAGTAATTACTTTTAGTCTTATGATTTTCTTAACTTTAGTGGCATTTGCCGCTGTAGGAATAGAAGGTTTTTCACATTGGTTCATTAAGCCAGTCATTTTATTGCTGGCAGTTATACAAGTCATTTTCCAGCTTTATTATTTTATGCATATGAAGCATAAAGGTCATGGCACTATTACATTGTTTCTCTTTTCCGGCCTTGCAGTCGGGTTGATTACAGTGCTAGCTTTTATCACGATTGTCTGGATATGATAGATAGGGACCGGCTATTTTTAAAATAGCCGGTTTTCTTATAATTATCGCCCAGTAAAATCCAGGTTTATCTATATTTGTTACTGCGGTTTATTTTAGGTATAATAGAAGGATAGTAATGGAAAAAAGTTTACGAACGAGGTGATTTTATGTCTATTGATATTTTTGGCTTTCGTGCTTTATGGAGTCCATTTTACTTTGCCGTCCTCGTACTTATTACCATTGGCTATTTTTTGATGGTGACAAAGTACAGGAATAGATTTGAGGATAGTTCACCGGTTCCCTTGAAACAGGTAGTCTATTTCTTAATGGCCATGATTCTTCTTTATGTGGTCAAGGGGTCGCCTATCGATTTGCTCAGTCATATCATGTTCAGTGCACATATGTTTCAAATGGCACTGCTTTACTTGGTGATACCTCCCTTATTTATCATTGCGATACCCACATGGGTGTGGAGATCTTTAATAGATATAAGGGGAATGAAGTCGCTGTTTCGCTTCTTCACGAAGCCTCTCTTTGCACTTATGCTATTTAATGTTCTTTTTTCGCTGTATCATATCCCATTGGTATTCGATTTCATCAAAACTGGCATGTTGGTCCATGCAGGCTATACGGTGATTTTATTTGTGACAGCTGTTTTGATGTGGTTTCCTTTGGTTAATCAGCTTCCTGAATATGAAAGCCTTTCGGGGGTTAAAAAAGTAGCATATATTTTTGGTAGTGGCATTTTAATGACCCCTGCGTGTGCATTGATCATTTTTGCCGATTATCCAATGTATGATACGTTCACTAATGCTGAATCTTGGGCTAGTGCCATGGAACTGTGCGTGCCTGCATCGGCATTGTCAGGCCTGACGCTCAGTGGTCCAGAAATGTTTAATGGGCTGCCTTTGCTTGAAGACCAACAGCTAGGTGGAGTATTGATGAAGGTCATTCAAGAAATCGTTTTAGGATATGTTTTAGGTGTCATTTTCTTTGCTTGGTTCAAGAAGGAGAATGGCGGTGAAAGCGAAATTGACCCTATTCCTACAGATTTCCAGACTGTAGAATGATCATTTCGTGAAAGACTTGTCTACTGAGTGGACAAGTCTTTCATTTGCCTTGTTAGGGGTTTCCGGTATTCTTACTTCAAAATATAGGCTAAACATGAAACCGAAGGAAAGGCTAGTTATTTGACTTGGTTTTTTGATAAAAGTGAGCATTGTGTTAAGTTTGCTTGCTTTTATTGAATTTTATGAATACCTCTTATAGAATAATAGATGATTAATAAATATAGAGAGGACTACATCTTATGTCTTTACCGATTCTTCCAACAATTAGCACAGCTTTCATTGTATTAAGTTCAATCACGGTTGCAATAGGCTGGTACCAAATTAAACAGCGCAGAACAGAGACACATAAAAAGACCATGATAGTGGCCGCGATTTTTGCGATAATTTTCTTCACTATCTACCTTTCTCGTACGATTTTCGTTGGTAATACATCTTTCGGAGGACCGGATGATATTAAAATTTATTACACGATCTTTTTGATTTTCCATATCACACTTGCGACTACCGGGGCAGTACTTGGAATCATTATGCTGACAACAGGTTTAAAAGGTAAGTATGCGATTCATAGAAAAATCGGTCCTACGACTAGCATTATTTGGTTTTTCACTGGAATCACTGGTTTGGCCGTTTATCTTTTACTATATGTCATTTATCACGGTGGAGAGACAACATCACTGATTAAAGCGATTCTTGGATCATAAAACTAAAAAAGGCCTGATGTGTAAAAACATCAGGCCTTTTTGATACAAGAAAAGAGGGGTGTTCAGAGATTCCTCTCTTCTGTTTGTTCAGTTTCCAGTCACTTTTACAGTCCATTAAATTGTGTAAGTTCCTCTTTAACCTGAGCCAGGATTTTTTCACACTGTTTCACTAATGAAGGGGGGAAGAACTCTCCTTCTCCATATTCAATGCCATGTGGATAATAGTGTTTTCCTAAAAGTGGAACCATTAGTTTCATTGTGGCCCTATGAGCCCCCACATCACCTTCGACGGCATAGCCTAGTATACGCAGATAAAAAGTGCCTTCTCTCAATTCGAATTTACGGTCATAACTTACTCTCTCATAGTCCCATTGTTCGGCACGTATTAAACCGTATTCCGGCATTAGGTCATCTAATCGGTTTAAGTCGGCTGTGATGTTCTCAATTCCAAAGCTTTCAAATTTCACGAGTAGTACCTCCTATTTTTGCATTTGGGAATTAAAATGACATACAAGGAAAATATTATGTAGTGAAAGTAACGAAAATTCCCCAAGCATATTTATAATATACCATTTTATCCTATATTTTATAATAGTATGAAATGATGGAAGTTGCAATGAACTCGACATTGTATTTTTATGATTCACAAAAGTTCCATTTTTGCAAAATTAAAAAATGATGTAATCTATCGTTAAATAGAAAATTATGATGGAACAATGTTATAATCAGGAAAGAAAGCTAGTATTAGATACATAAGCATAGAGAGAGGGTGTGTCCTCTGCGCAGGTTCGGAAAGGTGTTGCTGTTAAGTATTGTTTTTTTCATAATCGGCATTTATACGAATATCGGTCTGGAGGAAAAGCTGAATCCTCTCATAGATGGAAACAAAGATGTTAATCCTAACGATACGATAAATGAAAAGAATCCGCATATGGAGAAAGATGAAGTAATGGCTAAAGAAGGATTAGCGATTACAATTGGGAAGAATATAAAAGAGGTCAAAAAGGAATTCGGTGAACCGGATCGAATTGATATGTCCGCATATGGATATGATTGGTGGATATATAATAAAGATTATAATGACTATTTTCAATTGGCCATGGAAAATGGGAAAGTCGTTTCTGCATACGGAATCGGGGACAATGTGAATATTTCCCCTTTTAAAATCGGCCAATCCATTGATGCTATCTATTCTAGCTTATATATAGAACCAACGGTTGATATAGAGGCTGGCGATAGCGTCTACCGTTTCGAATTGTCTGAAGAGGATATGAATATGAGACCATTGATAGAACTTGGGGATATTCATGTTCAGTTGTATTTAGATAAGTTTTCTGGAACCGTTTCGAGTGTCCGGTTTTTGGATGATTCCACTCTTTTAAAACAGCAGCCATATGAGCTGACCTATCATGGTTCGCTAGTGCCTGTTAAGGATCTTTCCGAAGAGGAATGGACTAATGTGAGAGTAGGGAATGAACGGCAAATATTTGATATTGCGAATATCATGCGTAGTAGGTTTGATTTGAAGCCATTAAATTGGAATGATTCAATTGCAAAGATTGCTTACCTTAATAGCCAAGAGATGAAAGGCACTCAGGAAGAAACACAAGTCTCTGAAACCAAAGGGGATTTAGCTGACCGATTAAAAGCGGGGAATATCCAGTATAGTGCGGCAGGCGAAAATATTGCAGCAAATTATGTGGACGCAGCGGCTGTTATGGAAGGCTGGCTGAATAGCGAGGGTCATCGGGAAACGATGTTGAGTGAAGAGTTTACCGATTTAGGTGTAGGGGTTTATAAAAAGTATTACACACAGAACTTTATTGCGAAGAAATAAAACGGATCCTTCTGGGATCCGTTTTATTGTCCTTTCATATTCACGATGAAAAAACTACCAGTGGAAACGGCACAAAGTAATCCGTCATCTCGATAAACCTTTCCTTCAAGAATGATGGTTTTATTGCCTGTATGCATAATGTTACACGTACAAGTCAACTGTTCACCGATAGCAGGTTTTACATATCGTACCTGAATGTCCGTTGTCAAAGTAGCATAACCCTTTGGGACTGTCGAGCCGGCAAGAGTGCCCATTGCTGAGTCAATTAGTGTGGCGATGATTCCTCCGTGAGTGATGTTCAATTCATTATGGGATAAAGGGGTGATAGGCATCACCATCGAAAGAGATGTGCCGTCGTGGCTAACCTGTTTGTTAAGCTTAAGGAGATTGGAGATATAGGAGTATTTTTCATTTTTTCTTTTCTCCTTCAGGCTGGAGATGATTCCTGATAATACGCGTAGATCTGCTTCATCGGCCGTGATTGCCAAGTTCTTGAAATCCTCGACAAGTGCTTCTATACTCATAAAAAAACATCCTTTTTTCCAATATTATACTATATGTAGCCGGATGAATGAATAAGATCCATGCACTTTTTCATACATAGAGGCATATCGTAAAATAGGCGATGTCTTAGTGTGAGGTGAAGAGTAATGGCAAAAAAAAAACGCCCCTCCATTGATGGATTTAGGGAGTTTGTCAAGGTGCATCCATATTTAGTGAATGAAGTGAGAAATAAGCAAGCAACATGGCAGGAGCTTTTTGAAGAATGGTACCTACTCGGTGAAGATCATCCACGCTGGCAGGCTGAGGACAGTGTGCAAGCTTCTGTAGGAAAGACTGAACCGGTGGTAACCGCCACAGAAAAGGGAGAGCAGAGCTCTGAGTTACTGGGTACGGTTATGAGTGCCGTTAAAAACATGGATATCGGACAAATACAACAATATATTTCAAGTGCCAACCAAGCAATTGGAGCCATTCAAGGTGTGCTATCGGCTTTCCAGGGAAATAAATCGGGCGGGGACTCCACTCCTCCGCCAAAAGCACCTGAGCAGAGAAGTAATCCATTTTTATTTAACAAGGATTAAGTAGCGGGAGGGAGGAAGGATTCCATGCGTCAAAATGTGTATGACTTCATCCAGACTAATGAGGATATGAAAAAGTATTTAAGGATTCAGCCTGCTTGGTATAAAAGGTTAATGCGTAATCCCCATGAGTTGGATAAATTTGAAACAGAAGCAAAGTACTTTTTTGAAAAATCAATTCCCCATCGAATCTCTAAATTCTCCGATAGTGTTCAGGTTGCTTCGATGATGCTCCATATGTTCCAAGCGATGAATGTACCAAGCGAATGAAGAAAAAAAGAGTAAATTACTCCTTTTGGCAAATAATATTGACAAAAGGGGGACGATGTCATGAAGAGAATGATTATAGTTCTAACAGTGCTGATGGCAGCAACAGGTTGTGGAAAGAAAATCCCTGAACCCAAAAATGTCTCGGCTGCTAGTGTTTCTGACCTTAAGGCTGCCACCACTGTACAAAGCGCCCAAACGATGGATGAGGATTTTCAAGTGAAGACTTTTGTCAAAGGAAACTCTGTATATGTGGAATGTTACCTGAACGACTATAGTTTTTCAGGAGATACTTCAAAACAGTTGGCCACTGTTTCTGTCCTTTTAGATGATAAAAAGAGAATCAATAAGCATACGGCAGCCTTTATCCTAAAAGATATTCCACATGGCGCGCATAAGATCAGGCTGGAGATATTGAATGACTCGGGTCAAAAAACGGGTCTGAATAAAGAGATCGAAGTACATATCACGTCCACTATGTAATCATAGCAATGGCATATGAAAAGAATAAATGGTAAAATGATGGTGGAGGTGAGCTTATTTATGCTTGCTACTATGGAAATTGTTGATATTTTACAACATGCAGACGGATTAGCAGAAACGATCCTTCATTCTGATATAGGGGAAAATTATCTTCTTAGTTTATATAAATTACAAAGCGATAAAGAGGCGCAAACAAAAATCTCCAAGTTTACTTCTCTAAAGGATCTTTTTGAAGATGTACAAAGGTTCGGTAAGTATCATCCGGACTATAAGCGCATCAATATGGAGACCCGAGAGGCAAAACGGGATATGGATATGCACCCTACCATTGCTGAGTTCAAGATGGCAGAAACGGAATTGCAGAGTATCCTAGATGAAATTAGTGGCTTAATCGGCCATGCTGTTTCGGAACAAGTGAAAACACCTGCAGGAAATCCATTTTTCGTATCTTCAGGCGGCTGCTCTTCAGGAAGTTGCGGAACAGGTGGAAGCTGTGGTTGTTCTGCATAAGATGATGAAAGCCTGGACATTTCACCAGGCTTTTTTTTTCGGCAAATGTTCATTTCACTCACGAGCAAGATACAGTCTGGACAATCATTACTTCTTAGTCACTCAATGGTTTTTATCCCCTTTTACTCATGACCCCGAAATGATTCATAATAGTAAGAGAATTTTGTTTATAATCATTTTTCTTGGTTGAAAGAAAGGATTCTGCTATGCTAAAATTAGTTAAAGCCTTTATAAAAGGGAGTTATTGATATGCTTGGAGCAAGACAAGGAATTATCGTCTATTTACATACATTAAAACAAGCCAAAATGCTTAGGAAGTTTGGAAATATCCATTACGTTTCAAAGAAGCTGAAATATGTCGTCCTTTATACGAACATGGATGAAGTTGAACCATTGGTTGAAAAGCTGAATAATTACTCCTTTGTCAAAAAGGTTGATCTTTCTTATAAACCTTTCCTTAAAATGGAATTCGAAAATTCTAAACCGGATAAGGCTAAGGAATACGATTATAAAATGGGTATCTAAAAAGTGCTGACTCGAGGAGTCAGCACTTTTTTTCATCTCTTCAGCCCAATGGCGGTAGGTATCTATTCATACGCAAAATACCTATCAAGTGCTGATAGTACAATTCTATTTCGGCGAAAAGTTTTGAAGACTTCACATCTATTTCTATAATTGGTCTGTCTAGTTCTTTAGCCAGATCTTCAAATAGTTGATATCGTTTATTGGCGGTAAAATGAGGGTTTGGGATCCCCTCACGGCAAATATATAGAGGTTGGAATTTTCCCGGATCTGTTGGTTGCATGACGATAACCAATGAAGTTACCTTTTTATCATCAAGCGTAGTATGCATGGCCAGCATCCTAGCTACACGGTGTTGCTGATTGCGCCCTACCTCGATCAGTTCATATATATCTGAATAACCTTGTCCAAGTTCTATAAAACGTTGAATCAATTAAACCTCTCCTCACTAACTTATCTTTCATTACTTTATCATTTTATCCCGTAAAAGAGAAGAGCCAACTTAAAGCTGAATCGGTTCTAAAAGCCCATGATAACGGCAGTTTCATAAAAAAAACCCTGCACTTTCATGCAGGGTCCTTCTATGTCTAATTAAGGACCAGAAGGCAAAGGGAGAGGAGAAACCGGAGGAAGACTTATGGGGAAACGTAAGCCTTCTCCGCGGTTGGCAACAACACTTAATAAGTCATGTTGTTATTTTCATTATGACCAAAATCAGCTTATCTATTCAAACTATTAGAGATTTTAATGAGGAGGATATGCCCTTTTTATTTAAAGGGGGAATGTATTTAAATTGTTCTCGCTTAAACGGGTGTATTTGGCTTTTGTTATTGGCTAGTAATTTCTAATATGTTAGGATAGGAAAGTAACAGAAATTTGTCATAAAATGTGGTGAGAATGATGAGGGTCGTTTCCGGAAGTTGCAAAGGAAGACCACTTAAGGCTGTACCGGGTACAGGAACCCGGCCGACTACGGATAAAGTCAAGGAATCCATTTTTAACATGATTGGTCCTTATTTTGAGGGCGGGATTGTTTTAGACTTGTTTGCCGGCAGTGGTGGATTGGGAATCGAGTCCTTGAGCAGGGGGATGGATCGAGCTATCTTTGTAGACCGCGATTTTAAAGCTAACCAAACTGTCAAGGCGAACTTGGAATTATGTAAATTCACGGACTGTGCTGAGGTTTATAAAAATGATTCAGAACGTGCTTTAAAGGCGTTGGTGAAAAGAGAAATGATCTTTGATTTGATTTTTCTTGATCCACCTTATAAAAAGCAAAAGCTCGTGGATTTATTGGAAGAGATACATAAAAACCGCTTGCTCAGCGATATGGGGTATATTGTTTGTGAGCATGGCGATGATGTTTCGTTGCCAGAACAAATTGGCGACTTTACAATCAAGAGAAAAGAAGTATATGGGAGTATTGCGGTAACGATTTATCAGTGGGGGAACGTACACGAATAGGGGGAACGATGAATGTCGAAAATAGCGATTTGTCCGGGAAGTTTTGATCCGATTACTTTTGGCCATCTTGATATCATTCAAAGGGGAGCTAACGTATTTGATGAGGTCTATGTAGTTGTTGTGAACAATTCAGCAAAACATTCACTGTTTACTGTAGAAGAGAGATTGAAGTTAATCACTGAAGCAACGGCTCATATGCCGAATGTTAAGGTGGATTCCTACCAGGGATTGACGGTCGATTATGCTGAAAGCGTTTCCGCCAATGCAATTATCAGGGGCTTGAGGGCGACTTCAGATTTTGAATATGAGATGCAAGGAACCTCGATGAATAGATTTTTGAACAACAATATTGAGTCATTTTTCATCATGACGAAAAATCAATATTCATTCTTAAGTTCCAGTATCGTAAAAGAGGTCGCGAAATATGGTGGGGATATAACAGAATTAGTACCGCCTGTTGTTCAGAAAGCTTTGACACAAAAGTACGAAGAACAAAAAGCATAGGAAAGAGAGCATGGCCCGCTTTGTGGACTGTGCTCTTTTTTATTTATGAAAGTCGCTGATGAGACGTTTAGCGAATAAGATGATGTAAATCATGAGAAAAGCGAGTGTGAGAAGCGGACCAAAATCCAACATGTATTGGTAAAGAGAATGTGCACGTTCTCCTGTAAATCCATTGACCGGGAAATCATTAATTACATTTCCATTGTAATCAGTGCCTCTATAGAAGGGTTCCCAGAGTATAACGGTAAAAATGGCGGCAAAGAAGCCATGTGCAATTCTGGCCAGGAAAAATGGCATAAAACGAATATCGGTCGTTGCGATGATACTGGCCACTTGGGCTTGAATGCTAAATCCATTGAAAGCAAGGATGAAACTAGTCATGATTGTCTGTTGCAGGAGGCTCGCATTTTCTATCTTGCTGGTTAATTTAGATCCAAGAGTCATTTCAAACATGCCTGAGATGAATGGAAGGCTTAAAGAATCGGGAAATTTCATGAGATGCAATATCCCTCCGATTCCTGTCGCAAGCAGGCTGGTTATATTCATATGAAATAAAAGTCGATTGACAACAGAAAATAGGATGATGAATCCACCTATCATAAGGAGCGTTTGAATGGAGGATAGAACGGCATCACCAAGCAACGTTCCAAACGGCCGGGTTTCTTTTAAGCGTGTGCGGTGCATTTGACTAAAGGCTTGTCTGATGGAAGGCAGTTTAGCTGTGCTTTTGGGCTGGAGTTTCCCCTTTTCCTCTTTTCTCCGATAAAAGCGCATCAAAATCCCTACACACAGATTGCCTAAATAATGGGCAAGTGCCAGGATGATGCCCAAGTGGGGATTGTGGAAAAATCCTACGGCAACTGCAACGAATAGGAACAGAGGGTTGGATGAATTAGTGAAGCAAACGAGTCTTTCCGCTTCAATTTGGCTGACTTGTTTCTCTTGACGGAGCCTTACCGTGAATTTGGCTCCTGCCGGAAAACCTGATGCAAGCCCCATAGCCCATACAAACCCTCCAACACCGGGTACGCGGAATAAGGGTCGCATGAAAGGTTCGAGTATCACACCGATGAACTTGACTACGCCAAAGCTAATTAATAACTCCGAAAAAATCAAGAAAGGAAGGAGGGAGGGAAAAACAATTTTCCACCACATATTTAATCCACCTTTAGAAGCGTCAAAGGATTCCTGGGGGAAGATGACTAAGCCAACTGCCATCATGGTAACCGTGATGGCTAATACTATTGTTTTAGATTTTGATTTAAGCAAGTTCTGAGCCTCCTCCTAAAAGGGTTACGAATAGCGTAGGGTCTACTGGTAAAACATGATAAAATGTAGATAATAGATACAGTGAAAGGCTATATGCTTCGGAAAGTTATCTGAATCTTCTGTTGTTTGGCTTGTTTTACTGTCAATATAAACAATATGCTTCTATAAAACTGTTTAAGACCATAACTTTGTATGAGTACGATTTTGAAAAGAATTGAACTTTTATAGTGAGGGGAGATTTTTATGCCGCATCCAAAGATCGGGTTAGCACTCGGGTCGGGGGGAGCGAGAGGTTTTGCACATATTGGAGTAATTAAGGTGTTGCAAAAAGAAGGCATTCCAATAGATATGATCGCCGGAAGCAGTATGGGAGCGATGGTGGCTACCTTTTATGGCGCGGGTTCAGATATTGAGAGGCTTTATACACTTTCGCGAGCATTTAAACGTAAATATTACTTGGATTTTACGATACCAAAAATGGGCTTTATTTCAGGTAAACGAACGAAGGATTTAATCCGGGTTTTCACATACGGCAAGAATCTTGAAGATTTGGATATACCGGTGGCTGTTGTTGCCACGGATATCAGGACGGGGGAAAAGGTCGTATTTCGTGAAGGACCGCTAGCCCCTGCGGTAAGAGCCAGTATCTCGGTCCCGGGAATTTTCGTTCCTGAGAAAATTGGAGATCGACTCCTTGTCGATGGAGGGGTAATTGATAGGGTCCCGGTTTCGGTCGTAAAGGAAATGGGAGCGGATATTATCATTGCTGTGGATGTTGCACATGTGAAACAGGACGTAGAAATAAATTCGATATATGACGTTATCATGCAGAGTCTCGACATCTTGCAAATGGAATTGGTCGAAAGTAGAGTAGTTGCCTCGGATGTCATGATCCGACCAAGAGTGGAAAAATACAGTTCAAAGGCATTTACAAATATACAGGAAATAATTAGTATTGGAGAAGATGCTGCTAGGGATAAGGTAGATCAGATTAAGCAAAGTATCAGTGCTTGGAAGGAGTCTTATGTAGATGAATCGTAAAATGTTTGTACGCACTATCCTGGTGGCCGCTATACTCCTTATAGCCTCGGCGCTATATTCTCTCCCATATTATGTGACGAAACCAGGAATGGCTAAAGAATTGGAGCCGATTATTCAAGTATCGGGTGCGGACGAAGAGCAAGGGAGCTTCATGTTGACTACCGTAAGGATGGGGAAGGCGAATATTTACTCCTATTTATTAGCTAAGTGGAGTAAGTACCAGGAAATTTATCCGGAGACCTCGATTCGTAGTCAAGATGAAACAGACGAAGAATATAATGTCAGGCAGTTGCATTTAATGGACGGGTCTAAAAATAACGCAATTAAGATTGCTTATGATAAAGCGGGCAAAGAGGTAGATTATCAATACTTAGGTGTATATGTTCTGGATGTACTCGAAGAAATGCCGGCAGCGAAGGAATTGAAGGCGGGAGATCAGATTATACAAGTCGATCGTGTGAGATTCAAGTCAGCCCAAGAGTTCATGGACTATATCAATGGTAAGAAAGCTGGAGACGAGATTGATTTGGTGTTTAAAAGGGAAGGTGAAGAGAAAAAGGTCACGATTCCTTTAAAAACATTCAAGGATGATTCCAGTAGGGTAGGAATAGGCATCTCCCTTGATGATTATCGTAAGGTTATCACGAAGCCGACCGTTACGATCGATACGGATCAAATTGGTGGGCCCTCAGCTGGATTGATGTTCTCCCTTGAAATTTACAACCAATTAACAGAGGGGGATATTACAAAAGGCTACGATATAGCGGGGACAGGAACCATAACGGATGATGGGACGGTTGGTCCAATCGGCGGAATCCAGCAGAAGATTGTCGCAGCTGATAATTCCGGAGCCGAAATCTTTTTTGCCCCTAATGAAAACGGCGCGTCAGGGTCGAACTATGAAGAGGCGATGATAGCAGCGAAGGACATTAAAACGAAAATGAAAATCATCCCCGTGGATAGTTTTGATGACGCATTAGAGTATTTATCCAAGATCAAGGAAACGAAAAAATGAAAAAAAGCGCAAGCAGTCTAACTGTTTTGCGCTTTTTTGTGTGATAGGGAGAGGATCTGCCTTTCATGTGTCCAACGAATTGGTTTTTATGATTGGAGCTTCAAACTCCCTCTTCATTAGCGCCGTTTGATAAGGTTCGCGTAGCCCCATTGCATATACCTGTGCAGCTCGCATGTCCGTATCGATATGATGATCTTGATAGGCTGAAAGCCTGGATATGAGCGGGACCGGCAACTCTTTTTTTACTTTTCGAAGGTGAGCTTGCCCCCTACGATTCATCCCAAGCAACCTGATATAAGAAGGTTGCTCGGCATGAATCATATCTTCTTTTAACGTATGGGTCAAAATATGGACACACATCCGTTGAATTCGGGTCCAGGTATAGCGTTTTGTTTTCATGGCGGTCATGAAGTCATGAAAGTTCATAGCTTCCTTTGCCATTTCCTTCATCCGATACTCGATTCCTTCCTCTATTTCATAGATGTCGGCCAACTCTGTCAGGGAGGATGCGAGAATCCGATACTTCAATAAAGGCCAATACATATTCCATTCATGTAAAGCATGATAGGTGGCTAGGTAATGTTGAAGCCCATGCAAGGTTGAAGGGGGGATATAAGTCCCCACTGCCTCTAATTCCTGTTTTTGTTCTAGTAGCGCCTTGCGGATCCCTGTTGCGCTCGCGATGGGGCTTGAAGATAGCTGGACATCATGGTAGCCAGCGGCCACCCGTTGTATCGTATAGGGTTCAATCGAGAATCCATTGGATAGGGCCGTACTAACATACTCTTTACCAAGGATATTATTTGGCTTTGTTAAATCCAACATCTCCGTGTTCTTGCTTATCGCTTGGAATGCCTTTGATGCACTTGCAGGGTAACTGTTTCCCTTTTCCATCAAAGATTTAAGAGTTTCGTTATATGTTTCGGCATTTTCAGATAGAATGCCATGGGCCTCGATGAAGGGTTCGATTCGGCCATCTTCACTGCCGAAACAGAAGGAGTCACAGCCCAAATATTCGAGAAGGGATATGGAACCTTTCGCGAATAGTTCCGCTTTTTGGACAGCAAAGGAATAGGGAAGTTCAATGACAAGGTCAATGCCACCCAGTAGGGCCATTTCCGTTCGTGACCACTTACTGACAAGCGCCGGTTCACCTCGCTGTAAAAACGGTCCGCTCATCACAGCAACTACTATATCCGACTCTGTCTTTTGTCTGCTTTCTCTGGCATGGAGTGCATGGCCATTATGAAATGGATTATATTCGACTACTAAACCGCAAGATTTCATTCAATCACCTCAGAGAAAAACTTTGTATTTTTCCAACTTAGTGCTAAAATAGTATTTCAAGTAAGAGAACTAGAATGTTTCGTCCTGATTTTTTGTTTGAAATGATTTTAAACTTGGCAAATCAGTTAGGATGACTACATTATAGTGTAAAGAAAAAATATTGACAAACTTATAATTGAAAGCTATAATTATTTTTGTTGCCTTGAGGTGATTTCATATGAAATGGACAATTAGTCAACTTCAAAAAATTCGGGACAAAAATTTGCAGTTAGATGAATTGGTGGATGTCTTAGACATTAAGGAAAGAGACAAGCAAATACGCGACGTTTCTCCAATTAGAGTAACAGGAAGAGCTGATATCAACTCGACCGAGATTACTTTTCACTTACATCTTACAGGTGAATTAACATTACCTTGTTCCCGTACACTGGTAGACGTGAAATATCCGATTGATATTGATACAAAGGAAACCTTTCTTTTAAAAGCAGATGGCGATCATTTCTACGGAGAAGACGTTACTGTGGTGGAAGGCGATGTTGTAGATCTTATACCGGTAATTAAAGAAAATTTATTGCTAGAAATTCCGATGCAGGTTTTTTGTGAGGATGTCGATCCTAATGAAGCTGCTCCTCAATCCGGGAAAGACTGGGCTGTTATTTCTGAAGAAGAAACTAAACATAAGGTTGATCCTAGATTTGCAAAGCTTGCCGACTTTTTTGACAACAATAAAGAATCTTAATTGGAACGAAAAATCGCTAATCCGATTTTTCCAGCTTTTTTATATTTTTTAAGGAGGTGGGAATAATGGCTGTACCTTTTAGAAGAACGTCGAAAACTGCAAAAAGAAAACGTCGTACGCACTTCAAGCTTCAAGTACCTGGTATGGTAGAATGCCCGAGCTGTGGTGGAATGACTCTTTCACATCACGTGTGTAAAGAATGTGGAACATATAAAGGAAAAGAAGTTGTCGCAAAATAATTTCTTGACCTACTCGAAAGCATTGCTTTCTTGATTATGCAACACGCTAATCAAAGCGCAGAGATAAATCTCTGCGCTTTTTTTACAAATTAATTTAATTGAATATTTAGAATAAATAGAGACATGGAGAAGGTGTTCACGTGTATAACACATTAATCGTTGAAAAGAATGCAAAAGGATACTTGAAGATTTCATTTAATAGACCTGAGAAAAGAAATGCGGTTAATTTTCAGTTGATGGATGAACTAGGAATAGCTTTATCACAAGCGGCTAGTGATAAGGATGTCAAAGTATTACTCTTGACGGGAGAGGGCTCACAGGCTTTCTGCTCGGGGGGCGATTTAAGTGAATTTCAAAATCTTTATACAGAGGAAGAGGCTTTTTCCATGCTATCGAGGATGGGGAAAATCCTGTATGAACTGGCGATCTTTCCGAAACCTACAATTGCCCTACTCAACGGAAGCGCTATCGGAGGCGGGTGTGAAATTGCCACGGCTTGTGATTTCAGATTGGCGAAAAAGGGAATAAAGTTAGGGTTTGTTCAGGGAACGCTAGGGATAACAACAGGCTGGGGGGCAGCGTCACTCTTGTTTGAAAAACTTCCGGAACAAAAAGTGATGAAGTTACTGCTTGATGCTAAAGTACATAGCTCCGAGGATGCAAAGGAATTTGGTTTCATAGACGAGATAATTGATATGGAAGACTGGGAAGGATTTCCCCAACATTTCCTACGCCATGAACTCGGGGTTTTAATGGCTTATAAAAAAATACTGGTTAAGAAATGGGAAGATGGAGGCCTGAAAGAAAGAATGGATGCGGAAATCCGTGAATGTTCCAAACTATGGGCAACGGAAGCCCATCATGACGCAGTCAGCCGTTTTTTAAATAAAAAAAAATAAATCTTTATCGCTTCTATATTCCGTCTATCTTTCCTATCAAGTGCATATCATGAAGTAAAACTTGCTTGGAGGTAGAGAGATGACGATTGCGAGACAAGATGCATGGACACAGGACGAGGATTTATTGTTGGCTGAAGTGGTGCTAAGGCATATTAGGGAAGGCAGTACGCAGCTGAAGGCATTTGAAGAAGTGGGGAAACAGTTAACAAGAACGTCTGCAGCCTGCGGTTTTCGTTGGAATTCTTTTGTCAGAAAGCAATATAAGTCAGGTATTGAGTTGGCTAAAAAGCAGAGAAAAGAACAGGCCATGCGGGATAATGGTTTCGAAGGGGAAGCTGTTGAGAATGAAGAAGTCCCGAACGAACAAGAGGTAGCAGCGGAGTGGAAAAGGGAATTGCCATCATCGCAATCTACTCCTCTCCAAGACGTTATTTCATATTTAACGAAGGTGGATGAAACCTTTAAAATTGATAGGGAAGAAATGGAAAGGAATGCCCGGCATTCTTATAATCTTGAACAGGAAAATGAAAGGCTTCGGGAAGAGAATGAGTTATTACGGGATAATTTAAGAGTAGTGGAAGAAGATTATCGGGCTCTCATGCAAATTATGGAGCGGGCTAGAAAACTCAGTGTCCTAGAAGATGAAAAGTTAAATCCAAAGGTGAGTTTTCAAATGGATAAGAACGGTAACTTGGAAAGGGTAAATAAATGAAAAATGCGGGTGGAAAAAATCCGCCCGCATTTTTCATTTATTCTTGCGTATCTATGATTTCATCTTGTTTTTCAATGGGGGTCCAAATCAAAGGATTTTCTCCGTAGTCACGATCCATTTCATAGGATGCGGGAGAGAAGCCCATCTTTTCCCAGAACGCTTGGGAGTGTACCCTGGAATTCGTTTTGATTGGCATATTAAAGCTTTTGGCGAAGTCGACTAAAGCTTTGCCGTATCCTTTGTTTTGGTAGTTGGGAAGAACTTCGAGCTTCCAGAGGACAAGAAAGTCTTTTGTTTTATCAAAATATCGGTCGAATTTAGCATCTTTTTTGTATAGGCTCATTCTAGCAACCAACATGTCACCATAAAAGATGCCGTAGAAAGGCGATTGACTGTCGTTCTCAATGATATTTCCCTCTAAATCATCGAGCATGGATAATTCTTGCATCCCATATTCCTTGAACTTCTTGAACTCCTCAAGCGTCTTAAAATTCACAAGTAACCGTTCCACCTTGTATTCCATATAAAACTCCCCCTCATTCTGATAAACTACTCCCGTCATGCTTTTAAATCAACAAGTAACCCTAACTACAGTCACCATTTAAAACCTTTCCTCACTAAATCGAGTCTAACAAGCCGTTTGATCATTATCCCTTTCCTTTTCTTTATATCGATCATCAAAGAATAAAGATAGGTATCATTCGTTCATGTTTAAAAACTTTAAGGAATCCACGACTTTTCATATATAATATACCATTAATTTAGCTCGTGAAGAAGGAGTTATACCCATGGCTGGCGTATTTATACTTCTCTATGTTTTTGTGCGATTAGCTGTTGAAAGACGGAAATGTGATAACGATTTGTTTGTAGCATTTGGTGGTCCACCTTGATATGGAAAAAGCAAGGTAGCGAAAAAAGAAAATGTGTTAAAATAGTCAGTATATGAGAAAAGTTAGGAAGGGTAATATGAAAATCGGCGTAATTGGAGGCGGCTCCGTCGGGTTGTTATTCGCCTCTTATTTAAGTGAGAGGCACATTGTAACGATTTATACACGTACAGAGGAACAGGCATCATGTATTAATAGTGAGGGTCTCCGTTGCATCGTGAATGGAGTGACCAGGAAAAGAAATATAACATCCAACGCAATCGAAAGTGGAATAAGGGGAGAAGAGATAATCCTAGTCGCGGTTAAACAGTATCATATACCGCAAGTCCTGCCAGTGATCGAGGGGATGGATGTACCTTTGTTGTTTTTGCAGAACGGCTATGGGCACATTTCTTATTTAAAGGAGTTGAAGTCAGCGACCGTTTGTGTTGGTGTGGTGGAACATGGGGCGTTGAAGCTCGACCCGAATACAGTGGAACATACCGGGTTTGGTATAACCAGAGTTGCGTCTTTCAGGGGGAACTTGAATGTACTTCCTTTTCTGGATGCGAACAACGACTATTTTCCATTCCGTAAGTGTGAGGACTACCATGCCATGCTAATGGATAAGTTAATCGTTAACGCTGTAATCAACCCTCTGACCGCGTTATTGGAAGTGGAAAATGGGCGTTTGATCAGTAATCCGTTTTATTACCGATTATTCCAGGAACTATTTGCTGAAATATCGTCTGTACTGGAATTACCAGATGCAGAGGAATCTTTTAACCACGTAAAATCCGTGTGTTCGAAGACCTCAGAAAATAGATCTTCCATGCTGAAAGATATTGAACTTGGAAGAAAAACGGAAATCGACGCAATCTTAGGTTATATCATTTCGGAGGCAATACGAAAAGAGAAAAAGGCATGTTTAACGTCTTCTCTTTATGCAATGATCAAAGGAAAAGAGTTCCAAGGGGGATGAGGGTATGCCAAACTTTGTTTCAAGTCTTGCCGCGATTTTCATTACACTTCCATTTATAGGTTATGTCATATTTTTTATTAGTGCCAAGCAATTCACAAGGAACCATAAGCGTTCCGTTCAATTTGCCATGGATATGAGTACTTTGTTTTTTGTATTATCGGTCCATTATTTAATAGTGACAATTTGGGACATACATATTTTTTGGGTGATCATGCTCATCATGATAGCCAATGCATTCGTTGTTGTTCTTGTCCATTATCAAGTTAAAGGAGAAATCATTTTTCAAAAAGTATTGAAAGGATTTTGGAGAGTGAACTTCGCATTCTTTTTTTGCGCGTACCTTCTTTTATTTTCTATAGGATTTATTACGAGAATTACTAGAATCTTTACTGCATAATGAATGGCAAAGCATCAATTTTCTGCTCCTGGGCAACATTTTTTGTTTTCTTAAAACAGAATGTTATACTCTAAAAAGAATTGTAGTTGCAGAGAAAGGGAGAACATACATGGAGATGAAAGATCTCGCGTTACCATCATTAAACCGTTTCGCATCGGACTATTTACAGGGCGAGCTTGAAACGGAAGATTATTTTCACTATGACTTGTCCAACCCGGACATCTATCGCAATAGATATCAAGAGCTGATGAACAGGACTTTTTCACGAGAAGCATTATCGAATTACATACAGACATATATGTCTCGTTTTTCAAGCAGTGAGGCTGTTAATAAAAACATTGAAGAATTACGACGTGATGATTCGGTCGTTGTCGTTGGAGGACAGCAGGCGGGCTTGTTGTCTGGTCCCCTTTATACGATACATAAAGTGATTTCAATCATTAAGCTTGCACTAGAACAAAGGAAGTCACTGGGAAAACCGGTCATTCCTGTGTTTTGGATAGCTGGTGAAGATCATGACCTAGCTGAGGTCAACCATGTGTATGTCATGAAAAATGGTAAACCGGATAAAAAATCTTATCCTTCTTATCAGCCTTTCAAGACCATGATCACAGATATAGAAATCGATGAAAAAAAGATGGAGCAATGGTTCGAAGAAATCATTGAAACATATGGGGAAACCGCCTTTACGAATAAACTCCTTATTGATATGAAGGAAACCGTTAAGCAATCGAATACATTCGTCGACTTTTTTGCTCGTTTGATTCACGAATGGTTCCAAGAATATGGCCTCTTGCTTGTTGACGCAGGTGATCCAGCCCTTAGAAAATTAGAAACAGGCTTTTTTGAGTCGTTGATAGGAAAAAGCGAAAAGATTGCGGAAGAGGTTGGAAAGCAACAAACTTTCATGCAAGAACAAGGTTATTCCAAAATGATTGAAATGGGAGAACAGCCAGCCAATCTGTTTTATTACGATACTGCAAAAAAAGATCGCTGCCTACTTAAACGGTCGGAGGGCAGGTTCACTGCCAGAAATGGTGAGCTCTCTTTCTCGGAGCAGGAACTCTTGCAAATGGCGAAAACCCATCCAGAGCAATTAAGTAATAATGTCGTTACGCGCCCACTCATGCAGGAAATGCTCTTTCCCGTTCTAGCCTTCATTTCTGGACCGGGTGAAATTGCCTATTGGGCAGAATTGAAACGAGCATTTGAACTATTTGCTATGAAGATGCCACCCATCATCCCAAGATTGAATATAACAATCGTTGAGCGGGGTATCCAGACGGACTTAGATGAAACGGAAATAACGTTGAAGACAGTGCTGACCGAAGGGACGGCAAAAACCGTACAGCGTTATCTCGATTCTGTGAAAGATGAAACGGTCGATCACTTATTCCAAACGATGAAATCCCAACTTGAAGAGAACCATCAAAAGTTATCGATGCATGCTGTTTCATTGGATAAGGGGCTTGAACCGATTCTAAATAAAAATATAGAATTCATCCAGAAACAATTGGCATTCATGAACGGTAAGATTGGGGAAAGGACGAAAGAACGTCACTCGTTCGTCTTGAAAAAATATGAACGTATCGCCAATTCGCTGTATCCTTTGGAATCTCCCCAAGAGAGAACCTGGAATGTTTTTTATTACTTGAATCAATATGGACCCGATTTTATAAAGGAAATCATGAAACTGGACTATCAGTTTAATAACCAGCATAAACTGATTTACTTGTAAGGTCTCCGCGGTGGAGAAAAGTGGAGGATATAAAGAAGATTAAAGACAGGTGATTCGCCTGTCTTCTTTTTGTTTTCCGAAAACTTTCGACAGGAAAAGAGGAACACTCTCTTAGTTTGTGCCCATTCGAGAAGAAGAGAGGTTTTCGATAAGAATATTGGCTAAATAAACTTCTATGTAAAAGAAGGGGATTTTTACAATAAAGGCGAAAGTAAAAACAAGTGGAGAAAGGTGGGGGAATGTGGTACATTGAGATTAGAATGTGGGGGTAGTGGGTATGTTCATGGGAGAGTACCATCATAACATCGATATAAAAGGCCGTCTGATTGTCCCGGTGAAATTCAGGGACAACCTAGGGGAACAATTTGTGCTTACCCGCGGACTCGATCAATGCCTATTTGGTTATCCTATGAATGAGTGGAAGCTATTGGAAGAGAAGCTGAAAGCCCTGCCCATAACCAAAAAAGACGCTCGTGCCTTTACCCGTTTTTTCTTTTCCGCTGCAACAGAATGCGAAATTGATAAGCAAGGGCGAATTAATATTCCCACTCCGCTTACTTCATATGGCCAATTGGAAAAAGAATGTGTAATTCTTGGTGTTACCAATCGAATTGAGATTTGGAGCAAATCCCTTTGGGAAAACTATTTTTCAGCTTCAGAGGATTCTTTCGCTGAGATAGCAGAAAATATGATTGGCTTTGAAATTTAAGGCTGCCCTCGAATAGAGTGACTCAATTACCGATTGGAAGGATGTCTAACATGTTTCAACATACAACAGTGTTATTAAAAGAGACGGTTGATGGCTTGAACATCAAACCTGATGGAATTTATGTAGATTGTACTTTAGGAGGAGCAGGTCACAGCGAATACTTGCTGTCACAGCTCTCTGACAAAGGCAGATTGTATGCTTTTGATCAGGATGAAACGGCGATTCAGAATGCTAAAGCTAAATTAGAAAGCTATGGGGACCGTGTCGTACTTGTTCCTAATAATTTTAAATATCTTCAAGAAGAGTTGAATGCTCGTGGAGTCAATAAGGTAGATGGGATCCTTTATGATTTAGGTGTGTCCTCTCCACAACTAGATACACCTGAACGTGGATTCAGCTACAATCACGATGCTCCACTGGATATGAGGATGGATCAAAGTGCGGCGACTTCAGCTTATGATGTGGTGAATTCATGGTCTTACCATGACTTGCTCAGGATTTTCTTCCAGTATGGGGAAGAGAAATTCTCCAAGCAAATTGCCCGGAAAATAGAAGCGGCCCGTGAAATAAAACCGATTGAAACGACATTTGAGTTAGTGGAATTAATTAAAGAAGGAATTCCTGCCCCGGCCCGACGTAAAGGTGGACACCCTGCGAAACGAGTATTCCAGGCAATCAGAATCGCTGTAAATGATGAATTGGGCGTATTTGAGGATTCCCTTGAACAAGCGATATCCATGTTGAATCCCGAGGGAAG
The DNA here is from genome assembly GCF_050272735.1 of Peribacillus sp. NPDC046944. NCBI lineage: Bacteria > Bacillati > Bacillota > Bacilli > Caryophanales > Bacillaceae > Peribacillus > Peribacillus sp. NPDC046944. The sequence goes on from NZ_JBNNML010000004.1 coordinate 249,057, forward strand.
AATATCTGTCATCACTTTCCATTCATTGGAAGATCGGATATGTAAGACGGTATTTAAAAAAGCCAGCGCCCTACCAGATCTTCCGCATGGCCTACCGATCATCCCTGATGAATTCAAACCGACTCTGAAATTAATTACAAGAAAACCGATTTTACCTTCGGAAGAAGAGCTGGAAGGTAATAACCGATCACGCTCGGCGAAATTAAGGATTGCCGAAAAACAGTAAACTACAGAAAAAAACAGTAAGGGGGAGCATGAATGAGTGCCATAGCAAAAAAAATACAAGAAAAGCAATATGAAGATCAACAGCAACAATCCCAGCAAACTGTTGTCATCCGTAAAGCGAAAATATCGATTGGTGAAGTGTTATTACTATGCGCCATTGCTATCATGATTACCTTTGCGTGTGTGAAGATAGTTTCCAATCAAGCTGCCATTTATGAAACGAATAAAGAAATCCAACAGGTTGAAGCGACCATTGAAGAACAAGGTAAATTGAATGATGATTTAATGGTGCAGGTCGACGAACTTAGTAGATATGAGCGCATTTGGGCAATCGCTGCCAAATTAGGCCTTGGATTGGATGATAATAACGTGAAGGTTGTGCAGAACTGATGCAGAAACAAAAAAATATGAAGCTTGGAGCAGCTGGATTATTCTTCGTATTCAGCCTGCTCTTCTTTGTATTAATCTGCCGCTTTTTATATATTGGTGTGACGGGTACAGCCGGGGGAGAGGTACTTGCTTCAAAAATCGATAAGAAATATGAGAAAGAGCAGGTTATTGAAGCGAAACGTGGCAGTATTCTAGATACTAAGGGAGACGTCATCGCTGTGGATACTTCCTCCTATATCTTACGTGCCATCTTGAGCGAAAAAGAAAGCGAACGGGTGAAAGACCCAGAAATGACCGCGAGTAAGCTTGCTAAATATATAGATATGGATGAACAGGCCATTTATGAACGCCTATCAAAAAAAGGGGCGTATCAAGTGGAGTTTGGGAGTGCTGGAAAAGACTTGACGCAGGACACCAAACAGAAAATCGAAAAATTAGAGTTGCCAGGAATCACGTTTGGAAGAACGAACAAACGCTTCTATCCAAATGGGGTCTTTGCTTCTCATTTGATTGGATATGTAGAAAAGGATGAAGAAACAGAAGAGATGACAGGGAAATTCGGTATCGAAAAGTACCTTAATAAAGAATTGCAGGAAACGGATGGAAAGCTGACCTATGAAAGTGACTTTTGGGGATTGATCTTGCCAGGGGCGGAGGAAAAGGTATCAGCTCCCCATAATGGGAATAATGTTTCGCTCACAATCGATAAGAAAATACAAACATTCCTGGAAGATTCCATGAATAAAGTCCAGGGGAAATATAAACCGGAACAAATCATCGCCATCGTTTCCAATCCTAAAACAGGCGAAATATTGGCGATGGGCCAAAGGCCGACATTCCATCCGACGACGAAGGAAGGGCTTACGGATACTTGGCGCAACCTGGCCATTGAAGAAACCTATGAACCCGGATCCACCTTTAAAACATTTACTCTAGCAGCGGCTGTAGAAGAAGGGGTCTTTAATCCCAACGATAGTTTTACAACAGGTAGATACAAGGCTGCAACAGGTTCCATAGGCGACCATAGCGGGATCGAGCCAGGCAAGACCATGTCCTTTCTTGAAGGGGTTCAACGGTCTTCCAATGTCGCTTTTGCAACCTTAGCCATGGATAAAATAGGTGCGGATACATTCCGCGACTATTTGACGAAGTTTGGCTTTGATAAAAAGACGGGAATAGATCTGCCGAATGAGATTACAGGCAAGATTCAATATAAGTATAAAATGGAAAAAGTCACTACCGCGTTTGGGCAAGGGACAACGGTCACACCAATCCAACAGATACAAGCGGCTTCAGCGGTAGCTAATGACGGAAAGATGATGCAACCCTATGTCATTAAAAGTATTTCCAATCAAGATACCGGAAAAGTGTTGAAAACGACCAAACCGAAAGTGGCGGGGGAACCGATTTCGGCAGAGACGGCAAAACAAGTTCGTGAATATTTAGAAACGGTCGTCTCGGCAAAAAAAGGAACGGGCAAGAAGTACGCGATCGATGGGTATGACGTAGCCGGAAAAACGGGGACTGCGCAGATTCCTGGGCCGACTGGTCGATATCTTGAAGGTAAGGACAACTATTTCTTTTCCTTCTTGGGAATGGCTCCAGCCGATGACCCGCAACTTGTCGTATATGTGGCTGTCAAACAACCGAAATTAGGTGTTTCCTATGTAGGAGCTGATCCTCTTTCTGAAATATTTAACCCGGTCATGCAAAACAGCCTCATGTATTTAAACATAAAGCCATCCGATTTGAAAAAGCAGGAAACTAACAAGATTGAAGACTATACGGATCAACCTATTAATTCGTCCGTTAAAGAACTCGAGGAGTTAGGATATGAAGTGGAAGTAATCGGAACGGGACGGAAAGTTCTCGACCAATCCCCTAAATCGGGTAGTTCCCTTCTTCAAGGGGAAAAAATTATTCTCCGTTCTGAAGGGGCAATGAAGGTTCCGGACATGGCTGGTTGGTCACTGCGTGATGTTATGAAGGTAGCTAGCATTGCCAAGCTTAATCTGAATACGTCAGGCACAGGATATGTGGGTAAACAGAGTCCTAAAGGTGGCACAAAGGTTAAAGAAGGAGACTCTTTCAAAGTCGAATTAAGGCAGCCGGAAAAGCCACCGAAGGATTCGCCAACAAAAGAGACGACTGTAGAGTAAAATAAGCATGCAAGAAAAAGAGTGGCTCATATGGGTCACTCTTTTTCTTGCATGTTTTTATTCTACCACCAAGTAGACAAGCATATATATTGAGCATGTATGAAATGGAGGTGCCTGTTTTTGCGTGTTTCAAATGTTACCGTCCGAAAACGGCTCGCAATCGCATTGGCAATAGGATTAGTCGTCTTTTTTATCATTGACATTCGCCTAGGGATCGTTCAGTTTTATCTAGGAAATGATTTGACAAGCTTAGCTAAGGATTCGTGGAGTAGGAATATCCCCTTTGAAGCCAAACGTGGTGAAATATTGGATCGAAATGGAGTCGAGTTGGCAACGAACATCTCAGCACCGACAGTATATGTCATCCCACGACAAATAGAGAATCCAAGTGAAACCTCTGAACAGCTAGCTTCCATATTGAATATCACGAAGGAGAAAGCCTTTGAATGGTTAACCAAACCGGCGATGAGCGCCAGGATTCCCGAGGGAAGGAAAATTTCTCATGAAAAGGCAAAGGAAATCAAGGCCCTCGGCATAAAAGGTATATATATCGCGGAAGACTCCAAGCGGCATTACCCATTCGGTGAGTACTTATCACATGTACTGGGGTTCACAGGCTCGGATAACCAGGGATTGATGGGAATCGAACTATCGTATGATAAGGAACTTAATGGAGAAAGAGGGTTTGTGAAATTTTATTCGGATGCAAAAGGGAAAAGACTTGAGAATATGGCGGATGATTTCAAGGCTCCAGTAGACGGAGATAATTTGAAACTGACGATTGATAGCCGAATTCAGACCATTGTGGAACGGGAACTGGATAATGCGGAGGCCACTTATGATCCAGATGGACTCATAGCCATTGCAATGGATCCGAAGACGGGCGAAATACTGGCCATGTCAAGCAGGCCCACCTTCGATCCAGCGAAATTCCAAGATGTACCTGCAGAAGTATATAACCGTAACTTGCCGGTATGGAGCATTTATGAGCCAGGTTCAACTTTTAAAATCATCACCCTTGCCGCTGCTCTAGAGGAAGGAAAGGTGAATCTACAAAACGACCATTTTTATGATCCCGGCCATGTGGAGGTTGCAGGTTCTACATTGCATTGCTGGAAAAGCGGAGGTCATGGTGACCAAACTTTTCTGGAAGTCGTAGAAAACTCATGCAACCCGGGTTTCGTTGAGCTAGGGAACCGGCTTGGTAAAGATAAATTGTTCCAATATATAAATGATTTTGGTTTCGGTCAAAAAACGGGCATTGATTTATCTGGGGAAGGTAGGGGGATCATGTTCAATATGGATCGTGTTGGTCCCGTTGAACAGGCAACCACGGCTTTTGGACAAGGTGTTGCCGTCACGCCCATCCAGCAGGTCACGGCTGTATCGGCAGCTGTGAATGGAGGGACACTATATACCCCTTATATTGCAAAAGAATTGGTCGACCCGAAAACGGGGGAAGTGGTCATGCGGAAAACCCCACAGGCAAAAAAAAAGGTGATTTCCGAAGAAACCTCGAAGAAAGTTCGGGAAGCACTTGAATCCGTTGTGGCAAAAGGAAGCGGTAAGGGAGCTTTCGTGGAATCGTATCGGGTCGGGGGGAAAACAGGAACAGCCCAAAAAGCCGAGAACGGGAGATATTTAGACAATAATTATATACTCTCATTTATTGGTGTCGCCCCAGCGGATGATCCCCAAATCGTCGTGTATATCGCTGTGGATAATCCGAAAGGGACCGTTCAATTTGGTGGTGTGGTCGCTGCCCCGATTGTTGGGAACATCATGGAGGATTCACTAAGGGCGATGGGTGTCAAACCGAGGAAAAACCAGATTGAAAAAGAAAAAGTCTGGACCGATCCGGTGATGATCGAGGTACCAAATGTTGTTGGAATGAGCAAAAAAGAGTTACAAACCCAACTTCTGGACCTTAAGATAGACATGGCCGGTAAGGGGGATAAAGTCATAAAACAAGCTCCTGATGCAGGAGTGAAATTAAAAGAAGGTTCAACAATTAGAATTTATCTTGGCGAACAAACAGAATAAGTATAAAATAAGAATAGTGAAAAGCGGCTGAAAAAAATCAGCCGCTTTGTTTACGGAGTCGATTAAACCCCGTATAATAAAAGCTGGTTTCTCGACAAGCCAAAACTAATCACATATAATTAATCCTCAAATTAAGTTGAGAGGGATGGAAAAATGAAGCTTCACGCATTACTAACTTATTTACACTCCTTGGATGCGCATGAAGGAGAAAATCCGGAGATTACCTCCATTGAAAATGATAACCGTAAAGTTAAAGACGGAAGTTTATTCGTTTGCATAAAAGGTTATACAGTGGATGGTCATGATTTTGCCCAATCAGCCGTAGAAAATGGCGCTGCAGCTGTCATTGCTGAACGACAGCTTAACTTAAATGTACCTGTGATTGTTGTCCGTGACTCAAGTAGGGCCATGGCCGTTCTCGCTGATGCATTTTACGGTCACCCAACCCAAAGGATGAACCTGATAGGAATCACCGGTACGAACGGAAAAACGACCACAAGCCATTTGCTTGAAAAGATTTACGAAGATCAAAAGAAAAAAACGGGCTTGATCGGTACGATGTATACAAAAATCGTCGATAAAGTATTTGAAACGAAGAATACGACGCCAGACAGTGTCACGCTTCAGAAGGCTTTTCATGATATGGCTGAAGCTGGTGTCTCAACGGCCATCATGGAGGTCTCTTCGCATGCTCTTGAACTTGGCCGTGTTCATGGATGTGACTTTGATATAGCAGTATTCACTAACTTAACGCAAGATCATTTAGATTTCCATAAAACGATGGAGCGATATAAACATGCGAAATCATTGTTATTTTCCCAGCTGGGCAATGCGCAATTGGAAAATCGCCCTAAATATGCAGTCCTAAATGCGGATGATGAAGCAACAGCCGATTTTATTAAGGCGACTGCCGCTACAGTTGTTACATACGGAATTGATAAAGATGCTGACATTAGGGCGAGTGATATACAGATTGGCGCTCAAGGCACGACTTTCACTCTAAAAGCTGGCAAGGATATACGTAACGTTAAGTTGCAGTTAATTGGGAAATTCAGCGTTTATAACGTCCTTGCTGCCATTGGCGCGGCTTTGTGTGGGGGAATTAATCTAGATGAGACCATAGCATCAATTGAATCAATAAAGGGTGTTACTGGTCGTTTTGAGCTTATTATGGCGAATCAGGATTTCCCCGTCATAGTTGATTATGCGCATACACCAGATAGTCTTGAAAATGTCTTGAAGACCGTAGGGGAGTTTGCAAAAAGTAAAATTTTCGTGATTGTAGGTTGTGGTGGGGATCGGGATAAGACAAAACGGCCCATCATGGCAGCGATTGCCTGCAGATTGGCAACTGACCCTATATTCACTTCCGACAATCCGCGCAGCGAGGATGCATTGCAAATCCTTCGTGATATGGAAGCGGGAGTTGAAGGAGAAGAATATACGGTGATAGTGGACCGAAGAGAAGCGATTGAGTATGCCGTTTCAAAAGCCGAAGCGGGAGACGTCATTTTAATTGCAGGAAAAGGGCATGAAACTTACCAATTGGTCGGAGATGCCATCCTTCACTTTGATGATCGTGAAGAAGCAGAAAAAGCAATTCAAACAAAATTGGGTGCAAATTAATTCACGCCCGCCAAACAAAGAAATAGCAACAAGGATAATGTATATTTGAATTGTGTTAGGAATGAGGGAGTAGGAATGTTGGAACAAGTAATTTTTTATACAATTTTGATGGCATTTTTAGTAACGGTTCTTCTATCACCAATCTTCATACCGTTTTTAAGAAGGCTGAAATTTGGGCAAAGTATCAGGGAGGAAGGCCCACAATCCCATCTAAAGAAGACAGGAACGCCTACTATGGGCGGATTGGTGATTCTATTATCAGTCACCATCGCCACATTAGTTATGACATTTAAATTTTCAGAACCATCCACTGAAACGTACTTATTATTATTCGTTACCTTAGGATTTGGTTTACTAGGGTTCTTGGATGATTTTATCAAAGTCGTCATGAAACGGAACCTAGGCTTGACTTCAAAGCAAAAACTTCTAGGCCAAATCGTGATATCCGTCATTTTTTACTTCGTTTTCAAACAGACTGACGGCTTCAACCCTGAATTAACGATTCCAGGTACTGATTTTTCCATTAATTTTGGTTGGGCGTACCTAATTATCGTGATTTTCTGGTTGGTAGGTTTTTCTAATGCCGTCAATTTGACTGATGGATTGGATGGTCTCGTTTCAGGAACGTCCGCGATTGCTTTCGGTGCTTTTGCCATACTTGCTTGGAGCCAGTCACAATACGACGTGGCGATATTCTCAGTGGCAATCGTCGGCGCAGTCTTAGGCTTTCTAGTTTTTAATGCCCACCCAGCAAAGGTGTTTATGGGGGATACAGGATCGCTAGCCTTAGGGGGAGCGATTGCTACGATTGCTCTATTAACCAAACTTGAATTGCTGTTGGTCATTATTGGTGGAGTCTTCGTCATTGAAACTTTATCCGTCATTTTACAAGTAGGATCGTTTAAGCTTAGAGGTAAGCGTATTTTTAAAATGAGCCCGCTTCATCATCATTATGAGCTTTCTGGCTGGTCTGAATGGCGCGTGGTCGTGACGTTTTGGACAGTTGGATTATTGTGTGCGGTACTCGGAATCTATTTAGAGGTGTGGATATAAATTGAAAGAGACAGAAAAATACTCAGAGAAAAAAGTATTGGTATTAGGTTTGGCAAAAAGCGGAGTCACGGCAGCTTCGCTTCTACATAAATTAGGTGCGTTCGTAACAGTCAATGATATGAAGCCACTATCGGAAAATCCGGAAGCACAAGGGCTTCTTGAACAAGGGATAAAAGTCATTTGTGGCAGCCACCCGATTGAGCTATTGGATGAGGGATTCGAATTCATTGTGAAGAACCCAGGCATTCCTTATAGCAACCCGCTTGTTAAGGGTGCAATGGAGAAAGGCATTCCGGTCATCACAGAGGTAGAACTCGCTTACCAAATAAGTGAAGCACCATTTTTGGGAATCACGGGTACAAATGGGAAAACGACCACTACTACGTTAATATTCGAAATGATGCAAGCTGGTAAGAAGTCACCACTTATTGCTGGAAATATTGGAACGGTAGCATCCGGTGTTGCTGAAAAGGCAACAGCTGCAGATACGATCGTCATTGAATTGTCATCCTTCCAATTGATGGGAATTGAAGAATTCCGGCCAGAAATCTCAATCGTGACGAATTTGTATGATGCCCATTTGGATTATCATAGTTCCAAACAAGAATATGCTGAGGCAAAAGCGGCGATTGCAAGAAATCAAACGGCTTCTGATTTCATGATTTTCAATGCAGATCAAGTGGATGTTAAAAACATGACCAAGAAGACGAAGGCAGAACTTGTACCATTTTCTACAGAAGTGAAGCATGAGAATGGGGCCTATGTAGAAGACGGAGCGGTGTATTTTCGCGGTGAAAAAGTGATTGCCGTTTCGGATATTGCCCTCCCGGGAAAACACAACTTGGAAAATGTGCTGGCTGCTATTTCTGCAGTGAAATTGAAAGGTGTGTCTAATGAGGCCATTCATACCGTTTTGACGACTTTCGGCGGTGTGGAGCACCGTCTGCAATATGTTGCAACGATTGAAAAACGTAAATTTTATAATGATTCCAAAGCGACGAATATCCTTGCAGCATCCAAGGCGCTTACTTCATTCACTGAACCGGTTATTTTGTTGGCTGGCGGATTGGACCGAGGTAATGAATTCGACGAGTTGAAACCGGCTATGAAACACGTCAAAGCGGTCATCACATTTGGTGAAACGGCAGAGAAAATTGAACGGATAGCTAAAGAATTAGGAATAACCCATATAAAACGTGTCGATAATGTAGTAAAGGCCGTACCTGTTGCTTTTGATTTATCGAATGAAGGCGACTGCATCCTCCTCTCTCCTGCTTGTGCAAGCTGGGATCAATATAAAACTTTTGAACAAAGAGGAGACATGTTTATGGAGGCTGTGCATAAACTTAAGTAAGAGCTTTCGCAGAAGGAAGTGAACCTGCTTCTACGTTGACACCTTGAAAAAAAAGCGATAATGAGCCGTTATCGCTTTTTTTTGACTTAAGTGCCACTAAAAAAGTGGCATATCAGGTAGTGTTTTATATTCGTACAGGCTCGAAAAACTTCCTAGAGGTGGATGTCCGTGCCATTAAAAAAATCCAATCCTGATCTTATTCTCATTATCGTCACCTTAAGCCTTTTGACAATTGGTTTAGTTATGGTTTACAGCGCCAGTGCAATTTGGGCAGACTATAAATTCGATGACTCCTTTTATTTTGCTAAAAGACAGTTGCTGTTTGCCTGTGTAGGTGTCGTAGCCATGTTTTTTATCATGAATGTCGATTACTGGACATGGCGCACTTGGGCCAAATTGCTAATTATTATCTGCTTCATCTTACTGTTGGCCGTTTTGGTACCAGGTATCGGGATGGCAAGAAACGGGTCCCGGAGTTGGATTGGCGTGGGAGCTTTCTCCGTACAGCCGTCCGAATTCATGAAGTTAGCGATGATTGCTTTTTTAGCTAAATTCTTATCGGAAAGACAAAAACTGATCACTTCCTTTAAAAAAGGGATGATGCCATCGTTGGGCATTGTATTTTTAGCATTTGGGCTTATCATGTTACAGCCTGATCTCGGTACAGGAACAGTGATGGTTGGAACATGTATCGTGATGATTTTTATTTCAGGTGCGAGAATCAGTCATTTTGTTGGCCTAGCCCTACTCGGAGTAGCTGGTTTTGTCGGCCTTATTTTATCGGCCCCATATAGGATAAAACGGATTACCTCCTTCCTCGATCCTTGGGAAGACCCGCTCGGAAGTGGATTTCAAATGATCCAATCATTTTATGCAATCGGCCCCGGTGGGTTGTTCGGCCTCGGATTAGGACAAAGTCGTCAAAAGTTTTTCTATTTACCAGAACCGCAAACCGACTTTATATTCGCGATACTATCTGAAGAATTAGGGTTCATTGGAGGTTCACTTGTGATTTTATTATTCGCTCTCATGCTATGGCGTGGGATACGGATCGCCCTTGGTGCGCCAGACTTATATGGTAGCCTGGTAGCGGTCGGGATCATTGCAATGGTAGCTATTCAAGTCATGATCAATATTGGCGTGGTCACTGGTTTAATGCCGGTTACAGGTATCACCTTGCCGCTATTAAGTTATGGTGGCTCCTCCCTGACACTCATGTTGATGGCCATTGGCGTACTGCTGAATATCAGTCGGTATTCAAGGTTTTAAAGCAAGATGATATACATTTCTTAAAGAGGAAGCCCGTCATAAAATCGGGCTTCTTTTTTGGTGGAATGGATGGATTGGAATGGTTGCCGGTGATTTGCCAGGCCCCGTATGAGAAGATTTTGAAAAAAATGAAATGGTGCTTAAATATTACCAAAGAGGAATGTGGGGATATCTACAATAAATATTGGCAATACGGCCTTGTTTAGACTATAGTATAAGAGGGTTCGACCGAAGAGGCGCTTACTCTTGCTCATTTTCAAGTTAAACAAATAGTGTTTTTGATATTGCATAATTAGAGGCCTCATTAGGTGGGGAAATGAAACTTATAATGTTAAAATCTAGGTGCACAAGGAGGTTAATCATGGATAAAGCGATACAACAATTAACCGACATGCAAATCGGCAAGATACTGGAACATGAGCCACTTGCTAATCATACGACAATGAAAATTGGTGGACCCGCGGATCTATTCATCGAGCCATCCTCCATTGAAAATATTGAAAAAGCGATGAAGGTCATCAAAGATAATAATTTGCCATGGAGAGCAATAGGAAGAGGTTCAAACCTCCTTGTCAGCGATGATGGAATCGAAGGTGTGGTACTGAAGTTAGGTAAAGGTCTGGATCATCTTGAAATCAATGGGACGGAAGTGAAGGCTGGAGCTGGTGTTTCCCTTGTAAGTTTATCAGTGAAGATTAGTAAAAAGGGATATGCCGGGCTGGAGTTTGCCAGTGGAATTCCAGGTTCCGTTGGTGGTGCTGTGTATATGAATGCAGGTGCACACGATTCGGATATGAGTGCCATCCTTAAGCAAGTGCATGTCCTATTTGAAGATGGAACCTTGGCTTGGCTTTCTAAGGAGGAAATGGAGTTTTCGTATCGAACATCTCTCCTTCAAAAGAAAAAACCTGGTATCGTGCTGGAGGCCATCTTTCAATTAGAAGAGGGTAACCGAAGTGAAATCGTCGAGAGAATGCAGAATAACAAAAACTATCGTAAAGATACCCAACCATATAACTTGCCATGTGCTGGAAGCATTTTCAGGAATCCACTGCCAAGACATGCAGGAAGGTTAGTGGAGGATGCTGGCCTTAAGGGGCATTCGATAGGCGGGGCCCAAATTTCCCCTATGCATGGAAACTTCATCGTCAACACTGGTAATGGAAGTGCGGCAGACGTGGAAGCTCTGATTCAACACGCGAAGGATACGGTATATAGCAAGTATGAAATTGAATTGGAAACAGAAGTAGAAATCATCGGGAGAAAACAATAGGATATTCATTCTTCATATCCAAATATTGTGGTATAATGTGTTACTTGAAAAATTCTATTTCTTATTTTTTGGTGAGTGTCACCAATCATCCATTTTAGGAAGAGGTGAAATAGGTGGAAAAGGGGAAAATCGTTTCCATTGAGGACCGCATTCCTAAGCTAAAGCAAATTAGAAAGAGCAAAGCAAATAGACGACTTGTTCTATTGCTTTCCCTTTTCTTCATTTTGGTTGCTTGTGTATTATATTTTTTATCCCCGCTAAGCTATGTGAAGTCCATAAAGGTAGAGGGAAACCAGTATATTACTTCCAAGCAAATTATTAAATTAAGTAACATCAAGAAAGACCGAAGCATCTGGAAAGTTGACACGGGAGAGACTGCCGCCAACATAAAAAAAAATCCGGATATAAAAAGTGCCAGTGTTGTACCTGTTTTTCCTAATTCCGTTAAAATAATGGTTTCTGAGCATACTAGAATTGCCTATTTATCCATGAATGGTAAATTCGCTCCGATATTGGAAAACGGTGACATCCTAAAAGAGTTAGAGAGTGGTGAAAATCCAGTATTTGCCCCTGTTTTAATTGGTTTCAAAGAGGGTAAAGCATTAAAGTTACTTTTGGAGGAACTGGACAAGCTTCCTGTGGCCATACAAAATGCTATTTCCGAAATTCACCATGACCCGACTAAAACGGATAAATACCATATTGTTATGTACATGAATGATGGATTTGAAGTTAGTGCGACAAGTCGTACTCTATCTGAGAAAATGATACACTATCCATCCATTATCAGCCAATTGGATCCCGAGGTAAAGGGAGTCATCGATCTAGAGGTCGGTTCCTACTTTAAAGCCTTTGATGAGTCTGAACAAAAGGAAGACGGGCCGGAGTGAATCCGTTGCTTTAACAACAATGATTGAACTAAAGTTAGCGTACATTTTCGGAAAAGAATAAGTGTTTGACCAACATAGAAAAGGCAAGTACAGGATGACCGAATGTAATCCGGTTTTAGCTAAAAATAGAAGTGAATAATGTGGGTCTGCAGGTGATTTTGCTGATAGTGCCAGTAAAAATGAGACTCCAAGAACTATACATATATGGGGCCTTCTCCGCCTTTAATGGGATAGGGGACCATGCCCCAACTGGTTGATTCTCTTGAGTGCTAAAATCCATGGATTTTAGTTGGACCTGATATTCATTTTGTAGTCTTTGTTGCATGCGGAATTTTTAATGTGGGGAGTTGCGGGGACGTTTCAAACTTTCCGTGAAGATGTGGTATTGGCCGTTGTATTCTTATTTAATAATAGTTTTATCTGCAAGTTTGACTTTTCTAGGTGTACATCTTGGTGTAGACTTGTATTTAGCTGGAATCTTTGTATTTACGTGTGAAACTTTCAAAATACGGGTGAAATTCAAAGGATACAGTTGGATAAGAGATTTTTTTCTGAAAAAAATGGAAAAAATCTATATTATTAGAGGGAATTGCGGTATAAATGCCGAATAGATTAAGTCAGTATTAAGTTTAGGTAAGACATTTAGATACTAAGAGACGAACGATAACTATTATAAAGATTGTAAACCTACGAGTTTTCTCTTAATAATACGAGATGACACTTTATTATAATATTAGCGAGTTGTAATTAGGTCTGTTATTCTAAAATGAATAGGTCTTTTGATAGGATAATGCTATTCTACTAATATATGTATAAACTGAAGGAGGTGCCATGGAATGAACAGCAACGAAATCTACGTAAGTCTTGACATCGGTACATCCAGTGTAAAAGTAATCATTGGGGAAATGGTCAATGACACATTAAATATCATAGGCGTAGGAAATGTAAAATCAGAAGGGCTAAAGAAAGGCTCCATCGTCGATATAGATGAAACAGTCCAATCCATTCAAAAGGCCGTAGAGCAAGCTGAACGAATGATAGGAATGGAAATTAAAAAAGTGATCGTCGGTATCAGCGGGAACCACGTAACGCTTCAGCCTTGCCATGGGGTAGTAGCCGTATCTAGTGAAAATAAAGAGATTAATGAACACGATGTATTCCGTGTTAGAGAAGCCGCTGAGTTAATTACCATACCATCGGACCGGGAAATTATCGATGTGGTGCCGATTCATTATAAAGTTGATGAGTTGGATGAAATTAGCGATCCAAGGGGCATGATTGGCGTCCGTCTGGAAATGAGAGGCATATTAATAACAGGTCTTCGGACAATTTTACATAATTCCTTGCGGTGTGTGGAACGAGCAGGGTTAGAAATAACGGATATTGCCCTTCAGCCATTGGCAGCAGGTGGGCTGGTTTTATCGAAGGATGAAAAGGAACTTGGAGTAGCGCTTGTCGATATTGGGGGAGGTTCTACCACTCTAGCGATTTTCGAGCAAGGCTATCTACAATATACTTCCGTGATTCCTATAGGCGGGGAGACGCTTACAAAGGATCTCTCCATTGTACTAAGGACTACCATGGAGGAAGCTGAAAAAATTAAAATTAAGCATGGCCATGCCTTTTATGATGATGCGTCAGAAGACGAAGTATTCCAGATACCCATCATCGGCAGCGACCAGCAACAACCATGTAACCAGCTGATGCTCTCAGATATAATTGAGGCGAGGTTGACCGAAATTTTCGAGTTAATACAAGATGATTTGAGGAGACTTGGTTTTCAGGAAGTACCGGGAGGGTTCGTATTGACCGGTGGGGCCGTTAAGATGCCAGGAGTACTGGAACTTGCTCAGTATGTATTCCAAAATCGTGTCAGGACAGCCGAACCAAATTATATTGGTGTCAGAGAACCGCAATATACGACAGCTGTCGGTCTAATTAAACATGCGTGCAAGAAAGAGAGAATGCAAAAGAACACCACAAATAAAACTCCTGTACCAGCTGGTCAGGCACAAGAGAATAATGACCAGCGGAGCCAGAAGTCCTCTCAGAAACATAAAGAGAACACGGCTAAAAAACAAGGTGAAAAAGGTGAATCGAAATTCAAAAAAATCTTGGGTTACTTTTTTGAATAAAAACAAAAAATCGGGAATTTCGTCAAAATAGGAGGATTGTCATGTTGGAGTTTGATTCTAATTTAGAACAATTAGCAACGATAAAGGTTATAGGTGTTGGCGGCGGCGGTAACAATGCGGTAAACAGAATGATCGAACATGGTGTACAAGGTGTCGAATTTATTTCTGTCAATACTGATGCGCAGGCACTTAATTTATCAAAAGCAGAAGTTAAAATGCAAATCGGCGGTAAGCTTACTAGAGGATTGGGTGCTGGTGCGAATCCTGAGGTAGGGAAAAAAGCGGCAGAAGAAAGTAAAGAACAAATCGAAGAAGCGCTAAAAGGCGCTGATATGGTTTTCGTAACGGCTGGAATGGGCGGCGGAACTGGTACGGGTGCTGCCCCAGTTATCGCGGGTATTGCTAAAGATCTTGGTGCACTGACAGTTGGTGTCGTTACACGTCCTTTCACATTTGAAGGACGCAAACGTGCAACCCAGGCGCAAGGTGGCATTGCCTCCATGAAAGAATCGGTCGATACGCTTATCGTCATTCCGAATGACCGACTTCTTGAAATTGTTGATAAAAGCACACCTATGCTTGAAGCATTCCGTGAAGCGGATAATGTCCTTCGTCAAGGGGTACAGGGGATTTCAGATTTGATCGCTGTTCCTGGTCTTATTAATTTGGATTTTGCCGATGTTAAGACCATCATGTCAAATCGTGGATCGGCCCTGATGGGTATCGGGATCTCTTCTGGAGAAAACCGCGCCGCTGAAGCAGCTAAAAAAGCGATTTCCAGTCCGTTGCTTGAAACGTCCATCGATGGGGCTCAAGGGGTTCTATTGAACATTACTGGTGGAACGAACCTAAGTTTATTCGAGGTCCAAGAGGCAGCCGATATTGTGGCCACCGCTTCTGATCAAGAGGTAAATATGATTTTCGGTTCTGTCATCAATGAAAACTTAAAGGATGAAATTGTTGTTACAGTTATTGCGACGGGCTTTACCGAAGCTGAAACGTCCATGCGAGCTCCGGGTCGTTCAACACTTGGACAACAACAACAGCAAACGAGACCTCAAACACAAGCGCCTACACCTAGTGTAAATCGTGAAGTGAAGAGAGAAGAAGTGAACGAACAGCCTACAAGGAATAATAATCAAGGACAAGGTGAGGAAGCTTTGGATATTCCAACCTTCCTACGCAATCGTAATAGAAGGCGTTAATCTGAAAGAGAAATGGTCGTTCCCTATGGGAGCGGCCATTTTTTTTGCTTTTTTCGGAAAGATGTTTCGATTGATTATTACTGGTTAATCGCCATATGGACTTTTAAGGCCCTAAGAGCTGCTCTCCACCTGTTTGAACCGTTGGGCTATGCCCCTTATCCATAAAATTCATGAAAGGACGTAAAGGCGGCTGGAATGGATAATGGATTTCCAACTTGAATTTGGAGATGGTCCTTTATAACAATGGAACTCTGAGAAGAGAAGCTGAAAGAAATTCTATCTTCTACAACCCATAAATCGACAGCTTTAAATGAGGGAGCGTAACTGGTATGAAGCAGTATTGAAAAAATCAATAGCTGTTTTTCTACAAAAAGGATAAAAAAGACTGAAAAACTCTTAAGTTTCCTGTACAAAAAGTGACACACTTTCTATTATCAGGTGCGTTATACTTTTTGCTAGTGGAAGGTTAGATTCTAAAAGGAGGGGTGAGTGTTTGACCTTATATTTAGATGTGATTTGGTTATTGAATTGGTTATTTGACTGCCTCCTCTTATATTGGACTGCAATCATTCTCAAACGGCGGGTCGCCCTTTGGCGGGTTTGTGCCGGCGGGCTGATAGGTTCT
The DNA here is from genome assembly GCF_050272735.1 of Peribacillus sp. NPDC046944. Lineage (NCBI taxonomy): Bacteria > Bacillati > Bacillota > Bacilli > Caryophanales > Bacillaceae > Peribacillus > Peribacillus sp. NPDC046944. The sequence continues at coordinate 265,304 of NZ_JBNNML010000004.1, forward strand.
CTAATCATCGTATTGGCATTTACCCCTTTTTACGCAATGGCTGACCAATTTTATATGAAAATCGCATTTTCTCTTTTTATGGTCCTGGCCACCTTTGGGTTCATCAGATTCAACCTTTTCCTGAAGTCATTAGCCACTTTATACTTTGTCACGTTTTTATCAGGTGGGATCCTCCTTGGCCTTCACTATCTATTCGAATATCAAATCGTTTCCAAAAACCCTGGTCAATATGCCGGAATCAATCGTTTTGGTGACCCCGTCAGCTGGATTTTTGTGATGGTTGGCTTCCCGCTTGCCTGGCAATTTTCCAAGCGTACTCTAGAAGGAATGGAGATGACAAAACTAACGCATGAGCAACTGGTGTCAGTCACGGTGAAAGTATCAGAGTTTGAAGGGACTTTTCAGGGGCTTGTTGACAGTGGGAATCAATTATATGATCCAATAACCCGTTCGCCTGTTATGATCATTTCACTTTCTGGAGATGAAGCTGGAATCCCTTCGGATATGGTTGAATTGTTCAAGAATCCGGACATCCTGGTCCGACAGGAAGAACAGCCTGAATATACATGGACGGGCCGTATGCGCGTAATTCCATATAAAGTGGTGGGGCATGAACATCAATTGCTAACAGCCATCAAGCCGGACTTCATTAAAATATCCCAAGGGGAAAACGAGTATCAAGTCAAGCAGGGCCTTGTGTCGTTTACCTTTCAACAACTTTCTGCGGACAATAGCTATCAATCTATCGTCCATCCAAAAATGTTAACCGGGATTCCGGTGAAAAATGCCTCATAACATTTTGCTCTTTCAATTTGGCTCCACAATTCGTCTATTTTAGAAGGGAGAATTATTTTGAAGAAATTTATTCTTCGGCTCACCTATTTTTGGTACAAACTCTTGTTCAAGCTCGGATTGAAGACGGACGAAATATTTTATATAGGAGGAAGTGAGGCGCTCCCGCCCCCACTTTCAAAAGAAGAAGAGGCAATATTGATCAATAAGTTACCAAAAGGCGATGAAGCTGCCCGCTCTATCTTAATCGAGAGGAATCTAAGGCTTGTCGTCTATATTGCAAGGAAATTTGAGAATACGGGAATCAATATCGAAGATTTAATTAGCATTGGGACCATTGGCTTGATTAAGGCAGTCAATACATTCAATCCCGAGAAAAAAATAAAACTTGCTACATATGCTTCGAGATGCATCGAGAATGAAATATTAATGTATTTAAGGAGAAATAATAAAATCCGTTCGGAAGTTTCTTTTGATGAGCCCTTGAATATCGATTGGGATGGAAATGAACTCCTGCTCTCAGATGTTCTGGGGACTGATGACGACATCATCACTAAGGATCTAGAGGCGAATGTGGATCGGAAGCTACTAACGAAAGCCCTGACGCAGCTCTCTGATCGGGAAAAACAAATAATGGAACTTCGATTTGGACTTGCTGGCGGAGAAGAAAAGACGCAAAAGGATGTTGCGGATATGCTCGGGATTTCCCAATCCTATATTTCAAGGTTGGAGAAAAGAATTATTAAACGGCTAAGAAAAGAATTTAATAAAATGGTGTAAAAAAATATTTCGAGTATAAAGCTTTTGAGACCGTACTTTCTTGTGCTTGGATGAAGAGATGTTTTGATTTTTCAAAAATACCCTATGCATATTTTTCCCTCCCGCGGAAATACTGTTTTTTGTACAGCACTCCTGTGAGGAGGGAAGAATTTTGTCTCGTAACAAGGTTGAAATCTGCGGTGTGGATACATCGAAATTACCGGTTTTGAAAAATGATGAAATGAGAAAACTCTTTAAAGAATTGCAAGGTGGCGAGCTTTCAGCAAGAGAGAAACTGGTAAACGGGAATCTTCGACTCGTTTTGAGCGTCATTCAACGCTTTAACAATCGGGGAGAATATGTAGATGATCTATTTCAGGTAGGCTGTATAGGGTTGATGAAATCGATAGATAATTTTGACTTGGGTCAGAACGTAAAGTTTTCAACGTATGCTGTACCAATGATTATTGGAGAAATCAGAAGGTATCTTCGTGATAATAATCCAATACGTGTTTCCCGGTCTTTAAGGGACATTGCTTATAAAGCATTGCAGGTTAAGGAAAAACTTATCAGCCAGACTTTACGTGAGCCCACAGCTGAAGAAATCGCCAAAGTGTTAGGATTACCGCACGAAGAAATTGTTTTCGCGTTAGATGCAATCCAAGATCCAGTATCCCTTTTCGAACCGATTTATAATGATGGCGGGGATCCGATTTATGTACTAGACCAATTAAGTGATGAAAAAAATAAGGATAGTACCTGGATTGATGAGATAGCCATAAACGAAGGGATGAGACGGTTGAATGACCGTGAAAAAATGATCCTTCGTAAACGATTTTTCCAAGGGAAGACCCAAATGGAGGTAGCCGAGGAAATCGGCATTTCACAAGCTCAAGTCTCCCGCTTGGAAAAAGCGGCAATCAAGCAAATGAATAAAAACATTCAACAGTAAAAGCTGAGCACGAGTGACAGTTGACTGAAGCGGGTAAGGGATGATTCTCTTGCCCGCCAATCAGCAACCTAGCCGTAGCGGCTTTTTTTTAGTTTGCTCAAGCCACTGCATAAAGACCTTTATTTCCCGATTCCTTCATTCTTGAACAAAACCAGTCATATACATAAAAAAAGGTTTTTTATCTGGAGAAACACATTTCAGGAGGAGCTGAATGGCGTGACTAGAATTTCTGAATTTCAAATTAAGGATATCGTCAATATAGCAGATGGAAAGAAATTGGGGAATATGACAGACTTAGAAATCAATACGGGGACGGGAATGATTGAAGCAATCATTGTTTCGAATAGTACCAGGCTAATGGGCTTTTTTGGGAGGGAGCAAGATATCGTGATTCCTTGGCGAAAAATAAAAAAAATTGGGGCGGATGTCATCCTTGTCGAACATCAGACGATATTTCAAACAGAGCTGAAAGATGAACGGTTATAGGGGTACCTTTAGAGGGTATTAGAGGGATATTTATGATACACTAAACTAAAAATAAAGAGGAATGAAAGCATGAAAGAACCTTTTGTTTTAGTCGAAGATCAATATTTGCTTGTTGATAGCTGGAGACAACAAAATCTCCAGCTTGTGGCGGGCTTTACAACGAAAAACGGAGGAGTCAGTTCTGGCTGCTTTACATCATTGAATACCGGCTTTCATGTTGGGGACAAGATAGGGGATGTACAGGCAAACCGCCGAATTCTTGCTGAAAAACTATCTTTTCCGCTTAATCATTGGGTAGGGGCCGAGCAGACTCATGAAACTCATATCCAGCAAGTAACGACTCGGGATTGTGGGAAAGGCGCCACTGATTATCCTTCTGGTTTTAGGGCGACAGACGGTTTTTATACGAGAGATAAAAATGTCCTACTGACCCTTTGTTATGCGGATTGTGTGCCTTTATATTTTTATGCTCCTACACATGGAATGGTTGGGGTGGCACATGCCGGCTGGAAGGGAACCGTTAATGGCATTGCGCACAATATGGTAGAGGCGTGGATACATGAAGGTATAAAACCATCAGAAATATTTGCCGTAGTTGGGCCCTCTATTTGTTCGAAATGTTATGTTGTAGATGATAAAGTCATAGATTTAGTGCGGAATTTGCTGGAAGAAAATGACGAGAAGCCCTATAATTTAATTAGTGAAGGACAATATCAACTAGATCTTAAAGAACTGAACGCTATGATCATGGAGAAATCTGGAATCCCGAGGGAGCAGATTGCTGTGACTTCATATTGTACAAGCTGTGATGAGGATTTATTTTTTTCCCATCGCCGGGATAATGGGAAAAGTGGTAGGTTGATGAGCTTTATTGGTTGGAAGGAGGATCTTGAAAAGCGATGAAAGTTGCAGAAAATCTAAAAAACATCGAAGAAAAAATAAATGAAGCGTGTAAAAATAGTGGCAGGCATCGGGAAGATGTCAAATTAATCGGGGTTACAAAATATGTTTCCATCGAGAGGGCAAAAGAGGCATTGGAAGCCGGTGTCACTGATTTAGGTGAAAATCGCGATCAAGGTTTATTGAATAAATATGAAGTGTTGAAGGATACACCGAACTGGCATTATATCGGTTCCATGCAGACACGTAAGGTTAAGAATGTCATTGATAAAGTTGCTTATATTCATTCTTTGGATCGTATATCGTTGGCAGAAGAAATACAAAAACGTTCAAAAGAGCCGATAAACTGTTTAGTGCAGGTCAATGTTTCTGGTGAAGAGTCTAAACACGGTCTGAATCCAGAGTCGACGCTTGAATTTATTAAAGAACTAGGGGCTTTTGACAAGGTGAAGGTCGTTGGGTTGATGACAATGGCACCTTTTACAGAGGACGAACAGGTACTCCGAGGTTGCTTCCGTACATTAAAAAACCTCCAACTGGAAATTCAAAAAGCGGAATTGACTCATGCTCCATGCTCGGAATTATCCATGGGGATGTCCAATGATTTTATGATTGCCATCGAGGAAGGTTCTACCATGATTCGGATTGGTACTGCACTGGTAGGCGAAGAATTATAAGGAGGTACGTAAAAGATGTCATTCGTATCAAAGTTTAAATCCTATTTCGCGCTGGATGATGAGTATGAATATAAGGACGAAGTGGTGGAGGAAGAGGAGATGGAGCGTAAAGCGGTAAAGCCTGCAAAACAGCAGACCCCACCTGCTTCTACAGGAAATAATCCAAATCAAAATATAGTAAGTTTGCAAAGCGTGCAAAAATCTTCTAAAGTAGTATTATTGGAGCCTCGTGCTTATGCAGAAGCTCAGGATGTCGCTGACCATTTGAAAAACCGTCGTGCAGTCGTTGTAAATCTTCAGCGAATCCCGCATGACCAAGGAAAGCGGATTATCGACTTTTTAAGCGGCACTGTATATGCAATCAGTGGGGATATCCAAAAAATCGGTACAGACATATTCTTGTGTACTCCGGATAACGTTGATGTTTCCGGTAATATTACCGGTTTTGAAGTGGATAAGGAGTACGAAGAAGCGAGGTGGTAATGGTTAATGGCTCTAGTGCTTCAAGGTTTATATTATTTAGTTGAAATTTATTCAATGGCATTAATTGTTTACATATTAATGTCTTGGTTCCCTAATGCCCGGGAAACATCGATTGGCCAATTCCTGGTAAAAATTTGCGAACCATATTTAGAACCGTTCAGAAAATTCATCCCACCACTCGGCATGATCGACATATCACCACTTGTAGCCTTGTTGGTTTTAAATTTTGCGAAGAATTATGGGATTTTTTATCTACAAAGCTTATTCGGATGATTTGTAGTTCATACTAAAGACGTAAAATAATAGAATGGCCAGTAACTACACAGCTAGGTGAATTCTTGGCTGTGTAGTAGTAACGAAGGTGTAAGTTACGATTCATTCTTGTGTACAACCATTTATCCATATGTAAGGAGCATGCATTCTACATGAGTATATATCAACATTTCAGGCCGGAGGAAAAGGAATTTATCGACCAGGCAATGAATTGGATTGACCAGGTTAGAGATTCTTATGCTCCTAAACTTTCTGACTTTCTGGATCCGCGTCAGCAGGAAATCCTCACATCCCTATTAGGAAACAAACAGGATGTGCTACTGCAATTTCACGGCGGGAGTGATTTCGTTGAACGGAAACGTGCCCTCATTTATCCTGATTACTACTCTCCTGAATCATCTGATTTCAATATCTCCTTATATGATATCTCCTATCCAAAAAAATTTGTTACACTTGAACACAGGCAAATACTTGGAACCTTGATGTCACTGGGGGTAAAACGTGAAAAATTCGGTGATATTATAGTGACAGAGGAGCAAGTCCAATTTATTGCAACAGGGGAAATGGATTCATACCTTACGGGAAACCTGGATAAGATAGGCAATGCTTCCGTAACCATTAAAAGGATTCCGATTGAGGATATCCTTGTGGTGAAGGACAACTGGGAAGAGCAGGTCAGTACCGTTAGCTCATTAAGGCTTGATAGCGTACTTTCGGCTGTTTTGAATATTTCCCGGCAAAAAGCCCAGACGTTGATATCGTCGGGGAAAACCAAGGTTAATTTCAAGCAAACGGAGAGCGTTTCTGAAGAATGCCGTGAGGGGGATACTCTATCCATCAGGGGTTTCGGTCGATGTAAAATCACTTCAATCGATGGGAAAACGAAAAAGGATAAGTGGAGAATCTCATTAGGTAGGAAAAAATAATTTAGTTGTTAGCAGGATTCACATATTTTTTGTCGAATATAGAGTTTTAATGTAATAGAGTAGAAATTGTTCTGGAGGTGCAACAATGCCCTTAACCCCGATAGATATACATAACAAGGAATTTAGTAAAGTATTTCGAGGGTATGATGAAGATGAGGTTAACGAATTTCTAGACCAAGTCATTAAAGATTATGAATTGATTCTAAGAGAAAAGAAAGAAATGGAAGAAAAATTGAACGAGACGTTCGATCGTTTAGGTCATTTCACGACTATCGAGGGCACGCTTAATAAGTCTATCATTGTCGCGCAGGAAGCTGCAGAAGAATTAAAGCGCAATGCCCAAAAAGAAGCCAAACTGATCATCAAGGAAGCAGAAAAGAATGCTGACCGGATTGTCAATGAGTCGCTTGTGAAAGCAAGAAAAATAGCGATGGATATAGAAGACTTGAAAAAACAATCGAAGGTTTTCCGTACTCGCTTTAAAATGCTTGTCGGAGCACAGCTCGATTTGTTGGATAATGACGACTGGGATCATCTGCTTGAATACGAAGTGGATGCATCTGAAATAGAATTAAATGATGGAGTAGATGAGGAAAATTAAACGTTTCCTTGACTTCAAGCACTTTTTTCGCATATAATTTTTTAACAATACTATTCATGATGACATTAGACGATGACAGGGACAGTAAATTCCTCATATCCTTATATGTAGCGACCCGGGGACGGTGTAAGCCCGGGATAAGAGAAGGAATTGAACATCACCCTTGAGTTCTGAATTGAACCTGCTTATGCAGCAAGTAAACGATGCGTATCATTCACGTTACGAATGCTCGAGAGGAAAGGATTCAGCCGTTTTGTGAATCTTTCTAACCAGGGTGGTACCGCGGGAAGCAAAGCTTTCTCGTCCCTTTTTCAGGGATGAGAAGGCTTTTTATTTTGTCTGCGAATCGGGTCAATCAACTCAAATGAAGTTATGGATAGATGGATGGAGGAATTTTATAATGGAATATAAAGATACTTTATTAATGCCTAAAACTGAATTTCCAATGAGGGGCAACCTTCCGAAGCGCGAGCCTGAAATTCAGGAAAAGTGGAAAGAGATGGACATCTATAAAAAAGTGCAAGAGCACACTGAAGGGCGACCGTTATTCATTTTACATGATGGACCTCCATATGCAAACGGTGATATCCATATGGGTCATGCCTTGAATAAAGTTTTAAAAGATTTCATCGTCCGTTTTAAGTCCATGAGCGGTTACCATGCACCGTATGTTCCAGGCTGGGATACGCACGGTCTCCCAATTGAAACGGCTTTGACTAAAAAAGGCGTGAACCGTAAAGAAATGAGCGTCGCTGAATTCAGAAAGCTATGTGAAGAATATGCATACGTACAGATTAACAATCAACGTGAGCAATTCAAGCGGATTGGTGTTCGCGGGGATTGGGATAATCCTTATATTACGTTAAAGCCTGAATATGAAGCACAACAGATCAAGGTTTTTGGTGAAATGGCGAAAAAAGGCTATATCTATAAAGGGAAGAAACCTGTTTACTGGTCCCCTTCGAGTGAATCGGCTCTTGCTGAAGCGGAGATTGAATACCAAGATAAACGTTCGGCTTCAATCTATGTAGCATTTGAAGTGACTGATGGTAAAGGTGTCATTGATGAAGGTGTAAAAATCATCATTTGGACGACAACACCATGGACGATTCCGGCCAACCTTGGAATTTCCCTACATCCACAATTGAATTATGTGGTCGTTGCAGTGGAAAATGAAAAATACTTAGTGGCAGAAGCCTTATTGGAATCTGTTAAAGAAACGCTTGGATGGGAAAACCCAACTATCGAGAAAACGGTAAAAGGCAGTGAGTTGGATCGTGCTGTAGCGAAACATCCTCTATATGATCGTGAATCACTAGTGATGTTAGGTGAGCATGTAACGACTGAAGCTGGAACAGGTTGTGTTCATACAGCTCCAGGACACGGGGAAGATGACTTTATCATCGGTCAGAAATATGGCTTGGATGTTCTTTGCCCAGTCGATGAAAAAGGTGTCATGACTGAAGAAGCAGGGGAGTTTGCTGGATTATTCTATGATAAAGCAAATAAAGCGATTTCCGAAAAATTAACTGAAGTGGGAGCCCTGTTGAATCTTACATTCATCACACATTCATTCCCACATGACTGGCGGACGAAGAAGCCGACGATCTTCCGTGCAACTGCACAGTGGTTCGCTTCAATCAAGGACTTCCGTGATGATTTGTTGAAGGCAGTCGAAGAAACGAAATGGGTACCGGCATGGGGTGAAACACGCCTATTCAATATGGTCCGTGACCGAGGAGATTGGTGTATCTCCCGACAACGTGCATGGGGTGTGCCAATTCCAGTATTTTACGCAGAAAATGGCGAACCAATCATCACGGACGAAACAATCAATCATATTTCAGAATTATTCCGTGAGCACGGTTCAAATATCTGGTTTGAAAAAGAAGCAAAAGATCTTCTACCACAAGGCTTTACACATGAAGGAAGTCCAAACGGTATCTTCACTAAAGAAACGGATATCATGGATGTATGGTTCGACTCCGGTTCTTCCCATCAAGCGGTTCTTGAAGAAAGAGAAGAACTTCAACGTCCGGCTGACCTTTATCTTGAAGGGTCCGATCAATATCGCGGTTGGTTCAACTCATCACTTTCAACAGGTGTTGCCGTGACAGGAAAAGCACCATATAAAGGTGTACTTAGCCATGGGTTCGCATTAGACGGCGAAGGACGTAAAATGAGTAAATCTATTGGTAACGTGGTCCTTCCATCTAAAGTTATGAACCAGCTTGGTGCTGATATTTTACGTCTTTGGGTTGCTTCTGTTGATTATCAATCTGACGTTCGGGTTTCAGATCCTATCTTAAAACAGGTTTCCGAAGTGTATCGTAAAATCCGTAATACATTCCGCTTCCTACTAGGAAATCTGGATGGCTTTAATCCGGAAACGGATAAAGTGGCGGTAGAAGATTTGCGTGAAGTGGATCAATATATGCTAGTAAGATTGAATAAGCTGATCACTCAATCAAAACAAGGCTATGAAAATTATGAATTTGCTACCATTTATAATATGGTCAACAATTTCTGTACGCAGGATTTAAGTTCGTTCTATCTTGATTATGCTAAAGACATTCTTTATTGTGAAGCGCCAAACGGGAAAGACCGTTTAGCAATCCAAACTGTCCTTTATGAGTCCTTAATCAGCTTAACGAAATTAGTGTCTCCAATCCTGTCTCATACTGCGGATGAAGTATGGACGTTCATTCCGGGTGTAACGGAAGAGAGTGTACAGTTGACATTGATGCCTGAGGAAATCTCTGTGGATAATGCCGAAGCGATTGAGGAAAAATGGACGGCATTCATGCATGTTCGTGATAATGTCCTGAAAGCATTGGAAGAAGCACGTAACCAAAAAGTAATCGGGAAATCACTGAACGCAAAAGTGACCGTTTATGTAAACGAAGAGACAAGGAATCTTCTTGATAGTATCGAGGAGAGCTTTGAACAGTTATTCATCGTATCCGAATTTGATATCGCGGGCGATGTGGCCAGTGCCCCATCCGAAGCTGTTAAACTTGAGGATATGGCCATCCTGGTAACTAAAGCAGAAGGAGAAACTTGTGAACGTTGCTGGAATGTTTCTCAAGATGTAGGTCAAGTGGAAGAACATCCAACACTTTGCCCACGCTGTGCAACAGTCGTGAAAGAGCATTATACGAATTAATCATTTTAGAACGACCGGTTCCCAGTTAATATGGGAGCCGGTTTTTTATTTGAAATGAGAGCGCATTTGAATAAAGACCGGAATAAAGTTCCTTTCTATTCTAATATTCTTCACCAACTGCTAGATGTAATGCTTTTGGTATTAGTCATTATTTCTAGTTTATGCTACAATTCAAAAGTGAAGATTTGATTAGTTTGGGGGAAGAAATGTGTTTTATTACTTAATTGCCCTTTTGGTCATAGCTTTCGATCAGCTGACAAAATGGATGATTGTGAAAAAAATGGAGTACGGAGAAAGCATTGAAATTATTGAAAACCTTCTATATATTACCTCGCATCGTAACCGTGGGGCAGCATGGGGAATTCTACAAGGTCAAATGTGGTTTTTCTACATCATCACCATCGCTGTCATTATTGGAGTCGTCTATTATATTCAGAAAATGGCGAAGAACAGCCGTCTGCTTGGAGTTTCCCTAGGTCTTATGCTAGGTGGGGCAATAGGAAACTTCATTGACCGTGTTGCTCGCCAGGAAGTAGTCGACTTTGTCCATACTTATATTTTCAGCTATAGTTTCCCGGTATTTAATATTGCCGATGCCGCCCTTTCGATTGGTGTCGTGCTGCTCGTGATTCACATGTTCTTGGAAGAAAAAAACGCTAAGGAGAAAGATAATGGATAAAAAGCTATACAGCATCGACGAAACACTAAAAGGTACAAGGATTGACAAGGCTCTATCTACTTTAAATGAGGAATGGTCACGCACTCAAGTTGCACAATGGATCAAAGATGATCATGTGTTAGTGAACGGGGCTGCCATTAAGTCCAATTATAAATGTAGCATAGGTGACGAAATTGAAGTGCTGATTCCGGAACTTGTGGAGTTGGATGCAGTCGCTGAAGAAATGGATTTGGATATCTATTACGAAGATGAAGACGTACTGGTTGTCAATAAACCGAGTGGTATGGTTGTCCACCCTGCACCGGGGCATGTAACAGGTACTCTTGTTAATGGGTTGATGGCCCATTGTAAGGATCTTTCTGGAATCAATGGCGTTATGCGTCCAGGTATTGTCCACCGTATTGATAAGGATACATCAGGTTTATTGATGGTTGCGAAAAATGACATGGCACACGAGAAACTTGTTCAGCAACTTGTTGATAAAACAGTAACCCGTAAGTATCAAGCTGTGGTCCATGGAGTGATTCCCCATGATTTCGGAACGGTTGATGCCCCGATAGGCCGTGATAAAAAAGACCGTCAGAGCATGACGGTTACGGATTCAAACTCTAAAAATGCGGTAACTCATTTCCGTGTGGTTGAACGTTTCACCGCGTTTACATTAGTAGAGTGTCAGCTTGAAACAGGACGGACCCATCAAATCCGTGTTCATATGAAATATATTGGATTCCCTCTTGCAGGAGATCCTAAATATGGTCCTAAAAAGACGTTGAAATTGGACGGACAAGCGTTACACGCAGGTCTTCTTGGTTTTGTTCATCCACGGACGAATGAATATATGGAGTTTGAAGCGCCAGCTCCTAAAGAATTTACGGAGCTAATCGAACAACTACGTAGAAGTAGTATTTGACAAGACTATTTTTATGAGATAGTATTATATTAACTTAATGAGAACCTTTAACACAGTCCAGAGAGACTGAGAAGGAAACGGATAGCAAAAGGGGAACATATACCCTTTTTTAGGAAAATCCTCACACCTTCTTGGTGTGAGGATTTTTTGTTGAAGGAGAGCTCTCACAGTTCAAAAGAAATTGAGGTGGTCCATTTGAATGAGAAAGCAATCGTGCTTGATGAAAAGGCCATCAGCAGAGCCTTGACGAGAATTGCACATGAGATTATTGAAAAGAATAAAGGGATTGAGGATTGTGTCTTAATCGGGATTAGGACCCGGGGGATCTTCCTTGCTGATCGACTTGCCAAGCGCATCGGTGAAATAGAAAATAAAGTAATTCAATTAGGTGAATTAGACATAACGCTTTATCGTGATGATTTATCGAAAAAGACGAACGATGGTGAACCGGTTGTAAAAGGCTCGGACATTCCGGTCCCAATAACTGATAAGAAAATCATCTTAGTGGACGATGTACTATTTACGGGAAGAACCGTAAGAGCTGCTATGGACGCTTTGGTGGATATGGGAAGACCTTCGCAAATCCAACTTGCTGTATTAGTTGATAGAGGCCATAGGGAACTTCCAATCCGTGCCGATTATGTCGGTAAAAATATTCCAACTTCACAATCCGAGAAGATTACGGTCACTTTAACGGAAGTTGACGAGCTCGATCAAGTCACCATACTAGCGAAATGAAAAATTAAATATTGCCCTTTTAAAAACGGTCCAGAGAGGCCGGCAAAGGGAGTGAAATGGAAAGGGACCTTAGCCTGACAGGTATAGGGCAGGCCCATCCGTGAAACCCTCTTTGTATATGCTGCAAAGAGGTTTTTTTTTGTGGCTTAGATGCAATGTTCATAGGGGGAAAAGAAATGGAAGACGAAAGAAAAGACATCATCCTCGACGTGGAAGACGTACCAAGGTTTGGTCAATGGGTGACATTAAGCATCCAGCACCTGTTTGCGATGTTTGGTTCAACGGTGCTAGTGCCATTCCTGGTCGGTCTGAGCCCTGCGGTAGCATTGGTTTCCAGTGGGGTAGGGACATTATCATACTTATTAATTACGAGAGGCCAAATCCCTGCTTATCTTGGTTCATCATTTGCTTTCATAGCACCCATAATCGCGGCCAAGTCACTTGGTGGACCGGAAGCGGCCATGATCGGCTGTTTTGTAGCAGGACTCATATATGGAATAGTGGCGTTGGTCATTCATAAAGTCGGTTTACGCTGGTTGATGGTTCTATTGCCACCGGTGGTCGTCGGTCCCGTCATCATAGTAATCGGGCTGAGCCTCGCTGGGACAGCAGTTGACATGGCCATGTATGATCCGCAAGACAAGTACAGCGTTACTTACATCATCATAGCACTCATCACCTTGGCAGCTACGATTATCTGTAACGTGTTTTTTAAAGGCTTCCTTAACCTGATTCCAATATTGATGGGGATCATAGTCGGATATGGCTGCTCGGCAATTGCAGGCATTATCGATTATGGACCGATTGAAACGGCAAAATGGTGGGAAATGCCGGAATTCATGATTCCTGGAATAACCTATACACCCACCTTTTCATGGGAAGTCATCGCCATCATGGTCCCGGTCGCCATCGTCACCTTATCTGAACATATCGGACACCAAATGGTATTAAGTAAAGTGGTAGGTAGAAACTTTTTGGAAAAGCCGGGTTTACATCGATCCATCCTTGGTGACGGCGCAGGCATCATGATCGGTTCCATTATCGGGGGACCGCCACTTACATCGTATGGAGAAAATATCGGGGTTCTGACGATGACAAAGGCATTTAGCGTCTACATCATCGGTGGTGCGGCTTTGACTGCTATGATCTTCGGTTTCAACGGGAAGATTTCAGCGGTGATCGGATCAATACCAACGGCCGTCATGGGGGGGATTTCCATTCTTCTCTTTGGTATCATCGCTTCAAGCGGTTTAAGGATGTTGATTGATAATAAAGTGGATTTTGATAAAAAACGTAATTTGATGATTGCTTCGGTCATCTTAGTAATTGGGATTGGTGGAGCATTCGTACAATTATCCGCAAATGTTTCTTTATCCGGAATGGCGCTATCAGCAATAGTGGGGATTGTACTTAACTTGGTATTGCCGGACAGAGAAAAAGTGACCGGAAACATCTTTGAAAAATAAACATTAAATAAATCACCTTTTAAAAGAAGTCCAGAGAGACTTAGAAGGGTGTTGCAGTAAAGACGGAAGAGGAAAGGAAAGGGGGAATTTCCCGAGTACTCCAAGTCTTTATGACCTTCACCCTGTCCTTAAATGACGGGGTTTTTTTATGCCCCGCATCACAAAAAAAGATTGTGAAAGGAGCAGGAATGATGAAAAAATTATTGACGATGAATGAGCTATCTTTAACTGAAATCGAAACGATCTTATACGAGGCAGAGGGGTTTGCCAATGGAACGAACTGGATGCCTATGCAGCAGACGATGGTCGCCAATCTGTTCTTTGAGCCAAGCACGCGAACCAAATCAAGTTTTGAAATGGCTGAAAGGAAATTAGGACTTGAGGTCATTCCTTTTGATGCGGGGACATCATCCGTGTTAAAAGGAGAAACCTTATACGACACAGCGAAAACATTTGAATCGATTGGAGTCAAAGCTCTCATCATCCGTCATGAGCAGGACAACTATTTTGATGAGTTGAGAGGCAAATTACATATCCCCATCATCAATGCGGGTGATGGTTGCGGAAATCATCCGACACAGTCTCTGCTCGATTTATTGACGATAAAGCAAGAGTTTACTAGTTTTAAAGGTCTGAAAATTTCGATTATTGGAGATGTTAGGCATAGCCGTGTGGCTAAATCCAATGCAGACGCACTCACCCGCCTAGGTGCAGAAGTTGTATTCTCAGGTCCTCCCGAATGGTTTGACGTAAACAATGGATTGGCGAAATACGAAGATATCGATCAAGCTGTAGCGACAGCGGATGTGGTCATGTTGCTCCGAATCCAACATGAAAGGCATAGTGATAAATATGACGTGGAAAATGGGGAGTATTTGAAAAGGTTTGGCTTGAATAAGATTCGTGAAAAAACGATGAAACCATGTGCCATCATCATGCATCCAGCCCCCATTAACCGCGGAGTTGAGATTGACAGTGATTTGGTCGAATGCAGCCGCTCAAGAATCTTCAAACAAATGCAAAATGGCGTTTTTATCAGAATGGCTGTGTTAAAAAATGTGCTTGAAAAAAATAAGGGAGGAAACACTCATGAAAACTGTCATCAAAAATGGAGTATTGCTAGATAATCAAAATCAATTCAAGAAAGCAGATATAGAAATAGAGGGAAGGTTCATCACGAAAATAGGGGAGAACCTGGCTACGGAAGATAGTAAAGTAGTAGATGCTGATGGGCTGCTTGTTACAGCAGGATTCATAGATCTTCATGTACATTTACGTGAGCCGGGGGGAGAACATAAAGAAACCATTGAAACGGGAACCTTGGCGGCGGCCAGAGGTGGCTTTACGACAGTAGCAGCCATGCCCAATACAAGACCTGTACCTGATACTGTGGAGCACCTTGGGGCGTTGAATAAAAAAATTGAAGAAACGGCACATGTTCGCGTGTTGCCCTATGCTTCGATCACGATTAGAGAAGCTGGCAAGGAGCTGACTGATTTTTCAGCACTGAAGAAGACAGGGGCATTCGCCTTTACGGATGATGGTGTTGGCATTCAAGAGGCAGGAATGATGCTTGAAGCGATGAAGCGGGCAGCTGCCATTGATATGGCTGTGGTCGCCCATTGTGAAGATAATAGCTTAATCAATAAAGGCTCCGTTCATGAGGGGAGATTCTCCAAAGAAAATGGAATCAATGGAATTCCTTCTGTATGCGAAGCTGTACATATTGCCCGTGACATATTGCTTGCGGAAGCGGCAGGCTGCCATTACCACGTCTGCCATATATCAACGAAAGAATCGGTAAGAACCGTAAGAGACGCTAAACGTGCCGGTATCAAAGTCACTGCGGAAGTGACCCCACATCATCTATTACTTTCAGAAGATGATATACCAGGGCTTGATACGAATTATAAAATGAACCCTCCTTTAAGGGGACGCGAAGATCGTGATGCTTTAATCGAAGGCTTGCTTGATGGAACCATCGATTTCATCGCAACAGACCATGCCCCTCATAGCGTCGAGGAAAAAAAGCAAAGGATGCAGCTTGCTCCATTCGGAATTGTAGGTCTAGAAACGGCCTTCCCGCTGCTTTATACGGAATTGGTCAAAAAAGAAATCATCACTCTGAAACAGTTGGTAGACTTCCTGACCATCAAACCAGCTGATTGCTTCTCGCTTCCATTCGGCCAGCTAAAAGAAGGAGTTGTGGCAGATATCACGTTAATCGATTTGAATGCAAAACAGGCGATCAATAAAGAAGAATTCGCTTCAAAGGGAAAAAATACACCTTTCCATGACAAGAAATGTCAGGGGTGGCCGGTCATGACGATTTCAGAAGGAAAGTTAGCTTGGGAAAAAGGACGTGTTCAGGGATGAAAAGACAGCTTATTTTAGAAGATGGTACGGTTTTCATTGGCGAAGCATTCGGTGGAGACGTGGAGAAAATCGGGGAAGTCGTATTTAACACAGGGATGACAGGCTATCAAGAAATTTTATCTGATCCATCTTATTGTGGTCAAATTGTTACTTTGACATATCCGCTAATTGGGAACTATGGAATCAACCGAGACGATTTTGAATCGATCAATCCAGCCATAGCGGGATTCGCCGTGAAGGAAACTGCAGAATTTCCTTCTAACTGGCGCAACCAATTATCACTTGATGACTATTTGAAAATGAAGAATATCCCTGGAATCTCCGGGATTGACACGAGAAAGCTGACAAGGATCATCAGAAAGACAGGTGCTCTTAAAGGGGCGCTCTGTAATATGAATAAGAAGGCCGATGAGGTTATTGCCCAGCTTAAAGCAACGGTACTCCCGACCACTCAAGTGAAACAGGTATCTACTAAAACGGCCTACTCAAGTCCAGGTAGGGGACCGCGAGTGGTTCTAGTCGACTACGGAATGAAGCATGGTATTTTACGAGAGTTGACGAAACGTGGGTGTGACGTCGTGGTCGTTCCTTATAACATCACGGCACAGGAGATCATGAACTATCATCCGGATGGAGTGATGCTGTCCAATGGACCTGGAGACCCAAAAAGCGTTCGGGAAACGTTAGAAATGATTCGGACAATCCAGAAAGAAGTCCCACTATTCGGAATTTGCCTGGGCCATCAGCTGTTCGCGCTTGCAAACGGGGCAGATACAGACAAACTAAAATTCGGTCATCGCGGATCCAACCATCCAGTAAAGGATCTTCGTACGGGAAAAGTGTCCATTACTTCGCAAAATCACGGTTACACAGTCGAAACGGATTCAATCGAACATACCGACCTTACCGTTACACATACTGCCTTGAATGATGATACCATCGAAGGTTTACGCCATAAACATTACCCGGCCTTTACGGTTCAGTACCATCCGGAGGCGTCACCAGGACCGGAAGACGCCAATTATCTTTTCGATGAATTTTTACGGAACATTGAAGTTGCCACTACAAAGGGGGAAGAAACATGCCAAAACGCACAGATATAAAAAGCATCTTAGTTATTGGTTCTGGTCCAATCGTAATCGGCCAGGCCGCTGAGTTCGATTATGCAGGAACTCAAGCATGCATCGCATTAAAAGAAGAGGGCTACCGGGTAATTCTGATCAACTCAAACCCCGCGACGATCATGACCGACAGTGAAATGGCTGATGCGGTTTATATCGAACCGATCACCCTGGAATTTGTTAGTAAAATCATCCGCAAAGAGCGTCCGGATGCCTTGCTTCCGACTTTGGGCGGACAGACGGGATTGAATATGGCCGTAGAATTGGCCAATGCGGGGATATTGGAAGAATGCAACGTCCAGATTCTGGGCACGAAACTTTCTGCCATCCAACAAGCGGAAGATAGGGATTTGTTCCGCACGTTAATGAATGAACTCGATGAGCCGGTTCCGGATAGCGACATTATACATAATTTAGATGAGGCCTATGCGTTCGTGGAACGAGTCGGCTATCCAGTCATCGTTCGCCCCGCGTTCACATTGGGGGGAACAGGAGGCGGTATCTGTGAAGACGAAGAGCAATTGATTGAGATTGTTGAAGGCGGCTTGAAAAGCAGCCCTGTCCATCAATGCCTTCTTGAGAAAAGCATTGCCGGTTTTAAAGAAGTGGAATATGAAGTGATGCGAGACTCCAATGATAATGCGATAGTCGTATGTAATATGGAGAACTTCGATCCAGTCGGTGTACATACAGGTGATTCGATTGTTGCGGCACCAAGTCAAACGCTAAGTGACCGAGAGTACCAAATGCTTAGGAACACGTCATTGAAAATCATTCGTGCCTTGAAAATCGAGGGTGGTTGTAACGTTCAGCTGGCCCTTGACCCAGATAGCTACCAATACTATGTGATTGAAGTCAATCCACGGGTAAGCCGTTCATCGGCACTCGCATCGAAAGCGACAGGATACCCGATAGCCAAACTTGCGGCTAAGATTGCAGTCGGTTTGACGCTAGATGAAATGATGAACCCGGTTACGGGCAAAACGTATGCCAGCTTCGAACCGGCGCTAGATTATGTCGTCACGAAAATCCCTCGGTGGCCGTTCGATAAATTTGAAAGTGCCAACCGTAGACTCGGCACGCAAATGAAGGCAACTGGAGAAGTCATGGCGATTGGCCGAACATTCGAGGAATCGATACTTAAAGCTGTTCGTTCCCTTGAAGCCGGGGTATTTCACCTCGAGTTGAGTGAGAATTTCAATGATGAATTAATTGAAAAAAGAATCCGGAAAGCGGGAGATGAACGGTTATTCTATATCGGTGAGGCATTAAGAAGAGGAAAAACGATTGAAACCATTCACGAATGGAGTCAAATCGATTTATTCTTCCTTCATAAACTGAAGAAAATCATCGACTTTGAACAAGAGTTACGTACTCATATTTATGACACGGAAGTCCTGCAGAAGGCTAAAGAGCTTGGCTTTTCCGACAAAACCATTTCGGAAATCTGGGAAGTCGCTGAAATCAATGTATATGAATATCGAAAACAGCATGGAATCATACCAGTCTATAAAATGGTTGATACTTGTGCCGCAGAATTCGAATCAGAAACGCCGTATTTTTACGGAACGTATGAAGAGGAAAACGAATCGGTGGTAACGGATAAAAAAAGCGTCATCGTACTGGGGTCTGGTCCGATCCGAATTGGTCAAGGTGTAGAGTTCGACTATGCGACCGTACATTCCGTGTGGGCCATTAAGGAAGCGGGCTATGAAGCAATCATCATCAATAATAATCCTGAAACGGTATCAACAGATTTCAGTATTTCCGATAAGCTTTACTTCGAGCCGTTGACACTTGAAGATGTGATGCATGTCATCGACTTGGAGAAACCAGAAGGGGTCATCGTCCAATTTGGCGGGCAGACCGCCATCAATCTTGCAGAGGGATTAGTTCATCGGGGTGTAAAAATACTCGGTACCTCTTTAGAAGACCTGGACCGTGCGGAGAATCGAAACAAATTTGAGACAGCGCTCCAAGAAATGGGCATTCCACAGCCTAAAGGGAAAACGGCCACGTCCGTCGAAGAAGCGATCATCATTGCTGAAGATATCGGATACCCGGTTTTAGTAAGGCCTTCCTATGTACTCGGAGGAAGGGCGATGGAAATTGTCTACAAACAAGAAGAGTTGCTGCATTACATGAAAAATGCGGTGAAAATCAATCCGGAACACCCGGTACTGATCGATCGGTATCTAACGGGTAAAGAAGTGGAGGTCGACGGCATTTCGGATGGCAAGACCGTGGTAATCCCTGGAATCATGGAACATATCGAACGGGCAGGGGTTCATTCGGGCGATTCGATTGCCGTCTATCCGCCCCAAAGCCTGACGGATAAGCAAAAAGAAGTGATCATCGATTACACCACCAGATTGGCAAAAGGATTGAAAATCATTGGTTTGCTGAACATCCAATATGTCATCAGTAATGACGAAGTGTATGTCATTGAAGTGAATCCACGTTCAAGTCGTACGGTACCATTCTTAAGTAAAATCACAAATGTACCCATGGCGAACCTCGCAACGAAGGTGATTCTGGGACAAAGCCTTGAAAGTCACGGGTATCAGTCAGGAATGGTTCCCGAACAAACCGGGGTCTATGTAAAAGTGCCTGTCTTCTCTTTTGCTAAATTGAGAGGAGTGGACATATCACTCGGGCCTGAAATGAAATCGACTGGGGAAGTCATGGGGAAAGATAGTACACTTGAAAAGGCCCTATACAAAGGACTTGTCGCTTCCGGCTTCACCATACAAAGCCATGGAACGGTCTTGTTAACCATATCGGATAAAGATAAGCAGGAAGCACTTCAATTAGCCAGACGCTTCCATAACATCGGCTTCAAGCTAATTGCCACAAGTGGAACGGCGAATATGCTGGAAGAGTCGGGCATCCCAACTGCTGTCGTAGGAAAAATCGGAGAAGAAGGCAGGAATCTGTTGGATGTCATCCGTCATGGCGAAGCCCAGTTCGTCATCAATACATTGACAAAAGGGAAGCAACCGGAGCGGGATGGGTTCAGGATTCGACGTGAATCGGTTGAAAATGGAGTTACCTGCTTGACATCATTGGATACAGCAGAAGCCATTTTAAGAGTGATCGAATCCATGACATTCTCGACGGAAGCCATGGGAAAGACGAAAAAAAGTCGTGAGGTGAGCTATACATGATCAAGAAGGAAACAATGAAGGTGTTGACACATAAAGAGCTGGCTCCATCTATCTTTGAGCTAACCCTACAAGGTGAGTTAGTTTCTGAAATGAAGCAGCCGGGGCAATTTGTCCAAATTAAACCGACGGAAGGTACCGAGCCGCTGCTAAGACGCCCGATTTCGATTTCTTCTTACAATAAAAGCAAAAAGGAATTCACGATGATTTACCGGGCTGAAGGGAAGGGAACAACATTATTGTCCCAGCGGAAGCAGATGGAAGGGGTAGATATTCTCGGCCCACTTGGCAACGGCTTTCCGGTTGATGAAGCGAAAGCTGGGGAGATTGCATTGTTGGTCGGTGGGGGGATAGGCGTCCCTCCCCTGTTCCAGCTCTCAAAAATGCTGGTTGCCAGAGGCGTTCGGGTTATTCATGTGCTTGGTTTCCAAACGATGGCTGCCGTTTTTTATGAAGAAGAGTTTAGTGAATTAGGAGAGACATATATTGCAACGGTGGATGGATCATATGGGACAAAAGGATTCGTTACGACGGTAATCGAGAAGCTGGGTGCGGAATTTGAAACGGTCTTTTCCTGCGGGCCAACGCCGATGTTGAAGGCGTTGGAAGCGGGGTATAGCGACAAAAAACTTTATCTATCGCTAGAGGAAAGGATGGGGTGTGGCATCGGTGCTTGTTTTGCCTGCGTATGTCACACTGCAGACGATCCGGAAGGCTTTAGTTATAAGAAGGTATGCAGTGACGGACCCGTATTTCGTTCAGGAGAGGTGGTACTATGAGCAGATTATCGGTAGAACTACCCGGTTTACACTTAAAAAATCCGGTCATGCCAGCTTCGGGCTGTTTTGGATTCGGGCGTGAATACAGCCAGTTCTTTGATTTGGATATATTGGGAGCCATCATGATTAAAGCGACCACACCAGAGCCTCGTTTTGGCAATCCGACACCGCGTGTCGCTGAAACCTCCTCAGGGATGCTGAATGCAATCGGATTGCAAAACCCGGGTCTGGATAAAGTCATCAGTGAAGAATTGGCGTGGCTCGATAAATATGATGTGCCGATCATCGCAAACATTGCCGGATCCCATATAGCCGATTATGTGAAAGTTGCCCGGGACATAAGCAAGGCAGAGAATGTCGTGGCACTTGAATTGAATATCTCCTGCCCGAATGTGAAAGAAGGCGGCATCGCTTTTGGGACGATTCCCGAAGTTGCAAAGGAAGTAACTAAGGCAGTAAAGGAAGTTTCCTCGGTCCCTGTTTATGTGAAGCTTTCTCCCAATGTCAGCGATATTGTAGCCATGGCCACAGCGGTTGAAGAGGGAGGGGCCGACGGTCTGACAATGATCAATACGCTAGTCGGCATGCGGTTGGATTTAAAAACGGGTCAGCCGATCCTTTCAAACAAGACTGGTGGATTGTCTGGTCCTGCCATTAAACCAGTCGCACTTAGGATGATTTATGAAGTGAGTCAGCAAGTTTCGATTCCAATCATTGGTATGGGCGGCATCTCTTCTGCGGAGGATGTCATTGAATTTTTCTATGCAGGTGCAAGCGCAGTTGCGGTGGGAACAGCAAACTTTGTGGATCCCTTTGTGTGCCCGACGATTATTGAAGAATTGCCCAAATTGTTGGATGAGTTAGGATTTGAGCATATTTCGCAATGTACCGGAAGGAGTTGGAAGCAGAATGAAGCAATCGTTAATCATCGCGCTTGATTTTCCTAGCCTGATTCAAACGAAGCAATTTTTACAACATTTTCATTCGGAGAAACTAGCAGTTAAAGTCGGGATGGAGTTGTTTTATCAGAACGGACCGGGAATCATTTCATTTGTAAAAGAACAAGGGCATGATATTTTTCTGGATCTGAAGCTCCATGATATCCCTAATACAGTCAAAATGGCAATGAGGGGGCTTGCTACATTGAATGTGGATATGGTGAATGTCCATGCGGCCGGCGGAAGCAGAATGATGGAAGCGGCACTTGAAGGCCTTGATAGTGGAACGGCTACCGGAGAAAAACGCCCATTATGCATAGGGGTGACCCAACTGACAAGTACGTCACAGGAACAAATGAATTTCGAACAAAACATCAACGGAACACTTGAAGATGCAGTACTGCACTATGCAAAGCTCTCAGGCCAGGCCGGCCTTGATGGTGTTGTCTGCTCGACGCATGAAGTAAGAAGGATCCATGAACATATCAGCGACCAATTTATGACGGTCACGCCAGGCATCCGTAATGCAGGTGGACCAACACATGATCAACACAGAATAGCCACTCCTGAGCAGGCAAGGATCATAGGGTCCGATGCAATCGTGGTAGGAAGAGCAATAACATCTGCAAAAGATCCATTACAAACATATTTAGACATGAAGGCATCTTGGGAGGGAATTCGATGTTAAACCAATTAATTGCAGAACGACTTTTAGAAATCAAAGCGGTATTCCTACAGCCAAATGAACCATTCACGTGGGCATCTGGAATCAAGTCACCCATTTATTGCGATAATCGTTTGACCCTTTCCTATCCAGCGGTTCGGAATGAAATCGCCGAGGGATTGAAAAAGTTGATTGAACAGAACTTCCCGGATACTGAGCTAATCGCTGGCACCGCCACGGCTGGAATACCGCATGCCGCTTGGGTGAGTGATAAAATGGATCTGCCGATGTGTTATGTCCGCTCGAAAGCGAAGGAACACGGAAAGGGCAATCAAATTGAGGGGCGTGCTTTGTCAGGTCAAAAAGTGGTTGTCGTTGAAGATTTAATATCTACAGGCGGTAGCGTCATCACGGCAGTAGACGCTCTTAGAAAAGCAGGATGCGAGGTCCTTGGGGTCGTTTCCATCTTTACATACGAATTAGAAAAGGGAAAAGAAAAGTTTACTGCTGAAAACATTACGAACTACTCCTTAAGTGATTATTCCTCATTGATTAAAGTGGCTAATGAAAAAGGCTATATTACTGCAGGGGAACTGGAAAAGCTAAAAAAATGGCGTGAAAATCCCGAAGACTCCGCCTGGATTTCTGCATAAATAGAGCTAATGGGTTGATGTTTGATAGGTACGCTTAAACAGCACCACGTATTCTCTACTGAATATGGGGTGCTGTTTTATACTTTTTTGGTACCGTACCCCCATGACACATATACTATGCCATTACAGTTTTGGCTATGGTGGAAGTAAAAGGGGGTGATCAGGGTTCGTATTAACATAAAAAAGCACACCACTAATACAAGCGGTGTACCAAAGTTTGTTTCATGTGGAAACATTCTAGTTATCACTTTTTTAATAAAATAGCCTTTTTTATACTATTAAATTACCACTTCCAACTGTAAGCAACAGTTTTTACTTCTTTCGCTTTTCCTTTGACGGTAGCTGGAAGTTCTGGATAGTTCAGTTCGAATGCCGTTTTTCCACCTGCATTCAACCCAATATCTAATGAACCATTCAATACGCCTACCAATTTCCCTTCTCCATCATATAAACCAGATGCCAAACGAATGTCATCCGCTTTTTCATCCCCGTCATTTATCACATTCCCTGTGACAGAATAAGGATTATCTGAAAAA
Source organism: Peribacillus sp. NPDC046944 (assembly GCF_050272735.1). Lineage (NCBI taxonomy): Bacteria > Bacillati > Bacillota > Bacilli > Caryophanales > Bacillaceae > Peribacillus > Peribacillus sp. NPDC046944. The sequence continues at coordinate 289,343 of NZ_JBNNML010000004.1, forward strand.
TCACCGCTCAAAGCGTTCAACTTAACATTTTCCGTTTTTAAATAGGCTGGTTCCTCATCTGTTGTATCGAAATCTATATTAGAATACGCTTTATTGACCAATTTAGGGTCTTTCACAGAATCTAAAATAGTGGATTCACCAATATACGCCGTTTCACCTGGCATGATGACATCAGGTGTAGCCGTTATCATACTGGCCGTACCAAGGACGCTTCCGTCTTCCCCTTCAAAATTAATTTGGATATCACTTAACGAAGCAGGGGCATTTCCGGTATTTTTCACTTCGGCAGAATAGTTCACCCAAACAGAATCAATAGAATCTTTCCAAGCACCGAATGTTTCTTGCATTATTTCTACTTTCGCTTCTTTTTTATCTTTTTGTTCAGCTTTTGTATTGGTAGAAGAACCTTTCTCAGTTGAAACAGTTTGTTCCTCACCTGAACAGGCAGTCAATAGTAAAACCACCAACAAAAGACTCATACTCCATATTTTTTTCATTGAAATAATTCCTCCCTTTTACAACAGGAACTATATTACCATAGTTTTTACGGATTTGGTTGAAAAAATCAAACCTTCAGTGCTTTACAAATGATGGACTAGAGAAGCATAGATCTTTGAATAGGTATTTATTCCATCTCGATTTCTAAAATATGTATTTATTTTTTTGTTTTACTATTTAACAAGACTTTCGACCTGGTGACATTCAAGGCATCGTTTTTTCATGAGATCAAAAGGGCCCTTCTCTTTACGATTTCTATTAGTATATTCTTCACTTTTACCATCTCTAAGATGATGCTTCAACCAAAATAAAAACTGCACCCCGCTTGTTAGGTCATGTCTAACAAGCGGGGTGCAGTTCACAGGGTATTGTTTTTATTAATACTTATCCTTTTACGTGTGTCGCTTCTTTTAAAGAAATGACCGTATCGGCATCAGGGGTAACATAAACGGTTTGCTGTTGTTCATAGATGACAAACCCAGGTTTCGATCCATTTGGTTTCTTCACATGGCGAACTTGGGTGAAATCGACAGGCACCGAACTTGATTGCTTGGCTTTGCTGAAGAATGCAGCTAAAGCGGCCGCTTCCTTTATCGTATTTTCACTTGGTGATTCATTCCGAATCACGACATGTGAGCCGGGAATATCCTTCGTATGAAGCCAGATTTCATCACGACGGGCAAATTTATTCGTCAAGTAATCATTTTGCTTATTATTTTTCCCGACAAATATGAGGTCTCCATCACTACTGTAATAAGTCTCAAGCTGCGGTTTGGCATTGGCAGGTTTTTTCATGCCCTTTTTCTTTTTCTGGCGGATGTAGCCTTCTTCTTGTAGTTCTTCGCGTATTTCCTCGATATCTTTTGGTGAGGCAGACTGCAATTGCTGATGCAAGGCTTCAAAGTAAGCCAATTCCAGTTGGGCTTTTTCGATTTGCTCTTGGACGACAACGACCGCATTTTTGGACTTTTGATACTTTGAAAAGTACTTCTGTGCATTATCAGATGGGTTTTTTAATGGATTAAGCGGGATAACGACAGTCTCTTGATCTTCATTGTAATAATTGATGACCTCGATTTCCTTCATGCCTTTTTTCATTTGATATAAGTTGGCTGTCAGCAATTCACCGAACAGTTGGTATTGTTCCCCGCGTTCCGTTTCCTTTAGCGTACGTTCCAATTTTCCGATTTTTTTTGAGTTTTTTTCTATTTCATTCGTAATGAAGCGTTCTATATCCTGGCCCTTTTGCTTGACCCGGTCCCGTTCGGCTTTCCCGAAGTAATAGCGGTCAAGCATCTCGCTTAAGGATGGAAATGACCTTTCTTTACCCGTCAGGTGATTCAGAGAAAGCATATAGAAAACTTCTTTACTGCCATCTTGTTTGATGGTCGGGACATACTCTCGATCTGCAATCTCTTTTATGAGGCTAGAGAAAGCAGGTGGAAGTGTCGAACTGTTCGCCAAACCAGCACGGTAAACGGCCTCTTTAGCCGCTAGGGGTGAAACTCCTGAGAAATGGGCTACTAGCTGACGGTCAAGCTTTCCAGCATTAAAGTCCAGCGATTTCCTTATATCATCGTCAGTGGAGTCAAATGGATTTTGCTTCTCCTGTTCTGGGGGGAGAATGTATTCCTGGCCAGGTAATATCGCCCGGTGGCTGTTCACAGCGTGTGATACATGTTTGATGCTGTCTAAAATCATATTCCGCTCTTTATCAACTAAGATGATATTGCTGTGACGACCCATAATTTCGATGATTAGCTGTTTCTGGGAAACATCGCCCAGTTCATTTCTACCTTTCACTTCGAGGATGATCATCCGATCTAGCTCATGTTGATAGATGTCCTCGATTGTATATCCTTCCAGATGCTTCCTGAGCAGCATGCAGAACATTGGTGCCTCTTTCGGATTTTCATAGCTTTCTTCTGTCAGCTGTACCCTTGAATAGCTCGGGTGTGCAGATAATAGTAGCTTTTGATTTTTACCTCCAGCCCGAACCACCAGTATGATTTCGTTTTTATAGGGCTGATGCACTTTATTGATGCGCCCGCCTTTTAATAAAGAAGCGATTTCTTCCGTTATCGCTTTCGTGAATAATCCATCGAATGACATTCATTTTACTTCCTTTACATAAGATTTTCTATAAGGCTCTTTCAATAGCCGTTTTAAAATGGTTGCCTATATTACTGGAATAAACATGGGAATGAGTCTATTCCTGACATTCATTAATCCATCGGTAGGTCGGATAATCCGTTTGTGCAATTTCAGATTAATTATAGCATTTTTTTGGACGAGTCTGAATAATCATGGAAGAAGAGCAGTTGTTTTATGTAGTTTAGTATGCAGGCGGATGAGGGTGAGCAACGCTAAGTGCCTGTTTTGAGCATGTATACTGGGGCCTATTTCATTCTATTCAAAGGGATGTGTGATACTCGATGGAGTTCAAGGAAATGAATAAGCAAGAAATGGAGAAGGCGCTTCAAACGGACGTGAAAGCTGGTTTGAATGAGAAAGAAGTAAAGGACAGGCTGAACAAGCAAGGATTCAATGAACTGAAAGAAGGGGAAAAGCAATCTGCCATTTTACTGTTCTTCGCTCAATTTAAAGATTTTATGGTCATTGTCTTGCTTGCGGCAACCTTGGTCTCTGGCATCTTGGGTGAATATATCGATGCGATTGCCATCATTGCCATTGTTTTTTTAAATGGGGTACTTGGGTTTTTTCAAGAACGTAAGGCTGAAAAATCATTGGATGCCTTAAAGGAAATGACAGCCCCACAGGTTCAGGTATTAAGGAACGGGCAATGGCTGAAGATCCCTTCAAGGGAAGTGGTAGTAGGGGATATCTTGAAATTTGCAAGCGGGGACCGAATAGGGGCAGATTTACGGATCGTCGACCATTCCAGCCTTGAAATTGAAGAATCAGCTCTAACTGGCGAGTCCATTCCAGCCGTGAAATGCTCCGATCCATTAATGGGCGAGGCGGAAAGCATCGGGGATCAGGAAAATATGGCGTTCATGGGAACGATGGTCACTAGAGGAAATGGTATTGGAATTGTTGTCGCGACAGGAATGAACACAGCAATGGGGAAGATAGCGGACCTTCTTCAAACAGCAGAAACCAAGGAAACGCCACTACAACGACGATTGGAACAATTGGGAAAAATCTTAATCATTACCGCGTTGATCTTAACTGGAGTCGTCGTATTAACGGGTGTCCTTCAAGGGCATGATCTTTATACCATGTTTTTAGCCGGTGTTTCCTTGGCTGTTGCGGCCATCCCGGAAGGCTTGCCTGCCATTGTGACAGTAGCCTTGTCTCTTGGCGTTCAACGGATGATTAAACAAAAGGCCATTGTTAGGAAGTTGCCTGCGGTTGAAACGCTTGGATGTGCCACGGTGATATGTTCCGACAAAACTGGAACATTGACCCAGAATAAAATGACGGTTACGAAAATTTGGAGTGGCGGGAAGACATGGGATGTAAGTGGGACAGGATATCATCCGACTGGGGAGTTTTCTTCAGGAGGAGTTTCGGTCGCTCCAAAAAATGAAAAGGCTCTCCTCCAAATGGTGACATTTGGGATTCTTTGCAACAAAGCCGAGGTAAATGAGAGAGGAAAAGGATATGTCCTTGACGGAGATCCGACAGAAGGCGCGATGGTAGTAGCGGCGATGAAGGCGGGTTTGACGAGGGAGCATTTGTCAAACCAGTTCACGATCGTGAGGGAGTTTCCATTCGATTCTGAAAGGAAGATGATGAGTGTTGTAGTCAAGGATGATAAAGAAAACCATTTTGTCGTAGTAAAAGGGGCACCAGATGTTTTGCTAGCCCAGAGTGATACGATTTTAGTGGACGGTAGAACGGACCCGCTAAATCGGGAAAACAAGGAACGGGTTCAACTGAAAATGAATGAGCTTGCATCAAGTGCACTTCGGATGATTGCAGTGGGTTACAAACCACTTTCAAAGGGAACCATTCTACTCCATGAGACAGAGGCCGAACTGAATTTGACCTTCATGGGGCTGCAGGGCATGATAGACCCACCTCGTCCTGAAGTGAAACAAGCAGTGAAGGAATGCCGGGATGCGGGAATTAAAACGGTCATGATAACGGGCGACCATGTTATAACAGCCAGGGCTATTGCTAAAGATCTTGGTATTTTAAGAGGGAAAGACCGTGTACTCGAAGGTCATCAATTATCGGCGATGGAAGTTGACGAGCTCGAAGAAATCGTTGAAGGAGTGTCTGTGTTCGCCCGTGTTTCCCCGGAACATAAGTTGAAAATCGTGAAGGCTTTACAGAATAAAGGACATGTTGTTGCGATGACGGGAGATGGCGTCAATGACGCTCCGGCAATAAAGTCGGCCGATATCGGTATATCAATGGGCATCACGGGTACAGACGTCGCAAAGGAGGCTTCTTCCTTGATTTTGGTCGATGATAATTTCGCCACGATTAAATCGGCTATTAAAGAAGGAAGGAACATCTATGAAAACATTCGGAAGTTTATCCGGTATTTGTTGGCATCGAATGTTGGTGAAATTCTTGTCATGTTTTTCGCCATGCTTTGTGCCTTGCCTTTACCATTGATTCCCATTCAAATCCTATTCGTCAACTTGGTGACGGACGGACTCCCGGCGATGGCTTTGGGTCTCGATGATCCTGAAGAAGATGTGATGAAAAGGAATCCGAGAAATGCTAATGAAGGGGTTTTTGGGAGGGGACTAGGCTGGAAAATCCTCTCACGTGGTTTTTTAATTGGGATCTCGACGTTAATTGCCTTTTATGTGGTATATCGTGCGAATCCTGATAATCTTGCATATGCACAGACCATCGCATTTGCGACCCTTGTACTTGCCCAGTTGATCCATGTTTTTGACTGTCGGAGTGAAAAGTCCATTTTCTCAAGAAATCCGTTTGGCAATCTGTATTTAGTGGGAGCAGTGCTCTCTTCCCTGTTGTTAATGCTTGCTGTCATGTATGTACAGCCGCTACAGGCAATCTTTCACACCGTTCCGATTTCGGGCAGGGATTGGCTATTAGTGGTAGGAATGTCATCAATCCCAACTTTTTTACTGGCGGGAACCTTTTTAGCAAGAAAAGCACAATAAAATATGATATAATCTTTTAGGTGATAGAGTCTTTCTCTATTACCTTTTTATTTTTAGAACCTTTTATTTATACTGATCATGACGTGAAAATGCTGATATAGATTGAATGAACATACCAAGTTACTACATTATGTTTGATTGGAAGTGGAGACATGGTTACCAGTATGACGGGCTATGGAAGAGGAGAATCACAAAACGAACAGGTCAAGGTCTTTGCAGAAATCAAGACCGTCAACCATCGTTTCTGCGAATATACGATTCGAATGCCGCGCCAGCTGTTGGTTCTGGAAGAAAAAGTGAAAAAAATGGCGAGTGAATACATAAGAAGGGGACGGGTGGAACTCTTCATAACGGTCGAAGGGAAAAGCCTGGTTTCTAAAAATGTTGATATCGATTGGAATCTTGCAGATCAATATGTAAGCCTGATGGATGCAGTGAAGGGGAAATATAACCTTGGCGGTTCCATTTCGCTTCAAGATATACTGCAACTCGAATCGATTTTCTTGATGGAAGAAGTAGCGACCGTTCCTAGTGATTTGGAAAAGTTGCTTATGGAATCAGTAAAGGGTGCCCTAGAAAACCTGAAACAAATGCGTGTTCAGGAAGGACAGGGGCTGGCCAGTGATTTGCAAAGTCAGTTAAAGAAGTTTGCTGAGATTGTAGCGGGGGTTAAAACCTATGCGCCTTCTGTTGTAAAGCAATATAAGGATCGACTGACAATAAAGCTTTCCGAGTTGACTGATGGAATGATTGAAAATAGTCGCATTGTCACAGAGGCGGCCATATTTGCGGATAAATGTGATATAAATGAAGAATTGACTAGGCTCGATAGCCATGTGCAACAGTTTTCGGATACCCTTAAGCAAGGCCAACCGATTGGGAGGAAATTGGATTTTCTCGTTCAAGAGATGAACAGGGAAGTCAATACGATCGGTTCAAAGGCAAATGACTCAGCCATTACAAAAGAAGTGGTTGAAATGAAAAGCCTGCTTGAAAAATTGAAGGAACAGGTTCAAAATATCGAATAATCGGTTTATGATAACCCTGTCAAGGCGACAATAGAATATGAATGGGGGACAAAAATGTCAATTAAGCTCATTAATATTGGTTTTGGTAATATCGTTTCCGCAAATCGGATCGTATCCATTGTAAGTCCTGAATCTGCTCCAATAAAAAGGATTATCCAGGATGCCCGTGATCGCGGATCATTAATAGATGCTACATACGGCAGAAGAACAAGGGCCGTTATTATTACAGACAGCGACCATGTCATCTTATCCGCCGTTCAACCGGAAACGGTTGCAGCAAGGCTTCAAGATCGAGATGATAGCGTAGAAGAGGGGTAACTGAAAGATTATGAGAGAAAAAGGTTTATTAATTGTTTTGTCCGGCCCATCAGGTGTGGGTAAGGGTACCGTAAGAAAGGCAATCTTTTCTCAGCCGGGTACGGCATTCGAGTATTCAATTTCGATGACGACACGACTTCCACGGCAAGGTGAGGTGGATGGGGTAGATTATTTCTTTAAAAAGCGTGAGGATTTCGAAGCGTTGATTGAAGAAGGAAAGCTCCTGGAATATGCGGAGTTCGTCGGCAATTATTATGGAACACCTGTTGATTATGTCCGAGAAACGATTGATTCCGGAAAAGATGTTTTTCTTGAAATCGAAGTACAAGGAGCTAGGCAGGTTCGGGAAAAGTTTCCTGAAGGCCTATTCATTTTCCTTGCCCCGCCAAGCTTGAGTGAACTTGAAAGTCGGATCGTAACCCGTGGTACCGAGACGGAGGAAGCGATCAAAGGGCGCATGAAGGTGGCTAAAGAGGAAATAGAGCTTATGGATCTGTATGATTACGTCGTTGAAAATGACCATGTAGATGCTGCTTGTGCTAGAATTAATGCAATTGTAATTGCCGAACATTGCCGTCGGGAAAGAGTTGCTGTTCTTTATAAAAAAATGTTGGAGGCGGAATAAACTATGTTATATCCATCTATTGATTCATTATTACTGAAAATCGATTCAAAATACTCACTTGTATCTGTGGCAGCCAAGCGTGCTAGAGAAATGCAAATTAAAGATAACTGCATGATTGCTAAACCAGTTTCTCACAAATCAGTCGGTCGTGCCCTTGAAGAAATCTATTCTGGTAAATTATCATATGATAATTCATCTGAAGTAAAATAATTGAACACTTAAGCTTGACCTATCGGGCCTGACACCCTAACAGCAAACAGGATGCGTTACTTTTGGAACTTGCTTCCTTCCTGCGGCAAAGGTGTGTCAGGCCTGTTTGTTTTGATTTTGGATAGGAGCAAACAAACAGCAATCCAAAAAGCGGTTATGGACTTTATTGATACTTACCAAGGTTCTTGCGCATATATAATGAAATTTTACCTGTAAACCTTCATAATTAGTTAATAATAGAATGTATAGTTAGGGGAAATTTGCATGCTAATCGATAAAAAGGTTCTACTTTGTGTCACTGGCGGAATTGCTGTATATAAGGCTGCAGCCCTGACCAGTAAACTGACGCAGGCAGGGGCTCACGTTAAGGTGATCATGAGTGCCTCGGCGCGCCAATTCGTGACGCCTCTTACCTTTCAGGCACTTTCAAGACATGATGTTTATACCGATACATTTGATGAAAAAGATTCCTCGGTCATTGCCCATATCGACCTTGCTGATTGGGCGGATATTGTCCTGGTGGCGCCTGCCACAGCGAATGTTATTGGCAAGATAGCCAATGGCATCGCGGATGATATGATCACGACCACGTTGCTTGCAACGGAGGCCCCTGTTTGGGTAGCTCCGGCTATGAATGTCCATATGTACGCTCATCCGGCTGTGCAGAAGAATATGGAGACGCTTCGTACGTTTGGTTATCAATTCATAGAGCCCGGTGAAGGGTATTTGGCTTGCGGCTATGTAGGAAAGGGAAGACTGGAAGAACCGGAAACGATTGTACAACATCTACAAGAATACTTTGGGGAAGTTGGCTTGAAACCACTTAAGGGTAAGAAATTCTTAATCACGGCGGGGCCTACCCGTGAAGCAATCGATCCTGTACGCTTCGTGACGAACCATTCTAGTGGCAAGATGGGCTATGCCATTGCCGAGCAGGCAGCCAATCAGGGAGCCGATGTGACCTTGGTCACCGGGCCCGTGAGTTTGGCTCCGCCTTCGAAGGTGAAGGTCATTCCCGTCGAATCAGCCGCAGATATGTATGAAGCGGTGTTTGAGCAATTTGACTCGAGTGATGTGGTAATTATGACGGCTGCGGTTGCCGACTATAAACCCAAATTCTATCATGAACAGAAAATGAAAAAACAGCCTGGTGAAAATGTGATTGAATTTGAACGGACAAAGGACATTCTTATGGAATTGGGCAAGAATAAGACTCATCAGCTCTTAGTCGGTTTTGCAGCCGAAACGAATAATGTGGAAGAGTATGCAAAAGGGAAATTGGTGAAGAAGAATGCCGATATGATCGTAGCCAATAATGTTACGGTATCGGGTGCAGGCTTCGGCACGGATACAAATATTGTTACGATCTTTAATAAGGATGGGCGTTCCATCGAACTTCCAAAAATGAGTAAAGCGGATATCGCCAAAAGTATTTTGGCAGAAGTATCCTGCATGCAAAAGGATTGATGTCTAATGGATATTGCATCCGTCATAGTGGATGTACCTGCAAAACAAACGGATAGGGAATTCGATTATCGAATTCCTAAGAAATGGATCCAGGTCATTAAACCTGGCATGCGAGTCATTGTTCCGTTTGGTCCCAGAATGGTGCAGGGATTCGTAACGGGGCTAAAAGATAAAAGTGAATTTGCTAAGCTCCGCCATATTAAAGAACTGATGGATTTGGAGCCTGTTTTAAATGATGAATTGCTGCAACTTGGTGACTGGTTGACGAAAGAGGCCATGTGTTTCAAAATTTCGGCGCTGCAAGCGATGCTACCGGCAGCAATGAAAGCAAAATATGAAAAAGTCATTAATATCGTAGACGGTAAAAAGGCCCAGCTGTCCACGATGATACAAGCTCTTTTTGGCAAGCATGATTCGCTATCATGGAAAGATGCGATAGAAGGGGAACATGCTTCCCTTCTTCAAAAAGAGTTGCAAAAAGGCAATTTAGAGTTAGTGTATTTTGTGAAAAACCGTCTCAATAAAAAGACGGTACGGGTTATAAAACCGTTAGTATCTCCAATGGAATTGAAAGAAATGGGTTCGTCGCTATCCGGAAATGCAAGAAAACAGCAGGAGCTCATCCAATATTTCATTGAACACCCAGACCCGATACCGCTTAAGGAGCTTCTTGAATTGGTTAATGCTTCTAGTGGGACGGTGAAGTCCCTTGTGGCAAAAGGGGCATTGGTCGAACTGGAACAAGAAGTATACCGCGACCCTTATGAAAACCGTGTATTTAATAAATCCAATCCCTTCACATTAACAGATGAGCAGGCTGCCGCGCTTGGGCCCATTCAGGAGAAGATTAAACAGGATGAACATGACGTTTTCCTTTTATATGGTGTAACGGGAAGTGGGAAGACAGAAGTGTATTTACAGGCCATCGCTTCGGTTATGGAGAAAGGGAAGGAAGCCATCATGTTGGTTCCGGAAATTTCTTTGACTCCCCAAACGGTGAAACGGTTTAAAGAACGCTTTGGCGAGCAGGTTGCGGTCATGCATAGTGGTTTATCCGTTGGAGAAAAATATGATGAGTGGAGGAAAATTCATCGTAAAGAAGTAAAAGTAGTGGTAGGGGCACGGTCGGCCGTTTTTGCTCCATTTGAGAATCTTGGGATCGTCATCATTGATGAAGAGCATGAGGCGAGTTACAAGCAAGAAGAAAATCCGCGTTATCATGCAAGGGATGTTGCGATTGAACGAGCGAAATCCTATCAATGCCCTGTCATCCTCGGAAGTGCCACCCCTACCCTAGAATCCTTTGCCCGTGCCAAGAAAAATGTCTATCAGTTATTGACCCTCAGTCAGCGGATGAATAAACATGCTATGCCTGCAGTCGATATCGTGGATATGAGGGAAGAACTAAGATCGGGAAACCGCTCAATGTTTTCTGAACTGCTATTTACGAAGTTGCAAGATCGGCTCGAAAAGGGACAGCAGACGGTACTGATGTTAAATAAGCGTGGGCATTCCTCCTTTGTCATGTGCCGTAGTTGTGGATTAGTGATCAACTGTCCAAATTGTGATATTTCCCTCACTTACCATCGCTTTAATGATATAATGAAATGCCATTATTGCGGGTTTGAGGAAGGGATGCCTTCTGTGTGTCCCGAGTGTGAGAGTGACCATATCCGATTCTTTGGAACGGGTACACAGAAGGTGGAGGAAGAACTTGCCAAGATCCTCCCTGATGCAAGAGTAATTCGGATGGATGTCGATACGACGAGTAGGAAGGGATCACATGAGCGGCTGCTGAATGCATTCGGTGAAGGAAAAGCGGATATACTGCTTGGAACCCAAATGATTGCCAAGGGCCTTGATTTCCCGAATATTACGTTGGTTGGCGTGCTTTCAGCCGATACGATGCTGCATTTGCCTGATTTCCGTTCTTCGGAAAAGACATTCCAGCTATTGACGCAAGTCAGCGGAAGGGCAGGGCGACATACACTTCCTGGTGAAGTGGTGATCCAAACCTATACGCCTGAGCATTACAGTATAGAGCTTTCCGCTATGCAGGATTACGATGCATTTTATGAAAGGGAGATGTACATCCGGAGGCAAGCCCATTATCCTCCTTATTATTATGTAATCCTCGTAACGGTTTCTCATGAGGACTTGATGAAAACCGTGAGTGTGACGGATAAGATTACTAATTTCCTGAGTTCGCGACTGCATAAGGATTCTATCGTCCTCGGGCCGGTCGCCTCCCCAATTAGTCGAATCAACAATAGATATCGATACCAATGTCTGATAAAATACAAACGAGAGCCGGAGCTTTATCACCATTTACGAACGCTTTTGGAGCATTATCAAAAGGAAACGGCCCAAAATCACCTGCAGATTTCCATTGATTTAAATCCGCAGATTATGATGTAGTTGTTATGATATCGCGAGCTGTTCAGGCTTGCGTTTTTATATAGTAAGTTTTGTTTTTTATATTAGGAGGGTACTTTTCGCTTTGACTATTTTACCGATTGTCATGTTTCCTGAAAAAATTTTACAACAAAAATGCGCTAAAATAACAAGTTTTGATAAAAAATTGGCAAAGCTGTTAAATAATATGTACGAAACGATGGTTGAAGCGGATGGAGTGGGTCTTGCAGCCCCACAAGTGGGCGTGAAAAAACAAGTCGCCGTCGTAGAGATAGAGGAAGGATCAGGTGTCATTGAATTGATCAATCCGGAAGTGCTGGAAGTCGAGGGAGAACAGACAGGCGTTGAAGGCTGTCTAAGTTTTCCAGACCTATATGGGGAAGTGTCCCGTCCATACCGTGTCAAAGTGCGTGCACAGGACAGGAAGGGGAATTTTTTCGAAATAGAAGCTGAAGGTTTCCTGGCTAGGGCCATCCAGCATGAAATGGATCATTTGCAAGGGGTGCTATTTACAAGTAAAGTGTCCCGATATATTACAGAGGAAGAGTTAGAAAGGTTTGAAGAAAAATGACAAAAATTATTTTTATGGGGACGCCGGACTTTTCAGTACCGGTGCTTAAGCGAATCATTGACGAGGGGTATGAAGTGATTGCTGTCGTCACTCAGCCGGATCGTCCGGTTGGCAGGAAAAGAGTCTTGACTCCACCACCGGTTAAAGTTGAAGCAATCAAACAAGGGATACCCGTTTACCAGCCAGAGAAAATCCGTGAAAAAGAAGAATTGGAAAAGATCATCCGTTTAAAACCGGACTTAGTGGTGACGGCGGCTTTCGGACAAATTCTTCCTAATGAGTTATTGGAAGCTCCTAAATTTGGCTGTATTAATGTACATGCCTCTTTACTACCTGAACTACGTGGCGGAGCGCCTATTCACTACTCCATCTTACAAGGTAAAGAAAAGACGGGAATCACCATCATGTATATGGCTGAGAAATTAGATGCCGGAGATATTTTAACTCAGGCAGAAGTGGTCATCGAAGAACTAGATAATGTCGGTACGATGCATGATAAGTTGAGTAAGGTCGGTGCGGATTTACTTGCCGACACATTGCCGAAGTTATTGAATGGTGAGCTATCCCCAATTAAGCAAGACGAGGAAAAGGCAACTTTTGCTCCCAACATTAAACGATCAGAGGAAAAAATCGACTGGTCGAAAACGGGAGAGGCCATCTATAATCATGTCCGCGGCTTGAATCCTTGGCCTGTTGCCTATACACTCGTAAACGGGTCTGTCCTGAAAATCTGGCAGACAAAGAAAGTTAAAGGGAACGCTCAAACAAGCCCCGGAACGATCATTGAGGTGCTTGATGAAGGAATGGTCGTGGCGACTGGAAATGAAACGGCGATTCTCATCACCGAACTACAACCATCAGGTAAGAAAAAAATGCCAGCGAAGAATTACTTGATTGGTGCGGGTTCATTCATTAAAGCAGGTATAAAGTTAGGAGAAACTAATGACACAAACTAAAAAGGGAGTACGCGATATTGCTCTCGACATCTTGGAATCTGTAGAGAAAAATCAATCTTATAGCAACCTGTTACTTAATAATTTGATTAAAAAGCATCAATTGTCTGCAGTGGATAGTGGATTGTTAACAGAAATCAGCTACGGAACGATCCAGCGGAAGATGACATTGGATTACTATCTACAGCCATATATAAAAAATCCTAAAAAAACGCAAAGCTGGGTCATTAACCTTCTTAGGCTTTCCGTATACCAAATGGTTTATTTAGATAAAGTGCCAGATCATGCGATTATTTTCGAAGCTGTCGAGATATCGAAAAAACGCGGGCATAAAGGAACGCAGTCAATGGTCAATGGGGTGCTCCGCAATATCCAAAGAAATGGTGTTGCATCATTTGATGATATCAAGGACGACCGTGAACGCCTATCAATTGAAGTGAGTCATCCATTATGGTTGATAAACCGTTGGGTTGAGCAATATGGGTATGAGAAAACAAAGGAAATGTGTGAAATTAACTTAATGGCTCCATTACAGACGGGACGAGTTAACTTGAAACAGATTTCCCGCAGTGAATTAATCAGTATTTTGACTGAAGAGGGATATGATGTGGAAGCCAGTGAATTCGTGCCGGAATCCATTATCAGTTACAAAGGGAACCTGGCACATTCCGAAAGCTATAAATTGGGTCTTCTTTCCATTCAGGACGAAAGTTCGATGCTGGTCGCCCATGCGCTTGGTGCACATGATAACGATGCAGTTTTGGACTGTTGCGCAGCGCCAGGAGGCAAGTCAATGCATATTGCCGAAGGTCTGACGACGGGACAGGTATATGCTCTTGACCTTCATGAACATAAGGTTAAGCTCATCAAGGAACAGGCAGAGCGACTAAAGTTAAGGAACAACATTAAAACGCAGGTCTTAGATAGCAGACATGTTCAGGAACACTTCAATAAAGAAGGGTTTGACCGAATCCTGATAGATGCTCCTTGCTCCGGATTAGGCGTCATGCGTCGTAAGCCTGATGTGAAGTATACAAAAACAAATAATGATATAATGAAACTTTCAAACATACAGAAACAATTATTGGAAGCAGCTGCTCCGCTCCTGAAACAAGGTGGACAGTTAGTATATAGTACATGCACAGTGGACAAAGAAGAAAATGACAGAGTAGCAGCGACGTTCTTGGAACAACATCCGGAGTTCGAAAGCGATACAACATTGTCTGAAAGAATGCCCGAAAGTGTTCAACCATTTGTTGAAGGTCATACCTTGCAAGTGTTCCCGCAATATTTTAGCAGTGACGGTTTCTTTATTGCGAGTTTTAGAAAGAAGGTGCTGTAATGGCAGAGATTACGAAATCATCAAGAGTGAGAAAAGACACAACACCAGAAAAACCATCGATTTATTCGTTGGAGCTTCATCAAATTAAAGAATGGTTGGTTGAAAACGGTGAGAAAGCTTTCCGTGCGGACCAAGTTTATGACTGGCTTTATAAAAAACGCGTTTCAAGTTTTGAGGATATGTCTAACCTATCTAAGACATTGCGAGATAAATTGGAAGATCAATTCACTTTCACGACGTTAAAGACATTGATCCAACAAACATCCAATGATGGAACGATGAAGTTCTTATTTGAATTGCATGATGGGTACTCAATTGAAACCGTATTAATGCGCCATGAATATGGGAATTCCATCTGTGTAACGACACAGGTAGGCTGTAGAATCGGTTGCACATTCTGTGCATCGACGCTTGGTGGTTTAAAACGTAATCTTGAATCAGGGGAAATCGTTGCCCAGGTCGTCAAGGTCCAACAAGCACTTGATGAAGTTGAAGAACGCGTTAGCTCGGTCGTTATCATGGGAATCGGCGAACCATTCGATAACTATGATAATATGATGTCTTTCCTTAAAAATATCAACCATGAAAAAGGGTTGAACATAGGTGCTCGCCATATCACCGTTTCGACTAGTGGGATTATTCCTAAAATCTATAAATTTGCCGAAGAAAGCATGCAAATCAATTTTGCTGTATCACTTCACGCGCCGAACACTGAGTTGAGAAGTAAATTGATGCCGATAAATAAGGCTTATAAGCTTCCTGACTTGATTGAAGCCATCAAATACTACACGGAAAAAACAGGACGCCGTGTCAGCTTTGAATATGGTCTATTCGGTGGAGAAAATGACTCAGTAGAGCACGCTGAAGAACTGGCCGATTTAATAGAAGACATCAAGTGTCATGTCAATTTAATTCCGGTTAACTATGTACCGGAACGCAACTATGTACGTACACCTCGGGATAAGATTTTTGAGTTTGAAAAAACATTGAAAAAACGTGGCATTAATGTAACAATTCGAAGAGAACAAGGCAGTGACATTGACGCAGCCTGTGGCCAGCTTCGGGCTAAGGAGCGTAAAGAAGAGACGAGGTGACCCTATGAGGGCAATATTCAAGACTGACCGTGGGAAAGTCCGCCAACATAATGAAGATAATGGGGGAGTTTTTAGTAATCCGGAAGGCGTACGCCTTGCCATCGTTGCAGATGGCATGGGCGGCCACCGTGCCGGGGATGTAGCGAGTGGGATGACGATTGACCTTTTGAAGGAAAGATGGGAAGAGTCAAGTGGTATTGAAACGGCAAATGATGCTGAAAATTGGTTGAAAACACAAATCCTCCTTGTCAATCAATTGCTTTTTGAACATGCCGAAGCGAACCTGGAATGTAAGGGCATGGGTACAACCATTGTTGCGGCAATATGCACAGATAAATTTGCAACCATCGCAAACATCGGGGACAGCCGGTGTTATTTGTATAACGAAAGCGGATTCAAGCAGGTCACGGAAGACCATTCGCTTGTTAATGAGCTGGTCCGTTCTGGTCAGATCACGAAGGAAGACGCTGAGCATCATCCAAGGAAAAATGTGTTGTTGCGTGCATTGGGCACTGAACTGCAAGTGGAAATGGACATTACGACAGTCATTTTCGAAGAGCAGGATATGCTTTTGCTTTGCTCTGATGGCTTAACGAATAAAGTAAGTGAAGTGGAACTCGAAGAAATGGTTAACAATGGACATTCACTTGAAGAAAAGGCACAGTCGTTAATAGAAATGGCCAATAACTATGGTGGAGAAGATAATATCACCCTTGTGCTTGTTCAATTTATTGATGAAAGCGAAAGCAGGTGAACTCAATGTTGATTGGTAGAAGGATCAACGGCCGTTATAAACTGATCGAGATGGTCGGTGGTGGCGGTATGGCGAATGTTTACCTTGCAAGAGATATGATTTTGGACCGTGATGTTGCCTTGAAGATCCTGAGGATGGATTTTAATAATGACGATGAATTCATTAAACGCTTTAATCGGGAAGCGCAATCAGCAACGAGTCTAGCCCATCCGAATATTGTCAGTATCTATGATGTCGGAGAAGAAAATGATATCTACTATATCGTCATGGAATATGTGGACGGGTTTACTTTAAAGCAATACATACAAAAATACTATCCAATTCCGGTTGAAAAAGCCTTAGATATCATGAAGCAAATTACGGCTGCCATCTCCCATGCCCACCATAACGGAATCATCCATAGGGACATCAAGCCTCAGAATATCCTGATTGATAAAGAAGGAACCGTTAAAATCACTGATTTTGGAATTGCCCTTGCTCTAAGTGCCACGAATATAACCCAGACAAATGCAGTTTTAGGTTCTGTTCATTACTTGTCTCCAGAACAGGCAAGAGGCGGCATGGCCAATAAGAAATCGGATATCTATTCTCTGGGTATCGTGATGTTTGAGATTTTAACTGGCAGGCTCCCTTTTTCAGGTGAATCTGCAGTTTCCATTGCGTTAAAGCATCTCCAGTCGGAAACCCCATCGCCAAAGCGTTGGAATCCTGATATACCGCAAAGTGTGGAAAATATTATTCTAAAAGCAACGGCAAAAGATTCATATTATCGTTATGAAAGCGTCGATTCAATGGAAGATGACATTCGAACTTCGCTTGATCCAGAGCGCTTAAATGAATTGCCTTTTGTCATTCCGGAAGATCATGATGCAACAAAAGCCATCCCCATCATCACGAATGACCAGCTGTCAAGTATAGATGAGACAATCATAAGAGGACCGGAAAAAAATGCGAGCGTAGTTGAACAAGATGAACAAAGTGATGAGCCAGCTACAGCGACTAAGCTTAAAAAGAAACAGAAAAAACAAAAAACGAAATCGAAGCAAAAAAGTAATCGGCGCATAAAATGGCCCGCGATTTTAGTTACCATCTTTTTGGTTTTAGCGGTGGTTGCCATTTTATCCATTACCGTTTTTCCATCCATGCTTGGCACTAAAGAAGTGACCGTCCCTGACTTAAAAGGGGAAGAGCTGGATGATGCCATTTCTACCTTGGTGGAATTAGGACTTGTCACGGGGGACACGATTGAGATTAATGATGAAGAGGTCGAAAAAGGTCTCGTCATCAAGACCAACCCTAAAGAAGGTAAGCTGGTCAAAGAAGGCGCTAAAATAGATATCTATCAAAGCATTGGTAAAGAAACGATTACATTGTCTAGCTATGAAGGAAGAAAGTATGATGATATCGAGAGTATGCTCAATAAGATGGGCTTCAAGGACGTTGCAGTGACAGAGGTATTTGATGAAAGCGAGCCGGGGACGATCATTGATCAAGATCCTTCAGGAGGCTTTGAAGTCATTGCTTCGGAAACGGAGCTCGAACTCATGGTCAGTAAGGGTGCCGATCGATTAACATTAAAGAACCTAACGGGTTTCAATGAGACGGCTTTGAATGATTACTCCAATGAAAGTGGAATAAAAATTGCCGTCGAAAAAAAGGTGTATACGGATTCAGTGGCCGAGGGACTTGTTATTTCGCAGGAACCTGCACCATCTACTAAAGTGGACAAGGGAAGTACGGTAAGCGTGGTCCTTTCAAAAGGGAAAGAAGAGATTCCACCAAAGACGGTAACAGAGGAAATCACGATCGAATATGACCCTGTAGAGCCCGGTAAACCACAGCAAGTTCAAATCTTCATTGAAGACATCAATAATAGCATGACAGAGCCCTATGATACTTTTTCGCTCTTGGAAACTGAAGAAAAAGAGATCAAATTCTTGGTGTCCAAAGATAAGAAAGCCGGATATAAAGTCATGCGTGACGGACAGGTGATAAAGGAAAAAACCATCACTTATCCGGAATGAATTTAATCAAATTAGGAGTGTGGCTATGCCCGAAGGAAAAATCATTAAAGCCTTAAGCGGCTTTTATTATGTTTTAGATGGAGAAGAAGTATTCCAATGCCGGGGTCGAGGCGTTTTTCGTAAAAATAAGGTAACGCCCCTTGTTGGTGATTACGTTGTATATCAGGCTGATAATAAGACGGACGGAACGGTAACGGAGGTCAAGCCACGAAAGAATGAATTGGTTCGTCCACCGATAGCGAATGTCGATCAGGCCATTCTTGTTTTTTCAGCAGTCGAACCCGAGTTCAGTCCAGCTCTGCTTGATCGATTCCTGGTCCTCATTGAAGATAATGAGATCGAGCCCATTATTGTCGTGACCAAAATGGACTTGGTAACGGAAGATAAAAAAGAGAAATTGTCTCAGCATATCAAGGACTATCAGAAGTTAGGCTATACAGTGCTGGAAACTTCTTCGATAACCACAGGAGGCGTCAATCAGCTTATTCCTTTAATAGAAGGGAAAACCAGTGTGTTTGCCGGTCAATCCGGAGTGGGGAAATCCTCGTTGTTGAATGCGATCAACCCGAGCTTGGCCCTAAAGACAGACGACATTTCATCTCATTTGGGACGCGGAAAGCATACCACACGTCATGTGGAACTGATTCACATGGGCACTGGCCTCGTCGCGGATACGCCTGGATTCAGTTCACTTGAATTCACGGAAATGGAAGCAGAACGTCTATCGTATTGTTTTCCTGAGATGCATAAGCTTGGTGAGGACTGCAAGTTCAGGGCCTGCCTCCATGACAAGGAACCGAAGTGCGCTGTGAAAGAAGCGGTAGAAACCGGGGTAATCCCACAATACAGGTACGAACATTATATGCAATTTTTAGAGGAAATAAGAGATAGAAAGCCGAGGTATTAGTATGGTTAAAATTGCACCATCCATATTATCAGCTGATTTCGCAAAGCTGGGAGAAGAAATCTTGGATGTAGAGAGGGGCGGAGCCGACTATATCCATGTAGACGTTATGGATGGCCATTTCGTGCCTAACATCACAATTGGTTCATTGATTGTCGATGCTATCAGACCGGTGACGAAACTCCCTCTAGACGTCCATTTGATGATTGAACGTCCAGATGCCTATATCGAGGCGTTTGCCAAAGCAGGGGCCGACTATATCACTGTCCATGTAGAAGCGTGTACCCACCTACACCGCACGATTCAATTGATAAAGTCCTTTGGTGTTAAAGCGGGGGTAGTCCTCAATCCGGCCACTCCAGCATCCGTGATCCAACCGATCATCGAAGATATAGATATGGTTTTATTGATGACCGTCAATCCAGGATTTGGGGGGCAAAAGTTCATCGCTTCTGTACTGCCAAAAATTTCCGAAGTGAAGGCGATGGCTGATTTGTACAATCCCAATCTTGAAATTGAAGTAGATGGCGGGGTAAATGAAGAAACGGCCAAAGTTTGTATTGAACGGGGAGCAACGGTACTTGTCGCCGGGTCAGCCATATATAACCAGGAAGATCGCCAGGCAGCGATTCAGAGAATTCGTGGAAATTAAAAAGAGAGAAAGCCGACATTATCGTATCTATACTACGATGATGATCGGCTTTTTTAAAACAATCAAACATGTAAAGAATCTTAAGAATAGGGTGGCGGAATATGAAAATAAGCATTATGGCTGGAGGCCCAAAGGATTTGTGGCCTGATTTAACGACTTATAAAGAGAGTACTGACTTGTGGGTTGGGGTCGATCGAGGTGTTTGGTCCTTACTTGAAAATGACATTGTTCCTCAGTGTGGGTTTGGCGATTTCGATTCCGTATCCGAAGAGGAATGGTCCAAGATTCAAAAAAGGATGGAGAATATTCATCTTTACCCTCCTGAGAAGGATGAAACCGATTTGGAAATTGCATTTAAATGGGCAATGGAGCAGGAGCCAAATGAAATACATATTCTAGGTGCAACAGGAGGGCGGCTGGACCATTTTCTCGGCAATATCCAATTATTGCAGAAAGATAGCATCCTGCCTTATCACAAGGATATTGATATGTATATAGTCGATTGTCAGAATAGCTTAACCGTGAAGACGCCAGGATCCTACCCCTTGACCTTGGATGAAGAGAGGAAGTATATTTCCCTGCTTCCGGTAACCGAAGAGATCACCGGCATTACACTCTTGGGGTTTAAGTATCCACTTGTTGATGCAAAGCTTGAATTGGGCTCCACACTCTGTGTCAGCAATGAACTAATTTCTGATTGTGGGAATGTTTCATTTGAGGAAGGCATATTAATGGTGATAAGAAGCAGAGATTAAAATTCATGCTTAGAGCAGATTCGGATATACTTTTCATCCTATATCCGCTTAAAAGCTTATGTTGTAATAGAAAAGTTCCACTTCATCTTAAATTTGTGGGATGTAAAGAGGAGGGGCATTATGAAATTTTATACAATTAAATTGCCAAAAGTTCTGGGCAGTTTGGTAAGGGCCATGCTCGGAGCGTTTAAAAAAGGCTAATAAAACATATTTACGTGACACCTTCTATAAAGGGGGTGTTATTTTTTGGTTTGGCTGGGGACAATAAAGAAACGATAGGTTGGACAGGCTTTTAATGGGTGATGATCTTTCTGAAAGAATCAGATTGTCCAATCATCACCCATTATAAAAGCGGCAGCCATTTTCAAATAAAAAGGCATCCTTAGAGGATGCCGTAACATTATACGCGTTCTACTTTGCCCGATTTAAGAGCTCTTGCAGAAACGTATACACGTTTAGGTTTACCGTCAACTAAAATACGTACTTTTTGAAGGTTAGCGCCGAATGTACGCTTGCTAGCGTTCATTGCGTGAGAGCGGCTGTTACCAGAACGGGTTTTTCTTCCAGTGATTACACATTTACGTGCCATGTCAAATTCCCTCCTAACTACAACAAGCTTAAGTTTACGAAGTTGTCTTAAGTCTTTGTGAAATACTTTAATAATTTATCACACCTACCGTGAGAATGCAATACTTCAGTTAATTACTTTCAAGAAAAAAACCTTGACATACCCCCTTTAAAATTGAATTATATTAAGTACCGTATGACATTTACTTTTAAAACAATAGACATTATAGTAAAATGTCTTTAGTTGAGTTAGTTTTGGGAGGGAAAAAGAAAATGTCTATCGAATTACAAACGAAATATGGACAAATTGATATCTCTAATGATGTAATCGCTACTGTAGCCGGTGGTGCTGCTATTGATTGCTACGGAATAATAGGAATGGCTTCCAAAAAACAATTTAAAGACGGCATTGCCGAAATACTAAGAAAAGAAAACTTTACTAAGGGTGTAATAGTCCGACAAGATGAGGAAGAAGTTCATATCGATATGTATATTATCGTTAGTTATGGAACGAAAATCTCGGAAGTTGCACATAATGTGCAATCAAAGGTAAAATACACTCTGGACAAAACTGTTGGATTAGCTGTAGATTCTGTAAACATTTTTGTACAGGGAGTTCGTGTTACGAACCCTTAAGTATAGGAGGAAAGTTTTGTGTCAATTACAAGTTTAAATGGAAAGCGCTTTGCTGAAATGATCATCCAGGGAGCTAATCATTTAGCAGCCAACGCCCAAATGGTCGATGCATTGAACGTTTTCCCGGTTCCAGATGGAGATACAGGAACAAATATGAATTTATCTATGACTTCCGGCGCTAAGGAAGTACAAAATAATGTACAAGAACATATCGGAAAAGTGGGTACTTCTCTTTCAAGAGGTCTATTGATGGGGGCTCGAGGTAATTCTGGAGTAATCCTTTCACAGCTTTTCCGTGGTTTTGCAAAATCTATCGAAAATAAAGCGGTCATCAATAGTGAAGAATTCGCCCATGCTTTTGAGGCGGGTGTACAAACCGCTTATAAAGCCGTTATGAAGCCTGTTGAAGGCACCATTTTAACAGTCGCGAAGGATGCAGCCAAGCAAGCGGTTTCATCTGCTGCCAAGCATCAGGACCTTATCCAGGTAATGGAGGATATTGTCACTGAGGCAAATGCATCTTTAAAAAGGACACCTGATTTACTTCCTGTATTGAAAGAAGTCGGTGTGGTCGATAGCGGTGGACAAGGGTTGGTTTTCGTTTATGAAGGATTCCTAGCAGAATTGAAGGGTGAAGCTTTACCCGTTCGTTCAGCCAATGGCCCAAGCATGGATGATATGGTGAGTGCTGAACATCACATTAACGTACAAGGACACATTAATACGGAAGATATCGTGTTTGGTTATTGTACGGAATTCATGGTCCGGTTGGAAAAGGATAAGCCAGCTGCCCAATCGTTCAATGAAGAGAAGTTCCGGAATGATTTAAGTGAATTTGGAGATTCATTATTAGTCATCTCTGATGATGAAATAGTTAAAGTACATATTCACTCTGAACAACCTGGTAATTGCCTTAATTATGGTCAGACATACGGTAGTCTTATTAAGTTGAAAGTTGATAATATGCGTGAACAGCATACAGCTATAGTCGGCGAAACTAAAACGCCACTTCAAACAAAACCGAAAGCCAAGGATAAATATGGTGTCGTTTCTGTGGCGATGGGTGCCGGTATCAGCGAGCTTTTCAAAAGCATCGGTGCAAAATCAGTCATTGAAGGCGGACAAACGATGAATCCTAGTACTGAAGACATCGTGAAAGCAGTTGAAGAAGCCCATGCAGAAAAAGTAATCATTCTGCCTAATAATAAAAATATTATTATGGCTGCCAATCAAGCTGCTGATGTCCTTGGGGATAACGTGATGGTCGTTCCTGCCAAAACTGTACCGCAGGGAATGGCAGCATTGCTTGCTTTCAACCCTTCATTGGATATTACAGAGAACCAAAAGGTGATGACCGATGCTCTTTCTCATGTTAAAACAGGTCAAATCACATATGCTGTAAGGAATACAAGCATTGATGGTCTTTCAATCGAGAAGGGCGACTTCATGGGTATTGATGAAGGCACCATCAAAGTGAAAAATAAAGACAAGGCTCAGGCTGCAAAGGATCTTTTATCCAAAATGATTGACGAAGATTCCGAGATCTTGACCATTCTTTATGGTGAAGATGCAACTTCAGAAGAAGTGGATGAGCTTGTCGCGTTTTGTGAAGAAACATTTGAAGATGTTGAAGTTGAAGTCCATAACGGTAAACAGCCGTTATATGCTTTCATTTTCTCAATTGAATAAACTAAACCATCTACTTGGGTAAGATCACCTGATTGTCTTTTGCCCTTTAATAGATGTGATATAGAAGTCTCGATAAAAAGTAATAAACTGCATAGGTCATTAGGCTATGCAGTTTATTTTTGCGGACTAAAGGTTATAAAACAGCATGCATGCAGGAACTGTGACCAATCAGAAGATAACCTCTAGCGTTTTTCTTTAGGTTCTTAAAGTCCAGCGCGTAATGAAGGAGGAATAGAACGTGAAATATAGGAGTGTATTTGATATTATCGGTCCCGTTATGATTGGACCTTCGAGCTCACATACAGCCGGAGCTGCGAGAATAGGCAGGGTGGCAAGGAATCTATTCAACAAAGAACCGAAATGGGCCCGTATTTCTTTTTATGGGTCTTTTGCAAAGACCCATAAAGGTCATGGGACGGATGTGGCCATTGTAGGGGGACTACTTGATTTTGATACTTTTGATGAGAGAATCAAAGAATCTCTTGATATAGCCCGTCAAAAGAACATGGACATTGCCTTCCAAGAAGAAGAGGCCGTTCCGGAACACCCGAATACTGTGAAGATAACGGTTGGTGATGATGCGGATGAACTGGAGCTCGTTGGGATATCGATTGGAGGTGGCAAAATCGAAATAATCGAATTGAATGAATTCAAATTAAGGCTTTCGGGTCACAACCCAGCCATACTTGTCGTTCATGATGACCGTTTCGGAGCTATTGCCAATGTCTCTAACGTTTTGGCCAAGCATCAAATTAATATAGGACAGATGGAAGTATCACGAAAAGAAAAGGGAAAGATGGCACTTATGACCATCGAAGTGGATGTGAATATAGAAGAGCAAGTCATCGATGAAATTTCGAAATTGCCTCATATCACCAAGGTCGCAAGGATTGTCGACTGAGTTACTTGAGGCAACCGTTTTCATTAAGGAGGGAAAGAGGACATGTTTCGAAATGTAGCAGAACTAGTAGAATTGGCAGAAGCAAAGCAAGTGAAAATTTCGATGCTCATGATCGAACAGGAAATGGAGGTGTCGGGTAAAACCCGGGACCAAATCATCCACCAGATGGGTGTAAACCTTGACGTCATGGAACAGGCCGTTGAAAAAGGGCTCCAAGGAGTCCGTTCCGTTTCGGGTTTGACAGGTGGGGACGCCGTGCTTCTTCAGAATTATATTAAAACGGGAAACTCATTATCGGGTGAACTTTTGTTGGATGCGGTCAGTAAAGCTGTGGCAACAAATGAAGTGAATGCAGCGATGGGGACGATATGTGCGACGCCAACTGCTGGATCGGCAGGCGTTGTCCCAGGAACTTTGTTCGCTTTGCAGAATAAATTAAAGCCAAATCGGGAACAAAAAATTGAATTCCTCTTCACTGCAGGGGCATTTGGTTTCGTTGTTGCTAATAATGCTTCGATTTCTGGGGCCGCAGGAGGTTGCCAGGCGGAAGTGGGTTCAGCATCAGGGATGGCCGCGGCCGCCATCGTTGAAATGGCTGGTGGAACGCCATCTCAAAGTGCCCACGCCATGGCGATTACATTAAAGAACATGCTTGGTCTGGTTTGTGACCCTGTTGCTGGGCTCGTAGAAGTGCCTTGTGTGAAGCGGAATGCGATGGGGGCAGCTAACGCCATGGTGGCAGCTGATATGGCGTTAGCAGGTATTACAAGCCGAATTCCGTGTGACGAAGTAATCGATGCCATGTACAAAATCGGACAGGCGATGCCATCGGCCTTAAGGGAAACTGCACAAGGAGGATTAGCGGCCACACCGACTGGACGGAAGTTGGAAGCGAAGATCTTTGGCTTGCCGTTAAGTAACAAGTGAGCAACAGCTTACAGGAACCAATTACGGCAGTTAAGGGCATTGGGGGAGAGACAGCTGCTGCGATGCAGGAAATGGAGATCCATACCGTCAATGATCTTCTAGAGCATCTTCCCTATCGCTATGAAGACTACCGGTTAAGGGACTTAGAAACGGTTGAACATGAGGAACGCGTCACTGTAGAAGGGAAAATTCATACAGTGCCGACCTTGGGCTATTTTGGGAAGAAGAAGTCCAGGCTAACGATTAAGTTGTTGACTGGAAGATATTTAATTACGGTTATATTTTTCAATCAGCCTTATTTGAAATCAAAACTTACAATCGGGGAAACCGTGACAGTGACAGGTAAATGGGATCGTCATCGCCAAACCATCACTGGTTCGGAATGCCATGTTGGAGATCATAGCCGGGAAAAGGAATTCGAACCCGTGTATTCCGTCAAGGGGAGCATTACGGTAAAAGGTATGCGTCGCCATATCGCGAATGGTTTTTCCCAATATGGAAATATGATTGAGGAAAACCTCCCACCACAGCTGCTGACAACCTATAAGTTGATGCCACGTAAAGATGCGCTTCGCATGATGCACTTTCCTATATCGGCAGCTGATGTTAAGCAAGCCCGCCGTCGTTTTGTATATGAGGAGTTTTTGCTGTTTCAGCTGAAAATGCAGGCACTTCGTAAAATACAGCGCGAACAGTCAGGAGGGACTGGACAAGAATTTGATAGGCAGCAGGTGAAGGGATTCATTGATACCCTTCCGTTTCCATTAACGACTGCCCAGAACAGGGTTGTCGAGGAAATCCTGACTGACATGGAATCCCCTTACCGCATGAACCGGCTTTTACAAGGAGATGTAGGCTCAGGAAAAACGGTAGTGGCCGCGATTTGCCTATATGCGACCATATCGGCCGGTTTCCAAGGAGCGCTAATGGTCCCGACTGAAATTCTGGCTGAGCAGCATACTCAATCATTGACCGCCATGTTCGAACCAGTCGGAGTAAAGGTGGCTTTATTGACCTCCTCGGTAAAAGGGAAGAAGCGTAGAGAATTATTGGAGAAACTTGAATTAGGGGAACTTGATCTTTTGATTGGAACCCACGCACTGATTCAGGACGAGGTGAACTTCAAGGACCTCGGTTTGGTTATAACGGATGAACAACATCGGTTTGGTGTTGAACAACGACGCGTCCTGCGTGAAAAGGGAGGAAATCCCGATGTCCTTTTCATGACGGCGACACCGATTCCCCGTACACTCGCCATTACAGTGTTCGGCGAGATGGACGTTTCCACAATCGACGAAATGCCGGCTGGACGGAAAGCCATCGAAACGTATTGGGCGAAACACCAAATGCTCGATAGAATCCTCTCCTTTGTAGAAAAGGAACTTCAAAAAGGCAGACAAGCATATGTCATCTGCCCATTGATCGAGGAATCGGAAAAACTTGACTCCTTGCAAAATGTTCTCGATGTCCATGCCATGCTGACGCAATACTTCGTGAATCGTTATAAGGTGGGGCTCATGCATGGGCGTTTGCCTGCGGATGAAAAAGATGAAGTGATGCAGGAATTCAGTTCCAACGAAGCGCAAATCCTTGTTTCCACCACAGTTGTCGAAGTTGGGGTGAATGTACCCAATGCCACGGTGATGGTCATTTATGATGCTGAACGATTTGGTCTTTCCCAGCTGCATCAGTTACGTGGCCGAGTGGGGAGGGGGAGCAACCAGTCTTTTTGCATCCTGCTTGCCGATCCGAAAACGGAAGTCGGCAAAGAGCGGATGAAGATCATGACAGAGACGAATGATGGATTTGTCCTTTCAGAGAAGGATTTGGAGCTTCGAGGTCCAGGGGACTTTTTCGGTAAAAAACAAAGCGGACTTCCCGAGTTCAAAGTGGCGGACATGGTCCATGATTACCGGACGCTGGAAGTTGCTAGGGAAGATGCTGCGAAATTGATAGCCTCAAATAGTTTTTGGCATGCACCAGAATACGCGTCGCTCCGGGCACATTTGGAAGGTACAGGCGTATTGACAGGAGAAAAGCTTGACTGATCGTCTTGATTGAATGAAACAGTAAAACAGATTGTGAGAATTTCCACAAAATCTTGCAATCTGTTTTTAAAATATATATACTACTATTAGTACCTAGTCATAATACTATGGATGGTGACCTTCAAATGCGAAGAAACAAGAAGGAACGCCAGCAATTATTAATCGAAACGATTAAACAGAATCCTTTTGTAACGGATGAGGAGCTGGCTGAAAAGTACTCGGTGAGCGTCCAGACAATTAGGCTCGATCGTCTTGAATTATCAATACCGGAGCTTCGTGAACGTATAAAAAACGTAGCCGAGAAGAAATTCAGTGACGAAATAAGGGCATTGCCATTGGATGAGATCATTGGGGAAGTAATAGATTTGAATTTAGATGAAAATGCAATTTCTATTTTAGATATAAAAAAAGAGCATGTTTTTAAGCGCAATGGAATCGCAAGGGGGCATCACCTTTTTGCTCAAGCTAATTCATTGGCGGTGGCGGTCATCAATGATGAACTGGCCTTAACGGCAAAAGCATCCATTCTATTTACTCGTTCCGTCAAGGAAAATGAAAGAGTGGTAGCTAAAGCGAAAGTTAAAAAGGTGGAGTATCAAGCAGATCGTTCCGTAGTGGAAGTCAGAAGCTACGTAGGAAATGAAATGGTATTCAAAGGTGAGTTCGAAATGTATCGCTCTTAACATGCTTAGAAAAGGATGAACGTTCATGAAAATAACGCTAGATGCAATGGGTGGAGACAATGCTCCAAAGGCACAGGTATTAGGAGCCATGAAAGCAGTCGAGGCCTTTCCCGATGTGGAAATAACCTTAGTAGGGAACGAAGGCGAAATCAACCAGTTCTTAACGAAAAATGAACGGATCAAGATCATACATACGGAAGAAAAGATACTAAGTACCGATGAACCTGTTCGTGCGGTCCGTCGCAAGAAGAATGCATCAATGGTATTAGCAGCCCGCCAAGTGGCCGATGGAGAAGCGGATGCATGCATATCTTCAGGAAATACAGGTGCTTTGATGGCAGCCGGCTTGTTCGTTGTCGGGAGAATCGAAGGAATCGAACGTCCAGCATTGTCCCCAACCTTGCCGACAATAGATGGTAAAGGTTTTGTTTTTCTTGATGTCGGAGCGAATGCAGAAGCGAAACCGGAGCACCTGCTTCAATTTGCGATAATGGGTTCCGTATATGCCCAAAAGGTCCGTGGTATTGAAAAACCGCGTGTGGGCCTATTAAATATTGGGACTGAAGAGAAAAAAGGGAACGAGCTGACGAAGCAGGCTTTCACGCTCCTTCAGCAATCATCGGACATCTCCTTTATAGGGAATGTAGAAGCCAGGGACCTTCTGAATGGTCCGGCAGATGTAGTTGTAACGGATGGCTTTACGGGAAATATGGTGTTGAAAACGCTTGAGGGAACAGCCATGAGTGTCTTTCATATGTTGAAAACCGCGTTGATGAGCAATATGAAGAGTAAGATTGCCGCAGCATTAGTGAAACCGGAACTAAAAGGCATTAAAAATCAAATGGATTACTCGGAATATGGTGGGGCTGGATTATTCGGCTTGAAGGCACCTGTCATCAAGGCACACGGTTCTTCCGACGCAAATGCGATTTATAACGCGATCCGTCAGACTCGGGATATGGTGAGCCATGATGTGATTCCGACCATTGCGAAGACGATAGAAAAAGTCCAATAAATATAGAGATAGGGGAGTTTGGGATGGGTAAGATTGCTTTTGTCTTTCCAGGACAAGGTTCACAGTCAATAGGTATGGGTTTAGACTTATTTGAGGTAAATGAGCAAGCACGGAAAATTTTTCAAACGGCGGATGAAAAACTGGATTTTGCGCTATCCGAGCTTATATTCAATGGCACTCAGCAGGAATTAACGGTAACCTATAATGCTCAACCTGCGCTATTGACTACAAGTTATGCCTTGTTCAATGCTTTGGCGGAAGCGGACATCCAGCCTGATTACACTGCAGGACATAGTTTAGGGGAATATACGGCATTGGTAGCCTCAGGTGCAATTTCTTTTGAGGATGCTGTCTATACTGTTAGAAAACGTGGTCAATTCATGGAGGCCGCTGTTCCGAATGGCCAAGGCTCGATGGCCGCAATTCTGGGAATGGACCGTACGGCACTCGCTCTTGTAACGGCTGATATTACTGATGCAGGTGAATCCGTTCAGCTGGCTAACATTAACTGTCCGGGGCAAATCGTCATTTCCGGAACGGCAGAAGGCGTCAAGCTTGCGAGCGCAAAAGCGAAGGAAAGCGGAGCAAAACGTGCTCTCCCTCTTGATGTAAGCGGGCCGTTTCATTCTGAATTAATGAAACCTGCGGCTGAACAACTTCAAAAGGTACTTGATGAAGTGAGTTTCCGACAGGCACCCATTCCGGTGATTTCAAACGTAACGGGCGAGCCTATCACAGAACCATCAGAGATTAAAAATAAATTAATTGAACAATTGTATTCACCAGTTCTTTGGGAAGATAGTGTCAAAAAGCTGCTTGAATTAGGCGTGGACACGTTCATTGAAGTGGGACCAGGCAAGGTGCTGGGAGGATTGATTAAAAAAATCGACCGATCCGTCAATATTCACTCAGTATCGAATACAGAAACCCTACATAAAACGGTCGAAGCATTGAAAGGGGAACTAGCATGATTCTTGAAGGTAAGAAGGCACTAGTAACTGGTGCTTCCCGCGGTATCGGCAGGGAAGTGGCATTGGAACTCGCACGGCAGGGAGCGGACGTAGCTGTCAATTATGCTGGAAGCGAAACAAAAGCTAATGAAGTGGTCGATGAAATCAAGGCACTTGGGCGAAAAGCATTTGCCGTTCAATGCGATGTATCAGATAGTGAATCAGTAACAGGCATGATTAAAGAGGTCATTGAACAATTTGGCCGGGTCGACATTTTAGTCAATAATGCTGGAATTACCCGTGATAATTTATTGATGCGGATGAAGGAAGAAGAATGGGATTCGGTCATCGATACGAATTTAAAAGGTGTCTTCCTT
Source organism: Peribacillus sp. NPDC046944 (assembly GCF_050272735.1). Lineage (NCBI taxonomy): Bacteria > Bacillati > Bacillota > Bacilli > Caryophanales > Bacillaceae > Peribacillus > Peribacillus sp. NPDC046944. Next base: position 319,860 of record NZ_JBNNML010000004.1, read on the forward strand.
TGCACAAAGGCAGTCACAAGACAAATGATGAAGCAACGTAGCGGCAAAATCATCAATATGGCTTCCATCGTCGGTGTGATGGGGAATGCGGGGCAGGCAAACTATGTTGCAGCCAAGGCAGGCGTGATTGGCTTGACAAAGTCCACTGCCAAGGAGCTTGCATCAAGAGGGATCACGGTCAATGCGATCGCTCCAGGTTTCATCTCCACGGATATGACTGGTGAACTGACGGAAGACGTGCAAAAAGCGATGCTGTCACAAATACCTTTAGCCCGCTTCGGTGACCCAAAGGATATTGCATCAGTTGCCACGTTTCTCGCTTCAGAGGCAAGCAGCTATATGACGGGTCAAACCCTTCATATTGATGGCGGTATGGTGATGTAAGTTTAGGTTTGATTTTTTTGAAATATAATTTATAATGTCTTGAGGGGAGGTGAACATATTGGCAGATGTATTAGAAAGAGTAACGAAAATCGTTGTAGATCGCTTGAACGTTGAAGAATCAGAAGTAAAGCTTGAAGCTTCATTCAAAGAAGATCTTGGTGCCGATTCCCTAGATGTAGTCGAACTAGTCATGGAGTTTGAAGACGAATTTGATATGGAAATTTCGGACGATGACGCTGAAAAAATCGCCACAGTGGGTGATGCTGTGAATTACATAAAAAGCACTATGTAATGTTAATGTCTTTTGATTAAAAGCTCCGTTTTTTAACGGGGCTTTCTCTTGTAATGTAAGGGTCTGGAAAATACGAATACGTGCAGTTCCGATTAAGTTCCATGTGTCAAGCATCAACGCTGCTGGCTATTTTTCTTTAAGCGGATTATACTGTATGATGGTACATAGGAAAGCTTGACAGGAATTCCTGCCAGGTTTCTTTTTATATGTAGGAAAAATATGTTTTTGAACCGTAGTGGAGGGTTTTTGTGATGCGTAGGAACGTAAATAATCGTAAACCATTAAGTAAGGATAATAAATTTAAAGAGTTACAGGACAATCTGGGTTTTCATTTTGAAGATGAAAATTTGTTGAAAAAAGCTTTTACACATTCATCTTATGTGAATGAGCATCGCCGCAAGCCTTACGAAGATAATGAAAGGCTAGAATTTCTAGGAGACGCAGTACTTGAACTGACAATCTCGAAATATCTGTATCAGAAATACCCGATGATGAGTGAAGGAGAGCTTACGAAATTAAGGGCAGCCATTGTCTGTGAGCCGTCACTAGTCGACTTTGCCAACAGCCTCTCTTATGGGGAATATGTATTGCTTGGTAAAGGGGAAGAAATGACAGGCGGTAGAGAACGCCCTGCCATGCTTGCAGATGTATTTGAAGCCTATATCGGCGCTTTATATCTTGACCAAGGATTAGAGCCGGTTGTGCAGTTCTTGAAAAATGTCGTGTTTCCGAAGATAGACGAGGGTGCTTTTTCTCATGTGATGGATTATAAGAGCCAGCTCCAAGAGCTTATCCAACGGGATGCAATTGGGGTTCTGCAATACAAAATACTGCAGGAAAAAGGACCGGCCCATAATAGAGAGTTCGTTTCGACGGTTTCTTTGAATGGGGAAGATCTAGGAACTGGTGTGGGAAAATCGAAAAAAGAGGCAGAGCAACATGCCGCCGAACACGCATTGGCCGTTTTAAAGAAAAAAACTCAACAAGATAGTTGAACAGTAGAGGGGGAAAGGTCATGTTCCTCAAACGCTTGGACGTTGTAGGATTCAAATCTTTCGCAGATAAAATTTCGATTGAATTTGTACCTGGTGTCACGGCAGTGGTTGGACCGAACGGTAGTGGTAAAAGCAATGTGACTGATGCAGTCCGTTGGGTTCTTGGAGAGCAATCCGCAAAATCACTGCGTGGAGCAAAAATGGAAGATATCATCTTCTCAGGAAGTGACACAAGAAAGGCCTTGAATTTTGCAGAGGTTTCCTTGACTTTGGATAATGAGACCAACACCCTTCCAATTGACTTTCATGAAGTTAGTGTGACAAGAAGGGTATATCGATCGGGTGAAAGCGAATTCTTCATTAATAATCAAGGATGCCGCCTGAAAGATATCATTGAATTATTTATGGATTCAGGACTTGGACGCGAAGCATTTTCCATTATCAGCCAAGGGAAAGTGGAAGAAATCCTTAGCAGCAAAGCAGAAGAAAGACGAGTTATTTTTGAAGAGGCCGCTGGTGTCTTGAAGTATAAAACAAGAAAAAGAAAAGCGGAATCAAAACTGACGGAAACACAAGATAATCTCAACAGGATTCATGACATCCTTCATGAACTAGAAGGTCAAGTGGAACCCTTGAAAATTCAATCTTCCCTGGCCAAAGAATATTTGGATAAGAAAGAGGAACTTGAAAAAATCGAAGTGGCTTTGACCGTTTTTGAAATTGAAGAACTTAATGAAAAATGGGAAAGTCTTACCCAGGAACTTGGGAAACACAATGAGATGGAGCGACAATTGGCTGGAAGGCTTCATGAACGTGAAGAGCATCTTAAAGAGGTTCGAGGAAGCATTGCCGGACTCGAAACATCGATTAACGAGCTTCAAGAAGTGCTATTGAACGCCAGCGAAGAGCTTGAGAAGCTTGAGGGTCGTAAAGAAGTATTGAAAGAACGGAAAAAGAATGCGGCACAAAATAAATCACAGCTTGAAAAAGCGATTATAGAGGGCAAGGCAGCCGTTGAACGTCTTTCTTTACAAAAGGAAAGAGAAACGGAAGTTCTGCATGCATTGAGTTCTGAAGTAAAACAGCTTCAAGAGCTTTTACATGAAAAACAAAAAAGCTTAGGTCTATTCAATACCGACATTGAAGCCCTGATAGAAGTGAAGAAAAGTGACTATATCGAGTGGCTGAACAAGCAGGCTGCCGCCAAAAATGAAAAGCATTACCTTCTGCAGCAACTCACGCAGCAGGAACATAAAAATTCCAAACTGGATCACGAAAATGAAAAATTCCTTACCGAGAGAACGGAAATCACTGCTAAAAAGTCGGAATACTCCAAGCGTAAGGAAAAACTGAGCAAGCAGCTTGAAGACCATGTCACTTCTTTCCGAAATCAACAGAATAAGCTACAAACGGCAAAAGATACGTATCAAAAACAGGAAACGACCCTATATAAGGCCTATCAATTCCTTCAACAGGCAAAATCCCGAAAGGAACTGCTTGAAGAGATGGAAGAGGACTATGCAGGCTTCTTTCAAGGTGTTAAGGAAGTCCTAAAAGCAAAAGGTACTCTAAAAGGCATTGAAGGTGCAGTGGCGGAACTGATCAAGGTCCCAAAGGAATATGAAACCGCCATCGAAACAGCACTAGGTGGGGCGATGCAACATGTGGTTGTGGAGAGAGAAGAACATGCCCGTGAAGCCATTTCCTTCTTGAAGAAAAACAGGTTTGGACGGGCGACTTTCCTGCCCTTATCTGTCATCAAAGGAAGAGAGATTTCATCGAACCAGCTATCGATGCTGAAGAATCACCCTGCTTTTGTCGGGACAGGTTCCTCGTTGATCCAATATGATGAAAGACATGCTTCCATCGCGGCAAACCTGCTAGGAACCGTCATTATCACAAAGGATTTAAAAGGAGCCAACGAACTGGCAAAAATGGTGCAGCACCGTTTCCGCTTTGTTACGATTGAAGGGGATGTCGTCAACCCTGGTGGTTCGATGACGGGTGGAACGATTAAACAAAAATCGACTTCACTACTATCCCGGAAAACCGAGCTTGAAGAATTACATGAGAAGCTAGCCGGGATGGAATTAAAAACGAACCAGCTTGAAAAACAGGTAAAACAGCTGAAGGTGGATGTCGGTGTTCAAGAGCAAACGCTTGAACAAACGAGAAAAACAGGTGAAATGCTACGATTACAGGAGCAATCCCTGAAAGGTGAACTTCGTGAAGTCGAGCTACAAGAAAGAAATGTGAATGATCGCCTACACCTTTATGATTTGGATAAAAACTCCTATTTAGAAGAGCAACAGCAAAAGAAAGCAAGGCTCGAAGAATTGGAAGAACTGTTGAAATCCTGTAAAGTGGAAATCGATGGGCTTGACCGCCTTATAGCGGAAATGACAGAACAAAAACAATCACAGCAATCATCAAAGGAAAGTCTTGCCGAAGAAACGAGCGAGTTAAGGGTAACATTGGCCTCAAAACGCGGTCAGCTTCAAAATCAAAGAGAAAAAATGGAACGGCTTGAGGCGGACTTGGCAAAAGAGACCAGCACCTTAACTGAAAACAAGGATGACTTGGGGCTTTTAACAAATGAAATGACGGACAGTTCGAGTGGGGAAGAAACGCTTGAAGACATGGCCCAACAAAGATTGCTTGATAAGAATGCGGCCATTGAAAATATTTCCGCCAAAAAACAGGAAAAGACCGAAATGCAAACTCATCTCGAAACGCTCGAAATAGCTTTGAAAGAGGAAAGTCGTCTCTATAAAGGTATCGTTGAAGTGGTCAAGGATGAAGAGGTCAAATTAACCCGACTTGATGTGGCGCTGGAAAACCGCCTGGATCATTTACGCGAGGAATATACATTATCCTATGAAGGGGCTAAAGAAAAGTATCCATTAATGATACCTATCGAAGAAGCTCAGAAAAAGGTAAAGCTCATTAAGCTGGCCATTGAAGAATTGGGGACGGTCAACTTAGGAGCAATAGACGAGTATGCCCGTGTAGCCGAAAGGTACGAGTTCCTTCTCGGTCAAAAAGAAGATCTGCAGCAGGCTAAGGATACCTTATTCCAGGTTATCGACGAGATGGATGAGGAAATGAAACGACGCTTTTCAGAAACATTCTATGCGATTCGTGAACAGTTCGAACAGGTATTTAAATCACTGTTCGGTGGTGGCAGGGCTGAATTAAAACTGACAGATCCCAATGATTTATTGAATACGGGAGTAGATATCATCGCACAGCCTCCAGGGAAAAAACTACAGAACTTGAGTCTCTTGTCCGGTGGAGAACGAGCATTGACTGCAATTGCTCTTTTATTCTCGATTTTAAAGGTCCGGCCCGTTCCTTTCTGTATCCTCGATGAAGTCGAGGCGGCACTTGATGAAGCGAATGTAGTTCGTTTCAGCCAATTTTTAAGGAAATTCAGTCAAGAGACTCAGTTTATAGTAATCACCCACCGTAAAGGGACGATGGAGGAAGCGGATGTCCTCTATGGCATTACGATGCAAGAGTCAGGTGTTTCCAAATTAGTTTCCGTTCGTATGGAGGAATCAGAGAACTTTGTTGAAATATAAATCCATGAATTAGAGGAAGTGGGACAATGAGTTTCTTCAAGAAGCTAAAAGAAAAATTCACGGCACAAGAAGAAAAAGAAACAGCTGTAGAAACAAAAGTAGAAGTAGAAGTTGAAAAAAAAGCAACATCCGAAATATCAATCGGGGAAAAGTTTAAGCAAGGTTTAACGAAGACGAGGAATTCCTTTACCGGAAGGGTTAATGAACTCGTTGCCCGTTACCGGAAAGTGGATGAAGACTTTTTCGAAGAACTTGAGGAGATTCTCATCCAGGCTGATGTAGGCTTTGATACCGTTATGGAATTAATCGACCAATTAAAAATGGAAGTGAAACTGCGCAATATCTCTGATACGAGAGAAGTGCAATCTGTCATTTCTGAAAAACTTGTTGAAATTTACCAAGGTGATGAAGAAGGAATATCCAGCTTGAACATTCAACAAGACGGCCTGACGGTCATTCTCTTTGTCGGTGTGAACGGTGTAGGTAAAACAACGACAATCGGTAAACTTGCCCATAAGTTTAAGGAAGAAGGCAAATCGGTCGTATTGGCGGCTGGTGATACTTTCCGCGCCGGAGCGATTGAGCAACTCGAAGTGTGGGGAGAACGTGTCGGTGTCAGTGTCATTAAACAAGGAGAAGGATCTGACCCTGCTGCTGTTATGTTCGATGCCGTTCAAGCGGCTAAGGCACGCAAAGCCGATATCCTGATTTGTGATACAGCAGGCCGTCTGCAAAATAAAGTGAATTTGATGAAGGAATTGGAAAAGGTGAAGCGTGTAATTGAACGTGAAGTGCCTGGTGCACCACATGAAGTGCTCCTTGCCCTTGATGCAACGACGGGTCAAAATGCACTCATTCAAGCGAAAACGTTCAAGGAAGCGACAGATGTAACGGGTATCGTCTTAACGAAGCTTGATGGTACAGCAAAAGGCGGAATTGTCATTGCAATCCGGAATGAGCTTTCCATTCCCGTGAAATTTGTCGGACTTGGTGAAAAAATGGACGATCTTCAAGAATTCGATGCTGAAAAATATGTGTATGGGCTCTTTGCCGATATCATTGATAAAGAAGAAGTATAAAGGTGAATAGTTTTAGCCGGAAGGGATTTTCCCTTCCGGCTTTTTTGATTTTTTTTACTTTTTATATAAATACTGTATACTTTTTCGTGATCTAATCGTCTATTAGGAGTATAGAAAAAAAGGGGGAGTTCGGTTGTTCAGAAAATTAAAGGGAATCGCTGCTTGTTTATTATTTTTAGGCCTATTTTTACATTCATATACAGTTCAAGCAAAAGCAGCGGACACGGACATAAAAATCTCGATTGAAACAGGGTTTGATGGATACATAACCCGGGCCAAGGCCATGCCGATGACCGTACATATCGAAAATAAGGGGGAGGCTTTCAGCGGTACGCTGATTTTTCAATTTCAGGCCGATTACGATTTCGGAGGGTCGCAAATTCTAAAAGTGGAATTGCCAAAGGAAAGCAAGAAAACCTATTCCGTTTCACTTCCAGGGTATACCGACGAAAATTATAATTATAATGGGACCGCACTGGCGAAGTCGATTTATCTCTATGAGGGAGATTGGAAGAATGGTAAAGAAGTAGACTATTCCGGCCCGAAGGTACTGGCACCTAAGTTCTTTGATGAAAGCGAGGACCTGATTGGAGTATTAAGTGAAAATTACGATCGTTTGACGGAATTGAGAGTCTTGCCATCCCTCCAAGCCAGGATGGTCGAGTTGGAAAAAGAAGATTTGCCTAAACAGTCAATTGGCTATGAAATGTTTGATTATTTAATCATTGATGAATTTGCAATTGCCGCTTTGGATGAGGCACAACAGAAAGCACTAAAGGGTTGGATCCGTTCTGGTGGTGTATTGATTTCCGGGTCATCACCAAGTGCCGCTCAATCATACGGGTCCCTGTATAACCTTTTACCGATGAAGATGGATAAAGGAATCAAGATGGATTCATCCTTTCTTACAGAAAAGAAAAAAGATCGACCATCCTTTGAACAATTGCCGGGCTTTACTGGTGAAGTGGAGAAAGGGACAGAAATCATTGCGAAGAGCGGGTCATCACCGGCCGTTGTCAAAAAGCAATATGGAAACGGGATGATTGTCCAGACGGCCTTTTCGTTAGGAGATGAGCCACTTGCCTCTTGGAAAGGATACGGCACGTGGTTTGAAGCGATTTTAAAGAAGGTGGAGTTGAATGCGTTTTCCACTTCAAGTGAATTCATGGACGAAGCAAGATGGGAAATGAATGACCCCAATAGTTACTTTGATGATACGAATTTATCCGTGATTCAATTGGCATTGTTGCTGTTAGTCTACGTTGTGATCATTGTACCGATTTTATTTGTCATTCTGAGGAAAATGGATAAAAGGGAGCACGCTTGGTGGATCATTCCTTTGATTGCCTGCATTACGACGATTCTAACGTTTGCCGTCGGAGCGAAAGATCGTCTTGCCAAACCTCAACTCAATCAATTGGGAATCTATCAAATTGAGGATGACCAAATCATCGGCATCCAATCGAATGTCCTCCTGTCCAATAAAGGAGGCAATTACAACCTGACTTTCCCGAAAAATGAGTTAGTTGCGATGCCAATGACTCAGGAGGGATTAGGTGGAAGCGTGAAAAGAGCACCAATGCTTGAAGAGAAAGCTACCGATATGGAATTGACCTTTCCAAACGTCGAATATTGGTCTACCAGGTCCTTTATAGGAAAGGTTTATAAAGAAAATGCAGGTCAATTGAAAAATGACTTGACCGTTGAAAACAGGACCTTGACAGGTACGATTCAAAATGAGACACCTTATGACCTTAAGGAATTAATGATCCTGACCGGCAATGAACGAATCAATCTCGGAACGTTGAAGAAGGGGGCAGAGATCAAGGTAAATGAAGCGTTAAAGAGTGATTTCTTATTTAAACCGTATGGAACGACATCGTCTTCTTGGAATAATGGAACTATGGGAAAAAAAATCGATATTGAAAAAATGCGCAGGGATCAGCTTCTTTATCTGACGGAGGCGTATTTCGGAGGGGCCTCGACAAAATCCGAACCTGTCATCGGCGGTATAACCGACGATTCAATCGTAGACGTCAGACTATCGAAAAAACCGAAAGTAAATATAGATAATCTGATTTTCCAAACATTCAGTCCGAAAACAATTTTGGCTGGGGAAGTGACATTGTCAAAAGAAATGTTCGCGGGGTCTGTGAATGCCCTCCGGGGTTCAGTTGGCGAAGAAGAAGGATATGGTACGTATTGGTTTGAAAGGGGAGAATATGAATATATCAGTTCAGTTCCAAAGATCATGAAGGACGAAACATTCAAAGCGTCAGAAATGACGATTAAGTTCAGTAAACAAGATGTTAAGTATGAACTCTATAATTTTTCGACTGAAAAGTATGAATCGATACCTAAGGGAGAACGGGAAATTACTTTCAAAGGGACTAAGGATATATCATCCTATGTATCGAAACAAGGGAACATCCAGATAAAAGTCATGATAGATAATGATGATGACCCGAGTGTAAGGATGCCACAAATCACTGTGAAGGGAGTGGTGGAGAAATGATAGAAATTATACAGTTAACTAAACAATATGGCACGTTCACCGCATTGGATCACTTGGATTTGCAAATAGACAAAGGAACCGTGTTTGGTTTTGTCGGTCAAAATGGGGCAGGGAAATCCACGACTTTTTCCATTTTGGCTACCTTGCTTGCACCAACATCGGGGACGGCTTATATCAATGGCTACAATATATCGAAGGAACCTAAACAAGTCCGTAGCCAGATCGGTTATATGCCTGACTTTTTTGGTGTGTATGATCAATTGAAGGCTGAAGAGTACCTGGATTTTTACGGAGCAAGTTATGGTATACCCGTTTCGGAACGGAGTAAACTGATTCCACAACTGCTCGAGCTCGTAAATTTATCGGATAAAAAGGATTCCTATGTGGATCTTTTATCACGGGGAATGAAGCAACGGCTTTGTCTTGCAAGGAGTCTGATACACGACCCCGAAGTGCTTATTTTGGATGAACCCGCTTCCGGGCTTGACCCGAGGGCTCGTGTTGAAATGCGGGAGATTTTAAAGGAATTGAAACATATGGGTAAAACGATTTTGATATCATCGCATATTTTACCTGAACTTGCGGAAATGTGTGATGTGCTCGGCATCATCGATCAGGGTAAATTGAAAGCACAAGGGTCGGTCGCGGAAATCCAACATAAGCTGCAGGGCGAAAAGAGCCTGATTATTAAGGTTCATGAGGATATTGAGCGATCCATCGCTTTTCTAGAAGATAATCCGGATATTAGCCAGATCAATACGCATGTTGATGAAAAAACGATTCAGTTTCTATTCAAAGGAGATGCAGGGGCCCAACAACAGCTGCTGAAGTCTTGTATGTTGCAAGACTTGCCCATTGTCTCTTTTTCGGAAATAGAGACGGATCTGGAGGATGTGTTCATGGAAATCACGAAAGGGGTTGAACTGTCATGAAGAGCTGGCTGATGAATCCGGTTTTGAATAAAGAGTTTAAGCTACGCTTTCGCTCTTTTAAAAGTTTTTTAGGTGTATTATTCTATGTTCTTGCGATTGGTGCCATCGTTATCGGTATGATTTTTATTCAGTCTCTTAGTAGCATGGGCGGGCGCGTTGACCCGGATGCAAGCCGGAGTATGTTTATATTTCTATCCGTTATCCAACTGGCCTTGGTCTTGTTCATTACACCTGGACTGACGGCAGGCGTCATCTCGAGTGAGAGGGAGCGACAGACGTTAAATATTTTATTGACGACTTCCCAAAGCTCGACAGGCATCATTTTCGGGAAATTAATTTCATCCATTTCCTACTTGCTATTACTGGTTGTGGCCAGTTTACCGCTATATAGCATCGTCTTTTTATTCGGCGGAATTTCGCCGAATCAGCTTTTGATGGTGCTGGGCTTCAATGTCTTCACCGTCATCGTATATGGCAGTATCGGGGTGCTTTTTTCTACACTTGTGCGAAAAACCATTCCGGCGATGGTCACGACTTATGGAATCACATTGTTTTTAGTAGGTGGCACAGCTTTATTGACCCTACTATTCACTACCATGGCCGTGGGGAATCAGGTAAATGTGACCACACCAACGACTAACCCATTGCCTTACTTAGCGGCCATGCTAAATACCCCAATCGTATTAATCGGCTTTGTTGAACCGACTTACTCTGAGGAAATCCAGAAGTTATCGGGGATTGATTTTCCACTTTGGGCGTCTCATTTGATTTGTTACACACTTCTACTAATCGGGTCCGTTCTTCTAAGCGTTAAAAAGCTGCGCGTGGGAATGAAGACAAAACGATGAACAAGGATCTTACCCATGATGAACTCCAGTTTCTCAAGTTGATTAAACCCGTTAAGCGGCAACTTTTCATGCAGCATGTGATGAGGGAGGGGCAACTTTTACTCCTTGCCGTGTCTGCATGGACGACTTTACTATTTTTCATGGCACGTATAGTAGTCATACCCTTCGTTTTCCGTTATTTTTTCATTGGAATCATCTGTTTACTTGCTTTTTTTGTCTATAGAATCATTAAAGGAAAACCCGGTAATAAAACGGCTGCTTTGCTGTTTAACCAGTATGTTCCTGATGACCGTGTCGTGACGGGATTCGCTTTTTTAGGGGAGATTGGTGAGCTTAAGTCACTCCAGCTCAGGGATGCTATTCACCATATGAAAATCCATCAGGAGGAGGCCCTCAGAAGGAAGAAAGTATGGGTACATCCGAAATGGCTGACGCTAGCTCTTTGTTTAGCAATAGGAGGTTCCCTATTGGCAATTTTGCCAAATCAGAAAATGGATCAAGCCAGGCAGGCGGAAAAAGAAGTGAAGCTTGTCGAGGAGGTCAAAAAAGAGCTTGATGAAAAAGTGAAGGAAATAAAGGATCCTGATGTCAAAAAGACATTGAAAGATGTAAAAGAGAAAGTTGCGCTAGAAAAAGAGGCTGAGAAGGCCTTAGAGGCACTCGCCAAACAGTCAAGCGAGCTGCAATTAAAAGAAAAGAAGCAAAGAGAAAAGCAAGAGTCACTGGAAACCTGGAAGGATCAGTCAAAAAAAACCGGCCTTACGGAGCTGTCCAAGGCACTTGAACAAAAGGACATGCGACTGGTCGAAAAAGAACTGAAAGAACTAAATGAAAGATGGGATGAGCTGTCCAAGGAACAGAAGCAGGCCCTAGAGAGCTACACAGAGCAGGAGCTTCCATTAACGGAAGAACAATTGGATGCACTGATGCAGCAGTTGGAGGAAGCGATGGAATCGGGAGAACTTGCCAAGCAGTTAGCATCAGCCAATCAAGCTGTTCGTCAAGCGGGATCCCAACTTCAGAATAAAATGAGTCAAGATGGTATTCCTTCTTCTCAAACAGCTTTTTCTAACAGCGATGGAACACAAGGGAAGCAACCCGCCAATCAGCCCCTAGGTCAGCCCTCCTCTACGCCTAATGGACAGCCCAACGCCAATTCTGGGAATAATCCCGGAAGCCAAAAAGGACAAGGACAGGGTCAAGGACAAGGACAAGGACAAGGAGTAAGTGGAACCGGCGGAGGAAAAGGAGGCACGAAGGGGGGTGCTGGACAAGGGTCGAGGGAAATGCTGACGATTCCCGAAAAGACCGATGGAAAGCAGAATATGGAAACCGACAATGGGAAACTTGGTGAAGGGAGTGGCGAGCAGGAGGAGGCCGAGGGTCCAGTATTGAGGGGGAACTTGCGGAATTATGAGGAGGTCTATCAGCAGTATGAGGAATCTTATCGCAAAAGTACGGATCGCCTTAGGCTACCCTCTGATTTGAATGATATCGTCAAGAATTATTTTAATAATCTTGATCCGGAAAGGTAGTGGGAAAATGACGGAAAAAGAACAGCAGTTTAATGAAGCAGGGACTATGATTGAGAGAGTTAAGCAGGAAATCTCCCGTTTTATAGTTGGGCAGGAAGACGTGATCGATCAAGTTTTATGGAGCATTTTTGCAGGTGGCCACGTATTGCTTGAAGGCTTGCCGGGACTTGGGAAGACGATGCTCGTTCGGACGATTTCGGAATGCCTGGATTTAGAGTTTTCTAGAATCCAGTTTACACCAGATCTGATGCCTTCCGATATTACGGGAACCATGTTATTGCAACCTGGAGAGGACGGAAGGCAGCAGTTTACCTTCCATGAGGGGCCTCTTTTTTCTCATATCGTCTTAGCTGATGAAATCAATCGGGCGACGCCGAAGACACAGAGTTCGCTTTTAGAGGCAATGGGGGAGAGAACTGTAACAGTCATGGGGGAAACGAAACAGCTTGATCAGCCCTTCTTTGTGCTTGCAACCCAGAATCCAATCGATATGGAGGGGACGTATCCATTGCCCGAAGCCCAGATGGACCGGTTTATCTGTAAGATTCTTGTCCGTTATCCATCAAAGCAGGAATTAAAGCAGATTGCCCTTCGAACGACAGGCAGGGAAACCATTTCTATTGAAAAAGCTGCCTCCATCAAGGATGTTTTGTTACTGCAGCAACTAGTAAAGGAGGTCCTTATTTCAGAAGAGATGCTGGATTACGCGGTTTTGATTATTTCGAGTACTCATCCAAATGTGGAGGAATCGCCGGAACTTGTCCGGCAATACGTTCAATTCGGAAGCGGACCTCGTGGGTTGCAAAGTTTGATCAAAATGGCAAAGGCAAGGGCTTTATTTGCCGGGCGTTATCATGTTTCTGCCGGTGACTTGAAGCAAACGGCCTATCCTGTGCTGAGGCATCGGATTATACTCAACTTTGAAGCGGAAGCAAACGGGGTTCTCATAGATTCCATTATTTCTGAAGTCGTTGAGTCGGCGTATAAATTAGGAAAAGGAACACCGGTTTGATGGTAGCTTATGCTTTTTTAGAAAGGCTACAGAAAAAGAGATTGCTCGTGAAAACGAGGAAGCGTGGGATGCATAAAGGTTCGAGACGGTCGAGTGCGTTTGGTTCTTCGCTTGAGTTCTCCGATTTTCGGGCCTATCAACCGGGAGACGATGTCCGGCAAATCGATTGGAATGTATTTGGCCGAACCCAGAAGCATTATATAAAAAGGTTCCTCGATGAACAGGAGTTATCTGTGGCCGTTTACCTGGATATGTCTTCTTCGATGCGAGCTCTCCCGGGAAAATGGGAACAGGCGCGAAAGCTCGCCGCTTCATTGAGCTTTGTTGTCCTTGCAAGCGAAGACCGTCTGAATTTTGTTCCCGTCGGTAATCAAGGAGCCCATCCTATTCGACGTAAAGGAGCGGTTCACCGTAAAAGGGTTTTTCGAGAGATAGCTGGATTGGAAGATACGGAGAGAAGCGGGGAGTTTTATGAGCAACTTGGCAAAGTGATGGTGAGGAATCAGCAACTTGCGATTATCATCTCGGATGGTCTTGAGCCCATCGAAAAGGTGGAGGCGACTTTAAGAAAGCTACGCTCGGCAAGACAAGAAGTCTGGTTCATTCAACTGCTGGGGAAAGAGGAACTTCAACCTATGTATGATGGGGACCTGAAGTTTGTGGATAGTGAAATGGAAACAGCGGTCAATGTTAGCCTTAATCCGACCCTCATCGACAACTATCGAAGGAGTCTAGCACACCATAACGAGCAGCTTGAAGCTATCTGTGAAAGTCTTGGCAGCCGCTATATGCTCATATCTGCTGAAAAGGATATACAAACGATTTTATTTCACGACTTTCCACGCCACGGGCTAATGAATTGAGGTGAAGATATGCATATTTCAAACCCACTCTTTTTTCTATTGACCATTTTTATCGGAGCCGTCATTCTGTTTTATTTTTTCCGGAAGCAATATGAGAAAACGAAGATTTCGTCCAATTTATTATGGGAGCAGGTGCTGAATGAATGGCAGGTTTCTCCATGGCTTCATAAATTACAGCATAATCTCTTATTCTGGCTTCAACTTCTCGTACTTCTCCTCCTCATGTTCGCGTTGGTTCGACCCTTTTGGTTTCAAAAGGGCATTCCGGGCGACCACCTAATCCTAATTGTCGACACATCGGCTTCGATGAGTGCAAAAGAAGGGGAGCTCACCCGGTTTGAAAAAGCCAAGCAAGAAGTGGGGGAGATGCTTCAAGCGGTGGATGATCAAGAAGTGACAATCATAGATGCTGGTCAAAAGCCTGTGATACTTGCCAATCACGAAACAAACCGGGCTGAGTTAAAAAAACAAATAAAAGAAATGGAGCTAACATACAGTCATGAGCATGTTGATAAGGCATTGAAACTGGCAGACTCGCTAGCGGCTGGAAAAGAATCGGTCATTCATTTATACTCCGATGCGGTTGTGGAGGAGGACCTTAGGGGGTTATCGGAAGACATTCCCATTGGTGTACATAATTTCAGCAGCCTGACTGGCAATCTCTCCTTGCTTTCATTTGGCACGGCAAGCTCTGAAGGAGGCATTACTGGGGTGGCGGTCATTGAAAATCAAACGAAGCAGGATGAAACGGTGAAATTTCAAGTAACGAATGGAAAAGATGTTCTATTCACAAAAAGGATAATGGTGAAAGCAAGCAGCGAGAAAATAATTGATATACCGGTTCTGAAAGAAAAACCGTATTATACGGCCTCCATCATTGTGGATGATGACTATTCAGCGGACAATGAAATGACGGCCATCCAAACGGCCGTATATGAGAAAGTCTATGCAGTGGGGGATGTGAATCCATTTTTGATTAATGGGCTCGAAACGATTGGCCTTGATATCATCCAGCTTGACGATAAAGAAAAAGTCGAAATGGATGGAATCGTGATTGCCGAAGGAGTGGACTTAGAGGAACTTGGATCGTACCCGCTTCTTTTTATCAATGCCACTGAAAAAGGAAAACAAAAACTGACAGGTCAACCAAAGGGAACGGGTGACCCACTCATGGACTACGTACAAATGGACAAAGTGTATATTGAATCGGCATCCCCTCCGATCAGCAAGCAATGGCATCATGTTACTACAAGTGAGGGTATACCGCTCATTCAAAAAGGTACGTACCAAGGACAGCCGATCATTGCCCTGAACTTCTCCGTTGCGGACAGCGATTGGCCGTTACAACCTGGATTTCCTATATTTTTATATAATTCCTATCAATGGCTGACCCAACAGTCGAACTTTCTAGGTTACTATCAGCCTGGTGAAGAAAAGTGGTTGAATCTTGGAACGGAAACGGGAAAATTGGCTATATTTACAGAGTCCGGAACGAATCTCTTTTCCATTGATTTGCAAAAGGAGGGTTTTCGAGCGCCAAATAAGCCTGGTATATACGAAGCGATGGCGGGAGAACAGGCATTTTACTTTTCGGTATTATTGGACGAAAGGGAAAAAAGAGTCGATTCAGCTCCGTCGTTCAAGATGAATATGAAATCATCAGAGTTGAAAGAAGGGGGAAGCGATACAAAACAGGATATCTTATGGTACTGGCTGGCTTGTATGGCCCTTCTGCTACTAATGGCCGAATGGGAGGTATATCGACGTGGGTATTGATGTTACTTATCCCCTGTTTTTTTTATTGCTGATTCCCTGTGCAGCCCTTATTTATATGCATGTGATAAAATCACGTAATCAAACGAAGCATGTAGAGACGGTCGTTGTGGCCATATTGCGGTCATGTATTTTTTTTCTCATTGTATTGGCACTGAGCGTTCCGCAATTGCTACAACCTATCAAGGGATCGACGGTTGTTTTTTTAGTCGATCGTTCTGCAAGTGTCAAAGACTCTGGCACAAAGTCGCTTGCTTGGATTGAGAAAAGTGTTGAAACAATGGGTAGAGACGACTCTTTTGCGGTGGCAGCCTTTGGGGGCAGTGCCGTTGCTGAGCAGGCGTTGTCGACAAAACATACACCCATAAGCCAATTTAGCGGTGAAGTGGAAGAAGAGGCAAGTCAATTGGATTCAGGCATTCAATTTGCTTCCTCGCTCATTCCGAGCTATTCAAGTGGGAGAATCGTCCTTTTTTCGGATGGCAATGAAACGTCGGGAAGCAGTGTGGAGGAGGCCAAACTACTTGCAAATAAAAATATTGAGCTCGACATCGTGCCACTAATCGAATCGATTGGCGAAGATGTCGCCCTGAAGAATGTAACGATTCCCCCATCTATCTATCAAGGCGAAAAAACGGAGATTTCATTGGAGGTCTTTAGCAATACAGCGAAAAAGGCGACTGTCCGCATTTCACTGAATGATCAGGAAATCATCAAAAAGGCAGTGAGTGTAAAAGAAGGGACTAATTTATTCTCTGTTTCTCATACAGCCGAGAAAACTGGACTACAAGTATATAAGGCCGAAATCATCGCTGAAAATGATACATTTGCGGAAAATAACCAATTGCAGGCAATCACGAATGTAAAAGGCACACCAAAAGTATTGATTGTCGAAGGTGAGTCAACAGGACGGCTTGAAAATATTTTGAACGGCAGCGGGCTAATTGTCGAATCGACGATACCGGAAAAACTGCCGACCACTTTATCCGGTTTTTTACAATACCAATCGATTGTGTTTAATAATGTTCCTGCCACCTCAGTCTCGGAAATTCAAATGAAAATGATAGAGCGGTCCGTTAAGGATTTCGGTAATGGGTTCGTGATGACCGGCGGAGAAAATAGTTTCGGGCTCGGCGGGTATTTCAAGACACCAATTGAGAGATTACTTCCAGTAGATATGGACATCAAAGGAAAAAAAAAGATGCCATCTCTTGGACTGATGATTGTTCTCGACCGATCAGGCAGTATGGATGGAAACAAGCTATCATTGGCAAAGGAAGCGGCTGCCCGCTCTGTTGAACTTTTGCGTGAAAAGGATACGTTTGGATTCATTGCCTTCGATGACCGACCATGGGAAATCATCGAAGCAGCCCCACTTAAGGATAAGGAAAAAGTCGTGGAGAAGATTCGTACACTGTCTTCAGGTGGCGGTACTGAAATCTTCAGCTCGCTTGAAATGGCCTATG
Source organism: Peribacillus sp. NPDC046944 (assembly GCF_050272735.1). Taxonomy (NCBI): domain Bacteria; kingdom Bacillati; phylum Bacillota; class Bacilli; order Caryophanales; family Bacillaceae; genus Peribacillus; species Peribacillus sp. NPDC046944. The sequence continues at coordinate 337,138 of NZ_JBNNML010000004.1, forward strand.
ATAAGTTAAGGGATGAAAGGTTGCAGCGGAAGCACATTATTTTGTTGACCGATGGACAGTCAAACGCTTCAAGTAATTATGAAGACTTGATTGAAGAAGGAAAGGAAGAGAACATAACCCTCTCTACCGTTTCAATTGGAAATGATGCCGATAAGAACCTACTTGAGGACTTGGCCGACTTTGGTGCGGGGCGCTATTACGATGTCACGGATGCTTCCGTTATTCCGAGCATTTTATCGAGGGAAACCGTCATGGCGAGCCGCACTTACATTGAGGATACCCCATTTTATCCATCTATCAAGGACAATCCGGAATGGAACGGATTGTTTAAGGATGGCGTACCTAAGATGAATGCCTACATCGCGACAACTGCAAAGCAGCGTGCATTACAGTCGCTGATCAGTGAAAAAGAGGATCCCGTCCTTGCCGAGTGGCAATATGGAATGGGAACGACGGCAGCTTTCACTTCGGACATTAGTGGGAAATGGTCGGGCGATTGGCCTGCTTGGGGAAAGTGGGGGACATTTCTCAATCAATTGATCACAAACACGCTGCCCAAGTTCGAAAGTGAGCCGTATATGCTCACACAGGATAATGGTGGGGAGGAAACGGTCATCAACCTTGAATCGTCCACACAAAATCACTTTCCTGTATCGGCAAATGTAGTGTCTGAAAAAGGTGAGGAAGTAGACGTCAATACGAAACTCATCGCGCCGGGAAAATACGAAGTCATCATGCCTAAGCAATCAGGGATGTATTTTCTCAGCATAAAACAAGATACCAAGGGTGGAAGTACGAATCTATATCAAACAGGTTTCACCGTGCCCTATTCAGAGGAATACCTGCAACAAGGCCTAAACAAAGCGCTTATTAAGGAATTATTGGCTGTTTCGGGTGGTCAGGAGTTGAAGGATGAATCTGAGGCATTCCGGCCATTGCAAAATACGTCAAGGCAAGAACAAAGTATTAGTTCTTGGCTGCTTTTATCGGCATTCTTGCTCTTATTTTGCGAAATTGCGGTCCGAAGGTTTGGTTGGCACAGAGTTTCGCGTATCTTTACGGGAAGTCGTGAAAAATCAGAAACCACTTCATCTAGGCAAAACGAAAGAGTCGCAAAACTGAAAAAGGTAAAACAAAAAGTTGGTAAGGAAGAAGCATTAAAGAAGCAGCCTGTAGAAATCGAGCAAAAAAAGGAGCAGGTAAAATCAGTGCCAGCTCGCCACCACAAGAAGGAACCTGTAAATAAACTATCGGAATCGGAACGTGAAGAGCAGATGAAGCGCCTGATTGAAGCGAGAAAACGAAAAAAATAATGATTTTTATCTTGTGGTAAGGAGTTTAGCTTGACATGAAATAATCGACACTATACAATATAAACTTGTAAAGGGTTTTCACTTAACAGCAGGGAGGCTTGCTAACATGCTTGAAAAGACAACGCGGATTAATTATTTGTATGACTTTTACCAATCGTTGTTAACGGAAAAGCAGCAGAGCTATATGGCCCTCTACTATCTGGATGATTACTCTCTTGGAGAGATTGCCAATGAATACGAAGTCAGTAGGCAGGCAGTCTATGATAATATAAAAAGAACAGAAGCAATGCTCGAAGAATATGAAGCGAAGCTATTGTTATTTCAAAAATTTCAAGAGCGTAACCAATGGATTGCGAATGTGAAGGATCTTTTAGAGAAGGAATCCTTTTCTAAAGAAAAGTTGCTTGACGCAATTACAGCGCTTGAGAAGTTAGATTAGGAGGCGGCAATATGGCATTTGAAGGATTGGCCGACCGACTGCAGAACACGATGCAAAAAATCCGTGGAAAAGGGAAGGTCAACGAAGCAGACGTTAAAGAAATGATGCGTGAAGTTCGTTTGGCCCTGCTTGAAGCGGATGTTAACTTTAAAGTCGTGAAGGAATTTGTGAAGCGTGTAAGTGAGCGTTCGGTAGGTCAGGAAGTGCTAAAAAGCTTAACCCCCGGTCAACAGGTAATTAAAGTAGTTAAGGAAGAATTGACTCAGCTGATGGGCGGCGAACAGAGTAAGATTGCCGTTGCCTCCAAACCACCGACTGTCATTATGATGGTAGGTCTTCAAGGGGCAGGTAAAACGACGACTACCGGAAAGCTGGCAAATCTTCTTAGAAAAAAATACAACCGTAAGCCATTGTTGGTTGCGGCTGATATTTACCGTCCGGCGGCGATTAAGCAGCTTGAAACACTTGGCAAACAATTAAGCATGCCTGTTTTTTCCCTAGGTGATCAGGTCAGTCCTGTAGAAATTGCGAAACAGGCGATTGAAAAGGCGAAGGAAGAACATCATGATTATGTGTTGATTGATACCGCAGGTCGCCTCCATGTTGATGAAAATCTGATGGGCGAACTGAAAGATATCAAGGAATTGACCAAACCGGATGAAATCTTCCTAGTTGTCGATGCGATGACAGGTCAGGATGCTGTCAATGTGGCTCAAAGTTTCAATGAACAGCTCGGTCTAACTGGAGTCGTATTAACGAAGCTAGATGGGGATACTCGTGGTGGTGCGGCACTTTCTATTCGTTCCGTTACGGACACGCCGATTAAATTTGTCGGTATGGGCGAAAAATTGGATGCACTTGAAGCATTCCATCCAGAAAGGATGGCTTCAAGAATCCTTGGTATGGGCGATGTATTGACCCTTATCGAAAAAGCACAAGCCAATGTTGATGAAGAAAAAGCGAAAGAATTAGAGAAAAAGATGCGTACCGCTACTTTTACCTTTGATGATTTCCTTGAACAGCTTGGTCAAGTGCGCAATATGGGACCGCTTGATGATATTTTGAAGATGATTCCTGGTGCGAATAAAATGAAAGGGATGGATAACCTTCAGATCGATGAGAAACAGATTGGTCATGTTGAGGCTATCATCCGTTCAATGACGACGCAAGAGAAAGAACATCCAGAAACCATGAATGCATCCCGCAAGAAACGGATTGCCAAAGGGAGCGGAAGATCGATCCAAGAAGTGAACCGTCTACTGAAGCAATTTGAAGAAATGAAAAAGATGATGAAACAAGTTACAAGCATGCAAAAAGGAAAGAAAAAGGGATTTAAATTCCCGTTCATGTAAGTTTTTTTCATGGGAAATGAGCATAAAAATAGGCTGAAACCGCCTATTTAAACACTTTTTTCACCTGTTAAGAAAAAAACCTTTACAAACATACAAGACATTTGATATTATACTATCTTGTGTGAAACTATTCGGAGGTGCTTATTTAAAATGGCAGTAAAAATTCGCTTAAAACGTATGGGAGCAAAAAAATCTCCTTTCTATCGTATTGTAGTTGCAGATTCTCGTTCACCACGTGACGGACGTTACATCGAAGTAGTGGGAACTTATAACCCGGTGACTCAACCAGCTAAAGTTGACATCAATGAAGAGCTTGCTCTTAAATGGTTACAAGATGGAGCTAAACCATCTGATACAGTTCGCAACTTATTCTCAACTCAAGGCATCATGGAAAAATTCCATGTTGCAAAAAACAGCAAGTAATCGACGCTAGTTGATGAAATCTTTAATTGAAACGATTGTTTCAGCACTTGTGGATCATCCGGAAGAGGTTATTGTAACTTCGAAGGAAGAAGCCGACCGGGTTGTTTATGTCCTCTCCGTTCATAAAGAAGACATGGGCAAGGTCATCGGTAAACAAGGGCGTGTTGCTAAGGCGATTCGAACTGTGGTATATGCAGCAGGATCTTCACAGCAGAAGAAAATCTATTTGGAGATTTCCGAATAAGGAGGGCTAATCCCCTCCTTTTTTTGTACTTCAAGAAAAGTTCAATCCCGGGTCTACTTACAATTTCATGGATTCGGGGTCTAATTTTCATTCTTTTGAGACACATCTTTCACCGTTTTACGTTATACTTAAGAGAATGACCCTCATTTTTTCAAAAGATTACCCTATCATACATATTTTTTGAACGAAATAAGAAATCATAGATAATAGGAGGCGCTGGAATGAAAATTCTCCAAAACGTAATCGTTAACCAAGTATTAACGGAATCCAGCAAGAATCAGCTCCTCGATAAGTACAAATCAAAACGACTACAACTTCAAAAAGAAAGTGAACAGCTTCGTTTTGAACTGAAAAAACTTGAAAAGACCCGTAACCTTCAGCCCGCCAGCCTTCGTTCTCATTTTGAAAAAGAAATTAACCAAAGGCAGGAAAAAATCAAACTGCTTGAATTTCAAATGGAACAGTTGGAAATCCTTCCTATTGGAAGCGAACTGAAGGAACGGGAAGTCCAAAGCATTATTGATGTAGAAATCGGGGCAGATTGGGACGATCTTATGACAACGAAGACAATTGTCATTAAAGATGGAATTGTCTCGGAAATTCGTTAGAGGTGAAAGAATGGAAAACTGGTTTAATGTAGGTAAAATCGTCAATACGCACGGTCTTCTAGGAGAAGTCCGTGTTATTTCATCAACAGATTTCCCGGAGAAGCGGTACAAAGTTGGCAATACGCTGTATTTGTTCAGGGAAACAGAGAAAAAACCATTGCCGCTTACAATCAGGTCACACCGGACTCATAAAAACTTTAATCTATTGACGTTTGAAAACTATTATAACGTCGGTCAGGTAGAAGCTTTCCGCAACGGGATTTTGAGAATAAAGGAATCACAGCTTGGCAAACTGGATGAGGGGGAATTTTTCTTCCACGAGATCATCGGCTGTAAGGTCTTCACGGATGAAGAAGAGGAAATAGGAGAAATCGTAGAGGTATTGACTCCAGGTGCCAATGATGTTTGGGTCATTAAAAGGACGGCAGGCAAGGATGTTCTAATCCCGTATATCGATCAGATTGTAAAAGAGGTCGACATCTCGGAGAAAAAGGTTATCATCACGCCGATGGAAGGACTATTGGACTGATGAAAATCGATGTACTTTCTCTTTTTCCAGAAATGTTCGAAGGAGTGCTTGGTTCGTCTATGTTAAAAAAGGCGGCAGAAAAGCAGGCTGTCAGCTATCAAGTGACCAATTTCCGCGATTACGCAGATAATAAACATTCAACTGTTGATGATTACCCATATGGCGGTGGGGCAGGCATGGTGTTGAAGGCACAGCCCATTTTTGATGCTGTAGAAGCGATCAAAGGCCAAGGTGACCTAAAACCTAGGGTAGTACTCCTTTGCCCGCAGGGGGAGCGCTACACGCAGAAAAAAGCAGAGGAACTTGCAAAGGAAGAACATCTCATTTTCGTATGCGGCCATTATGAAGGATATGATGAGCGTATCAGGGAGCATATCGTCACAGATGAGATATCAATAGGCGACTATGTACTTACAGGTGGAGAATTGGGGGCCATGGTCATTATAGATAGTGTTGTCCGCTTGTTGCCGGGTGTTCTTGGAAATGTTGATTCCCCGATTCTTGATTCCTATTCTTCTGGTTTATTAGAGCACCCTCATTACACTAGACCTGCAGATTTCCGGGGCATGAAAGTCCCGGATCCACTCATATCCGGAAATCATAAAAAAATAGATGAGTGGCGGATGAAAGAATCATTACGGAGAACATGGCAGAGACGACCTGATTTGCTTGAAAGCTATGAACTTTCCGATCTTGAGAAAAAATTGCTGTCAGAGATTCAAAAAGAAGAATGATCGCTATTGCATCAATGCATATTGTATGGTAGGATAGACCTTGTGACTTGGGCAAAAGTCCGGTCTTATATCGATGTTCCGCTGCAAAACAATTCAGTATTTGCAAGAGCGTCCAGGAGGAGTTGGAATTCATGCAAAATCTTATTAACGAAATTACAAAAGAACAACTTCGCACAGATCTTCCATCATTCAGACCTGGTGACACAGTACGTGTACACGTTAAGGTTATTGAAGGAACTCGCGAACGTATTCAGTTGTTTGAAGGCGTTGTAATCAAACGTCGTGGCGGCGGAGTTAGTGAAACTTTCACAGTACGTAAGATTTCTTACGGCGTTGGAGTAGAACGTGCTTTCCCTGTTCACACACCAAAAATTGCGAAATTAGAAGTTATCCGTCACGGTAAAGTCCGTCGTGCGAAACTTTATTACCTACGCGAACTTCGTGGTAAAAAAGCACGTATTAAAGAAATTCGTCGTTAATTCTTCGAATCTCTCTATGCGGGTTTACCATGATCCACATAAGGTGCGAAACCAAATCGTATACAAAAAAAGGAGCCTGTTTAACAGGCTCCTTTTTTTATCGATTAAACCATCCGGAAAAGAAGTGAGAGGGTCCTAAACCTGCTCGCTATAGCGTCCGTAACATGTTAAAATGATTAGATGATATGCTTTTCTAAAAGGGTGGTAAGGATGGCGAAAAAGAAAAATGAATTGTGGGAATGGATAAAGGCAGCCCTAATTGCGGTCATTTTAGTAACGCTTATTCGTTATTTCCTTTTGGCCCCAATCTATGTGGACGGCTTTTCCATGATGCCGACTTTGAAGGATACAGACCGTATGCTCGTTAATAAATTCTCTTATTCAGTGGGTGAACCAAAAAGATTCGACATCATCGTCTTTAAAGCGCCGGAAGGCAAGGATTACGTTAAACGGGTCATCGGTCTTCCCGGTGAAAAGGTGGAATATAAAGATGATATACTTTATGTGGATGGAAAAGCATATGGCGAACCATATTTGGATGAATATAAAAAGCAATTGATTGATGGTGGACCATTGACCGAGCCTTTTACATTAAGTGATATCATTGAACAAGAAACGGTGCCTGAAGGACATTTATTTGTTTTGGGAGATAATCGTCGCTTCAGCAAGGACAGCCGCCATATCGGGGTTGTTTCGTACCGGGAAGTGTTAGGCAAAACTAAATTAGTTTACTGGCCAATCAAAGACTTTCGATTGGTGGAATAGTAGAAAGGTGGATTCCATTGACAATACAGTGGTTCCCTGGCCATATGGCCAAAGCGAGACGGGAAGTAACAGAAAAATTAAAACTGGTGGACATCATATTTGAACTTGTGGATGCACGTATCCCGGCATCTTCACGGAATCCGATGATAGATGAGATCATCCAGCATAAACCAAGGCTTATCTTGTTGAATAAAGCCGATATGGCTGATCCGGTAAAAACCAATCAGTGGCTTGATTATTATAAATCACAAGGTAAAACGGCAATTGCCATTAACTCACAGGCGGGAAATGGTCTGCATCAGATTACGACGACTTCTAAAATGCTCTTGAAAGAGAAGTATGATCGGATGGAGTCAAGAGGAATCAAGCCGCGTGCGATTCGTGCGATGATCGTCGGGATTCCGAATGTCGGGAAATCGACGCTGATCAATCGGCTTGCTAGGAAGAACATTGCCAAAACGGGCAACACGCCTGGTGTGACGAAGGCTCAGCAATGGATAAAGTTCGGTAAGGAACTCGAACTTTTAGATACACCGGGTATTCTGTGGCCTAAATTCGAGGATCAGGAAGTCGGTTTAAGACTGGCCTTGACAGGAGCAATCAAGGATACGATTTTAAACTTGCACGAAGTCTCTCTCTATGGTCTTCGCTTCTTGGAAAAAGAATATCCAGATCGGTTGAAATCACGATATAATCTTGATGTTATCCCACAAGAAACGCTGGAACTTTTCGATGCAGTTGGGAAGTTCAGAGGATGTATAGCCTCTGGAGGGTATATCGATTACGATAAGACCGCAGAACTGGTCGTTCGTGAGATCCGTTCTGAAAAGATGGGCCCGCTCACATTCGAGCTACCGCCTAAAGAGGACCAAGAAAACACGCCCGACTAACCTCTGTCCGGGCCAAGCTGTACAAGAGAATAAACACGGAGCGGGACTTTAGGCATCGAAGGTTGTTTTAACCAAAATGATGTCTCTTTTCCGCTCCGTATTTTTGATGGAACTATAGGAATGTAACATTTCTGCCGATACTTATAATGATGGGTGATAAAAATGAAAACAGCCATGAATATTAACGAAATTTCTTCAAGATTAAAATCCATAAGTAATCCGGAAGATCCTTTTTTGCAAGAATGCCGAGAGGATGCTCGCAAGGGAGTCGCCGATTTAATCGGCAAATGGAACAAAACCTACGAAAAAGCTCAACAAATCAGGGATACCTTCTTAAAAATGTCAGAGTTTGAGCGAGAGCTGCGCCAACAAGGGTTTTCGGTTCTTGCCGGTATAGATGAAGTTGGAAGAGGGCCCTTGGCTGGCCCGGTAGTGACAAGTGCGGTTATTTTACCAGATACTTTCTATTTGCCTGGGCTAAATGATTCGAAAAAAATTTCCGAGTCCAAAAGGGAACAATTTTATGAGGCGATTCATAAAGAGGCTATATCAATTGGGATAGGCATTGTACATAGCGAAGAAATCGACGAAATCAATATCTATCAGGCTACGAAAAAGGCCATGATGGCAGCGGTGAACAATCTTTCGGAATTGCCGGATCATTTATTGATTGATGCAATGGAACTGGATATGTCCATTCCTCAGCTCTCGCTAATAAAAGGAGATGCTAGAAGTATTACCATATCTGCGGCTTCAATCGTCGCTAAAGTGACACGTGACAGAATGATGAAGGAATATGGGGTAAAGTACCCGGAGTATGGATTTGAAAAGCATATGGGCTATGGTACGAGCCAACACCTCGAAGCTCTCGATAAGCATGGGCTTACACCATGGCACAGAAGAAGTTTCGCACCTGTAAAGGAAATTGCGGCAAGGAAATAAGGATTAAAGGAGGATGAGGGGATGCAATCAATAACAAATGGTCAGTCTGTTTCTACACCCGTTGAGATACAAGGAAGCACGAATCTAAAGAGTGGGCAAATTCTTTTCGGAAAAGTGAATAAGATCTTTCCGAACCAAACGGCTGAAGTGCAGATTGGCCAACAAAAAATGATTGCGCACCTGGACGTCCCGCTACAGGTTGGGGAAAGATATTGGCTTCAAGTGCAGCCAAATGAGGGACAGGTGGTTTTGAAAGTACTTGATTCCCCGAATGTGAACCTCTCGAATACAAAAGAAGCAGCGGCACAGCTACTTGTTTACCTTGGTGTTAAGTCGGAACCAGAGTCTGCAAAGCTTGCCGAGTTTTTACTGAGAAATCAATTCCCCATCACCAAAGATTTCTTCTCATCAGCATTGCAATGGGTTAAAGCGGCAAGTACAACTGAATCGGGACTTTCTGTTATTAAAACGATGTTTACGCAGCAGCTACCTTTTGTTAAGGATGTATTTTTTGCATTGGCCGAACTAGCAAAAGGTGAACCTTTTCATAAGTTACTAAGTGGTCTGCAACAACAATTACAGGAAAGCGGATCTGACACAAAGACGGTGGTGCAGCTAAAAGCCGTATTGGAGTCCCTACATATTACTAAACAAGATCAATTGCAACAAACTGGTTTGCACAGACTTATTGCAACTTGGCTTGATTCCAAGTCGACACCAGATATGAAATCAGGAGCCTTTTCCTTGCTTCAAAAGACTGGTTTCATTCCAAGTGGGATAACTGAAACGGAATTACTGAGAAGAATAGTTGCTGAATCGGTGCGGGCGCCGGAACCCATGAAGACCCCAACGGCTAATAAACTACAGCAAGGACTGCAAGCACTAGCAAATGGAACGCTTGGACAAGGGAATATGGAATCTAACCTTATTAAACTATGGGGGAGTTCGGATATAGGAGCGACGAAATCTTCAGATGTAAAAGATGTAATACCGTATAAAAGCATTGCAACCGATGAAAGGTCTGGACTTAATCTAAACCTGCTTGAACGTGCTTTTGGGAAAGGCTCCTCGGCAAGGGAACCAGGGACTATCCCTATGATTCAACGGAATGGAATCCAAAGCGAAAATGGAGGGCCGGAGTTAATCTCAGAATTATTAAAGAGCTCTAAGGCTGATACCCAATGGCAGGGGATGCAACAGACTGTCCGGCAAATTCCAATGTTTACAAAAGAAGCCCTTAATCTTACTTCACATTTACTTGAACGTGCTTTTTCCGAGGTGTCTGCCAATCGTAAAATCACCCCGGTCGATCTAGAAGTCGATGAATTATTGAGTCAAATAAATAAGGATGTAGGGCAAGTTGGTGAGTCGAAGGGGAAAGTGGGGGATCTTCTACTTCAGGCTTTCAAGCAGGTTCCAGAAACTTCCTCTGCTGCTATCAATCCCGAGAAACTAGTGCTGAGCCATTTAATAGATGAAGGTTTTCAACCAAATGATTTTACAAATGGGACAGCTGTAGCCCAACAACTGAAAGAATGGACCAAAATGCTTGGGCTTCAACTGGAGCATGTTCTTGCTAATCTATCGGGAGGCGAATCGGAAGCGCTATCAGAGGAGTTAGAAACTCTCAAGCCTTTACTCCTAAAATTGTTGAATGAGCAGCATCCACCAGCAATTAAAGACATGGCTGAACAAATAGTGAATCGGCTCACTGCTCAGCAGGTTCTCTCACAGGATAACGGACCCATGCAAAATTTATTGCTCACCCTTCCTCTCAACTTAGGTTCGTCCCAAACGGATTTAACGTTGCAATGGAGTGGAAGGAAAACAAAGGATGGAAAGATCGATCCTGATTACTGTCGTATCCTGTTTTATTTAGAGTTAGAGAACCTTAACGAAACCATCATTGACATGCAAATCCAAAACCGCGTCATCAACGTGACTATCATCAACGAGCAGAATCAAACAATTGAAACTGTGGCGAGTAATTATCTGGACGTGTTGAAGGATAATTTGCGATTGATGGATTACAAGTTATCAGGAGTTTTATTTCAGGACCCAACACGCACAAGAAATACGGGTGTGAGGCAGACTACTGTTCCTTTTTCAGAGACAGGAACTTATAGTGGGGTGGACATTCGGATATGAAACAGGAAAAACGGAAAGAAGCGATTGCCTTAAAATATGATGCAAAGTCATCGCAGGCACCTGTCGTGTTGGCTAAGGGAAAAGGCAAGACGGCAGAGAATATCCTGGCAAAGGCAGGGGAACTGAATATTCCTGTACAGAAGGACGAAACGTTAACGGAACTTTTGGGTCAGCTTGATATTAATCAAACGATACCGGAAGAATTATATGGAGCTGTTGCCGAAGTATTCGCTTTTGTTTATAAGGTGGACCGGAATGCTAAAAGTTAAAACCCTAATTTTATTCGGCAGGTTAAAAAAATGGTCGGATTGTGAAGGAAACCATAAAAAGTACTGAAAAAAATCATTATATTAAAAACATAGTAAACTAATGATAAAAGGATGAAGCAGAAGCTTCGTGCTTTTATTTTTTTTGTCCAAAAAAATAAATAAGGGTGAAAATCTTATAAAAGTGAAGCAAATAAATTCCTAAAAATGGCTTTAAATAAGGTGTTTAATTAAAAAAGTCTGTAGGTGTAAAATGATCATCCTGAAAATGAGCCTATGAATGAATAATGTATTTTCTTCCATATAATAGAAGGTTAATTAGGTATATTGTAATAATTATTTTTCATAGTCGATAAAGAAAATTATGCATGAAAGAGAATTTTGTTGTAATATGGTAGAGAAAACACGCACCAAATTTAAGTTTTGTTTTTTAGTAGATAAGGAGGATGGGAAATGAATATCCATGAGTATCAGGGGAAAGAGATTTTGAGACAATACGGGGTATCTGTTCCAAATGGCCGAGTTGCCTTTACTGTTGATGAAGCAGTTGAAGCGGCGAAGGAGTTAGGTACAGAGGTTGTTGTCGTCAAAGCTCAAATCCATGCGGGTGGCCGCGGAAAAGCCGGCGGAGTTAAGGTTGCGAAGAATCTTGATGAAGCGCGTACATATGCAGAAGAGATTCTTGGTAAAACGTTGGTGACCCATCAAACAGGGCCTGCAGGTAAAGAAGTGAAGCGTTTACTTATCGAGGAAGGCTGCGATATCACCAAGGAATATTACATTGGTCTGGTCTTGGACCGTGCAACGAACAGTGTAGTATTGATGGCCTCCGAAGAAGGCGGAACGGAAATCGAAGAAGTGGCTGAGAAAACTCCCGAGAAAATCTTCAAGGAAGTAATTGACCCTGTGGTCGGTTTAACGGGTTTCCAGGCACGTAGAATCGCTTTTAATATTAATATTCCAGCTCCATTAATAAATAAAGCATCTAAATTGATGATCAACTTATATACAGCATTCGTAGAAAAAGATTGTTCGATTGCCGAAATCAATCCGTTAGTCGTGACGGGGGATGGCAATGTAATGGCCTTGGATGCTAAATTGAATTTTGATGACAATGCAATATACCGTCAGAAAGATATTTCAGAGTACCGTGATTTGGATGAAGAAGATGCTAAAGAAATTGAAGCATCAAAACATGGTCTTAGTTACATATCGCTTGACGGAAATATTGGCTGTATGGTTAATGGCGCCGGGCTTGCAATGGCAACAATGGACATCATTAAACACTATATGGGCGACCCAGCCAATTTCCTTGACGTCGGGGGCGGCGCTACAGAGGAAAAGGTGAAAGAGGCCTTCAAGATCATCCTGTCCGATGAAAAAGTAAAGGGCATCTTTGTCAATATCTTCGGAGGAATCATGAAATGTGACATCATCGCGACAGGCGTCGTAGCTGCTGCAAAAGAGCTAGGCCTGGATGTTCCACTCGTTGTTCGCTTAGAAGGAACGAATGTTGATTTAGGGAAAAGTATTTTGAAAGATTCTGGTCTAAATATCACCGCTGCTGAATCCATGGCAGACGGAGCGCAAAAAATAGTATCACTTGTAGGATAATAGGCAGGGGGGAACATAATGAGCATTTATATTAATAAAGATACGAAAGTGATCGTTCAGGGAATCACTGGCTCAACAGCATTATTTCATACAAAACAGATGTTAGAATACGGTACGAAAATCGTTGCAGGGGTCACTCCGGGTAAAGGTGGAACAGAAGCGGAAGGGGTACCTGTATATAATACAGTTTCCGAAGCTGTCACTGAAACAGGGGCGAATGCATCGGTTATCTATGTACCAGCTCCATTTGCAGCAGATGCAATTCTAGAAGCGGTTGACGCGGAGATTGATCTCGTCATCTGTATTACCGAGCATATTCCAGTCCTTGATATGGTTAAGGTCAAGCGGTATATGGAAGGCAAAAAAACACGCTTAATTGGACCTAACTGTCCGGGTGTGATTACCCCGGAAGAATGCAAAATCGGGATAATGCCTGGCTATATCCACAAAAAAGGCCATATTGGCGTGGTTTCTCGCTCTGGTACTCTGACTTATGAAGCCGTACATCAATTATCACAAGAAGGTATTGGGCAATCATCAGCTGTCGGCATTGGTGGGGACCCTGTTAATGGGACTGATTTCATTGATGTGCTTAAAGCGTTCAATGAAGATCCAGAAACCCATGCGGTAATCATGATAGGGGAAATCGGTGGCACAGCAGAAGAAGAAGCGGCCATTTGGGTTAAGGAAAATATGACGAAACCGGTTGTTGGATTCATTGGAGGACGTACGGCTCCAGCTGGAAAACGTATGGGACATGCTGGTGCAATTATTTCAGGAGGAAAAGGAACAGCCGATGAAAAAATCCGCGTCATGAATGAATGTGGAATTAAAGTTGCTGAAACACCATCGGTCATGGGAGAAACCTTGATATCCGTCTTAAAAGAAAAAGGCATGTACGAACCTTGTAAAACGCATTAATAAGAGATGGGCCGACCTGATATTGGTCGGCCTTTATTTCACTTCTATAGTATGTACCTTCGAAAGCATCCATGACTTCGTTTGACAAACCATACGACCATCCCCTGTTTTTGAATAATCCTCAAAGGAGTGTTTCCAAATTGAACAGAAATGATAAGCTAATCCACCTTCATCATTGTCGTGGTGCAGGCTGGAAAACGATAAAAGTGATCTTGGCTGCAGACCCATCCCTCACCACCCTCTTTACAAAAACGTATGCTGAATGGAAAGAAATTCTCTCCATCCCGAACGACAAACTCCAACTCTTTCTCGCAGACTTGCATTCTTACAATACGATTGAAAAACTGAAACAATATGAAAATAATCAAATCCACTGTATGACGATTTTTGATGAAGACTATCCATATCTATTAAGACAAATTTTCGATCCCCCCTGGGTGCTTTATTTAAAAGGCAATAAACAGCTTTTAGCTAAGAAGAATACCATAGGTGTCGTTGGTACACGGAATCCAACCTCGTACGGGTTAGAGGCCTTAAAAACGATTTTAACGCCACTCGTAAAGAGAAAATTCGTGATTATTAGTGGAGTGGCAGTTGGAATTGACGCGATTGCCCATAAAATCACGTTGAACGAAGGTGGACATACGATAGGGGTTTTAGGAGGGGGATTAATGCACATTTATCCGAAAATCAATATTCCACTCGCAAGGGTGATCATCGATAAGGGATTGCTTCTTTCGGAAACCCCTCCGACTAGGAGATCGGAACCTTGGATGTTCCCTCTCCGCAATAGAATCATCAGTGGTTTATCGCAGGGGATTTTCGTGGTAGAGGCAAAGCAGAGAAGTGGTTCGCTTATCACAGCGCAGGCTGCACTTGACCAGGGAAGGGACGTATTTGCACTTCCTGGTAATATAACTAGTCTTGAATCAATGGGGACTAATCAATTAATTCAAGAGGGAGCTAAATTAGTTTTGACAGCTGAACAGATTGAGGAGGAATATTAAAACAATATAATATAGAAGATATACGGTGAAACCTCCAATTTTTGTCGAAAAAGGTGCTTTTTTAGGTGAATAGAATAAAATATTAGACAAAAAGGTTGAAAAAATTGTAAAACTGTTATAAGTTTTGCAACAGGCACCTCTTGTCAAAATATCTAAATCCTGATGAATCAGCGGGATTGGAAAAGTAAAGAGGTGTTGACAAATGATTTTTGAATGATTAATAATAGTGAAGATTTATATTACCTCTTTGAGGAGGATTTATTGGATGTCAGATTACTTAGTGATTGTGGAATCGCCCGCAAAAGCAAAGACGATAGAGCGATACTTAGGAAAGAAATATAAAGTTAAAGCTTCCATGGGTCATGTACGCGATCTACCTAAAAGTCAAACGGGTGTCGATGTTGAACATGGCTATGAACCTAAATATATAACAATCCGCGGCAAAGGCCCGGTTTTAAAAGAATTGAAAACAGCAGCAAAAAAAGCAAAAAAAATCTATCTCGCAGCTGACCCCGACAGAGAAGGTGAAGCGATTGCCTGGCATTTAGCGCATAGCCTCGACGTCGACATAAACTCGGATTGCCGTGTCGTATTCAATGAGATTACGAAAGAAGCAATCAAAGAATCATTTAAATCTCCGAGACCGATTAATATGCAATTGGTTGATGCCCAGCAGGCAAGGAGGATATTGGATCGTTTGGTCGGGTACAATATTTCCCCTCTATTGTGGAAAAAAGTGAAAAAAGGCTTGAGTGCCGGACGGGTTCAATCAGTTGCAGTCCGAATGATCATAGATCGTGAAAAAGAAATCAAAGACTTCGTTCCTGAAGAGTATTGGACAATCAAGGCCGATTTTGTAAAAGGAAAAGAACAGTTTGAGGGTTCCTTTTTCAGCCTTGCGGGAGAACGTACTGAATTGAATACGGAAGAAGACGTGAAGAAGGTTCTGGATTCTTTGAGCGGTGGGGAATTTACAATCGGTACCGTGACGAAAAAAGAAAGAAAACGTAATCCAGCTGCACCATTCACAACTTCTTCCCTACAACAGGAAGCTGCGCGTAAATTGAATTTCAGGGCCAAGAAAACGATGATGCTTGCCCAGCAGCTTTACGAAGGAATTGAGCTAGGAAAAGAAGGAACAGTCGGACTGATTACTTATATGAGAACGGATTCAACCCGGATTTCCGATGTGGCTAAGCTCGAAGCGCATAACTTCATCTCAACTAGTTATGGTGAAGAGTATGTCCAGACGGAACAGCGTAAAGAGAAAAAACAGACAAATGCCCAGGATGCCCATGAAGCAGTGAGACCGACTAGCACACTGCGGGAACCAGGTTTAGTGAAAGAATTTTTATCCAGAGACCAATTCCGTTTATATAAATTGATCTGGGAACGTTTCGTTTCAAGTCAAATGTCTTCTGCTGTTATGGATACAATGAGCATCGACTTACATAACGGAGATGTCATATTCAGAGCAAATGGATCAAAAGTTAAATTTCCTGGTTTTATGAAGGTCTATGTTGAAGGAACGGATGACTCGGTGGAGGAAAAGGAGAATACCCTTCCTGATGTGAAAAAAGGTGATCGATTCTTTTCAAAAGATGTTGAGCCTAAGCAGCATTTCACGCAACCGCCGCCCCGCTATACAGAGGCACGCCTTGTTAAAACGCTGGAAGAATTAGGCATAGGTCGGCCATCCACTTATGCCCCTACTTTGGATACGATACAAAAAAGGGGTTACGTCACGCTTGATAACAAACGATTTATCCCGACCGAACTTGGTGAAATAGTCCTTGAACTAATTCGCGAATTCTTCCCATATATCCTGGATGCTGAATTCACAGCCAAGATGGAACAGGAGTTTGATGGTGTAGAGGCTGGAAGTGTTGAATGGGTTAATGTCATTGATGACTTCTACAAGGATTTTGCTGTTGATTTGGCCAAGGCAGAAGCCGAGATGGAAAAGATTGAAATTAAAGATGAACCTGCTGGCGAGGATTGTGAAGAATGCGGTCATGGAATGGTCTTCAAAATGGGGAGATACGGAAAATTCATGGCATGCAGCAATTTTCCTGACTGCCGTAACACGAAACCAATCGTCAAGGAAATCGGTGTGAAGTGCCCAAAATGTAAAGAAGGAAACATCATCGAGCGGAAAAGTAAAAAACGCCGCCTGTTTTATGGATGCGATACGTATCCAGGGTGTGATTTCATTTCATGGGATAAGCCATTGCCGCGTAATTGTCCAAAATGTGAAGGTACCCTTGTTGAGAAAAAACTTAAAAAAGGCGTACAAGTACAATGTATGGACTGTGATTTCAAAGAGGTACCTCAAGCTTAAGGAAAGGTGGGCAATCATGCCCACCTTTTTCATGTTCACCAAAAAAGGACTGACTCGGGTAGAGCTGAGTTTCTTCATATTAGGTAAGGTATGATATCATGATAAAGAGAAGGATGTTCCTCGCAGAATATATTGGAAAGGCATGAAACTTTTTAATTTTGCTTAAGTATTGTAAAATTCAGTGGACAAGTGCCTTCATTTAAAGTTATAATTCCTCTTTGTGTCCAGTTATTGTTTCTGTAAGAACACGACTTAAGGCATTTATCCAAATAGACATACTTAAAAAGTGCATCAGCAGGAATGTGCAAGATGGGGTATACATATAAACATATCGTTAAAATGAAGATTTTGTAAAAAACAATTTTGATGATAAATCTTCCTGTTTTATCATATCTATACATGGAGGTTCGAAATATGAAAGAAGCAAAAGTAAGTGTAATTGGTGCTGGGCTTGCAGGAAGTGAAGCTGCTTGGCAATTAGCTAAAAGAGGAATAAAAGTTGATTTGTACGAAATGCGTCCGGTTAAGCAAACGCCTGCACACCATACCGATAAATTCGCTGAACTTGTTTGTTCCAATTCACTTCGGGCAAATACGTTAACAAATGCTGTAGGTGTTTTAAAAGAAGAGATGCGAACATTGGATTCCGTTATTATTTCCGCAGCAGATACTTGTGCTGTTCCTGCTGGTGGTGCATTAGCCGTCGATCGTCACGAATTTGCTGACCTTGTAACGGAGAGGGTGAAAAATCATCCAAATGTGACCGTGTTCCATGAAGAAGTGACAGAGATTCCTGAGGGTCCAACCGTCATAGCTACGGGTCCATTGACTAGCCAATCTTTATCGGATAGCTTGAAGCAAATTATGGATGAAGAATATTTATATTTCTATGATGCTGCAGCTCCAATTCTTGAAAAAGAAAGCATCAATATGGATAAAGTCTATTTAAAGTCCCGCTATGATAAAGGGGAAGCTGCTTACTTGAACTGTCCGATGACCGAAGAAGAATTCGATCGGTTTTATGAAGCGCTGATTTCTGCAGAAACTGTTCCACTTAAGGAATTTGAAAAAGAAATCTTCTTCGAAGGGTGCATGCCAATAGAAGTAATGGCATCTCGTGGGAAAAAGACGATGCTATTCGGACCGTTGAAGCCGGTTGGATTGGAAGATCCAAAAACGGGTAAACGACCATTTGCTGTCGTTCAACTTCGTCAAGATGATGCAGCTGGAACCCTTTATAACATTGTTGGTTTTCAGACACATTTAAAATGGGGACCTCAAAAAGAGGTACTTCAGCTGATTCCAGGATTAGAGAATGCTGAAATTGTCCGTTATGGAGTGATGCACCGCAATACATTCATCAACTCTCCGAATGTGTTAAAGCCGACCTATCAATTCAAAAACCGGGAAGATTTATTCTTTGCCGGCCAGATGACGGGTGTGGAAGGGTATGTGGAGTCTGCCGCATCAGGACTGGTCGCCGGAATTAATGCAGCAAGACTGGTTCAAGGGATGGAACCAATCGTTTTCCCTGCTGAAACGACAATGGGGAGCATGGCAAGGTATATTACGTCCACTAACGGGAAGAGCTTCCAGCCGATGAATGCGAATTTTGGTCTCCTCCCAGATTTAGAAATCAGAATCAAGTCGAAAAAGGAACGAAATGAGGCACATGCAAATCGCGCTTTAGACACAATTCAGAACTTTGTGAAAAGTTTGTAAAATTATTTGCCTGCTGTTTTAAAGTATGATACTATTTATAAGCCTTTGCGAGGTGTTTCTATGATCAATCAAAATAAGGCGTTATCTTCCTTCATTGAATATCTACAAATAGAAAAAAATAGTTCACACTACACGATTGAAAATTACAAGCGGGATATTCACGAATTTTTCTTATTCCTGAACGAACAACGGATTACCGATGTCGCGTCAGTCGAATATATGGATGTCCGGCTATATTTGACGAATTTATATGAGAAACAACTTTCAAAGAGGACTGTAGCAAGAAAAACATCTTGTTTGCGTAGTTTTTATAAATTTCTAATGAGGGAAGGGGAAGTCAAGGATAATCCTTTTTCCCTTGCATCTTTACCCAAAAAGGAACAGAGATTGCCTCGCTTTCTGTATGAGGAAGAAGTCAATCAGTTGTTTTCTTCTTTAAAGAAAGATACCCCAATTGAAATAAGAAACGTTGCATTACTAGAATTACTGTATGCTACTGGCATTCGCGTAAGTGAGTGCTGTGAAATCAAAGTACAGGATATCGATCTCTCGCTTGGAACCGTACTGATCCATGGAAAAGGGAAGAAAGATCGGTATGTCCCGGTTGGCAGTTATGCTCAGGAAGCGATAGATTTATACATACGTACAGCCAGGATGGAAATGACATCGTCTGACGCTAAGGCGCATGCTTATTTATTTGTTAACTTTCGCGGAGAACCCCTTACACCTAGGGGGGTCCGTTATATATTAAATGAATTGATTAAAAAGTCGGCCGCTGATGGAAATCTGCATCCCCATATGTTGAGGCATTCATTTGCCACTCACCTTTTAAATAACGGAGCAGATATACGTACGGTTCAGGAACTGCTTGGACATTCAAAAATTTCATCTACGCAAGTGTATACGCATGTAACAAAGGACCAATTAAAAAAAGTCTACAATGCATCACATCCGCGGGCTTAAAAGTTGAAAGGGGACACTTTATGACAACGATATTTGCAGTGCATCATAAAGGAGAATGTGCCATGTCCGGTGATGGGCAGGTTACTTTAGGGAATTCAGTAGTGATGAAGCATACGGCAAGAAAAGTGAGGAAAATCTTTAACGGGAATGTCCTGGCAGGTTTTGCAGGTTCTGTTGCAGACGCATTCACTCTTTTCGAAATGTTTGAAGCCAAGCTTGAGGAATACAATGGGAATCTTCAACGTGCAGCCGTCGAAATGGCGAAGCAATGGCGGAGTGATAATGTGCTTAGAAAGCTGGAAGCAATGTTAATTGTCATGAATAAACAAGATTTGCTTCTCGTTTCCGGTACTGGAGAAGTAATTGAACCTGACGACGGGATTCTAGCCATAGGATCTGGTGGAAATTATGCTCTAGCTGCAGGCAGGGCTTTAAAGCGTTTTTCTAGTGAAAACCTATCGGCAAGGGAAATAGCCCAATCATCTTTACAAATTGCAGCGGAAATTTGTGTATTTACAAATACGAATATAATCGTGGAAGAGTTGTAAGGAGGAGCGCACAATGTCAAAGAAAACTAATTTAACACCGAGGCAAATCGTAGAGAAACTGGATCAATATATTGTAGGACAGAGTGAAGCAAAACGTGCAGTAGCGGTAGCATTGCGTAATCGATATCGTCGTTCTTTACTCTCAGAACAACTTCGTGATGAAGTCGTTCCGAAAAACATATTAATGATTGGACCGACTGGTGTTGGGAAAACAGAAATTGCTCGGAGAATGGCTAAATTGGTTGGTGCTCCTTTTGTGAAAGTGGAAGCAACGAAATTTACGGAAGTCGGTTATGTCGGCCGTGATGTAGAATCCATGGTGCGTGATTTAGTGGAGACTTCCGTCCGCCTCGTGAAGGAAGAAAAGATGGTTAGTGTCAGAGAACGGGCAGAGGAAAATGCCAATCGCCGTTTAATTGATTTATTAGTGCCATCTAATAAAAAACAGAGCAATTTCAAAAACCCTCTCGAAGCATTTTTCGGAGGAGGAACGAATCAAGCTGAACAGGATTCGAGTGACAACTCAGAAGATTTAAGCCTTCAGCAAAAAAGAAAGCTTGTGGCCAATCAGCTGGCTAAAGGCGAGTTAGAGAATGAAATGATTACAGTTGAGGTGGAAGAACAGGCCGCATCCATGTTTGATATGCTACAAGGTTCGGGAATGGAACAAATGGGGATGAATATGCAGGATGCCTTGGGAAGCTTGATGCCCAAGAAAAATAAAAAGCGTAAATTGAAAGTAAGCGAAGCACGAGTTGTCTTGACCAATGAGGAAGCGGCAAAATTAATCGACATGGATGAAGTAACATCGGATGCTGTATACGGTGCAGAGCAAAATGGGATAATATTCATCGATGAAATTGATAAGATCGCTAGCAAACAGTCGGGAAGTTCTTCAGCGGACGTTTCAAGAGAAGGTGTACAACGGGATATCCTTCCAATTGTTGAAGGGTCTACAGTTGTAACAAAATACGGATCCGTTAAAACCGATCATGTACTCTTCATTGCAGCAGGGGCTTTCCATACGGCTAAACCCTCGGATCTTATTCCTGAGCTGCAGGGCCGTTTTCCAATCCGTGTGGAATTAAACAAATTGACCGTCGAAGACTTTGTGAAAATTTTACACGAGCCGGATAATGCTCTGTTAAAGCAATATGTAGCTTTATTAGAAACAGAAGGTATAGAAATTGAATTTTCTGACGAAGCTGTAAGTAAGATAGCAGAAGTGGCTTTCGAGGTTAATCAAAACACAGATAATATTGGGGCAAGGCGCCTTCATACAATCCTGGAGCGTCTTCTAGAGGACTTATCTTTCGAAGCTCCTGACATTACGATGGAGAAGATTACAATCACTCCTCAATATGTCGAAGATAAGCTGGGCTCGATTGCCCGTAATAAAGACTTAAGCCAGTTTATCCTTTAGAATGAACCAGCGGCAATATTCATTGCCTAAGCAAATTACATCACATTACGGAAATACAACTTCATAGTCAATTGTGAACCATGGTATTTTTAGGAGGAACAAGTCAGATGAACTTATTAGCAAAAACAAGAAAAATTAATGCAATGCTCCAAAAAGCAGCAGGAAAAGCAGTTAATTTCAAAGAAATGGCAGAAAGTTTAAGTGAAGTAATCGAAGCGAATGTATTCGTCGTTAGCCGTCGCGGAAAATTACTTGGAATCGCAGTAAGCCAACAAATCGAAAATGAACGTATGTATAAAATGTTAGAAGATAAGCAATTCCCTGAAGTGTATACAAAGAATCTATTCAACATCCAAGAAACATCTTCTAACCTCGATATTGAAAGCGAATATACAGCTTTCCCAATTGAGAATAAAGAGTTGTTTTCAAATGGCCTAACTACCATCGTTCCTATCATGGGCGGGGGAGATCGTTTAGGAACATTGATTCTTGCTCGATTACAAGATAAGTTCCATGATGACGACTTAATCTTGGCGGAGTATGGAGCCACTGTTGTTGGAATGGAAATCCTTCGTGAGAAATCAGAAGAGATTGAAGAAGAGGCACGTAGTAAAGCAGTCGTTCAAATGGCTATATCTTCACTTTCTTACAGTGAATTAGAAGCTATTGAACATATCTTCGAAGAACTTAAAGGGAACGAAGGATTACTTGTTGCATCTAAAATTGCAGATAGAGTTGGTATTACTCGTTCAGTAATCGTGAATGCACTTAGAAAACTTGAAAGCGCCGGTGTTATTGAGTCACGTTCATTAGGGATGAAAGGGACGTACATCAAAGTATTGAACGATAAATTCCTTAACGAATTAGAAAAACTTAAAAATAACTAAAATTCAGCTCTAGATATAAAGCTGATAGTACCAAAGGAAAGGGTTCGGGAATTTAATTCCGGATCCTTTTTTTATCTTTAAATGTAGATGGAGAAAATTAGCATCTCGATTTCTAGCAATCTAACCAAAAAGGCACGATCTCTTAGTGGGTGAGAGATCGTGCCTTTTTGGGGTTAGGTACGAAATATAATCGTATATATATTAAATTGCACTTATTTAATATATCCTTCATCCGGTAAAACTAAGGTAGTAGTTATAAGAACATGTAGGAGGTTCAATTTATAATGAAGTTTTCCATTATAGGGTAATTGGAATCAAATTCTAATAGGCAGTATGAGGATAAAGAATCGTTTATCCAAAATACAGTATAATTTTCCTTATAAAGGGTAATTATACTGTAATAGCTATCTGAATAGACAGTCCTCTATGGTCAATAAAAGATTGTTTTCATTAATTTTAAGAATACTTTATATCTCAGGCATTTATTAATCGGAATTTCCGGGAAGTTTAATATGTGGAAAAAAGTCGAATGCTTTAATAGTTTTATATTCTTTCAAAAAAATTAGGGAGTCAGTATTTGTAAAAAATCTGATTTTTTACACGTTAATTCACCCTTTGCTGAAGCAGTATGTAGATTACCATTAAACTATTACCAATATATACCTGATGGTTTCTATACTAATTAGTTCTAAAGTATCAGGTATATTGGTTTGTGATTCTGTATGATAAATAAGTATTTAAAGATAAAAATTGGATAAAATCATAAAATAATGTAATATAACGTCACAATTGACTAGAAATTTAAATGAAAAAGCTATAAATTTGAGCAAATTGTGACATTTTTCGACTATAATAGGTCTAAAGTCTATATATTAATTATAGACATCGTTCTTGCGTTTCTTTAAAATTAAGGATATTAAGATAATGGATTTATTTATCACATAAGTTATTATTTGCTTGGATAGAAAGAGGGGAACGACAAAATGGAGTTATTTTCAAATACCTTTCAATCACTGGAAAACGCTCTGAATTTTTCTAGTACGAAACAAAAGGTCATTTCGCAAAATATTGCTAATTCCGATACGCCGAATTATAAGGCGAAAGATGTTTCTAATACAAAGTCCTTTCGAACAGAACTTGATACGGCTATTCAATCATATCGTACCGATGACAGGCACTTTAGCTTTAAATCAAACGGCAAAGCGACTTCTTCCATTGTTACACAGAACAATGTGAATTATAACAGTAACGGGAACAGTGTGGATGTCGATAAAGAAATGACGGACCTGGCTACGAATCAAATTTATTATAATGCTGTAACGGATAGACTTTCGGGTAAATTCCAGTCATTGGAATCAGTGATTAGGGGTGGGAAGTAATGGGGATTTTTCAGAGTATTAATACGACGGGCTCAGCTTTGACTGCCCAAAGGCTTCGGATGGATGTGATTTCTGCCAATATGGCCAATGCCGATACGACTAGAGCCGAATTTGATGCGGAGTCGGGACAATGGAAACCTTATTCAAGAAAATCGGTTGTTCTGCAAAATAAGGAAGCAAGTTTTGCAAGTTTTCTAGATGCAGCAACCGGAAAAACGAACGGTACGGGTACAGGTGTAAAAGTATCAGGAATTGTTAAAGATGAAACACCATTTGAACTGGATTACAATCCAGATCACCCAGATGCAAATGAAGATGGATATGTAGAGATGCCAAACGTGGATCCACTGAGAGAAATGGTCGACTTAATGAGCGTCACTAGATCCTATGAAGCCAATGTCACTGTTTTGAATGCATCAAAGGGAATGATGATGAAGGCATTAGAAATCGGTAAATAATTTTTGATTGGAGCGTGTGCATTATGGAGGGGATTTCTCTTTCAAGCATAAGCAATATAGATAAAGCATGGAAAAGTCAGCAGACTAACACAAGTACACCATACGAAGCGCAACAAGATTTTGCGTCCGTATTAAAAGAAACTATGAATAAAGTTAACGAGGCCCAGGTATCATCGGACAGCCTTACAGCTAAGTTAGCTAACGGAGAAGACGTAGAACTTCATAATGTGGTGATTGCTTCACAAAAGGCGAGCATTACGATGCAGGCTACGTTAGAGGTTCGGAATAAAGTGGTCGAAGCCTACCAGGAAATGATGAGAATGAGCATTTAACATTCATTTTAAAGACCTCATATAAAGAGAGAAAAAATGGCTAGGGGGAAAATGCCTCCTCTCATAAATTCATAGACTGACCGGGGGATTTAAATGAATGATGCACTAGTGAACTTTAAAAATAAAATAACTGGTTACTGGAGTACAAGAAGTAGAAAACAAAAGATGATAATGATTGGTTCAACGGCATTAGTCATCATCATCGTCATGGTTGCCTCATTTTTCGCAACCCGAACGACATTGGTTCCGTTATATTCCAATCTGAAACCATCCGAGACGGGTAGCATAAAAGAAAATTTAGACAGTCAAGGAATAAAAAACGAGATTGCGGATAACGGTACAACCATCAAAGTACCACAAGAAAGTGTTGATACGCTCAAAGTCGAACTAGCGGCTGAGGGAATACCTGAGTCTGGTAGCATCGATTATTCATTCTTTAGCCAGGGAGCTGGATTGGGAATGACTGAAAATGAGTTTAATGTAATTAAATTGGATACGATGCAAACAGAGTTATCCAATTTAATAAAGAAAATTGATGGAGTCGAGGACGCTAGCGTCATGATTACGCTTCCTGATAAAGGAGTCTTTGTCAGCGAATCCGCCGGTGAAGCTTCAGCATCGATTGTATTGAATACGAAATCGGGCTATAAGTTCGAGGAGAGTCAAGTCAATTCCCTATATCATCTTGTTTCGAAAAGTGTTCCCAACCTTCCTACAGATAATATCGTCATCATGAATCAAGATTTTGAGTATTATGACCTTAAAAATGAAAATTCGTCATTCGGTTCTGCTTTTCAATCTCAAAATGAGATAAAAAAAGAAATAGAACGAGATATACAAAGACAAGTGCAAAATATGCTTGGAACTATTATGGGGCGGGATAAAGTGGCCGTTTCCGTTACGACCGACATTGATTTTACTCAAGAAAATCGGGAAGAGAACCTTGTGGAGCCGGTGGATGAGGAAAATATGGCTGGAATAGAAATTTCAGCCCAAAGGATCAACGAATCGTATAGCGGGGACGCAGCTGAAAATGGGGGAATTCCCCAAAGTGAAGACTCCGCGGATTCATTGGGTTCCAGTTATGTAGAAGGTACGACAGGTTCAGGCGATTATGAAAAATCAGATGAAACTATAAATAGTGAAGTGAACCGAATCAAGAAAGAAATCGTTGAAAGTCCATATAAAGTCAAGGATTTAGGCATTCAAGTCATGGTAGAACCACCTACCGCTGATGATCCGAATTCATTATCTCAACAGAGCGTGGATGATATCACACAAATCCTAAGCACGATTATCCGAACGACGATAGATAAAAAAGCGGTAGGGGAAGAACTGACAGATGATGAATTAAATCAGAAGATTGCCATTTCCGTACAACCTTTTAATGGAAAAATGAAGATCTCAGAAGAGGAGAATGCTTCCTCACTACCGATATGGGTTTATATTGTTGGTGGAGTTCTATTGCTAGTCATTATCATTCTATTAGTCTTATTCTTCCGTTCAAGACGTCAACGGGATTTGGAAGAGGAGTATTACGAGGAAGTAGAAGAGGAAGCCCAATTCGAAGTTCCTGATTTAAATAAAGAGACGGAATCGGAGGCCTCTTTAAAAAGGAAACAGCTTGAAAAATTGGCTAAAGAGAAGCCAGATGAATTCGCAAAATTATTAAGAAGCTGGATAGCAGAAGATTAGGAGGCCATGCAAGTGATAGATCGAAAGAAAAAGGGTGGATTGACAGGTAAACAAAAGGCGGCAATCCTCCTTATCTCCTTAGGCCCGGATGTTTCTGCATCCGTATATAAGCATCTTTCAGAAGAAGAAATCGAGAGGCTGACTCTGGAGATTTCAGGAGTTAGAAGTGTCGACTCGCACGATAAGGAAGAGATTTTAGAGGAATTTCATAACATCGCTTTAGCACAGGATTATATTTCGCAAGGTGGGATAGGATACGCGAAGCAGGTTTTGGAAAAGGCGTTAGGTACCGATCAAGCTGCGGCCATCATTAACCGTTTAACTTCATCCCTGCAAGTTCGGCCTTTCGACTTTGCTCGTAAAGCAGACCCAGGGCAAATATTGAACTTTATTCAAAACGAGCACCCTCAGACGATTGCCCTGATTTTATCTTATCTTGATCCAACACAGGCCGGACAAATTTTATCAGAACTGCCTCAAGAAGTGCAGGCAGACATTGCAAGAAGGATTGCTTTGATGGATAGCACTTCGCCAGAGATTATTAATGAAGTGGAACAGATATTAGAAAGAAAACTTTCTGCAACCGTTACCCAGGACTATACACAAACCGGTGGTGTCGAAGCTGTGGTAGATGTCCTGAACGGAGTCGATCGTTCCACGGAACGAACCATTTTGGATGCTCTTGAAATTCAAGACCCTGAACTTGCAGAAGAAATCAAGAAGAGGATGTTTGTCTTTGAAGATATCGTGACCCTTGATGGTAGAGCCATTCAACGCGTGGTTCGGGAATCGGATAATGAAGATCTTAAACTTGCACTTAAAGTGGCAAGTGAGGAAGTGAAAGACATTGTATTCCGCAATATGTCCAAACGGATGGTCGAAACCTTTGAGGAAGAAATGGAATATATGGGACCTGTTCGTCTACGTGATGTAGAAGAAGCACAATCAAGAATCGTTGCTGTCATTCGCCGCCTTGAAGAAACTGGTGAAATTGTAATCGCCCGTGGCGGAGGGGATGATATTATTGTCTAGAATTATTAAATCTCATCAGGCGAAGGAAGATGAAAGTAACAAATTCACGATTAAAATCCGGCAATTTGATGTCCAGGTAACAGAAAATGATGAGGGGCAAGTCACCAATCACTTCCCACCTAATGAATTTCTTAATCAAACCATACAAGAAGCGGATGCCATATTAATAGAAGCAAAGCAGCAAGCCGAAACGATTGTCGAAGAAATTCAACAAGCAAAGGATTATTGGGAGCAAGAGGAAAAAAGAATATACATTGAACAAGCACAAAAAGAAGGATACCAACAGGGCATTGAGGATGGACTTCAAAAGGGCTATAACGAGATGGCCGGGGACATCGCTTTTGCTAAAGAAGTGGTGGAGGCATCAAAAGTTGATTATCAGCAGCATCTTGAATCCTCTGAATCAGTCATTCTAGATATAGCATTGAACGTAGCCAAAAAAATCATCGGACAGCAATTGGAGGCTAAGGAAGAAACATTCTTATCTCTCGTTAAGGGAGCGATTAAAGAAGCAAGGGAATACCGGGAAGTTCAGCTGCACATTCATCCGTCCAGATACCAATCGATTCTTTCTCACAAGGATGAACTGATTTCGATTTTTCCAAAAGAAGCGGAATTATATATTTATCC
Source organism: Peribacillus sp. NPDC046944 (assembly GCF_050272735.1). Taxonomy (NCBI): domain Bacteria; kingdom Bacillati; phylum Bacillota; class Bacilli; order Caryophanales; family Bacillaceae; genus Peribacillus; species Peribacillus sp. NPDC046944. The sequence continues at coordinate 365,222 of NZ_JBNNML010000004.1, forward strand.
TGATGATGAATTGGATGAAGGCAGCTGTATCATAGAGTCGGAGAATGGAAGAATTGATGCAAGTGTCGATAGTCAACTACTAGAAATTAAGGCAAAACTATCCGAACTGTTGGAAGGGGAGTAAAGATGAAAGCGAGAGACCTCATACCCTATATTGATGAAGTCGATACATTTAAACACTATGGCCGAGTCAAGCGTGTCGTAGGGTTGATGATTGAATCTCAAGGCCCTGAAAGCTCTGTTGGAGACGTTTGCTATATCTATACCGGTGTTCAAAAAAAGAAAAAACCGATACTGGCTGAAGTCGTCGGTTTCCGCGATGAAATGGTTATTCTCATGCCATTTACAGCTGTGAGTGATATTTCACCAGGGTGCATCGTCGAAGGAAGTGGGCGTAGCCTTGAGATAAAAGTGGGAAGCGGATTGATTGGCCAGGTTGTCGATCCTCTGGGTTTTCCCATCGATCATTCCCTGCTTCCGAAGGGACTAGCTACGGTACCAGTCGATCAAGATCCTCCTAATCCTATGGAAAGACCACCGATTGATGAACCGATTGATGTTGGTGTCAGGGTGATAGATAGTCTACTAACAGTCGGAAAAGGGCAACGTGTCGGGATTTTCGCTGGGAGTGGAGTAGGGAAAAGTACATTGCTAGGCATGGTGGCCAGGAATACGACAGCTGACTTAAATGTTATTGGACTTGTTGGGGAACGTGGTCGGGAGGTTCGGGAGTTCATTGAGAAGGATCTTGGTCCAGAGGGATTGGCTCGTTCCATTGTGGTGGTGGCAACTTCCGATCAGCCAGCGTTGATGCGGATTAAAGGAGCAATGACAGCAACTGCAATTGCAGAATACTTTCGGGATAAGGGATTGAATGTAATGTTGATGATGGACTCTGTCACAAGGGTGGCGATGGCCCAAAGGGAAATCGGACTAGCTGTCGGTGAGCCACCTACGACAAAAGGGTATACACCATCGGTATTCGCCATTCTTCCAAGACTTTTAGAAAGAACGGGAACAAATCAACTAGGATCTATCACAGCCTTTTATACAGTTCTTGTTGATGGAGACGATATGAATGAACCAATTGCCGATGCAGTCAGGGGAATATTGGACGGGCATTTCATCTTAGACCGTAATTTGGCAAACAAGGGCCAGTATCCCGCGCTTAATGTTTTAAAGAGCATCAGCCGAGTCATGAATAACATCGTTGGAGAAAGACACAAAAAGTCGGCAGAAGAACTACGTGCAAACTTATCTACTTATATGGATTCGGAAGATTTAATTAATATAGGAGCTTATAAAAGGGGATCTTCGAAGGAAATAGATAATTCCATAAAGCGCTACCCGGAAATCATTTCATTTTTAAAGCAGGGCACTCATGAAAAGGCGCCTAAAGATATAAGTATAGGAAACCTTGTAGATTTGATGGAAAGAGGTGAGTAGCTATGATTTATCAATATAAGTTCGAAAAGATCCTTACCATAAAAGAAAAAGAAAAAAGAGATGCACTATCTAAATATAATACAGCGCTGAAAAAGTTTGAAGAAGTGGCTGGAAAACTATATAAGTTCTTGAAGAAAAAAGAGGACTTACTGGCATTCCAAGAGGAAAGGTTGAGAAATGGTTTGTCCATTCAAGAAATTCGCCATCACCAGCTGTTTATGGACAATCTTGAAAAGCTCATAAGTCTTAGCCAGGAGGAAGTCATAGAAGCTCGTTATAAAATGAATGTCCTGCAAGAAGTATTAATGGAAAGAAATATTGAAGTGAAGAAGTACGAGAAAATGAAAGAAAACGATTTTCATAAATTCTTGGATATCATCAAGGAAGATGAGAATAGACAAATGGATGAAATATCTATCAGGCAATTCTTAAGTAAAGGGCGTTAGGTGATAGAATGCGTAAAAAAGAAGAACCAACTGGATTGGATGAATTGGAAGAAAGTAAAATAAGTAAATTTCAATGGTTTCTTGTCATCTTTATCCCTTTGATTTTTGCGGTGACTGTTGCATTGATCGTTTTTACTGTAGCCGGTGTGAATGTCATGGAAAAGGCTAAGGAGCTATCAGGGAAAATCCCCTTAACTGAACTATTTGAAAAAGATGATGAAAAAGTAAAACCCACGCAAGAGATTGGTAAGGATTCAAAAAGATTGGCTAGACTAGAGACTGAAATTAAAGACAAGGAAAAAGAGATAAAGAAACTTGAAAGCATCATTGACACCCGTGATCAAGCGGTCGAAAAGGCTGAGGCAGAAAAACAGCAAATACAAACTCAATTGAATCAGCTTAAAGAAAGCCAGGATGGGAGTAAACGGGCATTCAAGGACATCATACGCACATATGAAACGATGGCTCCTAAAAAATCAGCGCCAATCATTACGGAGATGAACGATGAAGATGCCGTGAAAATCTTGGCAAGTATGAAAGCTGATACATTAGCGAAGGTCTTGGAGCAGATGACTACCGCAGATGCTGTCAGATTAACGAAGAAACTAACAGAGTCTAGTACGTAAGTCGCATGAAAGGAGGTGATTTAAACGTGAATTCGGCCATTAATTCGATGCTACCTTTGGCATCAGTGAATAAAAAAGTACAACCCAACCAGAGCCAAGGATCAAATGCCCAGTTTGGATCCGCCCTTCAATCCGCATTGACTGTAGAGACAGATTCGGACAAGACGTTGGATGCAGAATCTATCACTCTTTCGGAGGAAAAACTCACAACACTAAAGGATTTGGTGGATTTCTTGAAACAATCCAATTTAAGTGATCTTGAAGGGGGAGTAGCAGCTGAGGACTTGTTAATAAACGAGTCGTCAGGTTCGGGAGAGTTACTTTTACAGCTACTGCAAATTCTTAACGGTGATGACAAAACTAGTCTAGAGAGATTTTTTACAAGTATCGAAGAACTTGATTTAGATAGTGACCAGGAAGAGATGGCACTCGACGCTCAAAGTCTTCTCGGTGCTAATGTCATGGACCTATATACAATCCTTAAACAAGTTGCATCGTTAAGTGAAGATGAGTGGAAACAGCTCCCAATAGAGGGAACGGCAAACCTTTTAAAGCTAGTGAAAGTTCAGGAACTTCTATCAGAAACTAAAGATATGACACAGGACGAAGCATCCATCCAGAAGCAAATGAAGAACGTGCTTGATGGAATAACCGGAAAGCTTGAAAAATGGGTGTCCAATGAGCAACAGAAAAAAAGTGGAGATCTTGATTTTTCAGTTCTAGTGGATAAAGGGCAGAATAAATCTCTCGAAACGGTGAGGAATGCATTCTCTCGGATGGTAGGGGCTGATAAAGAAGGAAACAAGCAAGGTCTGGGTTTGCCAATACAGATTGTAAAGTCAGCTCACTTTAAGCTCACTCTAACGAAAAGTGGAAATTCAGGAACGCTTAGCAATGAAAAGGTTTTAAATGAAGCTATTAACCAAGGTGCAAGTGTACAGGGGCAAATCACAAAACTGGAACAGCTGGTTATGACAGCTTCCAAAGATGGACAGACGGTTAGTCAAGATGAATTCGTCAAGCGATTTGAATCCATTTTGAACAAATCAAATTTCTCAGGAACGAATGGCGTCAATAAGCTGTTAATTAGACTGAACCCTGAACACCTGGGCTCGCTCAGAATTGAATTGATCCAAAAAGATGGACTGATGACAGCAAGAATCTTAGCCACTACAGCACATGCAAAGGATATGTTGGAGAACCAAGTTCGAGGATTAAAGCAAGCCTTCAGCGGGCAGAACATTCAAATCGAAAAAATCGAAATTGTACAGGCCTTCAACTCTTTCAATGCAGAGAAATTCAGCCAGAAAGATGCAGAGGACCAAAGCAGACAACACCAAGAAAGCAAGCAGGAAAGTAACGAAGAATCAGAAAGTGAATTTACCAGTTCATTTGCTGAAGCCCTGTTAAATCTAGAAGTGTAGGTGAAGAAATGACGACGATTGATACATCACTCATGTTATCAAACTATCAAACCGAAACAAGAAAAACGGGGGATAATCTAGGAAAAGATGATTTCCTGAAGTTGTTGCTTACTCAACTGCAAAATCAAGACCCTTCAAGCCCGATGGACAACTCGGAGTTCATAGCCCAAATGGCGACTTTTTCATCTTTAGAACAGATGATGAATATCGGAACTAAAATGGACGAGTTGCTTGCATCCAATCAGCAAAATAGTTTGATGAACTATAACTCCTTTGTTGGTAAAGAAGTGACATGGCATAAACTTGACGAGGGTGATGAGAACCTTGCAATTGAAGAAGGAACAGGAATCGTGGATTCAATTCAATTTAAAGGAGATAAAGTTTATTTCCTTTTAGAAGATGGAACTAAACTTGAACCGGCGAATATTTCAGCCATGAAGCAGACGGGAACAGGCTCAAATAGCCTGACGACAGCAAGTGAACTGATTGGAAAAAGTGTCACCTGGAATGATGAGAAAAACGGTGAGCAGTCGGCCATCGTGTCTTCCGTATCAATGAGTAATGGTAAGTTGCAAATCGAAGTGAATGATGAAGCAGGCACAAAATTATCAAGAGAGCAATTGATAAAAATAGCTGGCGCTTAAGGAGCGGAACGATGAATAAACTAGATTTTCAAACTAATTCCGCTCAAGCGATACCACTGATGAAAACACCCTTGAGAAAAAGGCAAACGGCCCAGCAAGGATTTCAACAGCACTTTCAAACAGCAGTAACGGCCGTTGAGAAATTGACAATCAGTAAACATGCCCAAATGCGGATGAATCAAAGAAAAATAGAAATAAATCCGCAAATGTGGAGCCGAATTGCCGATAAAGCCAATGAGGCCAAAAAGATGGGAGTGACAGAGTCACTCATCATCACCGATAATGCGGCGCTCGTAGTCAGCACGAAAAATAACAAAGTTATCACAGTCATGGACCGAGAGGAAGCATCGTCTCAAGTTTTCACGAATATCAATGGAACCATATTACTGGATTAACGGGCCGGTCCTAGTATAGGAAGCCTAGACTGTGGAATGACAGAAGCAGTCGCTAATATGAAAGGGGAACGTTTAATATGCTTCGTTCAATGTACTCAGGAATTAGTGGGTTGAAAAACTTACAAACAAAATTGGATGTCATCGGGAATAATGTGGCTAATGTAAATACGTATGGTTTTAAGAAAAGCCGTGTTACTTTCAGTGATACGATGAACCAAACAATATCAGGGGCAAGTGCTGCAACGGAAAATAGAGGGGGGACCAATGCTAAACAAGTAGGTTTAGGGTCTACCATCGCGACGATAGACACGATTCATAGTCAATCAAGCTTGCAAACTACTGGACGTGATCTTGACTTGGCTGTTTCTGGTGACGGTTATTTCGTCGTTAAGCAAGGAGATACCTTATCGTATACACGTGCAGGAAACTTCTATTTGGATGACAATGGTACGCTTGTAAACTCAAGCGGGTCAAAAGTACAGGCCTACAAGGTTGATGCAAAGGGAAATACTTCAAATACTATCGGAGATGTGGCAGTAAACGTTAATGCCGTTTTACCGGCAGTAAAAACTACTACAGTAACCGTGAGTGAAAATCTTGCAGCAGACGCTATTAAAGGTTCCGTATTTAGCCAGCAAATCAAAGTGATTGATGATAAGGGCCAGGAGCAAACGAAAACAATGTATTTTCAAAAAACATCTGAACCAAACGCAACTACTGGATCATGGGATGTATTTATAGACCAGGAACCTCCAGCTATTGCTGGTACAGGTACAGGGAAATTAACTACGCTTGCTTTTGATAACGCCGGTAAGTACACATCTGGTAATAAAAAAGATGCTACCATAGATTATGTTTTCTCAGACCTTACCCAAGTTGCAGGAACCACAACGGCCCTCGTCAATCCAAATGGAAATAAAGAGGGGAAACTAGAAAGCTTTAACTTTGGCGCTTCAGGTGAGATTAATGGGATATATTCAAATGGGAAAATTATAACACTGGGCCAATTGGCAATTGCTAAGTTTTCGAATGCTTCCGGTTTAACTAAATCTGGAGGAAGCACATTCCAGGAATCGATAAACTCAGGAACGGCAAATATAGGTGTCGCAGGGGAAGGTCGAGGATCAATTGCTCCAGGTTCACTTGAAATGTCCAATGTCGATTTATCCGAAGAGTTTACGGAGATGATTGTTGCTCAGCGTGGTTTCCAATCTAATTCACGTATCATCACCACGTCTGATGAAATCCTGCAAGAACTGGTTAACTTAAAACGATAGGTTAAGGGAGGGAGGAGCCAGGTGCTGATTTGCTCTGGCTCCTACATATTATTATTAAAGTGACAAGGCTGAATGGCAAAAGATTTCATATTAATGCATTGTACATAGATACGGTCGAATCCCTGCCGGATACGACCATTACTTTTACAAATGGCAAGAAGATTGTCGTGCTTGAGAAAGAAGAGGATTTGATTCAGGCTATCATTCAATTTTACCGTTCCGTTAACGTTCTTGGATTTCAAAAAGATGGGGAGGGAAGCGTATGAAAAAAAAGCTATTGACGATTATTTTGATTATGCTAGTGGCGATAACCCTGGTTGGCGTCATAGCAGTAGTGGTTGTTACGAAGTTATCTGACCCCACATCGGCAGAGGACAAGCCTAGTATAGATGAAATCGTTAAATCTTCCGTAGAAATTCCGGAGATTACGACGAATCTAGCGGGCAATGATTATATTAAAATATCGTTTATGGTCCAGACAGATAGTAAAAAGGCTAAGGAAGAACTGGAAAAAAGGAATTTTCAAGTGAAAAATATCATTATAACCGAGCTTTCCGAAATGAAGGCAACAGATTTGACAGGTAAAAAGGGCAAGGAAAAACTTCAGAATACATTACAGACTAAAATTAATGAATTAATGGAAGAAGGAAAAGTTGAAAAGGTTTATATAACCTCCTCGATCCTTCAATAAGAACATCCTGACTTCATTAAATAAGAAGGGGAAGTTTTGGAGGTGAATGCTAATGTCCGGGGAAATATTATCGCAAAATGAAATTGATGCACTACTATCAGCGATTTCTACAGGAGAAATGGATGCAGACGATTTAAAGAAAGAAGAAATAGAAAAAAGGGTGAAAGTGTACGACTTCAAGAGAGCGCTCCGGTTCTCGAAAGACCAAATCAGGAGTTTGACACGCATCCATGACAATTTCGCAAGGTTATTGACAACCTACTTTTCAGCGCAGCTAAGAACCTATGTTCAAATTTCGGTCGCTTCCGCTGACCAAATCCCTTATGAAGAATTTATACGGTCCATCCCAAAAATGACGATTTTGAATGTATTCGAGGTCCCACCCTTGGATGGTCGCATTATACTGGAGGTCAACCCGAATATTGCGTACTCCATGATGGACCGGGTGTTGGGCGGCAGGGGCGTCAGTGCAAATAAAGTTGACAGTCTAACGGAAATCGAAACGAAAATCATGTCAAACCTCTTTGAGAAGGCTTTTGAGAATTTACAGGAAGCCTGGGAGACGATTGTCGAAATCGAACCGGTGATGACGGAATTCGAAGTGAATCCGCAGTTCTTACAGCTAGTTTCACCCAATGACACAGTGGTGGTCATTTCGTTGAATACCCAGATTGGTGAAACAAGTGGAATGATCAATATATGTATACCGCACGTCGTATTAGAACCAATCATACCAAAGTTATCTGCTCATTACTGGATGGAAACGTCCCAAAAAGAAAGACTGCCTGAGGAAATCAAGGTCTTGGAAACGCGTATCAGGAATTCAGACCTCCCGATTATATCCGAGCTTGGAACCACTGATATTACCATACAGGATTTTCTGCTTCTTGATGTAGGTGATGTTATCGATTTAAATCAGGCAATCGATCAACCTTTATTAATTAAAGTTGGAGGAATTCCAAAATATAGTGGGCAGCCAGGCAAAGTAGGTAAAAAACATGCCATCCAGATTCTTGATATTTTGAAAGGGGGAGACGAAGATGGTAAGTGACGAAATGCTTTCACAAGACGAAATAGATGCCCTTTTAAAAGGTACAGATGATACAGATGAAGGGGTAAGCTCGCTTCCCATTGCTGATTATTTATCAGCAATGGAACTGGATGCACTCGGTGAAATCGGGAATATCTCTTTCGGAAGCTCAGCAACTGCATTATCTACCTTATTGAACCAAAAGGTGGATATCACGACTCCGACTGTTACCATCATTGAAAAGGGTAAGATAGCAGAGGAGTTTCCACAGCCATATGTGGCCATCCAAGTAAGGTATACGGAGGGTTTTTCCGGTATCAATATGCTTGTTATCAAGCAAAGTGATGCAGCCATCATCGCCGATTTGATGTTGGGTGGTGATGGATTAAGTCCTTCGGATATGCTAGGTGAAATCCAATTAAGCGCGGTCCAGGAAGCAATGAATCAAATGATGGGGTCCGCCGCTACGTCAATGTCGACCATTTTCAGCAAAAAGGTTGATATTTCTCCACCTAGCATAGATTTACTCAATTTTTTGAACGGCGAAGGCGAGGACGCCATCCCGAACGAAGATCTATTTGCAAAAATTTCGTTCCGGTTGCGCGTCGGTGATTTAATTGATTCAAGCATCATGCAGTTATTGCCTTTAGAGTTCGCTAAGGGATTGGTCGATGAACTATTGAATGGTACCGGAGATAGTGAACCTGCCGAAATTCCAAAAACGATAGAACAGGTGGCCAAAAATCAGCCGCAGAGCATTCCGACACAAGCGACTGTTCAATCACAGATGCCCATTACGAACCAATCAGTCCATGATCCATATGGACAAATGCCTTATCAGGCACAACAACAGACTTATCAAATGCCTAATGAACCTCAGCATTTTGGTTCACCAAGTGCATCCAATGGTAAGCCTGTAAATATCCAACCAGCTAGTTTCACAAGTTTTCAGCCTTATCAACTTCAAGAATCGGAAACGAAGAACCTCAGCATGCTGATGGACATTCCACTTCAAGTAACGGTAGAGCTTGGCAGGACAAAGCGTTCGGTCAAGGAAATCCTGGAGTTGTCATCCGGTTCTATCATTGAATTGGATAAACTGGCTGGGGAACCTGTTGATATTCTTGTAAACAGCCGGTTAATCGCAAAGGGTGAAGTTGTTGTCATTGATGAAAACTTTGGAGTTCGAGTTACTGATATTATGAGTCAGAGCGACCGATTAAAAAAAATTAGATAAAATTTGGGGGAAGAAACAAAATGGCAAATAGAATATTAATTGTAGACGATGCAGCATTTATGAGAATGATGATCAAGGACATCCTTTCTAAAAATGGCTTTGAGATTGTCGGAGAAGCGGCAGATGGAGCCCAAGCAGTTGAGAAATATAAAGAAACGCACCCGGATCTTGTAACGATGGATATAACGATGCCTGAAATGGATGGAATTACCGCATTAAAGGAAATTAAAAAGGTAAATCCTCAAGCCAAGGTCATCATGTGCTCTGCAATGGGCCAACAAGCGATGGTCATTGATGCCATTCAAGCGGGAGCCAAAGATTTCATTGTAAAACCGTTCCAAGCGGATCGCGTATTGGAAGCCATAAATAAAGCACTAAGCTAACTAAGAGGGTGTCTTCATATTGTTTGCTTTAAAAAAATGGCTTCAAGTTTCATTAGCGCTACTCATTGTGTTTTGCGGGGCCATTCAGGCCCATGCACAAGATCAGGATGACACAGTAAAGAATTTTTTTGAGCCAGAAAATTCAAAAACGGATAAAACTGATAAATCAAAAGAATCCCTTTCTACCGATTCCCAATCTACCGATGAAGCAACGAATCCTGAAAAAGTGGGGATTACTGGATGGGAGTTCCTCAGGATGATTCTTGCGACCATTTTTGTGGTCGTGCTGCTCTATATAGTTTTAAGATTTGTAGGAAAGAAAAGCAAAACGTATCAAAAAGCCAATTCGGTTGAGAATCTGGGAGGTACGAGTCTTGGGGCAAACCGATCCGTACAGCTTGTAAAAGTCGGAGGAAGGATTCTAGTCGTAGGGGTTGGTGAAAACATCCAACTTTTAAAGGAAATAGATGATCCAAAAGAATATGAACAGCTGATAGAAGATTACAATGGGAAAATGGACCAGATGATCCAGCCAAGAGATCTTGTGGCAAAAATGAAAGGCAAATGGCTGAAAAAGGATGAAACAGAGACTAATAGTTTTTCCTCGGAGTTCAAAAATCAGCTCGAGAAAATGTCTAAAAGCAGGAAGAAGCTGTTAAAAGAACTTGATAGGAAAGGAAGAGACAAAGAATGAATGAGTTCATGGAGTTCTTTAACAACAGTGATCCCACTAGCGTCTCTACTTCCGTCAAGTTAGTTCTTTTGCTAACCGTTTTATCTCTTGCTCCTAGTATATTGATTTTAATGACGTGTTTTACGAGGATCATCATCGTACTCAGTTTTGTCAGGACTTCGCTGGCGACGCAACAGATGCCGCCGAACCAGGTACTGGTCGGCTTGGCTCTTTTCATGACTTTTTTCATCATGGCTCCCACTTTCCAGGAAGTGAATGAGAAGGCATTGACTCCTTTATTTAATGAAGAAATTGATTTGGAAGAGGCGTATGAGCAAGCAGCGATTCCTTTTAAGGAATTTATGAGCGCTCATACGAGACAGAAAGACCTGGCCTTATTTCTTGACTATGCCCAGGTAGAACAGCCAAAAACGATACAGGATATCCCCTTGACTGCTTTTGTTCCAGCATTTGCAATCAGTGAAATTAAAACGGCCTTTCAAATAGGATTCATGATTTTCATTCCATTTTTAGTGATAGATATGGTTATTGCCAGCGTCCTGATGTCAATGGGGATGATGATGTTACCGCCGGTCATGATTTCCCTCCCATTCAAGATCCTTCTCTTCATTCTTGTTGATGGTTGGTATTTAGTAGTGAAGTCATTATTACAGAGTTTTTAAGCAGGTGAGAAAAGATGAGTGCAGATTATGTGATTGATGTAGCAGAAAAAGGGATTTATATGGTGTTGATTATTGCGGGTCCGTTGATGTTGATAGCTCTTGTGGTCGGGTTATTAGTAAGTATCTTTCAGGCAACCACTCAGATTCAGGAGCAAACATTGGCCTTCGTTCCGAAAATTGTGGCTGTTTTATTGGCGCTTATTTTATTGGCCCCATGGATGCTCAGTCATCTATTATCATACGCAAATGATATATTCGGTAATTTGAATCGATTTGTAGGTTAGGGCATGGAGGAAATATTCCCTTACTTTCCTGCTTTTTTATTAATAGTAGTCAGGGTTACCACCTTTTTCGTGGCCATGCCGATTTTTTCGTATCGATCAATTCCGATACAGCACAGAATCGGGTTGGGGGTTTTCCTGGCTTGGATCATGTACTATACCATCGATGCCCCAGTTCTGGATTTGGATGTGACATTTTATTTATTGATCATGAAGGAAGCACTTGTAGGACTTTTCATTGGGTTTGCTGCTTATATGATTTTGTCTGCGGTCCAAATTGCCGGTGGGTTAATCGATTTTCAACTCGGCTTTTCAATAGCGAATGTCATCGATCCGCAAACAGGAGCACAAAGTCCCTTGATGGGTCAATATTTATACACGATAGCTCTATTGTTTCTATTAAGCACCAATGGTCATCATTTACTACTGGATGGAATCTTTTATAGCTATCAATTTATCCCGATTGACCAATTGTTTGTCCCGTTCGGCGACCAAACAATAATAGAGTACTTGGCCAAGGCGTTTAGTAAAGCATTTATGATTGCCTTTCAAATGGCGATCCCAGTTGTGGGGAGCATATTTTTAGTGGATGTCACGCTTGGTATCCTAGCAAGGACCGTTCCTCAACTAAATGTTTTTGTTGTCGGCATCCCTGTGAAAATCATCGTGGGTTTAGCGATTGTCATCATAGTCATGGGAATGATGATGACGGTTGTGTCACAGTTATTTAACTTCATGCTCCTGACGATGCGTCAGTTAATGCAGCTGATCGGGGGCTTATGACAATGGAATGGATACAACTGGATTTACAGTTTTTCGCTGGTGAAAAAACGGAAAAGGCAACCCCCAAAAAACGTCAGGATTCAAAGAAAAAAGGGCAAGTTGCCAAAAGCCAGGATGTCAACACCTCAGTTAATTTAATCACTGTATTCTCAGTGTTGCTGTTGATGGGACCCTATATGTACAATCATTTACTCTCCCTTATGAAGAAATACCTACAGAACTTCACGATGGCTGATTTCAGTGAAGAGGGGATGCAAGTCATTTTGCTCGAAATTCTTGTAGAGATGGGACTTGTTTTGGGTCCTGTTTTTCTGGCAGCAGTGGTAGCAGGGATTTTGGCCAATGTGATGCAAATCGGTTTTATGTTTTCTACGGAATCAATTCAGTTCAAGCTCGAAAAGCTGGACCCCATTAAAGGGTTTAAACGAATTTTTTCCATGAGGGCAATTGTTGAATTATTGAAATCCATTCTTAAAATATCATTTGTTGGTTTTGTTGCTTTTTATGTACTTTGGAACCGTATGGAAGAGATCATGATTTTATCACAGATATCTGTGGCAGATGCAATGGCAACATTGGCGGATATTACGATTAAAGTAGGGTATTATGCTGCCGTGGCTTTATTGTTCATTGCACTATTGGACTATATGTATCAAAAATATGACTTTGAAAAAAACATCCGGATGTCTAAGCAAGATATTAAGGATGAATATAAAAATTCTGAAGGCGACCCGCTCATTAAATCTAAGATCAGGCAAAAGCAACGTCAGATGGCTGCCCAGAGAATGATGCAGGAAGTGCCGAATGCGGACGTTGTCATTACAAACCCCACGCATTTTGCCATTGCTCTAAAATATGATGAAAATGAAGCGGAAGCTCCCTTTGTCGTGGCGAAGGGTGTGGATTTTGTTGCTCAGAAGATTAAATATATCGCGAAAGAAAATGATGTCGTCATGGTGGAAAATCGGCCTTTGGCAAGATCGTTATATGATCAAGCCGAAGTGGGACAAGCGATACCGGAAGAGTTTTTTAAGGCAGTCGCTGAAATACTGGCCTTTGTATATAAAACGAAAGGCAAGCTTTAAAAGGTAGATTGTTACCTGTTAGTTAGGAGAGAAAAACATGCGAGCAAGAGATTTGGTTGTTATATCGAGTGTCATCATGATTGTCGCCATGTTGGTCATACCATTACCAACTTGGTTATTAAGTATCTTACTTCTTTTAAATATATCTCTTGCGCTGTTGGTTCTATTGACTACGATGAATATGAAAGAGCCGCTTGAGTTTTCAATCTTTCCGTCGCTTCTCTTATTATTAACACTATTCAGACTCGGTTTGAATGTGTCCACGACTCGTGCCATTTTGACGTATGGAGATGCTGGCGGTGTCGTTGAAACCTTTGGCTCCTTTGTGGTTGGAGGGAATGTGCTTGTCGGTTTAGTGGTATTTATAATCTTGGTCATCATCAATTTCATTGTCATCACGAAAGGGTCCGAAAGGGTATCTGAAGTAGCGGCAAGGTTTACGCTGGATGCGATGCCTGGGAAACAGATGGCCATTGACGCGGATTTGAACGCTGGGATGATATCTGAAGGCGAAGCACGCACAAGGCGAGAAAAAATCAGCAACGAAGCCGATTTCTATGGATCCATGGACGGGGCGAGCAAGTTCGTAAAAGGTGATGCTATTGCAGGTATCATCATTGTCATCATCAACTTGATTTTTGGGATGATCATCGGTGTCATGCAATTGGACATGAGCTTTGGCGAATCAGCCGTCCATTTTTCCATGTTATCGGTGGGCGATGGAATCGTCAGCCAAGTGCCGGCATTACTGATTTCAACGGCTACAGGGATTGTCGTGACTCGTGCGGCATCTAATGGAAATTTAGGTGCGGATATCGTTGAGCAGTTATTTCAATTTCCTAAAATGCTGTACTTGACTGCAGCAACAATTTTCCTCCTGGGATTATTCACCCCCATATCGGATGTATTCACAATGCCGATTGCCGCTTTGTTGGTTCTGGGTGGATATGTCATTTCCAAAACACCACAACCTGATGAAAATGAAATCCAGGAGATGGAAGAAGTATTGGAAACGGACGAAATGAAAAGTCCTGAAAGCGTCGTGAACCTTTTGAGTGTCGACCCCATTGAATTTGAGTTTGGCTATGGACTAATCCCCCTTGCCGATACGAATCAGGGAGGAGACCTTCTCGATCGGGTTGTCATGATTCGCAGACAGCTGGCAATCGAAATGGGTTTGATCATCCCAGTGGTTCGGATTCGGGATAATATCCAGTTGAATCCTAATGAGTATCGCTTGAAGATCAAGGGAAGTGAAATTGCCAACGGAGAATTACTTTTGAACCACTATTTAGCCATGAGTCCTGGCATAGAGGACGATACAATAGAAGGAATCGATACGGTTGAACCGTCATTCGGTCTGCCTGCTAAATGGATTACGGAAGACATGAAAGAGCATGCGGAAATGATGGGCTATACCGTGGTGGATCCTCCGAGTGTGGTTTCCACGCATTTAACGGAAGTTATCAAAGCTAATGCTCATGAACTTTTGGGCAGGCAGGAAACGAAACAATTAATCGATCATCTACGAGAAACATCGCCGATTCTCGTCGAGGAGGTCACCCCGAATCCATTATCGATTGGGGATGTCCAAAAGGTATTGGCAAAACTATTGAAAGAAAAAGTTTCGATAAGGAACTTACCAATCATTTTTGAAACGCTTGCTGATTATGGAAAGTTATCTACTGATACCGATTTGCTCACTGAATATGTAAGGCAGAATTTAGCAAGGCAAATTACGAACTCCTTTATTTCAGGAGAAAACCGGATAAAAGTCATCACTTTATCGGGAAAAGTGGAGAAGGCGATTGCAGATGCGGTACAACAAACTGAACATGGTAACTTTTTATCGCTCGATCCTACTGTATCCCAGTCGATACTAGAGGCGATTGCCAGTAAATTGGAGGAGCTGACTTTGATGGATCATCAACCGATTGTGCTTTGCTCCCCAGCTGTACGTATGTACGCTCGACAATTGACAGAACGTTATTTTCCCAATGTACCGATTCTTTCATACAATGAACTCGAATCAAATGTAGAAGTACAAAGTGTAGGGGTGGTGAATATTGATTGAGAGTAAAGAAATATATGGCACCTTCCATGTCTGAAGCCATGAAGCAGATACGACAAGAGTTAGGCAGTGAAGCGGTCATTTTAAGTTCGAAAGCGGTATTCACGGGTGGTTTTCTAGGGTTGTTCAAGAAAAGGAATATTGAAGTCATGGCTGCCATCGATCCCGTTTCACAGCCCGCCCAACCCGTAACTAAACAAAAAGAGAAAAAGCTGCCTGTAAAACCGGCACTTGAGAGTACTATAGCGAAAAACAATGAACAGGTTGCATCAAAACAAATCAACCGGGGAGATGTTGAACTGGTAAAGGAAATTGAGGGGTTAAAAGGGATGATAAGAAATATACAAATCCCATCACACGCCCATTATCCGGAGAAATTACAACAAGTTTATGAGTATCTTATCGAACAGGATGTCGATACAGTTATCCGCTCACAAATCATGGACGAGCTCCTTGATAAATGGTTTGCTACTAAAGCGGATTCTACTGATGAAGAGATTAAAAACTGGCTAGAAGCATCTTTGTGTAAACTAGTGGATCAGGTACCGAATGGAAGGCCCGGCCTGCAGAAGAAATATATTAATATTGTAGGTCCGACAGGTGTCGGCAAGACAACAACTTTAGCTAAGGTAGCAGCAGAGACCATACTGAAGCATGATAAGAAGGTAGCTTTCATTACAACCGACACGTATAGGATAGCTGCTATCGATCAGTTGAAGACATATGCAAAGATTCTAAACGTTCCAATCGAAGTGGCTTATAACTTGGAAGATTTCAAAAAAGCCACAGAACGCTTTTCTCATTACGATTATGTGTTTATCGATACAGCTGGAAGGAATTTTCGCAATCCGCAGTATGTTAAAGACCTAGGGGAAATCATCCACTTCACAGATGAGATGGAAACGTACTTAGTGCTTTCATTGACTTCGAAGCAAAAGGACATGGAGGATATTTATCGACAGTTCACGAAGATTCCGATTAAGCAGGTCATTTTTACGAAAGCGGATGAAACGTCTACTTTTGGTTCGATCTTTAATTTTATTCACACTCATAAATTGGGGGTAGCTTATATAACAAATGGACAAAATGTGCCAGATGATATTGAAAAAGCAACTTCATCCAATTTATTGAAGATGGTTCTTGGAGCTAAAGATTATGAAAGATCAAGCTGAAAACCTAAGAAGGAGACTGGAATTGCAAAAAAACCATTCAATGGCCAAGACACTTGCCATCTTGAGTGGAAAAGGTGGAGTCGGTAAATCCAACTTTTCTTTGAACTTTGCCATTTCCTTGTCGAAACTGGGAAAAAAGGTATTGTTGTTCGATATGGATATTGGAATGGGTAATATAGATATCTTATTTGGGCAGCATTCTCCATATAGCATCGTTGATTTTTTTGAAGATGGTCTAAGCTTGAAAGAGATTATGACCACAGGACCGGAACAAATTTCCGTAATAACAGGTGGAACGGGGCTGACCCACCTTTTTACTTTAGATGAAGATAAATATGCACGTTTTACTGATGAATTTGGTTCTCTGCTAGAGAGTTATGATTATATATTGTTTGATATGGGGGCAGGTATCACACAGGATTCCGCAAAATTCCTTTTGTGTGTGGATGAGTTAATCATTATCACAACCCCAGAACCGACTTCTGTGATGGATGCTTACTCTACGATGAAATACATTCATTCAGTAAATGATGAGATTCCATTTTTTCTCGTTTGCAATAGAGTGTTCACGAAGAAGGAAGGGAAAGAAACGATGATCAGACTTCAAAATGCCCTGAGAAAATTCCTTGGAGCGGAGATGGTTACACTTGGATATCTCCCCGATGATAGATCCGTTTCCAAAGCGGTTTCCAAGCAAATTCCTTTTATCCTTTCTTATCCTGATGCGGCTGTTTCCAAATCTCTAATCGAGATTGTATCTAGATATGTAAATCATGGCTTTGGTGAAGAATCAATTATACAAAAAAGTAATTTCCTGCAAAATATGAAACGATATTTTCTTGGAAAGTAGGTTTCCTTATATGGAAAAGGTTAAAGTGTTGATAGTGGATGATTCCGCGTTTATGAGGAAGCTGATTTCTGAACTTTTAGCAGAAGATAATAGAATGGAAATCATTGGTACGGCCAGGAACGGTAAAGATGCTTTATTAAAAATAAAATCGCTGAAACCGGATGTCGTCACCTTGGATGTTGAAATGCCGGTTATGGATGGATTAGAAGCGTTAAACCGGATTATGGAAGAATGTCCGACAGCAGTGGTCATGCTATCAAGCACGACGAAGGAAGGGACGGAAAGTACATGTATCGCCATGCAGAGTGGCGCCATTGACTTTATTGCTAAGCCTTCAGGGGCTATCTCACTGGATTTGCATAAAATTAAGGAAGAACTATGTGAGAAAGTTATGGCAGCCAGCTTTGCAAATGTTCACAAACTACAAAAAAGTGCGATAAATGTTGAAAGAAACCCATCAGACTGGAAAAAATATAGTAAAATAGAATCAAAAGAAATTAACGATATTGTTAATGATATGAAAAAATGGTTCCATGGGAATAAAAAGATTGTAGTTATTGGTACATCGACAGGAGGACCAAGGGCTTTGCAGACAGTATTGACGGGTCTCCCGGAAAATATCGATGCCCCTATTTTGATTGTCCAGCATATGCCTCCCAGCTTCACGAAATCCTTAGCCGATAGGCTCAATTCATTATCGAGGATACGGGTAAAGGAAGCGGAAGATGGGGAGTTGATTCAAAAAGGAGTAGCTTATATCGCTCCGGGGGGCTTCCATTTCAAAGTGAAAAAAGTTGGTTTGAGTCTTGCGGTAGAATTGGATCAATCCGAGCAGCGAAATGGGCACCGTCCTTCGGTGGATGTGCTTTTCGAATCAGTAAGTGAAATAGCGGAATTTGCAAAAATAGCTGTTGTCATGACTGGAATGGGGATGGATGGTTCAAGCGGACTTACCAAGTTGAAAAGAACTGGTCCCTTAAAGGCAATAGCAGAGTCACAGGAGACGTCAATTGTCTTTGGAATGCCAAAAGCGGCAATTGCTACCAATTTAATAGATAGCATAGAGGATGTAGATAAAATAGCAAAAGCCATAATTGGCTATTGCTAACATACGGGGGTGGAGATTGTATGGATATGAATCAGTATTTAGAGGTATTTATTGAAGAAAGTAAAGAACATCTTCAAACGTGTAGTGAACAGCTGTTGGTACTTGAGAAGAACCCGGAGGATCTTTCGATAGTCAATGAGATTTTTCGTTCCGCACATACTTTAAAAGGTATGTCGGCTACAATGGGCTATGAGGATTTAGCTAATTTGACCCATAAAATGGAAAATGTTCTAGACGCGATCCGGAACAGCAAAATTATCCTAACTCCTGAACTGTTCGACGTAATATTCTTGGCGGTGGATGACCTAGAAGCAATTGTCATGTCGATTGCTGAAGGCGGAGATGGCAAACGTGATGTGACGAACGTGGTGCAAAAATTGCAACAAATCGAAAAAGGTGAATCACTGGTTATCCCTACAATTAATGAAACGGCAGCAGCATCTCCCGTTCTAGAAACAATGGAACAAGCAACGATGGGCGAATATGACGAATTCGAAATGACTGTTTTGCAGCAATCCAAGGAACAAGGATTTAAAAGCTATGAAATTTCAATCAGCTTACGTGACGACTGCCTTTTAAAAGCTGCAAGAGTGTTTATGGTGTTTGAAGTTCTTGAAAAGTCAGGTGAGGTGATAAAATCGAATCCACCCGCTGAACTTTTGGAGGAAGAACAATTTGATCAGAAATTCACGGTTACATTGGTGACCAATGAATCGATTGAAGAGACCAAGAAAAAAATCATGAAGGTTTCAGAAGTGGATGTCGTCGAAATAACAGCCCTAAATCTGGAAGAACTACGTCATGCTGCAAATATTAAAGAGGAAAAAAAAGCGGCCGATAAAAAGCCTCAGGAAGGTACGGACCAGTCACCTTCAATCAATGAGGCTAAAGAAACAAAAAAAGCGGTCAAGCATGCTCCAAGCAAGACCATTCGGGTAAATATCGAGCGGCTAGATATATTAATGAACTTATTTGAAGAACTAGTTATCGATAGAGGAAGGTTAGATCAAATTTCAAGCGATTTGGATAACCAGGAACTGCACGAAACTGTGGAAAGAATGTCTCGCGTAACAAGCGATTTGCAAACGATTGTGTTGAACATGCGCATGGTTCCTGTCGAAACGGTATTCAACCGTTTTCCGAAAATGGTACGCCAATTAGCGAGGGATTTAAATAAAAAAGTAGATTTAGAGATTATCGGCGCTGAAACTGAATTGGACCGAACGGTCATTGATGAAATTGGCGACCCACTCGTTCATTTATTAAGAAACGCGATGGATCATGGAGTGGAGACACCTGAAAAGCGTCTTTCTATGGGGAAAAATGAAGTAGGGAAGATTCTATTAAAGGCCTATCATAGCGGTAACCATGTGTTCATTGAAATTGAAGATGATGGAGCTGGTATTAATAAAGAACGGGTTTTAAGTAAAGCCCTTTCCAATGGAATACTAACGAAGGAGACCGCCGCAACACTATCGGATAAGCAAATTTATGAATTGATTTTCGCTTCAGGTTTCTCCACAGCCGATACCATTTCGGATGTATCTGGCCGTGGCGTAGGTTTGGATGTCGTGAAGAACACAATAGAATCACTGGGCGGATCGGTAACAATCGACTCTAAGGAGAATGAAGGGTCCATTTTTCTCATACAACTTCCTTTGACGTTATCTATCATTTCCGTCATGTTAGTTGAAATTCAACAGGAGAAATATGCAATCCCTCTTTCTTCTATTATAGAGACAGCCATTATAAGAAAAGAAGATATTATGAATGCCCATAATCAACAAGTGATCGACTTTAGAGGAAAAGTGCTGCCACTCCTGTTCCTAAAGGACATTTTTGAAGTGCCCGTACAAAACGAAGAAGAAGAGTTTCTTTCAATCGTTATAGTCAGGAAAGGCGAAAAAATGGCGGGACTTGTAGTGGATTCCTTTATAGGGCAACTTGAAATCGTCTTGAAGTCATTAGGTAATTATTTATCGACTGCATTTGCCATATCTGGAGCTACTATTTTAGGCGATGGCCAAGTAGCCTTGATTGTCGATTGCAATGCATTGATTCACTGACCATTTTAATATATAGATTCGCTACAATCCTTCCTACCATTTGATTACTGGAGACCCTTTGGAAACAAGGGTCAATGGATGAACAGTAGATATGGTTGAGGGGTAAAAAGAGGAGGGTAATTGAATGTCGACCACAAGTCCTGTTCAAGATATAAAAGTAATCGTGTTTCAAATCAAAGACAAAGAATATGCGATTCCGGTGGATAAAGTAAGTGGAATAGAAAAACTTTTGCATATAACAAGGGTGCCCAAGGCCGTTCCATTTGTTAAAGGTGTGATTAATTTAAGGGGTGTGATTACCCCCATTATTGATTTAAGAGTCCGTTTCGGTTTTGAAGAGGTTGAATATAACGATTCAACGAGGATCATCATTGTTGTCCTTGATGACATCGAAGTAGGGTTGATTGTCGATTCAGCCAATGATGTGCTTGACATTCCTGTCGAGAGCATTGAGCCTCAGCCGGAAGTTGTCGGTCATTTAGCTTCTGAATATATCAGCGGTGTCGCAAAAATTGAAAAACGTTTGCTTGTATTGGTGAATTTGGAGAAGGCCTTAAGTCTTGAAGCAAATGAAATCGTGAGAAAAGAAGGATAAAGGGATGTCATTTATTGATAAAATCAACCCCATCCACCTTGATATCCTCAAAGAAATTGGGAATATTGGGGCGGGACATGCTGCTACTGCACTCTCTGCCATTCTTAATAAAAAAATAGATATGAATGTTCCTAATGTCCGGGTAGTTTCCTTTGATGAAATGATGGAATTGGCAGGGGGAGCAGAACATGTTGTGGCTAGTGTCTTTTTGCGAATTGAAGGAGATGCCACTGGAAGCATGATTTTTATCCTTTCATTACCTGTAGCTGAATATTTCATTCAACAGATGATAGGGGATGAAACCTTCTCCATTGATAAACCACAGCATTCTGAATTAGCTCTTTCTTGTCTACAGGAATTAGGGAATATCCTGTCGGGATCCTATCTTTCTTCTTTATCGGATTTTACTAAGTTGAATATATATCCATCGGTTCCTTCCTTGAATATCGATATGGTGGGAGCAACTATCAGTTATGGATTACTGGAATTATCACAAGTAAGTGATTCTGCTATTGTGATAGATACCGTCCTAGCGCAGAATGAGAGGTTTGCTGAATCTATCAATGGCCATTTCTTTTTACTGCCCGATCCTGATTCCTTTGATACTATTTTTGCTGCCCTGGGAGTGACAATAAATGGTTGAAATATTGCAAATCCAAGTTGTTAAAGTGGGGATAGCGGATATGAATACTGTAAAACCTCCTTATTCGATTCGCACTTCAGGGCTTGGTTCATGCGTAGGGGTCGTCATTTATGATGAGAAAAGAGAGATTGCCGGTTTGGCGCATGTCATGTTGCCGGATTCTTCACTTGCTAAGTCTGGTCAGATTAATCGGGCCAAGTTTGCCGATACAGCCGTAAAGGAATTGGTGAATCGTCTGGTGAAGGAAGGAGCAAGGCCTGCTTTTTTAAAAGCAAAGCTGGCTGGAGGTGCACAAATGTTTCAATTTGCCTCTGGGGGGGATTTAATGAGAATAGGACCCCGAAATGTTGAAGCTGTCCGGAAAGAATTGGCTGATTTACGAATACAGGTCGTTTCGGAGGACGTCGGCGGGAACAGTGGTAGGACGATAGAATTCAATGTGACAAAGTGCATGCTTAATATCCGGACAGTAAATAAAGGGACTAGAAATATTTAATTGGGAAGATGAAATTTGCTCAGCCGGAAAGTGACGGGAACACTGCAATCAAAATATTGTTGCACCTAGAGCCTTCGAGGACCGTTTTGATTACAAAACGTAAACAATGTTAGGAGGAAATCCCATGTCTCAACTGACTATCGAAGAAGAACAGTTATGCTGGAAAAATTGGGTCGAATGCAGGGACCCGCAAGCAGGGGACGTTTTGGTGAAGAAATATGTTCCACTTGTATCTTACCATGTCCAACGTATTTCAGTCAGCCTTCCTAGGAATGTCAGTCGTGATGACATTAGGAGTTTAGGGATGATGGGCTTATTTGATGCCTTGGAGCGCTTTGATCCAAAGCGTGATCTGAAATTTGACACATATGCTTCATTCCGGATCCGTGGGGCCATATTGGATGGTTTAAGGAAAGAGGATTGGCTACCGCGGAGTGCGAGGGATAAAGCGAAAAAAATCGATTCAGCTATTGAAAAATTGGAACAAAAATATATGCGGAACCTTACACCAAAGGAAATTGCATTTGAATTAAATATTCCGGAAGATGAAGTATATGCTGCACTTAACGAGCATTTCTTTGCCAATGTTTTATCCATGGATGAAAATCCTCAAGAACAGGATGACAAAGAAAAAACGAATTTCCATATTAAAGATGATAAAGCAGACCTGCCTGAAGAGAATGTTCTAAGACAAGAATTGTATGCAGAGCTAGCAAAGGTCATAGAAACACTAAATGAGAAAGAACAGTTGGTATTGCAACTTTTTTATAAAGAAGAACTTACGCTGACGGAAATTGGACAAGTGATGAGTCTTTCCACATCAAGAATATCGCAAATTCACTCAAGGGCGATATTTAAACTTAGACATGCTATGCAGGATAAAAAAAGTTAACCCATATTTTTATTTAGTGTCATGCTTCGAGGCATGCTCTATGAGAAATGCATGGATTTATCATTTTGGATAGACCATTCCGAACATTTTGAATCCATGGGAAGAACATGTGTAACACAGGCAGTTATACAGAAGAATCACTATAGAAATATAGGGGTGGATGGCTGTGAGTTTAAAAGCAATCGAGATGCAAATTGCCCTTCCAAGAACCCAAGATGCCGGAAAGATCCAAGAACAACTTTTACAAAAAAATCTAATCCAACAGGATCATGCCACCCATCAAGGAAGAAAAGAAGAGAAACGAAAACAAACGACTGTAATGGGCGAGGAACAAAAGCTCCCAGCTCATTTTTATGAAAAGGAAGGCAGCGCGGATAAGGGTCCGTTTTTTAAACAGCGTAGGAAGAAAGACAATACGAGACAAACAACAGAGAATATAGATCCCCATCCCTATAAAGGAAAGAGTATCGACTATTCCGGTTAAGAGGAGGCACCATGTCAGTATTTTTTATGTTACTCCTTTTTAGTCTAAATATTTTCACGATTTTCGCCGTTATTCTTTTGTATCTTAGACAAAATCGATTAAGTAAGCTAGAAAAGGAACAAAAAGCCACCATAATTGAAATGGAAGAACTACTAACAGGCTATCTAATGGAAATGAAGGAAGATAACGAAGCCTTGATAAAAGCTTTTACACAAACTGACGTCTTACCTAATGAGAAAAAGATAGAAGAGTCAGTAATAGTAAAAACAAGGCCACCTATAGAAAAGGAAGCAGAACTAGAAAAGGAATCATTCCCTGACTATAAAGAACCAAGTTTTAACGGGAAGAAATTGCAGGCTGCTAATGCTTATATGAACCAGACTGGAATAGAAGAAGAATTCAAGCCAGCCAATGAAGTGAAGGACAAGCTCGAACTTTCGGCGGAGGCCTCCATTTTAACCAAACAAGAGGCACGCGTGGAAAAAGATTTTTCAGCCATGCTACAGGATTCTTTAGAAGAATTATCATTAAATGAACAGGTAGACTATTTAGTGGAGCAAGGTCTTTCAATTGAAGATATCGCCAAAAAATTAAATAGGGGTCAAACGGAAATTGAGCTTTTATTAAAGTTCCGTATGGATAGATAAATAATGCTTGATTGTATCACCTGAGTATGATATATTATGAAATGGTGTTAATACACACGCCCGTGATTCTAGCAGATGGTGCTGTTTATACAGTTTCTGTATGAAAATGATCGGAGCGGAGGAAAAACAAAACCATTTAGGAGGAACTAAAATGTCAGTCATTTCTATGAAACAATTGCTTGAAGCTGGTGTGCATTTCGGACACCAAACACGTCGCTGGAACCCTAAGATGAAGAAATATATCTTCACTGAGCGTAACGGCATCTACATCATCGACCTTCAAAAAACAGTTAAAAAGGTTGAAGAAGCTTATAACTTCGTTAAAGAACTAGCTGCTAACGGTGGAACTGTTCTTTTCGTTGGTACTAAAAAACAAGCTCAAGAATCAGTTAAAGAAGAAGCTATCCGCTCTGGTATGTACTATGTAAACCAACGTTGGTTAGGTGGAACTTTAACAAACTTTGAAACAATCCAAAAACGTATTAATCGTCTTAAAGATATCGAAAAAATGGACGCTAACGGAACTTTCGAAGTGCTTCCTAAAAAAGAAGTAATCCAACTTAAAAAAGAATGGGATCGCTTAGAAAAATTCTTAGGCGGTATTAAAGATATGAAGACTCTTCCAGATGCGATCTTCGTTATCGACCCTCGCAAAGAGCGTATTGCTGTTGCGGAAGCACACAAATTAAACATTCCACTTGTTGGTATCGTTGATACAAACTGTGATCCGGACGAAATCGACGTAGTTATTCCTGCGAATGACGATGCAATCCGTGCTGTTAAATTATTAACAGGTAAAATGGCAGATGCTATCTTAGAAGCTAAACAAGGCGAAGAAACAGCAACTGAAACAACTACTGCTTAATAGTTGACAGAACTGCTTAACTAGTGAGAAAAAAAGGTGATAAGAGGATAATGCCTTTTATCCCTTTTTTTTGCACTAAATAAGCATACATAAATCCCGTGCCTTATCACGGCTGATTTTTTTGAAACTGGAGAGAACCGAGCTTATTTGTCATAACGTTGACCAATAAATATTTTTTGTAAAAATTTGCTGCGATTTGTTGTATTTGTTGTTGAAAACAAGTATTATCTAGCAAAATGGGTAAAGACTGAATAAACCGCACTTAATTTGAGGAGGATTTATATTATGGCAATCACTGCACAATTAGTTAAAGAATTGCGTGAAAAAACTGGCGCTGGCATGATGGACTGCAAAAAAGCACTTGTACAAACTGAAGGAAATATGGATAAAGCGATTGACTTCCTTCGCGAAAAAGGAATTGCAAAAGCTGCCAATAAAGGCGACCGTATCGCTGCTGAAGGGTTAACTTCTATCGTAGTAGACGGAAACCAAGCAGTAATCCTTGAAGTGAACTCAGAAACTGATTTCGTTGCTAAAAACGAAGGTTTCCAAACTCTTGTTAAAGAATTGGCTTCATTCTTATTGGCTAACAAGCCTGAAACTGTAGAAGCTGCTCTTGAGCAAACAATGGAAAACGGTGTGAAAGTTGCTGATCATATCAATGCAGCAGTAGCTAAAATTGGTGAAAAATTAACTCTTCGCCGTTTCCAAGTCGTTACAAAAACAGACAGCGATGCTTTCGGCGCTTACCTACACATGGGTGGACGTATCAGCGTACTTACAGTTCTTGAAGGTACAACTGATGCTGAAGCAGCTAAAGGTGTTTCTATGCACATCGCAGCTCTTAACCCAAAATATGTTTCTCGTGACCAAGTAGACGCTACTGAGCTAGAGCACGAACGTGAAGTTCTTACTCAACAAGCCCTAAACGAAGGCAAGCCAGAAAAAATCGTTGCTAAAATGGTTGAAGGACGTATCAACAAATTCTACGAAGAAATCTGTGTAAACGAACAAGCTTTCGTTAAAAACCCAGATCAAAAAGTAGGACAATTCGTTGAAGCACTAGGCGGAAAAATCCTTTCATTCGTACGTTACGAAGTAGGGGAAGGTCTTGAAAAACGTCAAGAAAACTTTGCTGAAGAAGTAATGAACCAAGTTAAAAAGGACTAATTGATTGTAAGAAAATGGTTAAATAGGGAACACTATAGTGTTCCCTATTTTTTAAAATGTCCTGAATTTTTGATTAATGCAAGAATGAGCATGATGGACGAACAAAAAAGATTACATAGTTGGAGGTTCTCATGGCTAAATATAAACGTGTCGTATTGAAACTCAGTGGTGAAGCATTGGCTGGAGACGAGGGTTTCGGAATTAATCCTGCAGTTATAAAGTCGATTGCAGAACAAGTAAAAGAAGTAGCTGAATTGGATGTAGAAGTAGCTGTGGTTGTCGGTGGCGGAAACATATGGCGCGGGAAAATCGGTAGTGAAATGGGCATGGACCGTGCAAATGCCGATTATATGGGCATGCTCGCTACAGTCATGAATTCATTGGCGTTACAAGATAGCCTCGAGCAGCTTGGGATTGAAACGCGCGTCCAAACGTCAATTGAGATGAGACAAGTGGCAGAACCATATATTAGACGCCGTGCAATTAGACACCTGGAGAAAAAGAGAGTAGTCATTTTTGCAGCAGGAACAGGAAACCCATATTTCTCAACGGATACGACTGCCGCATTACGTGCAGCTGAAATTGAAGCGGATGTCATCTTGATGGCGAAGAACAATGTGGATGGCGTATACAATGCTGATCCTGTTAAAGACAAAAATGCAGTGAAGTACGATGAACTTTCATATCTTGATGTGATAAAAGACGGATTACAAGTCATGGATTCTACTGCGTCCTCGCTATGTATGGACAATGATATTCCATTGATTGTCTTCTCTATTATGGAAAAAGGTAATATTAAGCGCGCTGTATTAGGCGAAACGCTTGGAACTATTGTAAGGGGGAAATAAAAGATGCCGAAACAAGTTATTTCGAATGCGAAAACGAAAATGGAAAAAGCCATTAGCGCTTACACACGTGAATTAGCCAGCATCCGTGCCGGAAGAGCAAATGCCTCATTGCTTGATAGAATCTCAATTGATTATTACGGATCCCAAACACCTATCAATCAAATGGCGGGCATTTCTGTACCAGAAGCAAGACTTTTAGTCATCCAGCCTTATGACAAAACGATTTTGGGCGAGATTGAAAAAGCAATTTTGAAATCGGATTTAGGATTAAATCCTTCTAATGATGGTTCTATAATCAGGATTGCTATTCCTGCGTTAACAGAAGAACGTAGGAAAGAACTTGTCAAGGTCGTTAAGAAAGAAGCCGAAGAAGCAAAAATCGCGGTTCGTAACGTTCGCCGTGATGCTAACGATGAGTTGAAAAAGCTTGAGAAAAATGGCGATATCACAGAAGATGATTTGCGCGGTTATGCAGATGACATTCAAAAGATGACGGATGGCAACATCTCAAAAATCGATGATATTACAAAAGATAAAGAAAAAGAAATTCTAGAAGTCTAATCCCTTCTAAAAGCATTGTATAAAAGGGCCGAATCCATTGTGGTCATGTCTTTGATCTAACATATAGGTGTGTTAAAAAGAGAAAACTGTTATAATAAGGTTTCTCCGATTATGATTACGCCTGAGTTAGTAAGAGCTTGAAAATGATGGAGGAGGTCCTTTTTGCCTTTTCTTCTTGAAAGGATATGCATTATTTATTTCTTGCCAACTTCTAATGAAGATAATATTTTCATAATAATAATATGAGAACAAGTTTTTTTTTGATATTATAATATAGATTCTGTTCTTATTTAGAATCCAAAAAATATACATAGTGCACGTAAATATTGCCTTTGTAGAGATAAGTACAACCTAATGGGGGACTAACATATGTATTCACTATGGAAGCGTTTCGTTAAAAAAGATGCTTCTTCCGATGTAGCAAGTAGGATCCAGCATATTAAGGAGTCTAATGTTCCTCAACATATTGCCATTATTATGGATGGAAACGGCCGATGGGCTAAAAAACGTGCGCTGCCACGTGTGGCAGGCCACCATGAAGGAATGAAAACCGTTCGAAAAATAACAAAGATTTCTAATGAGTTGGGAATAAAAACGTTGACCGTTTATGCGTTCTCCACAGAAAATTGGAAACGTCCGAAAAGTGAAGTCGATTTTTTAATGAAACTTCCACAGGAATTCCTAGGCACCTTTTTGCCAGAGCTTATAGCTGAAAATGTAAGGGTGGAGATGATGGGAGACTTATCGTTAATCCCGTCACATACTCAGAAAGCAGTTAAACAAGCAATGGAGGATACGAAAAATAATAACGGGATGATTTTGAACTTTGCCCTTAATTATGGAAGCCGTGGAGAAATAGTTGCGGCGGTCAACAGCATCATACATGATGTGAAAAATGGTATAAT
This sequence comes from Peribacillus sp. NPDC046944, assembly GCF_050272735.1. Classification (NCBI taxonomy): domain Bacteria; kingdom Bacillati; phylum Bacillota; class Bacilli; order Caryophanales; family Bacillaceae; genus Peribacillus; species Peribacillus sp. NPDC046944. The sequence goes on from NZ_JBNNML010000004.1 coordinate 393,699, forward strand.
AAAGGAAAATGTTTCTGAGGAAATAGTATCAAGCTACTTAATGACACAACATTTGCTGGATCCGGATTTGTTGATCCGTACAAGCGGCGAAAAAAGGTTAAGCAACTTCATGCTTTGGCAGTCAGCGTATACCGAGCTATGGTTTACGGATGTGTTATGGCCGGACTTTAGTGAAGGTCATTTACTACAGGCTGTCGAGGAGTATCAAAAACGTTCACGCAGGTTCGGTGGCGTTTAATGTAGAAGGCGAGGAAATAGGAATAATGAAACAGAGAATTATTACGGCAGTCATCGCTGCCGCCATCTTCATTCCAATCGTGATGATAGGGAAGCTTCCCTTTTTATTGGTAATCTACCTTCTAGCATCTATCGGGTTGTATGAATTGATGAAAATGAAAAAGATGCGTGTAATCTCCTTTGAGGCGATTCTTTCACATGTTTTACTTTGGATATTATTACTGCCGAATGAATATAGCACGTTTTTAACTGAAAATAATTATGACAAAGTACAGATTTTCTTAATCGGCGTTTTAGTGCTATTGCTTTATACGGTCCTTTCGAAAAATATGTTCACTTTCGATGATGCAGGATTTTTGGTCATTGCGATTCTTTATTTAGGCATCGGCTTTTACTATTTCTTTGAAACACGTGACAATGAATCTCTAGGTCTAGTCTATATCCTTCTTACTTTATTTACGATATGGGCAACCGATTCAGGAGCATACTTCATTGGAAAAGCAATCGGTAAGAGGAAGTTATGGCCTGAAATCAGTCCTAATAAAACAGTCGAGGGATTTTTTGGAGGCGTAGTTTCCGCGTTAGTCGTAGGTGTGCTTTTTTACGTATTTTCATCCCTTGACTATTCGATATGGCAATTGTTGTTGATATCATTAATCATAGCAATCTTCGGCCAACTGGGAGACCTTGTTCAATCGGCTTATAAACGTCATTATGGCGTAAAGGATTCAGGAAAGATCCTACCTGGTCATGGCGGGATTTTAGACAGGCTGGATAGTTTAATATTTATTTTACCAATCTTACATTTATTGCATGTATTATAATTAAAAAGGTAAGGTTATATGGAATTAGGAGATGAACGGATTTGAAGTATATCAGCCTTCTGGGTGCAACAGGTTCGATAGGCAAGCAAACGGCGGATGTGGTCAGGGCCCATCCCGATCAATTTAAGATAGTGGCACTTTCGGCCGGAAAGAATATTGCTTTGGTCAGAACCTATATAAAAGAGTTTGAACCAGAACTAGTTTCCGTACAGACAAAAGAAGATTATGAAGTTTTGAAAAGCGAGTTCTCTAACCGGAAAGATATTGAGTTCATGTATGGCGATGAGGGAATAACGGCAGTGGCTGTGTATAATCAAGCAACAGTCTTAGTGAATGCGGTCATCGGCAGCGTAGGACTTTATCCGACTTTGCAAGCGATTAAAGCCGGTAAGGATATTGCGATTGCCAATAAGGAGACTTTGGTAACAGCGGGCCATTTGGTCATTGATGAAGCGAAAAAAGCCGGGGTAAGGCTGCTTCCGGTCGATAGTGAGCATTCAGCAATTTTTCAAGCACTTCAGGGTGAACAAGAAAAAAATATCGAGCGCTTAGTCATTACTGCCTCTGGTGGAAGTTTCCGTGATCGCACCCGTGAAGAGCTAAAAGGCGTCACGGTAGAAGAGGCTTTAAACCATCCAAACTGGTCTATGGGGGCTAAAATCACCATCGATTCAGCATCCATGATGAACAAGGGATTGGAAGTAATCGAGGCACACTGGTTGTTTGATCTTCCATACGAAAAGATTGACGTGCTTCTCCATAGGGAGAGCATCATCCACTCAATGGTGGAATTTCATGATTCCAGTGTGATGGCACAGTTAGGTACACCTGATATGCGTGTACCCATCCAATATGCCCTTACATATCCAGATCGACTGCCTCTTGTAGGACGGAAGCGTTTGAATTTGGCTGAAGCGGGAAAACTCCACTTTAGTGAAATGGACTTCACTCGATATCCTTGTTTGCAATTCGCTTACAAAGCAGGTAAAATGGGCGGCACGATGACAACGGTGTTGAATGCTGCAAATGAAGCTGCAGTAGCTGCATTTTTATCTGGAAAAGTTTCTTTCCTAGAAATTGAAACCCTGATAGAAAGAGCGCTTAACAAACATTCTGTCATAGCGAGTCCTGACTTAGAAACGATCCAGGAAGTCGATAAAATGACAAGGAAGTTTATAGAATCCTTAGTGAAAGATAGGTGACCAGAACATGCAGACTCTAGAAACGCTTATAGCGTTCATTATCATTTTTGGCGCTCTTGTTTTTTTCCATGAGCTTGGACACTTAGTATTTGCGAAGCGTGCTGGAATTCTATGCCGCGAATTTGCAATCGGATTTGGACCAAAAGTATTCACATATAAAAAGAAGGAAACGGTCTATACAATACGTCTTCTTCCTCTAGGTGGATACGTTCGAATGGCCGGAGAAGATGCGGAAAATATTGAATTGAAACCTGGTTACCGTGTGGGATTGATGTTTGATGAAGAAGAAACCGTCACGAAAATCATCTTGAACAACAAAGACAAATACCCGGATATTCGGCTTGTCGAAGTGGAAGTGATAGATTTAGATCATAAACTGATACTTACGGGATATGAAGAGGGAGAAGAAGACACGTTAAAAACGTTTTCGATCCATAAGGAAGCCGTAATCGTTGAAAATGGGGTCGAGAACCAAATTGCCCCTTATGATCGCCAGTTTGCATCTAAATCTCTTGGACACCGCTTTTTAACGATCTTAGCGGGCCCAGCAATGAACTTTGTTCTAGCTTTTGTTATTTTTACATTGATTGGTTTATTTCAAGGCGTCGTGGTGGACGAAGCCAAACTGGGTGAATTAACTAAGGACGGTGCAGCCGTTACTTCTGGACTTAAATCAGGGGATGCCATTCAATCGATTGAAGGTACGGAAGTCACAACCTGGGAAGATGTACAGGCGAGTATCCAAAAAAGTCCCGGTAAAGAAATCGAATTCGTTGTATATAGGGACGGTAAAACGTTAGAAGTTCCAGTTACTCCTCAGGAAGTCGAGAGGGAAGGTCAGAAAATTGGAATCATCGGGGTATACCCGCCCGTTGAAAAAGCTCCACTAAAAGCCATTCAATATGGTGCGACGGAGACGTATTTTTGGACGAAACAGATTTTCATCATTCTGGGTGACCTAGTAACGGGTGGCTTTACGATTGACAGTCTATCTGGTCCAGTAGGTATATATAAATCAACTGAGGAAGTCGCAAAACAGGGCTTGTTCACGTTGATGAAATGGGCTGGGTTGCTCAGCATAAATTTAGGAATCATGAATCTTTTACCGTTACCTGCTTTGGACGGCGGACGATTATTATTCTTCGTGGTTGAGTTCTTAAGAGGAAAACCAATTGATCGCCAAAAAGAAGGAATGGTGCATTTCATCGGATTTGCTTTGCTGATGTTGTTAATGATCGTCGTGACATGGAATGACATCCAGAGATTCTTCCTATAAGCTGATATGAATGAAACCAAACAAGCCAGCAGAACTATCTGTTGGCTGTTTGAATCTACTTGTAACTTTTTGAAGAGTTTGGGCAAAATAGTTTGTTTTATCGGGAATTCGTAAGTATAATCGAAAAAGAGCGAATGAAATCAACTTAATTTAAATCAATCAGACAATAATAATGTAATTTTGTATTACATGACCCGTAAATTTCCGTATGGAAGTTTAAAGGAAATATTGAAGAGGTGTAGATATGAAACAAAGTATGACGTTAATCCCTACATTGAGGGAAGTCCCTGCAGATGCAGAAATTAAAAGCCACCAGCTTTTGTTGCGAGCAGGATTCATGAGACAGAATTCAAGTGGTGTTTACAGTTTTATGCCGCTTGGTAATAAAGTGCTTCAAAAGGTTGAAGCAATTGTTCGGGAAGAAATGGACAGTGCAGGTGCCGTAGAATTATTGATGCCAGCCCTTCAACAAGCGGAATTTTGGCAGGAATCCGGTCGTTGGTATACATATGGACCCGAATTAATGCGATTAAAAGACCGTAACAACCGTGAATTTGCCCTTGGAGCTACACATGAAGAGGTCGTTACAAGCTTGGTCCGTGACGAAGTGAAGTCATACAAGCGTTTGCCATTGACGGTTTATCAAATCCAAACGAAGTTCCGTGATGAAAAAAGACCTCGTTTTGGTTTATTGCGCGGACGCGAATTCATCATGAAGGATGCTTACTCATTCCATGCAAATCAAGAAAGTCTTGATGCTGTATATGAAAAACTTTATGCGGCCTATTCAAATGTATTTAGCCGTTGTGGCCTTGATTTTCGTGCAGTCATCGCCGATTCAGGAGCGATGGGTGGAAAGGATACACATGAATTCATGGTGCTTTCTGAAATTGGAGAAGACACGATTGCCTATTCAGATACATCCGATTATGCGGCGAATATTGAAATGGCGCCTGTAGCGGTAAAATATGAAAAAGATTCCGAAGAGCAGGGAACACTTGATAAAGTTCATACTCCTGGACAAAAATCAATTGATGATGTAGCTTCATTTTTAAAAACCGATGCTTCAAAATTGATCAAGTCCTTGTTATTTAAAGTGGATGAAAAATATGTACTCGTCTTGGTACGAGGAGATCATGAAGTGAATGATATCAAAGTAAAAAACTTCTACAATGCTGAAGTCGTGGAGTTAGTGGACCCTAACGAAACGAAAGAAGTCTTAGGTTGTGCGGTAGGTTCTCTTGGACCAATCAATATTGTCTCAAGCGTAGAAGTCATCGCCGATTTGGCCATTGAAGCAATGGTTAATGGAGTATGCGGCGCTAATGAGGAAGATTATCATTTTGTGAATGTAAACCCTGACCGTGATTTTAAGGTGGAAAGTTTTATCGATCTTCGTTTTATCCAAGAGGGAGATCCATCACCGGATGGCAACGGAATAATCAAGTTTGCTAAAGGAATTGAAGTCGGTCACGTATTCAAGCTTGGGACTAAATATTCCGAAGCGATGAACGCGACGTTCCTAGATGAAAACGGCCGTTCGCAACCGATGATCATGGGTTGTTACGGTATTGGTGTATCTCGTACACTTGCAGCTGTCGCTGAGCAATTCAATGATGAGAAAGGTTTAGTATGGCCGGTGAATTTGGCTCCGTTCCAGGTCCATTTGATTCCGGTTAATATGAAGGATCAATCTCAAGCTGAACTTGCAGAAAAACTATATGCTGAACTTAAAAAACAAGGCATGGATGTCTTGATGGATGACCGTCATGAACGTGCCGGAGTGAAATTTGCCGATTCTGACTTGATTGGACTTCCTGTCCGCGTAACGGTCGGTAAAAAAGCTTCCGAAGGCATCGTGGAAGTGAAGATCCGTAAAACAGGTGAAGTGCTTGAACTGGAAACATCGGAACTTGCACAGAAGTTACATGAATTATTGGGATAAAGCAGTAAAATCATAGCTTGATTTGGCATCATTCATTTGGATGATGCCTTTCCTTTTCCCTATAATTAGATGTCCGTGAACTGCATCTAGTATGTTATAATAACCACTGTTATTAGAATGAAACTGATGAATAATATCTTTAGATAGTAGATAAAGGGGAGAGAGGAAATGGATCAAAATCCAAACAGCGGTAGAGAGAGATTTCAACTCTTGCTCCAGCAATTGGGCTTGACTGAGGATGCCTTTGTGAATTTTTTCATCGGTGCCGAAATTGATAAACTTTCCATAGAGAGAGAGTCCCAAAAATGGCATTTTGCCTTTAATATACCTGCGTTAATTCCATGCAGTGTTCATACAAGATTTTCAAATCATTTAACTAGTACTTTTGCCCATATTGCCAAGGTTACATTCACCATGAATGTTGCCAATCCGATAGTGACGGAGGAATTGGTCAAAGAATACTGGAAAAATTGCATAAGTGAGCTACAAGGCATTTCGCCAGCACTTTTATCACTCTTAAATGAGCAAGAACCCAAAGTGATAGGGTATAAGCTCGTGGTCAATGCACGTAATGGTGCGGAAGCTGGACAGTTAAAACAGAAATACTCCGGTCTCATTTCGAATATTTATCAAACGTATGGTTTCCCTCCATTAACTCTTGAAGCAGAAGTGAACGAAAATGTTTCGGAAACTGATTACAAGAAGTTTTTAGCAGAGAAGCAAAAGGAAGATGAGGAAAAGGGACTTGCCGCGTTACTAGAGATGCAGAAGAAAGAATCGGAAAAAGGAGACGAGGGTGTTTACGAAGGCCCGGTTAAAATCGGGTACACCATTAAAGAAGATGCCGATTTCCGTAGCATAGAGCAAATTATTGATGAAGAGCGCAGGATAGCGATTGAAGGTTTCGTGTTTGACGCGGAAGTCCGTGAGCTCCGGAGCGGACGTAGTCTATTGACGTTTAAAGTTACGGATTATACAAGCTCTATTTTAGTTAAAATGTTTTCACGTGACAAAGAGGATGCTGCCATCCTAGCCCGTGTTAAAAAAGGAATGTGGGTACGTGCCCAAGGTAGCATTCAAAATGATACGTTTGTTCGCGATCTAGTTATGATTGCAAACGATATTAATGAGATTTCTAAGCAGGGACGGCAGGATAAGGCTCCTGAGGGTGAAAAACGCGTCGAACTTCATATGCACACACCGATGAGCCAAATGGATGCAGTGACGCCGACATCCGCTCTTGTTGCCCAAGCCGCGAAGTGGGGTCATAAGGCCGTAGCCATCACCGATCATGCAGGGGCTCAATCTTTCCCAGAGGCCTACGGCGCCGGCCAAAAACATGACATCAAGATTTTGTATGGTGTCGAAGTGAATCTCGTGAACGACGGTGTGCCAATTGCCTATAATGAAGCACATATACCGCTTTCCGATGCCACCTATATCGTTTTCGATGTCGAGACGACTGGTTTGTCTGCCGTATATGATACGATCATTGAATTAGCAGCCGTGAAAATTCATGATGGAGACATCATTGATAAATTTGAATCATTCGCTAACCCACATCGACCGTTATCCAATACGATCATCGACTTGACTCATATCACAGATGATATGTTGGTGGATGCACCGGAAGTTTCAGACGTATTGGAAAAGTTCAAGGAATGGGCGGGAGATGCCATCCTTGTTGCGCATAATGCAAGTTTTGATATGGGCTTTTTGAACATGGGCTACAAAAATATTGGGTATCCAAAAGCAACCAATCCCGTATTGGATACGCTGGAATTAGGGAGATTTTTATATCCCGAGTTCAAAAATCACCGGTTGAACACATTGTGTAAAAAGCTCGATATTGATTTGACTCAACATCATAGGGCCATATACGATGCTGAGGCTACGGGGTACCTGATGTTGAAGATGTTGAAGGAAACGATAGCGAGAGGCATTACCCATCATGATCAATTAAATGACAATATGGGAAACGGAAATGCATATCAGCGTTCTCGACCATCTCATTGTACTTTGATTGCACAAACACAGGAAGGCTTGAAAAATCTCTTTAAATTGATTTCATTATCCCATATTAATTATTTTTACAGAGTTCCGCGGATTCCGCGTTCTCAACTAAAAAAATATCGTGAAGGAATTCTCGTTGGTTCTGGATGTGATAAAGGGGAAGTCTTCGAAGGGATGATGCAAAAGGGTTTTGAGGATGTTGTCGAAATAGCCGAGTTTTATGATTATCTTGAAATCCATCCAAAGGATGTTTATCAACATTTGATAGAGCTTGAATTTGTCCGTGATGAAAAGTCGTTAGAGACGATTATTTCAAACATTGTCAAGCTCGGAGAAAAGCTTAATAAACCTGTTGTAGCGACAGGAAATGTGCATTATTTGGACCCGAATGACAAGATATACCGTAAAATCCTTGTGAATTCACAAGGTGGGGCGAATATGCTGAATCGACATAAGCTACCAGATGTCCATTTCCGTACAACGGATGAGATGTTAAGGGATTTTTCCTTCCTTGGTGCCGAGAAGGCAAAAGAAGTCGTAGTCACAAATACGAATAAAATTGCAGATATGATAGAAAACATCAAGCCAATCAAGGACGATCTATATACACCTAAAATCGAGGGTGCAGAAGAAGAAATGCGTGCAATGAGTTATGGAATGGCTAGAAAGATATATGGAGAGAATCTACCGGAAATCGTTGAGGCCCGTCTTGAAAAGGAACTAAAAAGTATTATCGGCCATGGATTCGCCGTTATCTATTTAATTTCTCATAAACTGGTTAAAAAATCATTGAATGATGGCTATCTCGTTGGTTCCCGGGGTTCGGTCGGATCGTCATTCGTTGCGACGATGACAGAAATTACGGAAGTGAACCCGCTGCCGCCACATTATGTGTGCCCAGTATGTAAGAAATCGGAATTCTTTAATGATGGGTCAGTAGGCTCAGGGTTTGACTTGCCTGATAAAGATTGCCCGGATTGTGGCATTGCCTATACGAAAGACGGTCATGATATTCCATTTGAAACGTTCCTTGGATTTAAAGGGGATAAGGTCCCCGATATTGACTTGAACTTCTCTGGTGAATATCAGCCGAAAGCCCATGATTATACGAAGGTCCTATTTGGAGAAGATTATGTTTATCGTGCCGGTACAATCGGTACGGTGGCTGAAAAGACGGCATACGGATATGTTAAAGGCTATTCAGCCGACAATAATATCCACATGCGTGGTGCAGAAACAGATCGACTTGTCGCGGGATGTACGGGTGTTAAACGGACAACTGGACAGCATCCAGGGGGAATCATCGTTGTCCCGGATTACATGGATATCTATGATTTCTCACCGATACAGTTCCCTGCGGATGACAGAAACTCAGAGTGGAAAACGACTCACTTTGATTTCCACTCCATTCACGATAATATTTTGAAACTGGATATACTTGGTCATGATGATCCGACGGTGATCAGGATGCTTCAGGATTTAAGTGGTATTGACCCAAAAACGATTCCTACAGATGATCCAGAGGTAATGAAGATATTCAGCAGCACGGAATCGTTAGGTGTGACCGAAGATCAAATCATGTGTAAAACCGGGACACTTGGCATACCTGAATTTGGAACGCGTTTTGTTAGACAAATGCTTGAGGACACTAAACCTACGACATTTTCCGAGCTTGTCCAGATTTCTGGTTTATCCCATGGTACCGATGTATGGCTGAGCAATGCACAAGAACTGATTCATAATAAAATCTGTACACTTAGCGAAGTAATCGGTTGCCGGGATGATATTATGGTTTATCTCATTTATCAGGGACTGGATCCTTCCCTTGCTTTTAAAATCATGGAATCCGTACGTAAAGGGAAAGGCTTGTCTGAGGAATTCGAAGAGGAAATGCGTAAGAATCAAGTGCCGGAATGGTATATAGATTCCTGTAAGAAGATTAAATATATGTTCCCGAAAGCACATGCTGCCGCATATGTGTTGATGGCGGTTCGGATTGCCTATTTCAAAGTGCATTTGCCATTATTGTATTATGCAGCATATTTCACGGTTCGTGCCGATGACTTCGAAATAGATGCCATGACACGTGGGTCACAAGCAATCAAGACCAAGATGGATGAAATAAATGTAAAAGGGTTGGATGCTTCCACGAAAGAGAAAAACACACTGACGGTACTTGAGCTAGCTTTGGAAATGTGTGAGCGTGGATACTCTTTCGCCAAGGTAGACTTGTATAAATCGAGTGCAGACCAATTCATCATTGAGGGTAACACGTTAATTCCACCTTTCAATTCGATTCCAGGTCTTGGTACGAATGCGGCGATCAATATTGTCAATGCGCGCAAAAACGGAGAGTTTCTCTCCAAGGAAGATTTGCAGCAACGTGGGAAAGTATCCAAGACAATTCTTGAATACCTTGATAAACAAGGCTGTCTCGAGGCTCTTCCAGAACAAAATCAGCTTTCCTTATTTTAAGTGTGGAACTGTCTATGAAAAGGAAGAAACAGACATGATATTTGCAAAAATATCTTGATTATGGTATATTTTTATTGGAAATACTAAGAGGAACCAATGGCAAGAGTGGGGAAACCCACTCTTTCGTGTTGTATTGACCATTTAATTTTGAATCCGAAACCAAGCGCACACAACGCACGTATGGAGGAAACAAATGAGTAAAAAGGTAACGGAAGTTGTAGAAGAATTAGCTCTACCAATTCTTGAAGAATTGCAGCTTGAATTAGTTGAAGTGGAGTATGTGAAGGAAGGCAAGAACTGGTTCCTTCGAGTGTACATTGATAAAGAGACAGGCGTAGATCTTGAAGATTGCGGGAAAACGAGTGAAAAGCTCAGTGAAAAGCTTGATGAAGTCGATCCAATTCCACAAATTTATTTTCTCGAAGTTTCATCTCCCGGAGCGGAAAGGCCTCTAAAAAAAGAGAAGGATTTCCTTAATGCTATCGGTAAAAATGTTTACATAAAAACATACGAGCCCATTTTAAATGAAAAAGAATTCGAAGGAATCATGACCAATTATGATGGGAATGAAGTGACGCTTGAAATCAAAATCAAGACTAGAAAGAAAATAGTCGTCATTCCATTTGAAAAAGTGGCGAAAGCAAGACTTGCCATTACCTTCTCTTAATCAAGCAATTATTAATTAAATATCCGTAAGGGGGATCACCATGAGCAATGAGTTATTGGATGCTCTCTATATTTTAGAACATGATAAAGGAATTTCGAGAGAAGTTTTGATCGACGCGATTGAGGCTGCACTTATATCGGCATATCGCCGTAACTTTAACCAAGCACAAAATGTACGTATCGACTTGAATTTAGGCAAAGGCACCATGCGAGTATTTGCCAGAAAAGATGTAGTCGAGGAAGTATTCGATTCACGTCTGGAAATTTCCGTTGAAGAAGCAAGAGCAATAGATCCAAACTACCAGTTGGAAGATATTGTGGAAATGGAAGTTACGCCTAAGGATTTCGGCCGTATTGCTGCACAAACAGCCAAGCAGGTCGTAACACAAAGAGTGCGTGAAGCTGAACGTGGTATCATTTACGCAGAATTCATAGACCGTGAAGAGGATATCATGACAGGTATCGTGCAACGCCAGGATTCACGTTTCATCTATGTGAGTTTGGGGAAAATTGAAGCATTGCTTCCTGTCAATGAACAGATGCCAAATGAACAGTATAAACCTCACGACCGCATCAAGGTTTTCATTACAAAAGTTGAAAAGACTTCGAAAGGGCCACAAATTTTTGTATCCCGTTCTCATCCAGGTCTTTTAAAACGTTTGTTTGAGATAGAAGTGCCTGAGATTTTTGATGGAACTGTAGAAATCAAATCAGTTGCCAGAGAAGCAGGCGACCGCTCAAAAATTTCTGTACACTCAGATAATGAGGAAGTCGATCCAGTTGGTTCATGTGTTGGCCAAAAAGGACAGCGTGTCCAGGCTATCGTCAATGAATTAAAAGGTGAGAAGATCGATATCGTTAAATGGTCAGAAAATCCTGTTATCTTTGTTGCGAATGCTTTAAGTCCTTCAAAAGTGCTTGAAGTAATCGTTAAAGAAGAAGACAAAGCGACGACGGTCATTGTTCCTGACTACCAACTTTCACTAGCAATTGGTAAGCGTGGACAAAACGCACGCTTAGCAGCCAAACTGACTGGCTGGAAAATTGATATCAAGAGTGAAACGGAAGCCCGCGAAGCTGGTATTTACCCTGTTGAAGAACAGGAGTTCTTATTAAGCCGGGATAGTTATGTGAATGAAGAGGATGAAGAATTCGAAGAGGATAACGAGTAAGGTAGAGGTGAAAATAGATGAATAGCCGAAAAAAAATCCCGATGCGTAAATGTGTTGCCACTGGCGTTATGAAGCCAAAGAAAGAACTCATTCGTATCGTTCGATCTAAAGAAGGGGAAGTCAGCCTTGATCCGACCGGAAAAAAATCGGGAAGGGGAGCTTATTTGACCCTTGATCGGAATATTATCGAGCTGGCAAAAAAGAAAAATGTGCTGGCAAATCACCTTAGTACTCAAATTGATTCTTCCCTTTATGAACAATTGCTTGAATTAGTGGATAAGGAGCAAGACTAACACCATGACCCAACAACAACAATGGATGTCTCTATTAGGTTTGGCCAATCGAGCACGCAAGCTAATTTCGGGTGAAGAATTAGTGGTTAAAGAGATTAGAAGCGGTAATGCCAAAGTTGTTATTTTAGCCGCGGACGCTTCAAAAAACACTGAGAAAAAAATCTCTGATAAGTGCGCATTTTATCAGGTTCCTTTAAAAAGAGTCGAAGACAGATCTATGCTCGGCCATGCTATTGGCAAAGATGCTAGAGTTGCCGTCGCAGTTCTTGATGAAGGTTTTGCACAAAAACTCCGAATGCTGCTCGATTAAATTTACCGGGGGTGAACGTATGACAAAATTGCGTGTATATGAATATGCAAAACAGAAAAACGTTTCAAGTAAAGACGTAATAAATAAACTTAAAGAAATGAATATAGAGGTAACAAACCATATGACAGCATTAGACGATTCAACTGTAAACAAATTAAACGATTCTCTTAAACCAAAAAGCGAAGAACCAACCCAAGCAGCTGCTGAACCAAAAGCAAATGCAACGGTTGCGAAATACGAAGCTGAAGCAGATGAGAAAAGCACGATCAATAAAGAAAAGCTAAAGAAAAAGCCACCAGTTAAACCGTTGGGCACTAAAAAACCATCAGGACAGTTTAGCAGGGGAAGAAATAACCGTAATAAGAATAACAAACAAAGACAATCGGCGCCGCAGGCACCAGTTACAAAACGTAAGGAAAGAGAACTTCCAGAAAAAATTACGTTTTATGAGTCTTTGACTGTCATGGAACTTGGTAAGAAACTTCACCGTGAACCTTCTGAAATCATTAAGAAGCTTTTCATGCTTGGAGTCATGGCTACAATCAACCAAACGTTGGATAAAGATGCTATCGAATTAATCTGTACTGAGTACGGAGTATTGGCTGAAGAAGAGATTCGTGTTGACTTGACAGATCTTGAGTCATTAGTGACTGAAGATGCTTCTGAAGATTTAATCGAACGTCCAGCAGTCGTAACTATCATGGGTCACGTCGATCATGGTAAAACGACATTGCTTGATTCTATTCGCCATACGAAAGTAACAGAAGGCGAAGCGGGCGGAATCACTCAACATATCGGTGCTTACCAAGTCAAAGTCAATGACAAGAAAATCACATTCCTTGATACACCAGGACATGCTGCGTTTACAACAATGCGTGCTCGTGGAGCTTTAATCACGGATATTACGATTCTTGTTGTAGCAGCGGATGACGGTGTAATGCCGCAAACAATTGAAGCGATTAACCATGCTAAAGCAGCGGATGTTCCAATCATTGTTGCTGTTAATAAAATGGATAAAGAAGCAGCTAATCCTGACCGCGTCATGCAAGAATTAACAGAGCATGGTTTAGTTTCTGAAGCATGGGGTGGAGATACGATCTTCGTACCTATTTCTGCCAAAACGGGTGAAGGAATTGATAACTTGCTGGAAATGATTCTACTAGTTAGTGAAGTAGAAGAATATAAAGCCAATCCAACCCGTAAAGCGAACGGAACGGTTATAGAAGCACGTTTGGATAAAGGCCGTGGCTCTGTGGCGACGTTACTAGTCCAAAACGGTACTTTGAAAGTCGGAGACCCAATCGTTATCGGTAACACTTTCGGCCGTGTACGTGCCATGGTCAGTGATCTTGGACGCCGTGTTAAGGATGCAGGTCCATCAACACCGGTTGAAATCACTGGATTGAATGAAGTTCCACAAGCAGGCGACCGTTTCATCGTCTTTGAAGATGAGAAAACAGCCCGCCAAGTTGGGGAAGTACGTGCACAGAGACAACTTGCTTCACAACGTAATGAAAAATCACGTGTAACGCTTGATACATTGTTTGAACAAATGAAAGAAGGGGAAATTAAGGAATTGAACATCATCTTAAAAGCGGATGTTCAAGGTTCTGCTGAAGCAGTAGCCGCTTCCCTGAATAAAATAGAAGTAGAAGGCGCTAAAGTAAAAATCATTCATATCGGCGTCGGTGCTATCACAGAGTCTGATATCATCCTTGCTACCGCTTCTAATGCAATCGTAATTGGTTTTAATGTTCGTCCCGATGCGAATGCGAAGCGTGCCGCTGAATCAGAACAAGTTGATGTTCGCCTTCACCGTATCATATACAAAGCAATTGAAGAGATTGAATCGGCTATGAAAGGGATGCTTGATCCTGAGTTCGAAGAAAAAATCATTGGTCAAGCTGAAGTTCGTACAACTTTCAAAGTATCTAAAGTTGGTACAATTGCTGGTTCATATGTTACCGAAGGAAAACTTACGCGTGACAGCGGAATTCGCTTAATTCGTGAAGGTGTTGTCATTTACGAAGGTGAAATTGACGCATTGAAACGATTTAAAGATGACGTTAAAGAAGTGGCAACAAATTATGAATGTGGTATTACCATTAAAAATTACAATGACCTTAAAGAGGGCGATGTAATTGAGGCTTATATAATGGAAGAGATCGAGCGTAAATGATCGTTGGATCCGTCCAATGTGAGTGCATGATCTATGACACCCATTCTTTGAAAGAAAAACGAGCTGTGTTGCAACGTGTCATGACACGGCTTAAGCAGAAGCTTAATGTCTCGGTAGCGGAAACGGATTTCCAGGATCTTTGGCAGCGTACTAAGATTTCTATCGTAACTGTTTCTTCCTCAAGGAAAGCTACTGAGAGGGAACTTCAAAATGCCCTTAAATTTCTAGATTCATTTCCGGAAATTGAGCGCACAATAACAGATATAGACTGGCTATAAGCTAGCGAGGTGATATTATGAGCCTTCGAGCAAATCGTGTGGGCGAACAAATGAAAAAAGAGCTGAGTGAAATCATCGGCCGCAAAATTAAAGATCCAAGAATCGGATTCGTCACAGTAACGGATGTTGAAGTGACAGGCGATTTACAACAAGCAACAATTTATATCTCTGTCTTGGGAGACCAGGAGCAACGGGAAAAAACTTTGCAGGGTCTTGAAAAGGCAAAAGGATTCATGCGTTCAGAAATTGGGCAAAGAATTCGCTTGCGTAAAACTCCGGAGTTGTTTTTTGAATTTGATGAATCCGTCGATTATGGTAACCGTATCGAATCATTAATTTCTCAAATCAAAAAAGAGGAAAAACCTTCAGTAAAAGACGAAGAATAAGCAAGCAGTAAATGGAGGCTGACTCAATAAGTGCTTTGCACTTCTTGGCTCGGCCTCTTTTTTTTGAAATGACAAGATTAATGAGGTGAAGGAATGGACGGCATACTCCCATTATGGAAACCAAAGGGAATGACATCCCATGATTGTGTTTTTAAATTAAGGAAGATTTTAAAAACGAAAAAAGTCGGACATACGGGCACTTTAGATCCTGAAGTCACCGGTGTTTTACCGATATGTATCGGCAGGGCAACGAAAATTGCCGAATACTTAACAGAAGCAGGTAAAGCGTATGAAGGGGAAGTGACGCTTGGTTTTTCAACGGCTACCGAAGATGCGACTGGAGAAAAGGTGGCGGAACAAAAGGTAACCGAAACATTTCAACGTTCACAAATCCTTGAGGTATTGAAATCCCTAACAGGAACAATTGAACAAACTCCACCAATGTTCTCAGCTGTCAAGGTAAATGGCAAAAAGCTATATGAATATGCTCGGGCTGGGATAGAAGTGGAACGTCCAACACGGGAAGTAACTATTCATGATATTACTTTACTGGATGACCGTTCAGAATTCAAAGGTGAAACCATTTCCTTCCGGTTTCGTGTCAAGTGTAGCAAAGGAACCTATATTCGGACATTAGCGGTGATGATGGGCGAAAGATTGGGATACCCGGCACATATGTCGGACTTGGTCCGGATTGAAGCGGCTGGCTTTACGCTTGAGGATTGTTTCACGTTCGCTGAGGTGGAAGAATTCATGGAATCAGAAAAGACAGGAGATTTTCTGTTGCCATTAGAACGTGGATTGTTACATTTGCCGAAATTCCAGATTAATGATAAAGTAGCAAAGAAAGTACTTAACGGTGCGGTATTGGAACAAACGGAGGATGTTGTTTTTGAAAAGGGGCAACCATTTGTCATGATGGATCCCACTGATAAGGCGATTGCCATTTATCAAATACATCCCACAAAAGAAGGGTTAATTAAACCTGTCAAAGTTTTCGCACAAGAATCATAGACCGTTTTTGCCGTCGGAAAGAGGAGATTGAAAGGTGAAAGTGATTGCATTAGAGCATCCTCATCAATTTAAACCGGATGACTTCCCTGAGCTTGTCATGGCACTTGGTTTTTTTGATGGCATCCATAAAGGACATCAAACTGTCATCCAAACCGCTAAGCAAAAGGCTCATGAAATGAATCTTATGTCAGCAGTCATGACATTTGATCCACATCCTTCCGCTGTATTAGGGAAGAAAGTGGGAAACATCCGTTATATTACACCACTGGAAGATAAGATAAAAATCATAGAAACGATGGAAATCGATTACCTATTTGTCGTCAACTTCAGTAAGGAATTCGCTTCGATGCTACCTGAGGAGTTCGTGGATGATTACATAGTGGGTCTGAATGTCCGTCACGTTGTAGCAGGTTTTGATTATTCATATGGCCGCTATGGCAATGGATCCATGGATGACCTACCTATCTATGCTAAGGGGAGATTTGGTCAAACCGTCGTTGCAAAGCAGACATTCGAGGACGGAAAGGTAAGTTCCACAAGAATCAGGGAGACGCTCAGCAATGGTGATTTTTCTGACTTCTATCATTTAGCGGGTCGTCGCTATGTAACAAAGGGACATGTAGTCCATGGAGAAAAGCGGGGGAGAAAGTTAGGATTCCCGACCGCGAATATTGAAGTGAGTGATGATTACATATTCCCCGCACCTGGCGTATATGCAGTCAGGATTAAAATAAGTGGATCCTGGTATGATGGGGTGTGCAATGTAGGGTATAAGCCGACATTCCATGAAGAAAAACCCGAATATCCTAGCGTAGAAGTTCATGCATTAGGTTTTACAGGAGATATCTATGGAGAACAGGTGTCAGTCGAGTGGCATATTAGGTTGAGAAGCGAGCGCAAATTCTCGGGACTTGAAGAGTTAGTCAACCAGATTGAAATTGACAAGCAAAATACGCAAGCATATTTTGCCGAATTGAACGGGTAACATTGTAAGAAACCAAAAGGATAGAAGACAAGGCTTGCAATTTTGACGGAAAACATGTATTCTATTGTATGTATGAAAATAACCATTGCTTGGCTAGTCGAGACTCCGACGCTGGCTCGGTAATAGGTGATTTTACAGAATTTTAGGAGGAATAATAACATGGCTATTACACAAGAACGCAAAAACGAACTTATCGCTGAGTTCAGAACTCACGATACTGACACTGGATCTCCAGAAGTTCAAATCGCAGTACTAACAGAAGAAATCAACAACTTGAACGGTCACTTACGCACACACAAAAAAGATCACCATTCTCGTCGCGGTCTTCTTAAAATGGTAGGTAAACGTCGTAATCTTTTAACTTACCTACGTAATAAAGACGTTACTCGTTACCGTACACTAATTAACACATTAGGTCTACGTAGATAATTTTTTCAAAAAAAGCGGGAAATTTCCCGCTTTTTTGATGTTATTCAAATGATTTGGACGCTATCAATTTTTAGGCTAAGCCATCGTCCTTTGGACTCGGCAGCCGCCGAGTTTTTTTCTACTCATAAATGATTAAGATATATACATAATTGAATGAATAAATATTTAGTCATATTACTGTTAACACTTGTTTTTTTCGTGCATAATAGTGATAGTTTGGTTATAACTTGAGTTCAATTACTTTCACATATAATGATTTATTTTAATAAAGGTTTAGGTAAACTAAGCCTCTAATAGCGAAGATTCAGAGAGGGGTTTAATAAATGGGACAGGGAAAACATACGTATTCATTTGACTGGGCCGGCCGTAATGTAACGGTAGAAATCGGTCAGTTGGCCAAACAAGCGAACGGAGCCGTTTTAGTCCGTTATGGCGAAACAGCTGTCTTAAGTACAGCAACTGCTTCTAAAGAACCTAGAAACGTCGACTTCTTCCCGTTGACAGTCAACTACGAAGAAAGACTGTATGCAGTCGGTAAAATTCCAGGGGGCTTCATTAAACGTGAGGGTAGACCGAGCGAAAGAGCTATTTTGGCAAGCCGTCTAATTGACCGTCCAATTCGCCCACTATTTGCGGATGGTTTCAGGAACGACGTTCAAATCATCAGCATGGTCATGAGTGTTGATCAAGATTGTTCTACAGAAATGGCAGCAATGCTAGGTTCTTCCCTTGCACTTTCAGTTTCTGACATTCCGTTTGAAGGACCAATCGCGGGCGTAGTAGTAGGAAGAATCAATAATGAATTCATCATAAACCCTACTGTTGACCAACTTGCGAAAAGTGATATCAACTTAACGGTTGCTGGAACAAAGGACGCTATCAACATGGTTGAAGCTGGAGCGAATGAAGTGCCTGAAGAAACAATGCTTGAAGCCATCATGTTTGGACATGATGAAATCAAGAAGGTCATTGCATTCCAAGAAAAAATCGTTGCTGAAATTGGCAAGGAAAAGCTACAAATCACTTTGTATAAAGTGGATGAAGAACTTGAAGCAGAAGTGAAAGGCCTATGTGAGGCGGAACTTAACAAAGCTGTACAAGTTCAGGAAAAACATGCACGTGAAGCCGCCATCAAAGAGGTTAAAGATGATGTGTTGGCTAAATACGAAGAAGAAACTGATGAAGAAAAACTAAAACAAATTAAAGAAATTTTAAATAAACTGGTTAAATCAGAAGTCCGCCGTTTAATCACGGAAGAAAAAGTACGTCCGGATGGCCGTAATCCTGATGAAATCAGACCATTGTCATCTGAAGTTACGATTTTACCACGTACCCACGGCTCTGGATTGTTCACACGCGGACAAACACAAGCACTATCCATTTGTACACTGGGAGCACTAGGAGATGTACAAATTTTGGACGGGCTTGGAACAGAAGAGTCAAAACGCTTTATGCATCATTATAACTTCCCACATTTCAGTGTTGGGGAAACAGGTCCGATCCGCGGGGCAGGACGTCGTGAAATCGGTCACGGTGCACTTGGTGAAAGAGCATTAGAACCAGTCATTCCAAATGATAAAGACTTCCCTTATACAATCAGACTTGTATCTGAAGTACTTGAATCTAATGGATCAACATCTCAAGCAAGTATCTGTGCTAGTACGCTAGCTATGATGGACGCGGGTGTTCCATTGAAAGCACCGGTTGCAGGTATCGCAATGGGTCTTGTAAAAACAGGTGAGCATTATACGATCCTGACTGATATTCAAGGCATGGAAGATCACCTTGGCGATATGGACTTTAAAGTGGCTGGAACATCTAAAGGTGTTACCGCTCTTCAAATGGATATCAAAATTGATGGTCTTTCAAGAGAAATTCTTGAAGAAGCATTGCTTCAAGCTAAAAAAGGCCGCATGCATATCTTGGAATCGATGATTGCTACAATCAATCAACCGCGTGAAAAATTGTCCAAATATGCGCCTAAAATCGTTACAATGACCATTAATCCGGACAAAATCCGCGATGTTATCGGACCTAGTGGTAAACATATCAATAAAATCATTGAAGAGACCGGCGTGAAAATCGATATCGAACAAGATGGTACGGTATTCATTTCTTCAACGGACGAACCGATGATCGAAAAAGCTAAAAAAATCATTGAAGACATCGTTCGTGAAGTCGTTGTGGGCGAACTATACTTAGGTAAAGTTAAACGCATTGAAAAATTCGGTTGCTTCGTGGAGATTTTCAATGGTAAAGATGGTTTGGTCCATATTTCGGAATTGGCTGAAGAAAGAGTCGGCAAAGTGGAAGATGTCGTTTCACTTGGCGATGAGCTATTAGTAAAGGTCACTGAGATTGACAAACAAGGTAGGGTTAACCTTTCTCGTAAAGCTGTACTTAAAGAACAAAAAGAAGCAGCTAATCCTTCTCAATCATAAGAAAAAAGAATATACGGCATGCGGTTCTCTTTATGAACCTGCATGCTTTTTTTGTTTGAAAAGGCCCCCTTATTTATAAGCATTTCAGCAATTGAAAGTTGTCATGTTCTACCTTGTCCATTTTCTTCATACATTTCTGTATGAAGGGGGCGTAAAAAATGAATAATAAATGGAAGCAGATAGTTGCGATAAGTGCCATTGCAGGTATATCATGGTTATTAGTGCAAAATCCATATACACAAGTTTATTTGACCCAGTTAACGAATCAATCAGTGGCTACCATGAAGCAGGAAGATGAACTGCTTACCGAGATAAAAGGATCAGCCCAAAAATATGAGATTGCACCCCAAGATGCACGAATAGATTCGGTTTGGAAGACCGTTCCTGGGTATAATGGCCTTACGGTCAATATCCAGGCTTCGTATAAAGCAATGAAGAAGGAGGATAAATTCGATAAGGATAAGCTTGTGTATGAACAAGTTCCCCCAAAAGTCCATTTAAAAGATCTTGAGCCTGCACCCATTTACCGGGCACATCCGGAAAAGCAGGTTGTATCATTTTTAATCAATGTGGCTTGGGGAAATGAATACCTACAAGATATGTTGGCTGTGTTGAAGAAGCATAATGTAAAGGCGACGTTTTTTCTAGAAGGGAAATGGACGAAAAATAATCCGGAATTCGCAAAAATGATTGTGGATGGTGGTCATGAAATAGGCAATCATTCATACTCGCATCCTAATATGCAAACCATTTCCTCACAGGCAACACGGGAGGAAATCACCAAGACGAATGAAGTGGTGGAAGCTGTGACGGGCGTGAAGATGAATTGGTTCGCCCCTCCAAGTGGGAGTTATCGAGACGAAACGGTCAAAATTGCGAGTTCTTTAGGAATGGGGACCGTGATGTGGAGTGTGGATACGATTGACTGGCAAAAACCCAGCCCCGAGGTCCTTCAACAAAGGGTCCTTTCTAAAGTTCACCCTGGAGCTTTTATTTTAATGCATCCGACAGAATCTACAGCCAAATCCTTGGAGACGTTAATTATTAATATAGAAAAGAAAGACCTGGAAGTTGTTAAGGTTTCGGAAGCAGTTAGTGAGGAACGTTTGAATCCGTAAGGCTTTGGTTACGATAGCAGCATAGAATGATTGGGAGGAATGTTAGTTGATTAAGAAATACACGTGTCAAAATGGAGTAAGAATAGTATTGGAAAATATTCCAACAGTGCGTTCAGCGGCAATTGGAGTTTGGATCAAGACCGGTTCGCGGAATGAAACACCGGAACTGAATGGTGTATCCCATTTTCTTGAGCATATGTTTTTCAAAGGGACGACAACGAGGAACGCGCGTGAAATCGCCGAGTCGTTTGACAGCATTGGCGGCCAAGTGAATGCATTTACTTCAAAAGAGTATACATGCTACTATGCTAAAGTAATGGATAACCATGCAAGCTATGCTCTTGAAATTCTTGCTGATATGTTCTTCAACTCTACATTTGATGAGGAAGAATTGAAAAAAGAAAAAAATGTTGTCTATGAAGAAATCAAAATGTATGAAGATACACCCGATGATATCGTCCATGACCTTTTGAGCAAGGCTGTCTATGAAAATCATCCTCTTGGCTATCCAATCCTTGGTACGGAAAGTACGTTGGAAACATTCAATAGTGAAACACTTAAGAAATATGTTCATGATATGTATACGCCTGATAAAGTCGTCATCTCGATTGCTGGAAATGTGGACGAGAAGTTGATTCAGGAAGTGGAAAGTTACTTTGGTTCCTATCAAGGTGGGGAAGAGCGTCTTGAATTGGTGAAGCCTTCATTCCATGAAAATAGAATCACTCGTAAAAAAGAGACTGAACAAGCACACCTATGCCTCGGTTTCAAAGGTTTGGAAATCGGAAATGATAAAACCTATAGTCTAGTCACATTGAATAATATCCTTGGAGGTAGCATGAGTAGCCGTCTATTCCAAGAGGTCCGTGAGCAACGTGGGCTGGCCTACTCGGTATATTCTTACCATTCAAGCTACCAGGATACGGGTTTAGTGACCATTTATGGTGGGACAGGCACAAGCCAGCTTGACAGCTTGTATGATACGATCCAGGAGACGCTTGCTACGCTGAAAAGAGACGGAATCACAGAAAAAGAATTGCGAAATAGTAAGGAACAGCTAAAAGGTAGCTTAATGCTAAGCCTTGAGAGCACAAACAGCCGAAT
Organism: Peribacillus sp. NPDC046944; assembly: GCF_050272735.1. Classification (NCBI taxonomy): domain Bacteria; kingdom Bacillati; phylum Bacillota; class Bacilli; order Caryophanales; family Bacillaceae; genus Peribacillus; species Peribacillus sp. NPDC046944. Next base: position 416,046 of record NZ_JBNNML010000004.1, read on the forward strand.
GAGCCGTAATGGCAAAAATGAGCTAATGCTAGGTGAGCATCGTTCACTGGATGATATCATCGTCAAGATTGATGAAGTTACGGAAGATAGTGTCAATGAACTAGCAAACCGTATCTTCACAGAACACTCTTTATCGTTGGTGAGCCCTTTGGGAAATTGGGATAAATAAATATCTACGACCTGTTCTTCTGTTTAGGAGAGCAGGTTTTTTTTGGAAGGAAGGGGACGACTATTTTTATAAATGCCTTCTAAGTTCTCTTGATTTCGGATATAGATGGAATTAAGGAGAAAAAAAGGGGGATACGGATTTGAGGCTGAGTGAATTAAGTGGAAAAGAGATAGTCGATGTGAACAGGGCAGAACGATTAGGTGTCCTGGGACAAACGGATTTGGAATTTGACGAAACGGGACAAATTACCACTTTGGTCATTCCTTCAGTAAAATGGTTTGGGCTTTTCAGAAATGGAAGTGAAATCAGGGTACCATGGAATCACATTAAAAAAGTGGGAACGGATATGCTCATTATCGATTTTAGGGAAGAACTTGAAGCTCATTCGGTGGAAGACGGAGAACATATGGATGGATAGGAATGAAAATGAGAAAAGACTAATGAGCGCCTTAGCTGGTAATAGCTATAGGCGTTTTTACTTTTCTAATCACCGTTCTTTATTTCAGTACATAAGATGGATGGAGACTGAATGAATATCGGATAACAAAACGCCTTCAAGAGTTGATCTTGGGCGAGGAGTGGGTTGGATTTTTAAAAAGAAGGTGACGATTTAATGCTCACAGACATGCAAATCGCTGTAATCGGTGGGGATGCGCGTCAGCTTGAAGTTGTTCGTAAACTGACTGAGCTAGATGCGAAGCTGTTTTTAGTAGGGTTTGAACAGCTTGACCATGCGTTTACAGGTGCGGTTAAGGAGAAATTAGAAGATATAAATTTTACGGAACTGGATGCAGTTATCTTGCCTGTGCGAGGGACGGATTCAACCGGTAAAGTGGAAACCATCTTCTCCAGTGAAGATGTTTTCTTGACCGAGTCCATGATAAATGACACGCCAAAGGATTGTGTATTTTATTCAGGAATCAGTAATGATTACCTCGATCGATTATTCAAGGAAGCAGATCGTAAACTCGTACTCTTATTTGAACGAGACGATGTAGCGATATACAATTCGATTCCCACCGTAGAGGGCGCAATCATGATGGCTATTCAACACACGGATTTTACCATCCATGGATCGGATGTTGCCGTTCTAGGCCTAGGAAGGGTTGGGATGAGTGTGGCACGATCATTTCAAGCACTTGGAGCCAAAGTGAAGGTAGGGGCGAGGAAAAGCGAAGATATTGCGAGAATTACTGAAATGGCGATAATCCCTTTTCATCTAAATGATCTTGCGTCCGAAATGAAAAATGTTGATATTTGCATTAATACCATCCCTTTTCCCATCATTACAGCAGACGTTCTTGCAAACATGCCCGTTCATACTTTGATTATTGACCTTGCTTCAAAGCCTGGGGGGACGGATTTTCGTTTTGCGGAAAAAAGGGGAATTAAAGCGTTATTGGCGCCAAGCCTACCGGGGATAGTGGCCCCGAAAACTGCCGGTCAAATTTTGGCGAATGCACTTGGGGTCTTGATCCAAGGGGAATTCTTGAAAAGAAAGGGGAAAAAATTATGAGTCTGAAAGGTAAACGGATCGGTTTTGGATTGACAGGATCGCATTGCACATACGATAGTGTGTTTCCCGAGATAGAAAAACTTATAAATGAAGGGGCAGAAGTCATTCCGATTGTGACATCCACTGTTCAAAATACGGAAACACGCTTTGGAAATGGGGAGGACTGGGTTGCACGTATAGAAAAATTGACGGGAAATGAAGCCGTTGATACAATCGTCAAAGCAGAGCCATTAGGACCTAAATTGCCGCTAGACTGCATGGTCATTGCTCCGTTGACCGGGAATTCGATGAGTAAGATGGCAAATGCCCTTACAGATTCGCCTGTACTTATGGCTGCAAAAGCGACGATGAGAAATCACCGTCCAGTTGTGGTTGCGATTTCAACCAACGATGCCCTTGGTTTGAATGGTGTAAATTTAATGAGGCTGATGGCTGCAAAGGATATTTATTTTGTTCCATACGGCCAAGATAATCCGGTAGGCAAACCGAGCTCGATGGTGGCGAGAATGAGTTTGATTCGGGATACCATCGTGGCGGCAATAGAAGGAGAACAAATACAGCCAGTGATTATTGAAAGGTTCAAAGATGATGTAATCTAATTGTCGTTCCATAATGCCTAAATCCAGGAAATGTCATTTGTTCATGCTTTGCAACCAGTTGGAATTATCGTTAAGAACCAAAAACAATCTATACTACCAGAATATTTTGTTAAAGTGCGTTCTTTCGAATGTTAATGTGTTAAAATATATGATATTCTGAGCAAGTAGAAATAATTAGACAAATTATAAACCAACTTTTAGAGATAGAAAAGGAGTATGGACAAATGACCGGGACACAGGGATTGCATATTGCAGTAGTAGGAGCGACTGGAGCAGTAGGACAACAAATGATTTCAACACTTGAACAACGGGATTTACCGATTAAGAAAATCATCTTTTTATCATCGGCTCGTTCTGCAGGGACTAAATTGTCATTTAAAGGCGAAGAAATCGAAGTTCAGGAAGCAAAACCTGAAAGCTTTGAAGGCATAGATATCGCTCTTTTCAGTGCAGGAGGAAGTGTGTCTAAGGAATTGGCTCCTGAAGCAGTAAAAAGAGGAGCGATAGTAGTAGATAATACAAGCGCGTTCCGCATGGATGAAAATGTTCCGCTTGTTGTACCGGAAGTAAATGAAGAGGACTTGAAACAGCATAACGGGATCATTGCCAACCCGAATTGCTCAACAATCCAGATGGTTGTTGCATTGGAACCAATCCGTCAAGAGTTTGGTTTATCAAAGGTAGTCGTTTCAACATACCAGGCAGTATCTGGAGCTGGAGTCGCTGCGATAAACGAACTAAAGGATCAGGCTCGTGATCTTCTGGATGAAAAAGAAATCGAACCAAAAATCTTGCCGGTAAAAGGGGATGCCAAGCATTATCAAATTGCTTTCAATGTCATTCCACAAATCGATAGGTTCCAAGATAATGGATTCACGTTTGAAGAAATGAAAATGATTAATGAAACAAAGAAAATCATGCATATGGAAGAGCTACCTGTAGCGGCAACTTGCGTAAGGCTTCCTGTTGTAACGGGGCATTCGGAATCCGTATACATCGAAGTCGAAAAAGAAGGCATTTCTGCGTCTGAGATCAAGAATTTGATGAAAACGGCACCGGGAGTCGTATTAGAAGATGAGCCAGAACAACAGGTTTATCCAACGCCTGCATCATCTGTCGGCAAGAATGACGTATTCGTTGGCCGGATCCGTAAAGATTTAGATGAAGATAAAGGCTTCCATTTATGGATAGTTTCCGATAATCTATTAAAAGGGGCAGCATGGAATTCTGTCCAAATAGCTGAAAGCCTTTTAAAATTAGGGTTAGTGACAGTTAAGTAAGGTAAAAACTCAAGCAGCTAAGACTTGTCAACATGATAGAGAGTTAGGTCAGCTTCCTTAACGGGGGAGCTGGCTTATATTTGGGGTGAGAATAGTGAAAATAATCGTCCAGAAATTCGGTGGGACATCAGTCCGGGACGAAGAGAGCCGGGCCCATGCCAAGAATCATATCGAAAGGGCAATTAAAGAAGGCTACAAAGTGGTGGTCGTTGTTTCTGCCATGGGTAGGAAGGGCGATCCATATGCGACGGATACGTTACTTTCTTTAGTGAATGGTTCCAACGCCCGCCTCTCCAAGCGGGAACAGGATTTACTAATGTCGGTAGGGGAAACGATCTCTTCTGTCGTATTTACGAATATGTTATTGGAACATGGAATCGAGGCTACTGCATACACAGGTGCTCAAGCAGGGTTCCAGACGAATTATGAATTTTCGAGTGCGAAAATCATTGAAATGAAATGTGACCGTCTTCTGAAAGAACTTGAATTGAAGGATGTCGTCGTGGTCGCAGGCTTCCAAGGGGCCGCTAAAAATGGGGACATGACAACTATTGGACGAGGTGGAAGTGACACTTCGGCTGCTGCATTGGGGGCGGCTTTACAGGCTGACCGCGTTGATATTTTCACGGACGTCGAAGGTATCATGACCGCTGATCCACGGATTGCAGAGCATGCACGCCCATTATCGATCGTTTCTTATACTGAGGTATGCAATATGGCATATCAAGGTGCTAAAGTCATCCATCCCCGCGCGGTCGAAATTGCTATGCAGGCAAAAGTACCAATCCGGATTCGTTCGACATACAGTGAAGGGTTGGGAACTCTGGTTACCAGTGTCAATAAAGGAAGCCAAGGTAGTGATATCAGGGAAAGACTCGTTACAGGAATCGCTCATGTTTCGAAAATCACCCAAATTAAGGTGAATGCAAAAAAAGGACAATATAATTTACAGGCAGAAGTGTTTAAAGCAATGGCAAATGCATCTATTTCCGTAGACTTTATCAATATTTCTCCGCATGGTGTCGTGTATACGGTCACGGAAGAGATGACCGAACTTGCACTTTCCATTCTTACAGGAATGGGACATGAGCCTCTCGTTGAGCGGAATTGTGCGAAGGTATCAGTCGTGGGCGCAGGCATCAACGGAGTACCTGGGGTTGCATCAAAAATTGTCACAGCATTATCGGAAAATGAAATCTCGATTCTACAATCCGCGGATAGCCATACGACTATATGGGTTCTAGTGAAGGAAGAAGATTTAATCAAGGCTGTAAATTCACTTCATGATGCATTCCATTTACATGAAATAGAAGCAGAATAATCTATATAGAGGTTTTAAAAATTAAAGAGGTGTTAAATAATGATATTTGGTAGAGTATCAACCGCAATGGTCACCCCTTTCGATAGCAAGGGAAACGTTGATTTTCAAAAAACAACTAAATTAGTCAATTACTTATTATCGAACGGAACGGATTCGCTTGTACTTGCGGGTACAACTGGGGAATCACCGACATTATCCTCGGAAGAGAAGATAGCCTTGCTTCGCCATGTCACCAAGGTTGTAGAAAAACGGGTGCCAATCATCATGGGAACTGGGAGCAATAACACATATGCTTCCATTGAGCTGACTAAAAAAGCAGAAAAGAATGGCGCCGACGCAATCATGTTGGTGGCTCCTTATTATAGTAAAACGAATCAGGAAGGCCTATACCAACATTTTAAAGCGATTGCCGAAAGTACGATATTGCCGGTCATGGTTTATAACATTCCGGGACGTGCTTCGGTCAATATTGAACCGGAGACCATTATTCGCCTTGCGGAAATACCGAATATCGTGGCTGTGAAAGAGGCGAGCGGCGATTTAAACGCCATGACCCAAATTATTGCCGAAACGGATGAAGATTTCGCTTTATATAGTGGCGATGATGCTTTAACCCTTCCTGTACTAGCAATCGGTGGGGTTGGGGTCGTATCGGTTGCTTCCCATGTAGCCGGGAATGAAATGCAGAAAATTGTTGAAGCTTTCGTCACTGGGAACTTATCGGAAGCGGCGAGACTTCATCAGGAGCTACTCCCGCTCATAAAAGGCTTATTTGCAGCACCAAGCCCTGCGCCTGTTAAAACGGCTCTTCAAATTCGTGGCATAGATGTAGGCTCAGTCAGGTTACCAATTGTACCATTGACTGAAAAAGAGCGCTTAACGCTCATATCCGTCTTAAATAAATAAAAATAATCACCAAACAAGCTGATCGTTTAATGATTGGCTTGTTTTTACATAGAGAATGATTAGTTTTGGGATTCCCGTATTATTTTCTTTCCAGTTATAGGATAAAGGCTTATACTTCTAATAGTCTTTTCTTTAAAAAAGACAAAAATTGAGAAGTGGGACCTATACATATACGCATGGCCAAGTAGAGGAAAAAATCTTTCTAAAAATGGTATGTGTTGTCATGTTTTTTGAACTTGAGTTATAATGAAATCATTGGAACTTATGAACGGCTATTTTTTAAGGAGGATATTCGATTGGGTAAAGATAAAAATAATGGAATTAAAGTGATTTCTCTTGGGGGACAAGGGGAACTTGGTAAAAATATGTATGTAGTTGAGGTGAACGATGACCTTTATCTTTTGGATGCAGGTTTGATGTTGCCGGAAGAAGAAATGCTTGGCATCGATGCTGTCATACCTGATATTTCTTATTTGATGGATAACAAAGAACGGATTCAGGGGATTTTTATAACGCATGGTCATGAAGATCATATGGGAGCCCTAGCTTATGTATTGAAGTATTTACCTGTTCCTGTTTATGGGACAAAGTTAACACTAGCGCTGATTAAGACTAAGTTGAAGGAAGATGGCTTTAATGGCCGGGCAATTTTTACTGAGATTGACTCTGATTCCCTTTTGAGTTTCCCAGAGGCTGCTGTTTCCTTTTTCCGTACGAACCATAGTATCCCTGATTCTGTGGGAGTGGTCATCCATACTCGTGAAGGGGCCATCGTCTACACCGGTGATTTCAAGTTTGATCAAGCTGCGACCGAACTGTATAAACCGGAAATAGGCAAAATGGCAAGTATAGGAGAAGAAGGGGTCCTGTGTCTCCTATCTGATAGCACAGGGGCGGAGAAACCAGGCTATACACCATCCGAAGCGGTAGTGGCCAAGGATATTACCGAAGCTTTCCGTTCCACAACCGGAAGAATTATCGTTGCCTGCTTTGCTTCGAACGTAAATCGAATTCAGCATGTTTTCAATGCGGCTGCAGCGAATAAAAGGAAAGTGGCCGTTGTTGGAAAAAGTCTGAAGCGGGTATATGAAACAGCCTTAAATCTAGGTTACTTAAAAGTGGAAGAAGATTTAATCATTCCGGTCAGTGAAATCAGCCAATACGAAGACCGTGAAATTGTGGTGCTATCAACGGGTCATCAAGGGGAGCCGATAGCGGCACTTCAAAAAATGGCGAAGCAGACTCATAAGCAAGTTACGATTAAGAAAGGGGATACGGTCTTGATCAGTGCGTCCCCACTACAGGGTGGAGAACTCATTCTATCAAAAACCGTCGACTTACTTTACCGGGTGGGTGCGGAAGTCGTTTCTTCTAATAAATATAAGGTCCATGTTACGGGCCATGGTAGTCAGGAAGAATTGAAAATGATGATCAACCTGATGAACCCTAAGTTTTTCATACCGGTACATGGGGAATACCGTCACCTTTATTCTCACCAAAAAGTAGGTATCTCTGCCGGAATCAAGCCGGAAAACATCATGATTGCTGAAAAAGGTGACGTCATTGAAATGAATGGTGATAAGATTGCCCTTTCAGGCAAGGTAACTGCTGGAAATATTTTAATTGATGGCAGTGGTGTTGGTGATGTCGGGAATATCGTACTCCGTGATCGCCGTCTGTTATCACAAGATGGTATATTGATTGTTGTTGTCACGTTGAATCGACAAGATAAGAGCATTGCTGCAGGTCCGGAAATCATCTCCCGTGGATTCGTATATGTACGTGAATCAGAAAAAATGATGACGGAAGCAACAGCCATTGTCAATGAGATAGTGAAGAAAAACGGTTCTCGTCAGCCTTTCGATTGGTCCACGCTGAAACAGGAAATGCGTGATGCGCTAAACCAATTCTTCTATGAAAAAACAAAGCGTCGCCCGATGATATTACCCATCATCATGGAATATTAATAAAGAAGGGATTTTCATACCCCTTTTTCAAATAAGTGAAAATGCAAAAGGCAGCAACGTTCATACAACGTTTCTGCCTTTTTGTATTCCTTTCGATTTCGATTTTTATAAGGGGCAAGGCTTTTTCTCATGCAGGCTATCTGACTGGAAGAATGAAGTTTAAGACTCGAGACATAATAAGGGCATAGGCTTTTGAGAAAGGGGTTGCCATAAGTGGATACACCATTACCAAATGAAAATGAAGGACGGCAGGAAGGTAAAAATTCAACTTTAATTGAGAAGATTCAGCAGTTGGGAACAACAAGTGTCCCACAATTATCGAAAGACTCAAAAATCCATTGTTTGACGATCATTGGTCAAATTGAAGGTCACATGCAACTTCCTCCACAAAATAAAACGACAAAGTATGAGCATGTTATTCCTCAAATTGTTGCGATTGAACAAAATCCTAATATTGAGGGGTTACTTGTCATTTTAAATACCGTCGGAGGAGACGTGGAAGCGGGACTAGCCATTGCCGAGATGTTAGCTTCCTTGTCTAAGCCGTCCGTCTCCATCGTTTTAGGCGGCGGACATTCCATTGGGGTGCCGATTGCCGTATCTTGTGATCATTCCTTTATAGCAGAGACGGCGACCATGACGATCCATCCTATTAGGTTGACAGGTATGGTCATTGGAGTACCGCAAACATTTGAATACTTAGATAAAATGCAGGAACGGGTCATAAAGTTTGTCACACGGCATTCCAATGTTACCGAAGACAGTTTTAAAGATCTAATGTTCGCTAAAGGAAATTTAACGAGGGATATAGGCACGAATGTAATCGGGGTGGAAGCGGTCGATGTAGGAATGATTGATGGTGTCGGAGGAGTAGGGCAGGCGATGAGGAAACTGAATGAATTCATGGAGGAAAGAAGTACAAATAAAGGAGAAGAGGGGCTACTGCAATGACACTTTATACGATCGTTCCAGAAGAAATCATCTTCCCTCATCCCCATGAGAAAATTGCACAAATGATTGAAATGAAGGTGAATGGGGTTCATGTTATGGTGGAACATGAAGGAGGAAGTTCGTTTCGCATTGATCGGATCGTGAGTACGAATCCTGAGGATTACATGAAGACCAATGTACAGCCTGGTGAAGTCGTCAATGTATTCGAACCGTTGAGAAATTAGAAAAAAGGACCAACGGAGAGAAATTATGATATACTAATGAAAAAATTAGCAGCCCTTTGGCTGCTTTATTCATTGGTTTGATTTTTCCATGTTAGATAAGACACGATCAAGGGACAACATGATATTTTTTTGATATAATCGATGAACGAACGTTTGTTTCCTATTGAGTTGTACCATACGAATGGAAAGAAGTTTCAAGAAGAATCAGGTGATTTTATGGTGAAGAAGAAAAAAAGGACAAAGAAAAGTTCAGAAAAATTAAAGATTACGCTTAAATATGAATTGATTGGTCTGATCATAATAAGTCTGGCCGTCATTGCCATTGCAAAACTAGGGGCAGTGGGAAATGGTACCGTCCTTTTAGTCCGTTTCTTTATGGGGGAATGGTATATCCTATTTTTATTAGGGGCAATAGCGGCGGGCTTTTATTTAATGATTAAAAGAGAAGTTCCATATTTATTGAAACGGCAGTTAATTGGCTTGTATTTCATTGTTGCGAGCATGCTACTGCTTAGTCATGTCACCCTCTTTAATTTATTGGCCGAAGGTGGTCCTTTCGCAAAGCCAAGTGTCATTTCGAATACTTGGGAATTGTTCTGGATGGAAGTGACTGGAAATGCTAGCACAAAAGATCTTGGAGGTGGGATGGTTGGAGCTGTTTTATTCGCTGCTTCTTATTTCTTGTTCGATGAAGCGGGTTCAAAAATCGTATCCATCGTCCTAATAATCATCGGGATTGTATTACTGACTGGGAAAACACTAGGCGATACTCTTGGTAAATTTGCCTTTGCCCTTGGTAGCTTTGTTAAAAGGCAATGGACCGCGTTTAGTGATGACATGAAAACATGGAATAACGATAAGAAACAGAAGAAAAAAGATCCGGTCAAAAAGAAAAAACGTGAAAAAGAACCAGTGGAAGAAGAGGTTCATGCCACACAGCAGGAAGAAGAGACACAACAAGTGGCGACAGAACGTATTATTTCAAGCTTTGCAGATAAAGCATACGGTGATGATGAAAAGGATGAACAACCGTCTGCTGAAACGCTACCTTCGGCTGAAGAAGAAGAACATGACGATCCTGTTCCTGCCATCAATTTTACGGAAGTAGAAAATAAAGAATATGCTCTACCGCCACTTTCCTTGTTATCGCAACCGAAAAAAACGGATCAAAGTGGAGAGTATCAATTAATTCATGAAAATGCGGCAAAACTTGAACGTACTTTTCAGAGCTTTGGGGTCAAAGCAAGAGTCACTCAAGTTTATTTGGGACCGGCTGTAACTAAATATGAAGTGCACCCGGATGTAGGGGTGAAAGTCAGTAAAATAGTGAGCCTTTCCGATGACCTGGCACTGGCACTTGCAGCTAAAGATATCCGGATGGAAGCACCGATTCCAGGTAAATCGGCGATTGGCATTGAGGTGCCGAATTCTGAGGTGGCAATGGTTTCCCTTAGAGAAGTATTGGATGCAAAAGAAGTGGACAAGCCGGATGCCAAGCTGCAAATTGGTCTAGGCCGAAATATTTCCGGTGAAGCGGTTAAGGCGGAACTTAATAAAATGCCCCATTTACTGGTAGCGGGGGCTACAGGCAGTGGTAAATCCGTCTGTATCAACGGCATTATCACAAGTATCTTGATGCGGGCAAAACCTCATGAAGTGAAGATGATGATGATTGATCCGAAAATGGTGGAACTCAATGTGTATAATGGAATTCCGCATTTACTGGCACCAGTCGTGACTAATCCGAAAAAAGCGGCCCAAGCTTTGCAAAAAGTGGTCAGTGAAATGGAACGACGCTACGAGCTCTTTTCACATACGGGTACGCGTAATATAGAAGGCTATAACGATTACGTTAACCGTTTTAACAGTGAGGAAGATTCCAAACAACCGTTGTTACCCTATATAGTAGTGATAGTCGATGAGCTGGCTGATTTGATGATGGTGGCTTCAAATGACGTGGAGGATGCTATCACACGTCTTGCACAGATGGCAAGGGCAGCGGGCATCCACTTAATCATAGCCACTCAGCGACCGTCTGTAGATGTTATTACGGGGGTCATCAAGGCCAACATCCCATCCAGGATTGCTTTTAGTGTCTCCTCCTCAACGGATTCTAGAACCATACTCGATATGGGAGGTGCGGAGAAACTGTTAGGCCGTGGAGATATGCTATTTTTACCTGTTGGATCTTCAAAACCAATTCGCGTCCAAGGGGCTTTCTTATCTGATCATGAAGTTGAAGAAGTGGTCACTTACGTCATTTCCCAACAGAAAGCCCAGTACAACGAAGAAATGATACCGGATGAGATACCGGAGACGTCAAGCGGTGAAGTCGAAGATAGCTTATATGGGGAAGCGGTGGCTTTAATTACCGAAATGCAGACAGCTTCTGTCTCTATGCTTCAGCGCCGTTTCAGGATTGGCTATACACGGGCTGCAAGGTTAATCGATGAAATGGAAGCAAGGGGAATCGTCGGTCCATATGAAGGAAGTAAACCACGTAATGTGTTAATTTCCAAAGATGATCATGATGAAGCACATTTATCTTAGGTATAAAAAAATACCGGGCAGCTGCCCGGTATTTTTTAATTTACTGTCGCTTCGTCTAGATGCTCTAGGCAGAAGGCAGTAATCATGGCTACTTCTTCATCTTCTAACTCGAAATCAAACAGTTGATCGCTGCCTTTTTCTAGAATGTCATATTTAACAAGTCTGCCATTCTGTTCTTCGACAACAAATAAAACCCGGATATATAAACCGTTCTCTGAAAAGAGTTCGTCCTCTTCCGGAACTTCAATATCTAAAAAGTATTCAAAGCGGTCTCCGGATAAGATTCCGAATGGGTCGGTCAATTTTTCTACGGTATATTCTGTAATGTTTAACATAATTCGATCATCCCTTCAAAGAAGATAAGTTCTATTATACAGCAAAACGGATTCTTGGAAAGAAAGCAGTGTCATTTTCGCAATAAGAATTTTACCCATGACCAATAGTTGGATTAGGGCAAATAATCGTAAGATTTGCAACGTTTTTACTACGTGGAAGAAAATAGGGGGGTATATTCTACTAAATTCTTTTCAGTTAATTAGTAAAACTCTATTTATTTATAGTTGAAAAAATGTTATATTATTTTCGATTAGTAGGAATGATTCAACATCAGATGTCTGATGTCTTAAGAAACAAGCTGGGGGAAACTGTATGTCTATTAAATCAGATAGTCGACATTTATATTTGCAGGTCATTGATTACCTGAAGCAAGATATTGAATCAGGAGTTTACAAGGAAAATGAAAAATTTCCTTCTGAATTCGATCTTGCAAAAAAGCTAGGAGTGAGTAGAGCGACGCTTCGTGAAGCACTGCGAATTTTAGAAGAAGAAAATATCATCATTCGCCGCCATGGAGTCGGAACCTTTGTCAATCCTAAGCCACGGTTCACTTCAGGTATCGAGCAACTAAAAAGTGTCACGGATATGATTGAGGAGGCAGGGATGAAGCCGGGGACGTTTTTCTTAAGTTCGACGACTCAAGAACCAACAGAAGAGGATATCCGCAGGTTTTCATGTACACCGGATGAACGCATCGTGATTATTGAACGTGTAAGAACAGCGAATGGTGAGCCTGTCATCTACTGTATCGATAAAATTCCTGAATCTATTCTCTCGGTGAATTTCGACCGTAATGATGAGTCTCTTTTTGATATATTGGAAAGGGACGCTGATAGGAAAATCACCCATGCCGTAGCTGAAATAGAGCCTATCGGATACCATGAGAAGGTTTCTCCTATCCTTAAATGTACGCCTGAAGCTGCCTTGCTCGTTCTAAAGCAGATGCATCTGGATGACTGGGACCAGCCTATCTTGTATTCTGTTAACTACTTTAAAGCCAATATGTTCAGTTTTCATGTCCTTCGGAAACGGGTGTAGGCATAGTCCCTTACATAAGGATGAATGCAAACGTTTGTTTCCACTATGGCGCACCGTTAACCGTTTCGTTTTTTTGCGGACCATTGAAAACGCAAACATGAATGACTTTTCAGAACATTCCTGCTCAAACCATCAATCTTAGGAGGAAAAAAAATGAAAAAGCGTAAATTGGGTTTAGCTCTTTCGCTTGTTCTTGCTGCTGGTACATTATTGGGGGCTTGTGGTAATTCAGAGGACGATGATAAAGAATCTTCTACTGGGAAAGACAAGAAAGATAATTTCACAGTAGCGATGGTGACCGATACGGGTGGAGTTGATGATGAGTCTTTCAACCAATCCGCTTGGGTAGGAATTCAGGACTTCGGGAAAGAAAATAACTTAAAAAAAGGTAAGGATGGATACAATTACCTGCAATCGAAATCGGATGCTGACTATGCAAAGAACTTGAATACGCTTGTCCGTGAAGATTACAGTTTGATTTATGCCATTGGTTTCTTATTAGCAGAGTCAGTTGAAGAAGTAGCTGACCAACGTCCTGATTCACATTTTGCTATCGTTGATACTGTTGTGGATAAACCGAATGTTGCAAGTATTAATTTCAAAGAACAGCAAGGTTCCTTCTTGGTTGGGGTTATAGCTGGACTTCAAACGAAAACGAACAAAGTCGGTTTTATCGGCGGAGTTGAATCCGAATTAATCAAAAAATTCGAAATCGGATTCAAAGCTGGTGTATTGGCAGTAAACCCGAAAGCAAAAGTAGAAGTCAAGTATGCCGGTGATTTCAATAAGGCTGATATCGGTAAATCTACTGCTGGGTCTATGTACTCTTCAGGAGCAGATATCATTTATCATGCTGCTGGCGGTACGGGTAAAGGTGTATTCACTGAAGCAGTGGAACAAAAACAAAAAGATCCTAAGAGAGAAATTTATGTAATTGGTGTGGATAGTGATCAAGTTAAACTGGGAGATGTTCCAGGAACAGATGAAAATGTTACATTAACATCCATGATCAAACGCGTTGATATTGCGGTTAAAGACCTTTCTACAAAAGCGAAGGATGGAAAATTCCCTGGTGGAGAAACCATTGAATATGGTATCGAAGAGAATGGTGTAGGCATTTCAGAATCGAAAGACAATGTTTCTGAAGAATCTTTAAAAGCAGTAGAAGAATGGACTGCGAAAATCAAGTCAGGTGATTTAGTGGTTCCTGGCACGGATGATGAATTCAAAAAATTCCAAGAAGAATTATAATCAGAAAGATCGAGAGGGAGTAGGGAACATTTTCCTATTCCTTCTTTTCCCCAAAAACGCTGGTGGAAAAAAATGAATGAAAGACTATGAAAGATTCATAGTTTCTCATTTGGTTTTTTCTAATAAGGTAGGGATAAGCCAATCTTCTAGTTAAGTTTCATATACACTCATTTAGGGGTTGATTATACGTGGATTATGTAATTGAGATGCTGAACATCCGAAAGGAGTTTCCTGGAATCGTCGCTAATGATAATGTAACCCTTCAAGTGAAAAAAGGGGAGATTCACGCATTATTGGGTGAAAATGGTGCCGGAAAATCGACATTGATGAATGTTCTGTTTGGTCTTTACCAACCAGAACAAGGGGAAATTCGAGTGAATGGAGAGCCCCATAAAATCACAAGTCCGAATATTGCAAATGATTTAGGAATCGGGATGGTGCATCAGCATTTTATGCTTGTTGATCCTTTTACTGTCACTGAAAATATCATTTTGGGAAAAGAACCTTCAAAGGCTGGGAAAATTGATTTAAAAGAGGCGAGTGAAGAAGTTCGGAAACTATCGGAACAATACCAGCTTCGTGTTGACCCTCATGCGAAAATTGCCGACATTTCGATAGGGATGCAACAACGTGTCGAAATTTTGAAAACACTCTACCGTGGGGCAGAGATTCTCATATTCGATGAACCTACGGCCGTATTGACCCCTCAAGAGATTAAAGAGCTGATAACGATTATGAAGGCGCTCGTTAGAGAAGGGAAATCTATCATTTTGATCACCCACAAACTTAAGGAAATCATGGAAGTTTGTGATCGTGTGACAGTCATCCGTAAAGGACAAGGAATCGGGACGGTTACTGTCAGTGAAACAAACCCCAATGAACTAGCTAGTTTAATGGTTGGCCGGGAAGTCCTATTTAAAACGGAAAAAACGGAAGGTACCCCAACGGATGTCGTTTTAGATGTAAAAGGACTTGAAGTGAAGGATGCCAGGGGAGTTTCAGCCGTAAGGAACCTGGATTTAACCGTCCGTGCTGGAGAAATCGTCGGGATCGCAGGAGTGGATGGCAATGGTCAATCCGAACTCATTGAGGCTTTGGCCGGCTTAAGGAAAACGACAGCTGGTAGCATTCAATTGAATGGCAAGGAAATCCGGAATCTAAAACCACGGAAAATTACGGAATCAGGGGTAGGACATATCCCGGAAGACCGTCATAAGCATGGCTTGGTCCTCGATTATAGCATTGGGGAAAACATTGTCCTGCAAACGTATTATCAACAGCCATTTTCCAAAGGTGGAATCTTGAATTCAAGAAAAATATTCGAAAAAGCCCGTTCTTTAATTAAATCTTATGATGTTCGTACACCAAGTGAGTATACACCTGCAAGGGCTCTATCGGGAGGAAACCAGCAGAAAGCAATCATCGGCCGGGAAGTTGATAGAAACCCGGATTTATTGATTGCCGCACAGCCCACTCGAGGACTCGATGTTGGAGCGATTGAATTTATTCATAAACGTTTGATTGAACAACGTGATGCGGGCAAGGCGGTACTTCTCATCTCATTCGAACTGGATGAAATCATGAATGTGAGCGATAGAATTGCTGTTATATACGAGGGAGAAATCGTGGCCATTGTCAATCCTAAAGAAACGACAGAACAGGAACTTGGGCTTCTTATGGCTGGCAGTAAACGGACGGGAGCAGGTGAGAAACAACATGACTAAAGACAAAATCATGAAATTTGTATCTAAATATTTATCCAAATTACTAAACCCGGTGATTGCCGTCATCCTCGGTTTAATTGTAGGGGCTATCATCATGTTGGTCAGTGGATATGATCCAATTGCAGGATATGGTTCCATGCTTGGCGGCATTGTTGGGGATTCTTATTATGTGGGAGAATCAGTCAGGACGATCATCCCTTATATCCTTACCGGTTTGGCGGTCGCTTTTGCTTTTCGTACGGGTCTATTCAATATCGGTGTTGAAGGACAATTAATCGTAGGCTGGCTGGCTGCAGTATGGGTAGGAATTGCTTTTGAACTTCCTGGGATCATTCATTTACCTTTAGCGATTTTAGCAGGGGCCGCTGCAGGAGCTCTGTGGGCCTTTATCCCGGGGTATTTAAAAGCGAAATTTCGTGTACACGAAGTAATCGTTTCTATCATGCTAAATTATACGGCCTTATATGTAACGAACTATTTAATCCGGAACGTATTGACGGACAAGCTAGATAAAACAGAGAGAATTGCTGATTCTGCTTCTCTTCGTTCACCTTTCTTTGAAAGTATGACCGATTATTCCCGGATGCACTGGGGAATTGTCGTAGCCATCATATGTGTGATCATCATGTGGTTCATTTTAGAAAAAACCAAAACCGGTTTTGAATTGAAAGCGGTTGGATTTAATCAGCATGCATCTGAGTACGCAGGGATGAGCGTCAATAAGAACATTATCCTATCCATGGTCATTTCAGGTGCATTCGCTGGTCTTGCTGGAGCGATGGAAGGATTGGGTACATTCGGATATGCTGCCGTAAAAGGCGGATTCACAGGTATGGGATTTGATGGTATCGCAGTCGCGTTACTCGGAGCGAATACGGCCATCGGTGTTGTGTTGGCAGCCTTATTATTCGGTGGACTAAAAGCCGGGGCATTGAACATGCCACTTGAAACAGGCATACCTAGTGAAATTGTAGACATTGTCATTGCATTGATCATCTTCTTCGTAGCATCCAGTTACTTTATTCGTTGGATTGCCAATCGTTTTAAGAAAGGGGTGAAATAAGTGGACTTTTATCAAGTTTTACAAATTATTGTACCATCAATGATCGCTCTAGCTGCTCCGCTTATATTCACGGCACTCGGCGGAGTATTTTCTGAACGGGCTGGCGTCATCAATATTGGGTTAGAAGGATTAATGGTCATTGGTGCTTTCACCGGGATTGTATTTAACTTAACCTTTGCCGAAACATTTGGCGCTTGGACTCCGTGGCTGGCAGTTTTAGCCGCTATGGTTGCCGGATTGTTATTTTCGGTTCTCCATGCCGTTGCGTCGATCACATTCAGGGCGGACCAAACGGTTAGTGGGGTCGCCATCAACTTATTGGCAGTCGGGCTCACGATGTTTTTAGTCAAGCTGATTTATGATAAAGGACAAACAGATCGTATTACGGAAACATTCCCGAGGATTGATGTCCCATTATTAAGCGATATCCCATTCATCGGTCCAATCTTCTTCTCGAATGGATACTATATCGTCTATATCGCTATTTTAATTTCATTTGTCGTATGGTATATCCTTTATAAAACGCCGTTCGGCTTACGAATCCGGGCTGTAGGGGAGCACCCGATGGCCGCTGATACGATGGGTGTCAACGTTACAAAAATTCGGTATGCAGGCGTTCTTCTTTCAGGTGCTTTTGGGGGAATCGGCGGAGCAATATATGCGACCATCTTTTCTAATGAATTCAACCATGCGACCATCAATGGTCAAGGGTTCATGGCTATTGCGGCCATGATATTTGGTAAGTGGCACCCAATCGGGGCTATGGGAGCCGCCTTATTCTTTGGACTGGCTCAAAGCTTGAGTATTGTGGGATCAAGCTTACCATTCTTTAAAGACATACCATCTGTCTATCTATTAATTGCGCCTTATGTTCTAACAATTATCGCATTAACTGGATTCATCGGTCGCGCAGATGCACCTAAGGCATCTGGTCAGCCGTATATCAAAGGAAATAGATAAAAGTTTGACGGTCAGCTATTATAATGCTGACCGTTTTTTTCATGTCAGGGACAGAGTAAAGATAGTTAAGTTGGAACTTTTACAAAAAAAGTACCTCCAACTTGCATGAATTTTCCTTTGACATGTATATTTTAAGGAGATGTTTAAAAGATTACGTATCTACAAACAATAACTTAATTAAGAATGCATTCCATATCGAGGAGGATTAATCCATGTCTATTGCATCCGACACAGTTACAGAAAAAAGCGGATATAAGCTGCATATTGTCCATACGGATAAATATAAAACAAACACGCTCGTGTTGAAAATGAAAGCTCCACTGACTAAAGATTCCGTTACATACCGTGCTTTATTGCCATATGTGCTTCAAAGCAGTACAAGTAAATTCCCAACTACGCCCGAGCTTCGGTCTTATTTGGATGATCTATATGGAGCGGGCTTTTACGTCGATGTGGCAAAAAAAGGGGAATATCAAGTCGTGAGCTTTACCATTGATATCGTCAACGAAAAGTTCTTAAGCGACCCGACCCCCCTTCTGGAAAAAGCTTTTGCGTTGCTTTCTGAAGTGATCTTTCATCCCAAAACAAATGGAGAGGCTTTTGATGCCAAGACTGTTACCAATGAAATCAGGTCATTAAGGCAACGTATTCAGTCAATCTATGATGATAAAATGAGATACTCCGCTACTCGTCTTGTCGAGGAAATGTGTAAAAATGAGCCATATGCTTTGGAGGCCAGTGGCAATTTAGAAGACCTGGAGACCATTACTCCACAATCACTTTATGCTTTTTATGAAAAAATGCTGGCTCAGGATGATATCGATCTGTATGTCATTGGTGATATTGATGAGTCAGAAGTGGAGAAGCTGGCTGACCGATATATTTCCCTTCCGGAACGGGTTCCGGCCCGACTTCAAAGAAATATAGGGGGAAAAGTTGAGAAAGAACAAGAAATCATTGAGAATGCTGATGTGAAACAAGGGAAGTTGAATATGGGGTATCGGACGCATATTTCATATGGAAATCCCGACTATTATGCCCTCCAGCTGTTTAATGGGATTTTTGGCGGTTTTTCACATTCAAAACTTTTCATCAATGTCAGGGAAAAAGCAAGCCTGGCTTATTATGCTGCCTCAAGACTTGAAAGTCATAAGGGACTTCTAATGGTGATGGCTGGCATCGAAAATGCTAACTATAAGCAGGCGATAGATATCATTCATGAACAAATGAAGGAAATGAAGCAAGGGAATTTTTCGGAAGAAGAATTGGAGCAAACAAAAGCTGTCATTAAAAATCAACTTCTAGAAACCATTGATGTATCAAGGGGATTAGTCGAAATCCTCTATCATAATGTTCTATCGGGGAAAGATATCTCACTTGATGAATGGTTTGAAAAAACGGAACAGACAACCAAGGAAGATATTATCAAAGTTGGCCAAAAGATTGAGCTAGATACAATTTACTTCCTATCTGGAACGGAGGTGCAAGAATAATGGAAAAAATTGAATTCGCCCAATTAAAAGAAGAGCTCTATCATGAAAAAATGGAGAATGGATTAGAGGTATATATTCTTCCAAAAAAAGAGTTTAACAAATCATTCGCCACGTTTACGACAAAGTACGGTTCAGTTGACAGCCATTTCAAACCATTGAACCAAGAAGGATTTACAAAAGTACCGGATGGAATTGCCCATTTCTTAGAGCATAAATTATTTGAAAAAGAAGACGGAGACGTGTTTCAACAATTCTCTAAGCAGGGTGCGTCCGCCAATGCCTTCACATCGTTTACAAGGACGGCTTATCTTTTTTCGAGCACATCGGATTTTGAAAGGAACTTAACCACATTAATAGACTTCGTCCAAGAACCTTATTTCTCCGAGAAGACCGTCGAGAAGGAAAAAGGCATTATAGGACAAGAAATTAATATGTATGATGACAACCCTGATTGGCGTTTATATTTTGGTACGATTGCGAACATGTACCATCACCATCCTGTGAAGATCGACATCGCAGGCACAGTCGAATCAATCGCAGATATTACGAAAGACATGCTTTATGATTGTTACAATACGTTCTATCATCCAAGCAACATGCTATTATTCGTTGTAGGACCAGTGGATGTGGAGAAAACGATGAAGCAGATACGGGATAATCAAAACGGTAAAGACTACCGGGAACAACCGGAAATCGAACGGAGATTCGAAAAGGAGCCCGATACAGTAGCTAAGGATAAGAATATTTTAAAAATGAATGTTCAAACACCGAAAGTGATGATTGGAATCAAGGCCACCGATGTTTTTCAAACAGGCGAACAACTTTTGAAGCGGGAACTGGCAACGAATATATACTTAGAAATGCTGTTCGGGAAAAGTTCATCCCTTCATGAAGGCCTGTATGAGGAGGGATTGATTGATCAAAGCTTCTCGTATGATTATACCCAGGAACAAGGGTTTGGTTTCGCTTTAATTGGTGGAGACACGGCCAATCCTGAAAAATTAACAAAGTCTTTGTTGGAAATCCTGGAGAATTCTAAAAAAGGTACTGGTTTAAGTGAAGAAAGTTTGCAAAGAACAATTAAGAAAAAAATTGGTTCTTTCCTTCGCTCACTGAATTCACCCGAATATATTGCCAACCAATTTACGCGGTATGCATTCAATGAGATGAAATTATTCGATGTGGTAGCAGTTTTGGAAAAACTTAAAATGGAAGACATCGAACAGATTGCCAAGGATCTAATCTCCGTTGAGCGGATGACGGTCTGTGAGGTACTTCCTAAATAACATATAGAGGGGGCATGAAAGTGGAAAAGCGTTTTGCCCTTATAACGGGAGCTAGTGGAGGAATCGGCAGGGAAATTGCTTTAAAACTTGCGGAAGAAAATTATTCACTTTATTTACATTACAATAGCAATGAGGAAGCCATTCATGATCTAATTGAACAACTTCGTCCATTTCAGGTCGAACTCATCCCGATTCAGGCAGATTTGTCTACCGGGGATGGTTACAAAAAATTGGTGGAAAATATATTTGCTCTTCATGCCATCGTCCTTAATAGCGGGAATAGTTATTATGGACTCATATCAGACATGACTGAGCAGATTGTCAATGAAATGGTTCAGTTACATGTGACCAGCCCTTTTCAATTAACCAAGGAATTGTTGCCTAAATTAATGTATCAAGAAAAGGCGGCCATCGTCGCAGTTACATCCATCTGGGGTCAGACGGGTGCTTCATGTGAAGTGCTTTATTCGATGGTCAAGGGAGGGCAAAATGCCTTTATCAAGGCATTAAGCAAAGAAGTATCATTAAATGGACTTCGTGTAAACGCCGTCGCCCCTGGCGCGATTTCAACTTCCATGCTGGAATCTTTTAGTGCGGAGGATTTGGAAATCATTAAAGGCGACATCCCAATGGGCAGGATGGGGAGTGCCAAGGAAGTGGCGGAAGCCGTTTCCTATTTACTTTCAGATAAGGCTTCTTATATAACCGGGCAAATCCTTGGTGTAAATGGCGGTTGGTATACTTGAATAAAATTTTTTAAGATGCATAATTTCATCGTTTCCTTCACAAAATATACTTGTACTATTTTGAAGGAAAGGGTGACCACACATGTCTGTATTAGACAATTGGGATCAATGGAAAAATTTCTTGGGAGATCGTCTTAATGAGGGTGAACGCCAAGGGTTGAATGATGAGACAGTAAATAGCTTGGCTTTCGAAATCGGTGATTACTTAGCTAAGCAGGTTGAGCCCCAAAACGACCAAGAAAAAGTGCTAGCTGATCTTTGGTCCGTTGCGAGCGATGAGGAAAAACAAGCAATGGCAAATGTAATGGTCAAGTTAGTCGAGAACAACGGAACAAAGTAAATATGTGAAGATAAAGGCCCCATTACCCTTGTAATGGGGCCTTTATCTTGGTTATATAAAATATTCCGCTATCCTTCAATGAAAATGGAGATTTTTTATAGGGTTTTTCCTTTTAACTTATCAAGAAATACTATATTATAGAATCTAGACAGTAATAATTTAAAAGTAAAGAAGATGAAATAGTATGACGGATAAGTAATACTCGATGGTTGGATAAAAGCTTCTAGGCTTAAGGAGTGTTATCGTGGAGAAAAAAGAATGGTATTTTGAATATGAAATTCAAGTTAACCGTCCAGGTTTATTAGGGGACATATCATCTTTGCTGGGTATGCTATCCATTAATATCATCACTATTAACGGTGTCGACCAAGGCAGGCGAGGTTTGCTTTTAAGGGCAAACGACAGCCGAAATATAGAGAGATTTGAGTCCATTCTCCATACGATGGATACGATAAAGGTCATTAAACTTAGAGAACCCAAATTACGCGATCGGCTTGCGGTCAGACATGGCCGTTATATACAACGTGATGCTGATGAAAAAAACACATTCAGATTTGTTCGTGATGAATTGGGCTTACTGGTGGACTTTATGGCCGAACTATTCAAACAAGAAGGTCACAAGTTAATCGGTATTCGAGGAATGCCCCGAGTCGGAAAGACCGAATCGATAGTTGCATCAAGCGTTTGTGCGAATAAAAGATGGTTGTTTGTGTCATCTACCCTTCTAAAGCAGACGATTCGCAGTCAACTTATCGAGGATGAGTACAATAATGATAATTTGTTTATTCTAGACGGAATTGTATCAACCCGTCGCGCCAATGAGAGACATTGGCAGCTTATCCGTGAAATAATGAGGCTTGATGCTGTCAAAGTCATTGAACATCCAGATGTGTTTGTTCAAAATACGGAGTATACGCTCGAAGACTTTGATTATATTATTGAACTAAGAAACAATCCAGAAGAAGAAATTACATATGAAGTTGTGGACCAAAAAGATCAGTTTTCTGGTTCGGAATTTGGATCCTTTGACTTTTAAAATGGCAGGTGTTTTATTTGACTGAATTAGGTAATCGATTAAAAGAAACTAGGGAAGCCAAAGGGCTTACCCTTGATGATTTACAGGAACTGACAAAGATTCAAAAGCGGTATCTTGTAGGGATTGAAGAGGGAAATTATAGTATGATGCCCGGAAAGTTTTATGTGCGGGCATTCATCAAGCAATATTGTGAAGCTGTAGGTCTGGACCCTGATGAAATATTCGAGGAGTTCAAGAGCGACGTGCCATCTGTCTATAGCGAGGAACTGCCTGAACAGCTTTCAAGGGTTCAAACCCGTAAGACGATTCCGGCAAAAGACTCCAAATTTGTAGAGATGTTGCCTAAAATCCTAGGTGTGATCGTGGTAATTGGTGTCGCTATATTGATTTGGGTGTTGGTTTCCAATAGTATGAGTAAGTCCAATGACAATGATAAAAAGAGCGATAAACCGAATGAAGTGGTTGGATATAACGAAAGTAATGAGTTTAACGAAAAAGAAGAAAAAGTAGATAAAGACCAGAAAGAAGAAACAGATATAGCTAATAAAAAGGATAAAGACAATGCTGTAGAAGAAGAAAAAGAAGAAGAAAAGATTGAGCAGGATTTGACTGTTGTCAGTTCTAGCGGTAAAAATAGTACGTATGAGTTAAAAGGTTCGGATACTTTCAAATTGAAAGTTTCCTCTAAAGGTTCGCCATGGGTAGGTATTACAAATGGTGAAGGGAAATTACTTTTCCAAGGGACAATCAAGGAAAATGAAAGTGAGGAAATAGATTTTACTGAAGAAAAAGAAGCTGTCATTAATATTGGTAGAGCAAACGAAACGGAAATTTTTGTCAATGATGAAAAGCTTGAGTATACTATTTCACCCAATGATATGACTACGCAATTGGTTACGATACAATTTACGAAAGCGGAATAGTCATCTCTTAGATGACTATTTTTCTCTTTTCTATATGGAAAATGTCCATGTTAAACCGGCATATATCAATGATTTTGAGGTAAATTATACATAGGTAAACCTGGCCATTGGCCACATTACAATGATGGAAAGCGCATTGCCTAAAAGCAAGCGTATATTTTGGAGGTTAAAAGTTTGAATCTGCCTAATAAGATTACAGTAGCAAGAATCTGTCTAATTCCAGTTTTTTTAATCATCATGCTCGTACCTTTTTCTTGGGGAACACTTACTTGGGGAGAGTATACATTGCCGGTGGCGCATCTAGCGGGGGCTATACTTTTCATCATAGCTTCTACTACGGATTGGATTGATGGTCATTTTGCAAGAAAATATAATTTGGTTACTGATTTAGGGAAGTTTTTAGACCCGTTGGCCGATAAATTACTTGTTTCGGCAGCATTGATTGTTTTAGTTGACTTAAATTTAATGTATGGCCAGTCCTGGATTGCCATCGTCATTATCAGTCGGGAATTTGCCGTTACTGGTTTACGCCTGGTTTTAGCCGGTACGGGTGAAGTGGTCGCGGCCAACCAATTGGGTAAAATTAAAACATGGGCACAAATTGTCTCAATATCTGCTTTATTGCTTCATAACCTGCCCTTTGCTTTTATTTCGCTTCCATTTGCCAATATCGCTCTATGGATTGCGTTAATCTTTACAATATGGTCTGGGGCCGATTATTTTGTGAAAAACAAGCAAGCTTTCATTAATTCTAAGTAACGAAGGGGTCGTTGATATGGATGCAGAAATCATTGCAGTAGGCTCTGAACTTCTATTGGGGCAAATTAACAATACAAACGGAAGGTTTTTATCGCAACAGTTTGCTGAAATGGGTGTCAATGTTTTTTACCATACTGTCGTCGGAGATAATGACCGTCGTCTGCAACAAGCCATAGAGATTGCTGAGTCACGGGCTAACTTAATTGTCTTTACTGGTGGCCTTGGTCCAACGAAGGATGATTTAACGAAGGAGACAATTTCTCGCCACATTGGGAAAAAGCTCGTTTTTGATGAGGATGCACTACAATCCATAGAAGCGTACTTTCAAAAGCGCGGTCGTCCAATGACTGAAAATAATAAGAAGCAGGCTCTTGTCTTGGAAGGCTGTGATGTATTGCCAAACGACCATGGCATGGCACCCGGAATGGTCTTGGCTAAATCGGGAATCACATATATGCTGCTTCCTGGTCCACCAAGCGAAATGGAACCGATGTTCTTAAACTACGGATATGAAGCAATCATGAAAAGGCTTGAAAAGCATGAACGAATTGATTCGAAGGTTCTTCGTTTCTACGGAATAGGGGAAGCGGAGCTGGAAACGGTGATAGAAGATCTTCTCGTAGACCAAACCAATCCAACCATTGCCCCACTTGCAGCTGAAGGGGAAGTGACTTTAAGGATTACAGCAAAAGAATCGTCTAAAGAAAAGTGTGAAGAGCTTATTTTGGGAGCGGAGAAGGAAATCCTTAGTCGGGTCGGTCAATATTATTATGGAAGTGATAATACATCGCTGATAAAAGAACTGGTTAAAGAATTAACGGTCCGTAAGCTAACGATCGCGGCGGCGGAAAGTTTGACCGGTGGAATGTTTCAAGAACAGTTAACGACCATACCAGGTGCTGGAAAAGTGTTCAAAGGCGGTATTGTCAGCTATACAAACGATGCAAAGGCGGATGTGCTAGGCGTAAGCGAAGGAACCATTTCAACTCATGGCGTCGTGAGCGGAGAGTGTGCCATGGAAATGGCCTCTAAGGTACGGGAGAAGCTTGATGCAGATGTAGGTATCAGTTTTACTGGAGTGGCAGGACCCGATGAACAAGAAGGGAAACCAGTGGGTACTGTATTCATTGGCATTTCCTTACGGGGTGGGGACACTCGCTTTGAAGAGTTGAATTTATCTGGAAGCAGGGCGCAAAACCGAGTAAGAAGTGTAAAATATGGTTGCCATTATTTATTACGGGGTTTATAAGCGACATAAAAGCAGAGCTCAAAAGGCTCTGTTTTTTATGTCTTAGAAGTTTTCATTTTGTCGAATTAGGGAAAAGAAGAAAACAGTTTATTCAATAAAAAGGCATTTTATTAGCGGATATCTTATAGAAAAAGATAAAATCACGTAGACAAAATACTTTTTCATGAAGATTTAACCAAAAGAAAAAAACGAATGAATGTTCGACTTTTTGCTTGGCAAAATAGCAAAAAGAGTATATAGTTAAGATAGATTTTGAGACAAGATATTGACCTTGTCCTCAAAGAATGGCTAACGTAAGAACATCTTTAATCGGACTGCCGATTATTTGAATATAGAGGAGGAACTTAAGTGAGTAGTGATCGTCAAGCGGCTTTAGATATGGCGTTAAAACAAATTGAGAAACAATTTGGTAAAGGTTCTGTAATGAAACTTGGAGAACAGTCCGATCGAAGAATCTCAACGATTTCGAGTGGGTCTCTAGCGTTGGATGTAGCATTGGGAGTAGGTGGCTATCCGAGAGGCCGTGTCATTGAGATATACGGACCGGAGAGTTCAGGTAAAACGACTGTTGCCTTGCATGCAATAGCAGAGGTGCAAAAGACTGGCGGAACAGCTGCATTTATTGATGCTGAGCATGCCTTGGATCCAGCATATTCTGAAAAACTTGGCGTGAATATTGATGAATTGTTGCTTTCACAGCCTGATACTGGTGAACAAGCCCTTGAGATTGCGGAAGCGTTAGTGAGAAGTGGTGCGGTGGATATTATTGTTATCGACTCCGTAGCAGCACTTGTTCCTAAAGCGGAAATCGAAGGAGAAATGGGAGATTCCCATATGGGTCTTCAAGCCCGTATGATGTCACAGGCCCTTAGAAAACTTTCTGGTGCTATCAATAAATCAAATACCATTGCGATTTTCATTAACCAGATTCGTGAAAAGATCGGGATTATGTTTGGGAATCCAGAAACGACTCCGGGTGGTCGTGCCTTGAAGTTCTATTCGACTGTTCGTCTTGAAGTGCGTCGTGCTGAACAATTAAAACAAGGTAATGAAATCGTTGGTAATAAAACAAAGATTAAAGTCGTTAAAAATAAAGTAGCTCCACCTTTCCGTCAAGCGGAAGTCGATATCATGTATGGTCAGGGAATCTCACAGGAAGGCGAAATCATTGATATGGGTGCAGACCTGGATATCGTCCTAAAAAGTGGTTCGTGGTATTCATACAATGATGAGCGTGTGGGACAAGGTAGGGAAAATGCGAAATTGTTCTTGAAAGAAAATCAGGACATCGCTAAGGAAATCTCACAAAAAATCAGGGACCATTATAATCTAGATGGAGAGTTTGAGCTCCCGAAAGAGGCTGAAGAGGAGCATCTTGAACTACTTGATTGATGGTAGGAAAGGACCTAAGCTAATTATGCTTAGGCCTTTTCTATATTCCTTAAGATCGTTGAAATGGAAAAATTGCAAAAATTAAAGCGGTTTTGCAGCCCTCAATTATGTTAAACTGATACATAATTGCTATGCATAGTAATAAAACGAGAATAAACCTTGATACATAAGGGACAAAGGCTTGACAATAAAAATTCTCAACTATACAATTAATATGTATATTTTACAATTTTTCAAACTAAAATTTTGAAAATTAAGAGCTGTATATTGAATTTATGTGCAATGTACTTGCCGACAGTTCAACATTTTATGTAAAAGTTCATAGCAAGGGGAGGTGAAACGATGGAACCCATGACAATCATCTTCACTTTGCTTGGCCTAATCGTCGGTGCAGTTGTTGGTTATTTTATTCACAAATCAAAATTTGAGAGTAAAATAGCAGGGGCAAAGGGCTCTGCTGAACATATCCTTGAGGATGCAAAACGTGAAGCGGAAGCGCTTAAAAAAGAAGCCTTGTTGGAAGCAAAAGATGAAATTCACAAGGTTCGTTCTGAGTCCGATCGGGAATCCCGTGAAAGAAGGAACGAATTACAAAAACAAGAAAATCGATTATTGCAAAGAGAAGAGAATCTTGATCGGAAGGATGAAACGTTGGATAAACGTGAAAGCCTTTTAGAGAGAAAAGAGGAGTCTCTTAACCAAAGACAACAGCATATTGAAGAGATGGAAAGCAAAGTGGACGAGACGGTACGTAAGCAACAAACGGAGCTTGAACGTGTCTCTGGTTTGACTCGTGAAGAAGCTAAATCGATCATTATAGATCGAACAGAAAATGAGCTTGCTCATGATGTAGCAGTTATGATTAAAGAAAGTGATACCCGCGCCAAAGAAGAAGCTGATAAAAAGGCGAAAGAAGTCTTATCTCTAGCCATTCAGCGTTGTGCGGCTGATCATGTTGCAGAAACCACCGTTTCTGTAGTGAATCTTCCAAATGATGAAATGAAGGGACGGATAATCGGACGTGAGGGCCGAAATATCCGAACACTTGAAACGCTAACGGGTATTGATCTTATCATTGATGATACTCCTGAGGCAGTCATCCTATCTGGATTTGATCCAATTCGACGGGAAACAGCACGTTTGGCTCTTGAAAAACTAGTTCAGGACGGACGGATTCATCCGGCTCGTATTGAAGAAATGGTTGATAAGGCAAGACGTGAGGTAGATGAACATATTCGTGAAATTGGTGAACAAACAACTTTCGAAGTGGGTGTTCACGGGCTTCATCCAGATCTTATCAAGATTCTTGGTCGTTTGAAGTTCCGTACAAGCTATGGTCAAAACGTACTGAAACATTCTATTGAAGTGGCCCAACTTTCAGGATTATTGGCAGCTGAGCTTGGTGAGGACGAAGTACTTGCCCGCCGTGCCGGTTTATTACATGATATTGGGAAAGCAATTGACCACGAAGTGGAAGGTAGTCACGTTGAAATCGGCGTTGAATTAGCGACTAAGTATAAGGAACATCCAACTGTCATCAACAGCATCGCTTCACATCATGGTGACACAGAGCCAACATCCATTATTTCGGTGCTTGTAGCGGCCGCTGATGCCTTATCAGCTGCAAGACCAGGTGCACGAAGTGAAACGCTGGAAAATTACATTAGAAGACTTGAAAAACTTGAAGAGATATCCGAATCCTATGATGGAGTGGAAAAATCCTTCGCGATTCAAGCCGGACGTGAAGTGCGGATTCTAGTGAAACCAGAACAAATAGATGATCTTTCGGCTCATAAACTTGCTCGTGACATCCGGAAACGGATTGAAGAAGAGCTTGATTACCCAGGTCATATAAAAGTAACAGTAATCCGTGAAACAAGAGCGGTAGAATATGCCAAATGATTTGGCTTGGAAAACGAAGTGGTGAAAACCACTTCGTTTTCATTTTTTGTATGAACTTTTTTGAGGATGTCTGTGCATTCAACAGTTATACCAAACAAGTGAAATGTATATAGGAAAGGGTTTTAGTATGAGATTGTTATTTATAGGAGATGTAGTGGGGGCACCGGGCCGTGGTATGGTTAAAGAATACCTCCCAAGACTTAAAGAAAAATATCAGCCGCACATCACGGTAATAAATGGTGAAAATGCTGCAGGAGGCCGAGGAATTACAGAAAAGATTTACCGCAGTTTTCTGGAGTGGGGCGCGCAGGCCGTAACAATGGGAAATCATACGTGGGATAATCGAGATATTTTTTCGTTTATTGATGAAGCGGAATATCTTGTTCGTCCAGCCAACTTTCCCATGGGTGCCCCGGGTGAGGGTCTGAAGTATATAGCGCTAGATCAACAGGAAGTCGCTATCATCAATCTACAGGCCCGGACATTCATGCCAGCATTGGATTGTCCTTTCCGAAAAGCGGAAGAGCTCGTTCTGGAAGCCCAAAAAAGGACACCTATCATTTTTGTCGACTTCCATGGTGAAGCTACAAGTGAAAAACAGGCGATGGGCTGGTACCTTGATGGGAAGGTGACTGCGGTGGTAGGCACACATACACATGTCCAAACAGCTGATAACCGGGTTTTACCACAAGGTACAGCTTATGTATCGGACGTAGGGATGACAGGGCCTTATGACGGCATTCTGGGAATGGATAGAGAGGCTGTTATCCATAAGTTCTTGACGAGCCTCCCTGTGCGATTTGAAGTACCTAAAGCTGGCCGTTCTTTATTAAGTGCTGTATTAATAGATATTGATGAAAAGTCAGGCAAGGCGGTAAACATTGAGCGAATACTGATAAACGAAGATAACCCGTTTTATAACTAACTTAAATGGACATCAGTCGTGGCTGATTGTCCATTTTTCTTTATAATAGCTACGTGATTTTTACGAGAAAGATTCAATGAGGGAAAAAGTTAAGTAAGGTCTCCTAATAGGGAATCTAAAATCTGTTGTTGGACAATCCTGGTTTTCTTTGTCATACAAGTTTTACTAGCTGAATATAGTAGCAGTGGAAAGTGTTATAACTATTGAGCCAAGTTATAATCGGCAGGGAAAACAAGGAGGACTAGGAATGGAAATATTAAAGGTTTCAGCAAAATCTAATCCTAATTCTGTAGCAGGCGCACTGGCGGGGGTTCTCAGAGAAAGAGGGACCGCAGAAATTCAAGCAATTGGTGCAGGTGCGTTAAATCAAGCCGTTAAGGCAGTAGCAATCGCAAGAGGATTTGTCGCACCTAGTGGAGTCGACTTGATTTGTATTCCTGCCTTTACGGATATTCTCATTGATGGCGAAGAGCGTACGGCAATTAAGCTAATCGTTGAACCAAGATAAATTCATAAGTTTATGCCTGTTTGTCGGATGGCGAGCAGGTTATTTTTTGTATGTGACGAATAAGAAAGGTAGAGAAGGGGGATTGGATGGGTGATTTTTGATGCGCATTGTGATGTTTTGATGAAATTGTTTATAGATCCGGATATTTCCTTTGTGGACAGCGATAAGTTACATATTACAAAGCGTGAACTTATGGATTCAGGTGGAAAGGTCCAATGCTTTGCGATATACATTCCTGAACAAGTCCACTCGGATATGAGATTTCAGGCTGCCTTGGCGATGGTGGAAATTTTTCACAAAAAAGTCCTGGCTGAACCTGAAATAAAATTTATAAGGTCGAAGAAAGATATCGATTCACTGGGGGAAAAAGAGATAGGAGCTTTGCTGACATTAGAAGGCTGTGATTGCATCGGGGATGATGTATTAAAGATGAAAACCCTCCTTCAATTGGGGGTTACTTCGGTAGGATTAACATGGAATTATGCCAATCTGGTAGCCGACGGAGTTTTAGAAAAAAGAGGAGGCGGGCTAACGCGATTTGGAACGGATGTGGTGGGATTATTGAATGTGCAGTCGATATGGTGCGATCTTTCCCACCTATCGGAATCTGGGTTTTGGGACACCATAGAAATAGCAGACTTTCCGATTGCTTCCCATTCGAACGCCTATCGTTTATGCCCACATCCAAGGAATCTGAAAGACAGCCAAATAAAGGCTCTCCTAAAAAAGAATGGGACTATTGGGGTGACATTTGTTCCTCAATTTTTATCACAAGGTAAATCCGCGTCCATAAAAGACGTTATCAATCATATTGAACATATTTGTAGTTTAGGTGGAGAAAAACAAATTGGTTTTGGATCGGATTTCGATGGCATAGAAGAGATGGTCGATGACTTGGTCTCTTATAGCAATTACCAAAATTTAATTGATGAACTTGATAGGCTCTATTCCACAGAATTCGTAAAAGGCATTCTTTTTGAAAATTTCATTCGTCATTATCCTCGATAAAAAAAGGATAGGGCGAAATGGTGTTTTTATTCTGATTTTGTAGATAGGATTGAATATTCTGAAAATATAAAAAATAAAAGCAAAAAGGTTGCAATTTATGTATTTAACCGATAGAATTGAAAGCGTTTAGTACACCTTTTCTGTCATAGAACGATTATTTACATATTGAACGTTCTGAAGAGAGGTACAGGTAAATAGCAGTTATATACGAACGTTCTAAAGGAGTGTAAGACATGATCAATCAACTTTCATGGAAAGTTGGCGGACAACAAGGTGAAGGTATTGAAAGTACAGGAGAAATATTCTGTATTGCCCTCAATCGCTTAGGTTATTACTTGTATGGCTACCGTCATTTCTCATCTCGAATAAAGGGAGGACACACGAATAATAAGATTCGTGTAAGTACTTCTGAAACTCGTGCTATCTCAGATGATTTAGACATCTTAGTTGCTTTCGATCAAGAAACAATAGACGTCAATTATAAAGAACTACACGAAGGCGGCATCATTATCGCTGATGCAAAATTTAAACCTGTCTGCCCTGAAGATACAAAGGCAGAGTTATATATAGTCCCATTTACGGAAATCGCATCTGAATTGGGTACTTCTTTAATGAAAAACATGGTGGCAATCGGAGCTACCTGTGCTGTACTTGGCATGGAAATCTCCGTGTTCAATGATGTTGTTGATGAAATCTTCGGCCGTAAAGGTGAAGAAATCGTTAAAAAGAACATGGATGCGATTACTGCTGGTTATAAAGCCATGGAAGTATTGCTTGGTGAAAAAGTGGGCGCTATGGAACTTGAAAAAGCGGATGGTCAAAAACGTTTATTCATGATTGGTAACGACGCAATCGCACTAGGTGCAGTTGCCGGTGGATGTCGATTTATGGCTGCTTATCCGATTACGCCAGCCTCGGAAATCATGGAGTATTTAATCAAGAAACTGCCTAAAGTGGGTGGTACCGTCATTCAGACGGAAGACGAAATCGCTGCAGCTACGATGGCAATCGGGGCTAACTACGGTGGTGTTCGTGCTATTACAGCTTCTGCCGGACCAGGTCTTTCATTGAAAATGGAAGCAATCGGTTTAGCGGGAATCACAGAAACTCCGATTGTTATTGTAGATACACAACGTGGCGGTCCTTCTACCGGACTTCCAACGAAACAAGAACAATCTGACTTAATGGCGATGATTTATGGGACGCACGGAGAAATACCGAAAATCGTCATGGCCCCAAGTACGGTTGAGGAAGCCTTTTATGATACGGCTGAAGCCTTCAATCTTGCTGAGGAATACCAATGTCCGGTTATCATTTTATCCGATTTACAGCTATCATTGGGTAAGCAGACCGTGCAACCGCTAGATTACAGTAAAGTGGAAATCAGACGTGGTAAACTTTTGGACACGGAAATAGAAGGCCCTCAAGAAAAAACATATTTCAAGCGCTATGAAGTAACAGAAGATGGAGTTTCTCCTCGTGTCGTTCCAGGCATGAAAAACGGAATTCACCATGTTACGGGTGTAGAGCATGATGAAACAGGGAAGCCTTCTGAATCAGCTGCAAATCGTGTAGCACAAATGGATAAGAGGATGCGTAAGCTTAGCAATTTAGCGAACACATTCAATACACCCGTTTACAAAAATGCACCACACGCAGAGGCTGACTTGTTAATCCTAGGGTTTAACTCTACCCGGGGAACGATAGATGAAGCTATCGGCCGTTTGGAAACGGATGGAATAAAAGTGAATCATGCGCAAGTTCGTTTGATTCATCCATTCCCTGCTGATGAAGTTCTTTCTTTAGTGCAATCAGCTAAGAAAGTAGTAGTAATTGAAAATAATGCGACTGGACAATTGGCTAATATTATCAAGATGAATGTCGGGCATGTAAATAAAATTAAAAGCATCCTAAAATATGACGGCAACCCATTCCTCCCGCATGAAATTCACACACAATGCAAGGAGATGTTCGAATATGGCAACATTTAAAGAATTTCGAAATGATGTAAAACCTAATTGGTGTCCTGGTTGTGGGGATTTCTCCGTTCAGGCTGCCATGCAGCGTGCAGCAGCCAACGTAGGCTTGGAACCGGAAAACTTAGCTGTGGTTTCTGGAATCGGCTGTTCAGGTCGGATTTCAGGCTACATCAAATCTTATGGTTTCCATGGCATTCATGGTCGTTCGCTACCGATTGCCCAAGGATTGAAAATGGCTAACCGCGAGTTGACGGTTATAGCTTCCGGTGGGGATGGCGATGGTTTTGCAATCGGGATGGGACATACCATACATGCAATACGTCGTAATATCGATATAACGTATATCGTTATGGATAACCAAATTTATGGTTTAACTAAAGGACAGACTTCCCCACGTTCAGCTGCTGGATTTAAAACGAAATCCACGCCTGAAGGATCAATTGAGCGGGCAGTCTCTCCGATGGAATTAGCTTTGTCGGCTGGAGCTACCTTTGTCGCCCAAAGTTTTTCAACGGATTTAAAAGACTTAACTGCAATCATTGAAGCTGGAATCAACCATAAAGGGTTCTCCTTTATTAATGTTTTCTCGCCATGCGTTACGTACAACAAAATCAATACGTACGATTGGTTCAAACAAAACTTAACAAAATTAAGCACGATTGAAGGATATGATTCCACAAATAAAGAACAGGCCATGCATACGTTAATGAAGCATGACAGTCTTGTGACTGGGATCATTTATCAAGATTCTTCACGGTCATCGTATCAGGAATTAATTCCAGGTTATGCCGATGAAGCGTTGAATAAATCTGATTTAACTCTAGATCAGGCTCATTTTGATAAACTTGTTGAAGAATTTATGTAAGCGTGAAAAGGTTCACCCCAAATTTGGGGTGAACCTTTTTTGTGGTTAATAACCAAGCGTTCTAATGAGGAGACAGCACGCTAGAAGATGGTGCTACCTAAATAGTAGGGCTTAGAAGAAACCGTTATTGCATCCGCAGCGGTTTCCTCGGTTACAGCATCCGAAAGAGAAGAAATTACAACGATTTCTTCTACAACAACAGTTGTTGTTATTGTTGTTATTGTTGTTATGGTGGTGGTGGTGGTGATGGTGATTGTTGTTGTCGTTGTGGCGGTCGTCGCGGTCATTGTCGCGTCTTTGACAACCCCTCACCGCACGACAGAAATCTCTTTCGATTCTGCTATTATCGTCGTTATTACGATGATGATCGTGATTATTATTATTATTTCCAGAACATGACATATAAGTCACTCCTTAAATTGTTTTTGTTGTACGAGATATCTTATTCAAGAGCGGACAGGATGTTATAGGACTATGTCCTATATAGTGAAAATGTACGATAGACCTAGACTGTCGATAGTAGTGAAAAAGTTTTGGGTAATAAATTCAGGGTTTATTTTTATTATTTTATTACCTTTTTTGTGAATTTTTTCTAACAAACGCTAAAGGATTGACAGAATGATTGTTTCTTCCTGGTAAAAGCTTTATACTATGTTAATGTGGATATATCACACTTAAAAGCAAATATTTACACATGAATGAAATAGGTAAGTGAACAAAAAACCTGGTTAGCATGCGGGTCTGGAAATAGTTAGGACGTTAAATAAACTAACTATTTTGAAAGGAGATTAACATGAACGAGAAACAAAGATTAGAATTACAACAAGTACAGAATGAAAATCCAGCGGACAAAAAATCCGAAAAGGATTACAGTAAGTACTTTCAGGCAGTTTATATACCGCCTTCCTTGAAGGATGCTAAAAAACGAGGAAAAGAAAATGTAGAATATCATGATGACTTTGCTATTCCTGAACAATTCCGAGGAATGGGAGAAGGTAAGAAATTTCTTATTCGTACATACGGTTGCCAAATGAATGAGCACGATACTGAAGTCATGGCGGGTATCTTTACGGCACTCGGATATCAACCGACCACTACAGTCGACGATGCGAATGTCATTTTACTGAACACTTGCGCAATAAGGGAAAATGCGGAGAACAAAGTATTCGGGGAACTAGGGCATTTAAAATCACTTAAATTGGAAAAACCAGATTTACTGTTGGGCGTTTGCGGCTGTATGTCCCAGGAAGAATCGGTCGTTAAAAGAATCCTTGAGAAACATCATTTTGTCGATATGATCTTTGGTACACATAATATCCACCGACTACCACAAATCCTAAATGAGGCATATCTTTCAAAAGAGATGGTCATTGAAGTTTGGTCCAAAGAAGGGGATGTGATTGAAAATCTTCCTAAAGTACGTAAAGGGAAAACAAAAGCATGGGTCAATATTATGTACGGCTGTGATAAATTCTGTACGTATTGCATCGTGCCTTTTACACGAGGAAAAGAAAGGAGTCGCCGTCCCGAAGACATCATTCAGGAGGTTCGTCATCTTGCGGCACAGGGCTACAAGGAAGTCACCCTCCTCGGTCAAAATGTGAATGCATATGGAAAAGACTTTACAGACATGGAGTATCGCCTTGGTGACTTGATGGATGAAATCCGTAAGATAGATATCCCGCGGATTCGCTTTACTACTAGTCATCCCCGGGACTTCGATGATCATTTGATTGAAGTTCTTGCTAAAGGCGGTAACTTAGTGGATCATATCCATCTTCCTGTTCAATCGGGAAGTACGGAAACGCTTAAAATCATGGCGCGTAAATACACGCGTGAACAATATTTAGAGCTTGTTAGAAAAATTAGGGAAGCAATTCCTAGTGCATCTTTAACGACGGATATTATTGTCGGTTATCCAAATGAAACGGAAGAACATTTCGAGGAAACGATGTCTTTATACCGGGAAGTTGGATTTGATGCTGCTTATACGTATATTTACTCTCCGCGAGAAGGAACGCCTGCAGCAAAAATGCAGGATAATGTCCCGATGGAAGTGAAAAAAGAACGTCTGCAACGCTTAAATGCCCTTGTGAACGAAACATGTGCTTTGAAAATGAAAGAGTACAATGGGCAAATTGTAGAAGTTCTCGTGGAAGGTGAAAGTAAGAAAAATCCAGATGTATTAGCAGGGTATACTACGAAAAATAAGCTAGTGAACTTCAAAGGACCAAAGTCCGCGATTGGCCAAATCGTCAAGGTGAAAATCATCGACACGAAAACATGGTCATTGAATGGGGATATGGTTGAAGAAGCGACAGCGATAGAGGTGGATTAAAATGACAAAATATACAAAAGACGATATCTTAACAAAAGCGGCAGAGCTAGCTGAAATGATTGCCAGCACGGAAGAAGTGGATTTCTTTAAACGGGCTGAGGCTCATATTAATGAAAACCAAAAGATACGTGAAATGATTGCCAGTATCAAAAGCTTACAAAAACAAGCTGTGAACTTCCAACATTATGGAAAAGAAAAAGCATACGGGCAAGTTCAGGCGAAAATCGATGCCCTTGAAAAGCAGTTGGATGAGCTTCCAATCGTCCAGGAGTTCAAGCAATCCCAAGTCGATGTCAACGACCTTCTTCAAATGGTTTCTTCGCAAGTATCCAATAAGGTGACGGATTTGATAATTGAATCAACTGAAGGTGATATCCTTCGTGGTGAGACAGGATCAAAGGTACAGGCTGGTGGCGGAGGTTGTTCATAATATTTTCGGAAAGCCCTTCTGGATGCAGAAGGGCTTTTTTATGTTTCAAAAACCCTTATACAGCGCCCATTCGTGACACATATCCCAAAACTGGTGCATAAAATAACCTAGATTTAAACATTACAGCAGTTTTCAGATATTAAAAATTCTACGCACACTAGACTTTTACCACGCATAGGATGAATGGAAACTGTATGAGGAGGGTTCGCTAGCATGTCACAATATAGAGAGATAATAACTAAAGCGGTGGTGGCCAAGGGACGTAAATTCACAAAGTCCTCACACACCATTTGCCCGGCTCATCATCCTTCTAGCATTCTAGGTTGTTGGATCATCAACCATAAATACGATGCCAAGAAAGTCGGCAAAAAGGTAGAAATTCACGGCAGCTACGAAATCAACGTTTGGTATTCATATAACCATAATTCAAAGACGGAAGTTGTCACTGAAAAAGTACAATATACCGACGTGATTTCGCTAAAATACCGTGATCCAGATTGTCATGATGACCATGAAATCGTAGCACAAGCTGTCCAACAGCCGAATTGTTTAGAAGCATCCATCTCCCCATGTGGACAAAAGATCATTGTTCATGTGGAAAGAGAATTCTTTGTGGAGGTCGTTGGCGAAACGAAAATTTGCGTCGCTGTAAGCCCAGATGGCCGCTGTGAAGATGACTGGGGCTCAGATTTTGATGATGATGAGTTCGAAGATTTAGATCCGGATTTCCTTGATGAATTCGAAGATGAGTAAAATACTTTAATATAGTCAATACCGGATGACATTCCCTTCATCCGGTCTTATTTACGTTAAAAGAAGGACAGGCCAAATTAGTAGAGTATTTTATTACCCGCATAAGCTCCTCGGCGTCCTAAATCCCCTTATAAAAAGGAAAAAAACAGTGTATTATGCATGTTTTCTTGTAATAGCGAATACAGGAAAGGTGCTATCCCGTATGGTATAATAAATGACATATATAAATAACAGATTATAGTTTGGAAAGGTTTTGAAAGAATGGCTGGATATACACCAATGATTCAACAATATTTAAAAATCAAGGCAGAGTATCAGGATGCCTTTTTATTTTTCCGTTTAGGGGATTTTTATGAAATGTTTTTTGAGGATGCATTGAATGCCTCACAGGAACTGGAGATTACATTAACGAGCCGGGAGGGTGGCACGGAAAATCGAATTCCCATGTGTGGCATTCCCTATCACTCGGCTCCCAATTATATTGATATTTTGATAGAAAAAGGCTTTAAGGTAGCCATTTGTGAACAGACAGAGGATCCTAAACAAGCAAAAGGGGTCGTCCGCCGGGAAGTTGTCCAGCTGATTACACCGGGAACCAAAATGGATAGTAAGGGACTTCGGGAAAAAGAAAATAATTACATTGCATCCATCACGTCCTTTACAGATGGGCAATTCGGTTTTGCTTACAACGATTTGTCGACAGGTGAAAACAAGGTCACGTTGATTGAAAGTTTTGAAGAGGTATTGAATGAGTTTGCAAACCTTGGTGCCAGCGAAGTTGTCATTGCAACGGATTTTAACGATGAATGGAAAAAGCAATTGCAGGAACGGGGTGCCGCAGCACTTTCCCTTGAGGATAACTTAGAGCAAAGTGAGTCGTTCGTTTCTTTGTTTCGACTGTTGAAAGAAGATAAGCAAGCTCAAACGACTGCGCGTTTATTGAATTATTTATACCGTACCCAAAAAAGAAGCCTAGATCACCTGCAGCCAGTATTTGCATATGAAACGTCCCATTATATGAAAATCGACTATTATAGCAAGCGTAATTTGGAGTTGACGGAAACCATCCGTTCCAAAGGAAAAAAAGGGTCGTTATTATGGCTTTTGGATGAGACGAAGACAGCGATGGGAGGCAGGATGCTTAAGCAATGGATTGATCGTCCACTCATCAATCGACTGCAAATCGAACGTAGACAAAACCTTGTGGAAATATTGAAGGATCACTACTTCGAACGTCAAGATTTGCGCGAGCGCTTGAAGGAAGTATATGATTTAGAGCGTCTTGCGGGCCGGGTGGCGTTTGGAAATGTCAATGCACGTGATTTAATCCAGTTGAAACGTTCACTCCAACAAGTACCCATCATTCGTGAAATCGTCCAATCCTTGGGCTCCAATGGCGATATAACAGCTCTCGCCGAAAAGCTGGATCCCTGTGAGGAAGTGACCGATTTACTTGAAACGGCATTAGTGGAAAATCCACCGTTATCCGTTAAGGAAGGGAACATTATCCAAGATGGTTTCCACTCGGAACTGGATACATATCGAGATGCCAGCCGAAACGGAAAAACGTGGATCGCTCAGCTGGAACGGGAGGAACGGGAACGTACCGGAATACGATCATTGAAAATCGGCTATAACCGAGTATTTGGTTATTATATTGAAGTGACTCGCGCCAATTTGCATTTACTTGAAGAGGGACGGTATGAACGGAAGCAAACCTTGACCAATGCTGAAAGATATATCACACCTGAACTAAAAGAAAAGGAAGCCTTGATTTTACAAGCCGAAGAGAAAAGCATCGGTCTTGAATATGATCTGTTCCTCAGCCTCCGTGAACAGGTGAAAAGCTATATCCCACGTTTACAAGAGCTTGCGAAAGGCATCAGTGAACTTGATGTTCTCCAATGCTTTGCAACGATCAGTGAAGAGCGTCATTATGTAAAGCCGGTCTTTTCTGAAAATCGTAAAATAGCCTTACAGGAAGGACGCCACCCTGTTGTCGAAAAAGTACTGCATTCTCAAGAGTATGTTCCAAATGACTGTTTTATGGATAGCGACCGTGAGCTACTTTTGATTACAGGACCTAATATGTCGGGTAAAAGTACGTATATGCGTCAGATTGCGTTGACATCCATTTTGGCCCAAATCGGTTGTTTTGTATCGGCGACCTCAGCGGAACTGCCGATTTTCGATAAAGTGTTCACTCGAATTGGTGCAGCGGATGATCTCATTTCGGGGCAAAGTACTTTCATGGTCGAGATGCTCGAAGCAAAAAATGCCATCATGAATGCTACGGAAAACAGCTTGATTTTATTCGATGAAATCGGACGAGGAACTTCCACTTACGATGGTATGGCGTTAGCGCAGGCAATCATTGAATATATTCATGGAGAAATCGGTGCAAAGACACTCTTTTCAACACATTATCATGAATTGACCGTGTTATCAGAGGAACTTCCTAAACTGAAAAATATCCACGTAAGTGCAATCGAACAGAATGGGAATGTCGTTTTCCTTCATAAAATAAAAGAGGGACCAGCCGATAAAAGTTATGGTATTCATGTTGCCAAGCTTGCCAACCTTCCAAAACAGTTAATTGACCGGGCAGCTGCCATTTTAGCGCAACTTGAAAGTGATAATGAACAAGTGACGCAAACACCTTCACAGTCAGCTGTTGTAGTAGATATAGATGTTCCTAAAGGATCTAAAGAAAAGGATGGTACGGTTGTAAATGAAGCGTCGCAACTTTCCTTTTTCGGAGAAGAAGTTCCAAGGGGAAAAACCAGTTCATCAGCTAAGGAAAAAAAAGTGCTTGATGATATCAAATCGCTCGATATCCTAGAAATGACACCACTGGATGCGATGAATATACTCTATAAATTGCATAAGAAATTGAAATAAATAATTGAAGCGAGGCGATAAAAGTGGGGAAAATCATACAGCTAGACGAGTCTTTATCGAATAAAATAGCAGCTGGCGAAGTGGTTGAACGTCCTGCCTCAGTCGTGAAGGAGCTAGTGGAGAACGCCATAGATGCCAACAGTACCATCATTGAAATTGAATTGGTGGAGGCCGGACTTGGGTCCATCAGGATCATAGACAATGGAGATGGAATGACGGCCGACGATGTAGAAGCGGCGTTTAAACGTCATGCCACAAGTAAAATAAAAGATGAAAATGACTTGTTTCGGATTCGGACGCTCGGGTTCCGTGGTGAAGCCATGCCAAGTATCGCATCAGTTTCCCATTTTGAAATGAAAAGCAGCACGGGAGAGGGGCCAGGAACCCGAATTCTGCTTGAAGGGGGGATCATTCGTGAATTGGAGGCTTCATCAAGCCGAAAAGGGACGGACATCACGGTCTCCGAGCTTTTCTATAATACACCGGCACGATTGAAGTATTTAAAAACGATTCATACTGAGCTAGGAAACATTACGGATGTCACGAACAGGCTGGCTTTGTCACACCCTGACGTTTCGATAAGCCTTACGCATAATAAGAAGCGTATTTTGCATACAAATGGTAATGGAGATGTCCGGCAAGTACTGGCCGCAATCTACGGAATGAATATCGCCAAAAAGATGATTCCGATAGAGACGAGGTCTTTGGACTTCACTATAACCGGATATATCGTAATGCCCGAGGTCACCCGTGCCTCCAGAAATTACATTTCGACGATGATTAACGGTAGATTTATAAAAAACTATGTTCTTGTTAAGGCAATCCTGGAGGGATACCACACACTCCTTCCTATTGGACGTTTCCCAATTGCTTTGTTGAATATTGAAATGGATCCAATCTTGGTCGATGTTAATGTACATCCGTCCAAATTAGAGGTGCGACTTAGTAAGGAACAAGAGTTATATGCCTTAGTATCGGAAACGATTAAATCAGCTTTCAAGAAACTTTCCTTGATTCCAAGCGGTTTCACGCCGTCACAAAAGAAAGAGGAGCCTAAAAGCGAGCAGACGTCTCTCAGCTTAGACCATGTCGTAGAAAGAGGAAGGCAAGTTCTTGAAGAAGCAAAAAAAGAAGCATCCCTACTAAAGAATACCTTGATACGAGAAAAACAACAGCAAGAAGTTCCAGTGGAATCTATCGATGATAACCAGGATATTGATACCATGCATGAATTAATATATAGCAGTGAAGATGGAATGCAAATGGGAGAGGCCTCTATCCCTGTCATACCTCCAGAAGAAAAAAGGTCCTTGTTCGAATCCGCTGAAGGGTATACAACATATACAGTCGAAGAGGATGAGGAAGAAATAGAGGAGGAAGATGCTTCAAGCCGCATACCTCCTATGTATCCAATTGGACAAATGCATGGCACCTATATTTTCGCCCAAAACGAAAAAGGTTTGTATATCATCGATCAGCATGCTGCACAGGAACGGATTAAATATGAATATTTCAAAGAAAAGGTTGGTCGTGTCGAAAATGAGCTACAGGATATGCTCGTTCCGATCACGTTAGAATTTTCGACCGATCAATCAATTCGAATCAATGAATACAAGGATGAGCTAGAAAAGGTCGGCGTCTTTTTAGAGGAATTCGGTTACAATTCCTTTATCGTCCGGTCCCATCCACAATGGTTCCCTAAAGGAATTGAACAGGAAATCCTTGAAGACATGATTGAACAATTATTGTCGATGAAAAAGGTGGACATAAAAAAACTGCGTGAAGCGGCGGCCATCATGATGAGCTGCAAAGCCTCCATTAAAGCCAACCGCCACCTCCGTAACGATGAAATACAAGCCCTTCTTGATGAATTAAGGCGAACAACCGATCCATTCACCTGTCCGCATGGAAGACCCATCATCATCTCCTATTCAATTTACGAAATGGAAAAGATGTTTAAAAGGGTGATGTGAAAATGAAAAGGGGCTGTCTAATAAGTCCCTAAAATAAAACAGGTGGAGAAAAACGAGTTGTTTTTCTCCACCTGTTTTTCTATTTCTATAATAATTTACTGAAAGTAGCTGACGTAACCCAGCTATCTTCAGTAAATTATGTGCCATGGCTACGATGCCAAACTCCGTTTGTACTTTCGCTAAGCCCCGAAGCGAAAAGCGACGGAACGACCTATTGCCCTTGATATGACCAAAAACACTCTCTACCTCGATTTTTCGTCGAGCGTA
>NZ_JBNNML010000005.1:0-296265 GCF_050272735.1 Peribacillus sp. NPDC046944
AAGCATCCTCATCACCCCAAGTTTTAATACTTCTATTTTAAAACAAAAAAAACTGTAGGCAAAGTCGATTTTCATCGAGTTTGTCTACAGTCTGAAACACTCTTACGGAGTGTTTTTTTTTAGGGCAATACCAAAAATAGTCCTAAAGTAATGTGAAAATATGTTCAAAAATGAGGAAATTTTCATCAAAATAGCTTAATATTAACATAGAATATGACTTACTATCATAAATCGAAAGCAGATATCCGGAGGCAAGTCTTAATGAAAATCATATGGAAAAATAACCTTACCAATGATATTGATTATATGAAGTATAAGGATCAAGTTGGTATACAAATTAAAAACCATTCAGGTGTGTTAACCCAAATAGACATGATTCATTTAACTACAAAGGATCTCTGTGTTATTCGTTCATTACAGGACGATGTGAAGGAACATATTATTAAAATTGTAGACAATTTCTACAGAAACTTAGAAAAGGAACCCTCTTTAATGCAGGTGATTAATAAGCACAGTTCTGTTGATCGGTTGAAGACGACGTTACACCATCATATGTTTGAAATGTTTAGTGGTTGTATCGATGATGAATATATTAAACAGCGTTATATCATTGCACATGTCCATGTAAGGATTGGCTTGCAGCCAAAATGGTATCTGAGTGCATTTCAGGATTTGCTTCAGTCAATCATTCTCCAAGTGATGACTCATATCAAGGACATAGAACTATACCAGGACACGATTTTGGCTGTCACAAAAATCATGAATTTAGAACAACAAATCGTTCTAGAAGCATATGATCTTGAAAATGAGAGAATTCGCCAACAAATCCAGGGTGATAAGGAAATGATTAAACAACAAGTCAATCGGAATGCAGAAGAATTGTCTGCCATCAGTCAACAGACTAGTTCCGCCACTCAATTAATGGCGGATAAAGTAATGGATA
Source organism: Peribacillus sp. NPDC046944 (assembly GCF_050272735.1). NCBI lineage: Bacteria > Bacillati > Bacillota > Bacilli > Caryophanales > Bacillaceae > Peribacillus > Peribacillus sp. NPDC046944. The sequence goes on from NZ_JBNNML010000005.1 coordinate 944, forward strand.
TCCAAGTTGTTACCCAAAAGGGATCCGATACCGCCATCAGGACAGAAGAGCAATCCAAAGAAGGGGTTGAACTTTTAAAGGGGCTCGAAAAAAGGATGGTTAAAACCCAAGAGCAAATAATTATTATCTCAAAGGATATGGAGCAGCTATCCAATACATCCAAGGAAATTGAAAGAATTGTATCAATCATTACTTCAATCGCAGAACAGACGAATCTTTTAGCTTTGAATGCAGCAATTGAGGCAGCTAGAGCAGGTGAACATGGTAAAGGCTTTGCGGTGGTGGCTGGTGAGGTTAGAAAGCTATCGGAAAACACGAAAAAGTCCGTTACTGAAGTGGCAAAATTGGTAAACGGAATAGGGGACTTTACAAATGTGATGAATACATCCATTGCTGTCGTGAGTGATGAAATTATTCAAGGTACGCAACAAGGAAAGGAAACTGGATTATTTTTTACTGATATTGCGGAGGCCATGCTGTCTGTCAAAGAGCAAAACATTAAAGTCGCCAAAGAAATGAACGAGCTTAACGAAATATTCGATGGAATCAGTAAAGCGTTCGATCAAGTGGCGGTATCCTCTGAGGAATTAACAACAATGACAATGAATTTATAAGATCATGATAGAAAAGATACGGAATCTGCTAGATTCATTCCTTTTTGACCAATAGCGTGTAAAAGGGAGGGAGTGAATCATGAAATGTATACCCCTCTAAAACGCTTTTTTAGAAAAGTATTCTTAATTCCTTCTTTTTTTGGGAATGAGTGAGTATAGGTGCTACCTAGTAAGGGGACTAAATTAAGAATAGAAAAGTCTCAAACATTAACTTGTAATAATTTCAGATTAATGTTATATTAATAAAGCGATGAGCTAATTTGTGTAAGCCGTAGAACATGCTTTTAGCTAAACGTCGGGATGTGGCCTGACGGTTTTGCGCCACAAACGCATCAAGACGCCTGCTGCGTGCAGGCGTCTTTTTCTATGCACTTTTCTATTTAATGGACTCTTTTTTAGCAGCTTGTACGTCTTCTTTGAAATCGGCTTGTATATCATCGGTGATCCCTTTTGTGGCATCCTTGAACTCACGAAGCGAAGTGCCGACAGCACGTCCAATTTGAGGAAGTTTACTTGGGCCAAAGACCATTAAAGCTAATAGAAGGATTATAATTAAACCAGGTATTCCAATATTTGAAAACATAGATAGTCACCCCTAAAAATATTGATATCTAATATTATAGACTTCACACCGTCAATTGCAAAGGTTAATTACTATTAATTGTAAGCCTTGTTTGCTTATAATCTAAACATATTGCCTCCATATTATTCTCTGCTTGCAAGCTAAATTGTTTGATTGTTCGATTCCCTCATCATAACTTTACCTTCCTACCATATTTTGTGTTACCATTAAATTACATGATGGATAAAAATATTGGATTGGAGGTGTTTATGTGTCCAGTACACTTATTTTTACCCCGCTCAGTCATGTGGGCTGGGGGTCATTGAAACAACTTATTCCTCAAGTGAAGAGGTATGACATCTCCAGTATTCTGATCATCACGGACCCGGTGCTTATAAAAATAGGGGTGACGAATAAGATTACTCTCCCATTGGAAGAAGCAGGGTATCAAGTTCAATTATATACAGAAGTGATTCCTGAACCCCCTTTAGAATCAGGAGAAAAACTGGTTAGCTATATAAAGGAGCATCCATTCGATCTTATCATTGGTCTAGGTGGTGGCAGTGCTCTGGATTTAGCGAAACTGGCTGCGGTTCTTGCTGTTCATGAAGGATCTGTGGCAGATTACCTGAACCTAACGGGAACACGGAAGATTACTGCAAAAGGGATTCCCAAAATATTAATCCCAACCACAGCGGGAACGGGTTCTGAAGTAACCAATATTGCCGTGCTTTCTCTTGGAAACACCAAGGATGTTGTGACCCATGACTTTTTATTGGCGGACGCTGCCATAGTGGATCCAGAACTGACCGTATCCGTGCCACCACATATAACAGCTGCAACAGGTATCGATGCCCTAACTCATGCAGTAGAAGCTTATGTTTCCGTCAATAGCAGCCCTACGACTGAAGCCTTATCATTACACGCTGTCAGGCTCATTAGCAAATCTCTTCGTACTGCCGTTCAGGATGGGCAAAATCAACAAGCAAGGACAGACATGAGCCAGGGAAGTTATATGGCCGGCCTTGCCTTTTTTAATGCTGGCGTAGCGGGAGTACATGCACTTGCCTATCCACTAGGTGGCCAATTTCACCTATCACATGGTGACTCCAATGCCGTCCTGCTTCCGTATGTTATGGGCTATATTAGAAAAAGTTGTACGAAAAAGATGGTTGACTTATTAAATGCCATGGGTGGAAGCTCTGTTTACTTATCCGAAGAAGAGGCATCCCTTAGATGTGTTGAAGAAATTAAAAGATTGGTTCAAGATATAGGGATCCCAACTACTTTAGGTGATTTCGATATTCCTGAAAACGCAATAGACAAGCTGGTGGAGGATGGAGAAAAGCAAAAAAGGCTATTAGCGAGAAGCCCCATGCCACTGGGAAAAGAAGATATTCGAACCATTTATCAATCCGCCTTTAATGGTCGTATTACTGAGCCTTTATAAAATTTATTGCACGAAATGTAGTGGATGGAAATTTTTGACCTTGCAACTTAAGATATCTTTAGGTATTATAAATACATAAGCTGCGTTGTTCGTAATGATAATTAAGTTTTAACCTTTAAGCTGTAATAGGGAGTTTTATATCAAGGTTGGAATGTTATGCCTCGTCACTGACTTGGAAAACAGGAAAATTTTTGCAAACACCCACTTTGAGGAGTGGTGGTTTAAAACTTTCTTACTGAAATACGGCAATGGCGGCTTTATAACCTTTACAATTTGAGACCAGTCCCTAATGGGGGCTGGTCTTTTGTATTTGTTCAACTTAATTAAGCGAAGGTTAATAAACAGAGGCAATGTTATATAATAAAAGATCTTAGAGGCGTTTTTTTAGAGGTATTATAGGATCCTGGGTTCGGGACACTCACGATGTTGAGCTTTAAACCAAGCATGTTCATGCTTTATTTGCTTCTAGCTTTGGCAGGGGAACGACAACAGGTACACAAATCATTACGAATGCCTATGTATCACAGTATTACCCAAATGAAATTGTCCCTTCAGGTCAATTTCTTGGCCTTTGCCATTCCTTGTATTATCGCAGCGATAGCGATATGGTTCATACAAGAAAAATTCAGCAATGCAGCACTAAGTTCAGTAAAGAAAGTAAGTTAACAGAGTATTGTATGATTAGTATCACTTTAGAGTAAAACGTAATGATAAAATATCCGGTCAGTGTTATGATTAACTCTATCATTTCATTTGGAGGATAAAACATGAACATAATCGTATTTGGGGCTTCAGGTAAAACAGGAAAATTGGTTGTGGAGCAAGCACTAAATTTACAGCACGAAGTAACAGCCTTTGTAAGGAACCCAACTAAGCTGCAATTGAATCATCCGAACTTGCATATCATTCAAGGGGATGCTCTAGAAGAAGAGGCGGTACAAAAGGCCATATCGGGCAAAGATGTGGTCATATCATGCCTAGGCTCAAGCAGTGGGTTGGGAAAGACGACCGTTCTACATGAAATGACGCAGAATATTGTCAATGGAATGAAAGTCAACAATGTTTCAAGAATCATTTATATGGCGTCAGCGGGTATTGAAAAAGAAATCCCAGGATTAATTGGGAAGTTGACAATGAAGATGTTGGGGAATGTATTGGAAGATCATCGTAATGCAGTGGATGTTATTAAAGCAAACAATTTGACATGGACCGTGGCAAGACCGATGGGGTTATCTGATAATCCGCCTACTGGTTCGTATCGGGAAGAGCATCAAGGTGTACCAAAAGGAAGCCGTAGCATTTCCCGTGCAGATGTTGCCGATTTCATAACACGAGCACTCACGGATGATAAATATTTAAATCAATCTGTTGCTTTAGGAAACTAAAGGGGTTAATAGCCCTTTAGTTTTTTTAGTTTCTTGGTGCCCATAGGATGATGGATGCCCCGATTACACAAATGATAGCGCCAATCCAATCATATAAATCAGGTGTTTTCTTATCTATTCCCCATCCCCATCCCCATAAAACCGATAATACGATAAAAACGCCACCATATGCTGCATATACACGTCCAAAAGTAGGGAATGTTTGAAATGTGGCAATTATGCCATATAAAATAAGTGCAATTCCTCCGGCCAATCCAAAATAAATGGATTTTCCTTCTCGTAGCCACATCCAGATAAGATATCCGCCACCAATCTCGGCCAGACCAGCCATAAGAAATATAAGGATGGTCACAATCATATGTATCCCTCACTTTCTTCATTGAATTCTATCATAACTTGTATAACGTTGGCAGACTTTGCTACCTATGTTTTAGGAGCATCAACTCCATCTCCTTTTCTTCGATCCATGGGTCATTCACTGAATTCTAACCAATGAATATTCAAATGAATTATTGGATTGCATTTCAAGTACAAAGGGTACTAGAACTAAAACGGAATCATAGTATCCTAGTTAAGGAGATGCAACCATGAAAACCAAATCATATGCTTATATGCTAGCCATATTGCATGCCAGCATTGTTGGCTTATCCTTTTTGTTTACAAAGATGGCAATCGCCGAATCGAACCCACTTGATACGTTGGCGTTCCGTTTCAGCATTTCTTTCGCCGTTATATTAGTTCTGGTCGCACTAAAAGTAATTAAGGTGAGCTATACAATTGAGTCAATCAAAAAACTGCTTCCATTATCATTAATGTTTCCCACCCTTTTCTTTGTCTTTCAAACTTTCGGACTTAAATATTCCCAATCCACGGATGCCGGAATCTTATCGGCTATCACCCCAATCATTACAGTCATCATTGCGGGATACTTTCTAAAGGAAAGAACCTCTCTTTATCAAAACATCTCTATTGTTTTATCGGTAGTAGGGGTCATTTTCATTTTCCTTATGAAAGGAAGTACGATGAATGCCTCTGATTTGCTCGGTATGGGATTAATCCTTCTATCTTGTTTAGCGACAGCAGGATATACGACGATGACACGGTCCTTGGCAAAGGAATATACGCCTGGTGAAATGTCCTTTTTCATGCTGGGAACAGGTTTCATCCTTTTTAACCTGGCTGCAATCATATCTCATATGAGCAAGGGAACGATGCCGGAATTCATTTCACCATGGTCAAGTATGGAATTTGTCGGTTCTATCTTATATTTAGGAATCTTGGCTTCGTTGGTCACGTCGATGCTTTCGAACACGATATTATCAAAAATCAAGGCTTCTCAAATGAGTGTCTTTGCAAATCTATCGACAGTGGTGACCATTATTGCAGGAGCACTCTTTCTTAATGAAAAAATTACGATTTTCGATATAGTGGGTTCAGGTTTAATTATCCTGGGCGTGTTCGGTACCAACTATTTTGGGGAGAGGAAAGATCACCCTATTAAAATGAAACTTCATTTTGATGAGAAAGAGCATAGTGTAAAATGAAAAAATCAGCTTATCCTCAATAAAGGGATAAGCTGATTTTATTTCCACCATATTGTGTCAGGGAATTCCATTCCGCCAATGTGAACAGGCTCGCCGATTTTTGGGGTAGCTATTTGTACGGTTTTTTCCTTGGCAGCTTTTGTCACCCTTTCAATGGGTTCTGTCCAATCATGAAGAGATAAAGTGAAGCCTGCCCAATGAATGGGAATCATTAGTTTTCCTTTTACGTCGATAGTTGCTTGGACCGTTTCTTCAGGCATCATATGAATGGTGGACCATCGTTCATCATACTGTCCGCATTCCATTAATGTAAGATCGAAGGGACCGTATTTTTCGCCGATTTCTCTAAAATGTGTGCCGTACCCGCTATCACCGCTGAAAAAGACCTTATCTTCTTTTCCGTATATCACCCAAGAACACCAAAGTGTAGAATTTCTATCATTTAAACTTCTCCCGGAAAAGTGTCTTGCTGGCGTACAAACTAAATGGAGTCCGTCGTAGAATACTTCATCCCACCAGTTGTGTTCCTGTATCTTTTCCTTCGATACACCCCACTTCACCAAATGGTCTCCTACCCCTAGGGGAACAATGAATTGACCGACCTTATCTTTTAATTTCTTTATGGAATAGTAATCTAAATGATCATAGTGGTCATGCGAGAGAATGACAGCATCAATCGGTGGAAGGTTTTCCAAATCGATTGGCAAGTCACCGCTAAATCTCTTGTTTCCAAACATCGGAAAAGGAGTAGGGGCTTTACCAAACATTGGATCCACCAATAAAGTTTTACCGTCCAACTCAAGCATGAAGGCTGAATGTCCATACCAGGTGATTTTATTGGCGTCTTTGTATGATCGGACCGTCGAATCAATCAAAATGGGAACGGCAGGTCGTCTGTTTGGATTTCCTTTCATATACTCCCGAAGTATGGAGCCAGTATGTTTAAGGCTCATCATCTGACTCGCAGGAATTTGATTGATGAATTGCCCATTCTTAAAATTTTCTTTCGTACTGAAGTTTTTGATTCTTTTCTTTGATGCACGTCTTCCTAGTGGAGGATAAAGACTTATAAAAAGTATCCCGGTTAATAGGATGGACATGAAAATTCTTAACGTTTTCAGCATATATGTTCCTCCTGAATATTTAGGGATTTATTCTGAACTAATCATAACATAAAAATTGGTAATCACTCACTGAAGTGGTTCTGAATGAAACGCGTGAGGGTCGCTGTTCAAGTGCAAATGTAAACAGCAATCCTCACTTATACTTTCTCTTTGCTTGCAGGGAAAAGAGGGAGACATCCTGAATATAATTTATATAAGAATTATAGAAGCTGAAAAAAGGGTAGGAGGATAAAAACAGTGTTGATGTTTTTCAGAGTCTTTGTATGGGCCGTATTTATTGCATTATTAGTTTATGTGGTTTTATCCTGGAGGTATAAAGATAAAATCAGCATGAAAATAGAAGCCATTCGAAAAACATGGTATGTCATTTTCATATTGGGGGCTTTAATATACTGGAGTTTTTATCCGACGAGCATTTTTGATGAGTGGAAGAATTTCCTCATTGTCGCCGTTCTGTTTGTGCTGATAGATATGTTCGTATTTTTGAGCATGTATATATCAAAAATTGGCGATAATGAGCTCTCCTATGCAACTAAAGCGGTTGCGGAAAGCGATAAGTTATTATCGGATAATCGGGAAAAGGTCAAAAATATGTTTTACCTTTTGAAAAAAGAAGGGATTCCGGAGTTTTATCAGACGAATGAGGAATACCTGGCCTACTTGCATATCATGCTTCAGGCTTATGCAGCCAAGGAAGGGATGAATGTCAAAATTATTCCTTTTAAAACGGAACAAGACAAGAACTTGATGTTAAAAGCTTACCCGACCTTGTCTGGAAGTACGATCCGTGCTACATTGGAAAGAGAAGATACGTATTACAATGATGAAGAGAAAATGGCGCTTCAGCCCGTTAATGTTTTGACATTTCCTTATATTTTAGAGATAAGATCGGAAAGCTTCGTGTCAGAAGTGGATTGTTTATTAATAGCATTATTGATCATGATGTTTGATATGGTCATAAAACAAAATTAAGGGGAGTTGGTTAAATGAGCATTTATGATAAAGCTGGAAGCAATGTTTCCGTCGCTGTAATTAAACCCCAGGTCAAAATTCCCGATGTGGCTTTAAGTCCACATACAAAAAAGGTGATGAAACAAAATGAACGTGTTATCCTGAACCATAAAGAAAAGACAACACGTTTGAACAAATTGAGGGATGTCCTCTAGAAAGAAGGAGGCTTGGGATTGATGATATTTTAAGGGCACCTGCATATACTATTTTATAATGATAAATAGGAAGGGTCCTTTAGATATGAACAAGAAACCTGTGAGAGTAGACATCCCAGCCCCTTCAGCATCGCCATCCGAAAACAGGATACATAAAAAAAATGCTGAATTGTTGAATGTTTTGCGTAAGTTGAAAACGAAACGTTGGTTTTTTATACGGTAATTCAAAAAAGTGTGGATGATTACAATCATCCACACTTTTTTGAATTACGAATCAAGTAGGATAATATTCAATATGTTTTTTGCCTTCTTTAGCAAGATACATAGAATGGTCCGCTTTTTTCAGTAACGTAACCATGTCGTCCCCATGGACCGGGTAAACGCTTATCCCCATACTTGCAGAAATCAAATGTTCTTTCCCACCGACTTGAATAGGCATGGAAGATAATTGTTTTAAAAGGAGTTCGGCTGTCTGTTTTGTGCTTTTTATTCTATCCTCAGTGCGTAATAAAATAACAAATTCATCCCCACCAATTCGAGCGACATAACTATTGTCAGGTGAAGATTTCAAAAGACACTCCGCGGTCCTTTTAATGACACTATCTCCAAAATCATGACCAAAAGTATCATTGAAATATTTAAAATTGTCGAGATCGATATAAAGGAGGGACATTTCGTTATAAATTTCATCCTTATTATATTCAAAATAGTTATAAATGTAGTTACGGTTATAGAGACCAGTCAAAGAATCCCTGATTATTCCATTCTCGATGTTGACCGTTTGACTGATCAGCGATGCCAAGGAGCTAAGTAGCACTACATCATACTCTTTAAATTCATAAGGTTTAATATCGAATGCACATAATGTTCCGATGATTTTATCCTCATTTTTAATAGGAGCACCCATGTAGCATCCATTTTTAATCCTATCCAATATGGGGTGATTACATGTCAGGGTACTATTTTTTATATCGTTAATAACTACGGGTTCCATTTTATTCTCGACGACCAGGTTACAAAGAACTTCATTAAAGGGTATGGTATCGCCGGTCTTGATTAGATTTGCTTTCCGATTGAAGGACTTGACGATAAAACTTTGGGATTGATCGAAAACCGTGAGCACGAATGTATTGACTTTAATCGTATGCGCTAGTAATTCTAAGACTTCGTTAGCGATGGAATCAAAATTCTTGTAGTAATTAATGTCGTGGTGAATCATTTTCTGAATCCCCTTTCCATAAGTCAGGTTGTTTGATGGGTTCTATATGGGTGATTTATCATGGGTTGAATCTATTTATATAAATGACGGTATGTTCGTCGCGTTAGCTCATTGCTAATTCGAGGTTACTATCACGAAAAATGGATACAGTTTTGCTTGAAATTTGTTAGTATTAGTTTAAACCATCATTATAAATGTAGAAGTTACATAGCTTATTGTAGACAGAGTCACCATTTACTGTACATGTAATGGAAGTAATACCATTAATCTATCATACATGTCATATTTTATCACTATTTGCATCATAGCACTTCCTTTGTGCTTTCTCACAGTTCCGATAAAATGGCTTATCGTGCTGATTTTAAAAAAAATTTTGGAAAGGATAATAAATAAGAAGATTCAAAAGGGGATTATCATGGGAAAATTAGAAAATATACACCCACTTTCAATTGAACAGACAAAGCAAAAATTACTCCAAGATATCGACCGCTATGTAGAAAATAAAGATGTAATGCCGACCTTTGAAACATACCTTTCAGATCGGATGTCTTATATCGAACAGATTTGGATGAATGTTTGGTTAAATAAAGCGTCCAATGACGTTCCGAGAAAAGAAAAGAAAGTATTTTTAAAAGGCAGGGGATTCGTTACAGAAGGGACAGATCATAAGCATATCAACCATTTGTTTCGAAATGAGTTAAGGACGTATCACCCTTTTGATACAATATCCTGGCTGGAGGAGACCTTTTCCGAAAACGATCAAGATTGGGAACAGAGATATGTGAACGCAAGGGAAGTCTTCTTTAAAAGGCAAGAGGAACAAAAGCTAGCACATAAGCGATGGCTGGTACAGGAAAAGCTTGAAAATGAAGCGTACACTTTTTTAGAAAATAACTCTCTGCTAGTTTATTTACATGTCCGTTATTATATATCAGGCAAAATTGCCACTGATCTTCTTAATAAGCCGAAATTTCAGTCTGTAGAACCGTATCTACTTGAAGAACGGTTGATTGAGGAGGGATCATTCGAATCTACCGATTACCTTATGGTGACTGATTTCTTCGATGAACTGACGGGGGATATTCATTCTACTTTTGATTGGGGTAAAAGTCGTTACGAGTATGAAAATTATTTCTATCGTTATGAACGGTTGGTATTAGACTTTATCTTTGAATATATACCTAAAAAGGTTCTTGAGAACTTGACTACAGAAGTGTTGAACGATTATTCAGAAACCTTAGGGGATATCGTCACCCCGGAGATCCTTAAAGAGTTACTTCAAGAGGATTTGACAGATTTGTCACAGGCTTGTTTCGACGAACTTCAAGAAGAATACCTATCTGACTTACTGAAGCTTGCCCAGATTCCCTTTGATGAATCTGTTCATCAAGAGATTTTTGAAAGGGACGAGGCAACCAGGGAACGAAAAAAAGCAGAAGCGCTGGCAGAAGCTGCTCGAAAGAAGGAAGAAGAGAAAAGAATCCTTGACGACATTTTTGGAAAGGCCTATACACCATCATTAGGACTAAAGGTCAAATACATTTTACACATTGGAGACACGAATACAGGAAAGACACACCAGGCCCTGGAGAAAATGAAAAAGGCCGAGAGCGGATTGTATCTTGCACCACTTAGGCTTCTTGCTCTGGAAGTGTTTGATAAGCTGAATGCAGACGGTGTGCTTTGCTCATTAAAAACGGGAGAAGAAGAAAAGCTGGTAAATGGGGCACAGCATATCTCTTGTACGGTTGAGATGTTTCATGAGAAGGACTACTATGATGTAATTGTCATTGATGAAGCTCAAATGATAGCGGACAAGGACCGTGGATTTTCTTGGTATAGAGCGATTACGAAAGCAAATGCAAAAGAAGTACACATTATAGGAAGTAGAAATATTCAAAAGATGTTGCTGAATTTACTTGATGAAACGGATTTGGAGATTTATGAATATAGTCGGGAAATACCGTTAGAAATAGAACCGAAAGAATTCGAATTGAAAAATACCAAGAAAGGGGACGCCCTTATTTGCTTTTCAAGAAGGCAAGTACTCGAAACGGCCTCACGTGTGCAAGCTAGTGGGCATAGGGTCAGCATGATTTATGGGAGTATGCCACCAGAAAACAGAAAAAGGCAAATTGAGCTTTTTAATCGGGGGGAGACATCCGTCGTTGTTTCAACTGACGCAATTGGGATGGGATTGAATTTACCGATTCGCCGCATCGTTTTTCTTGAAAATGAGAAATTTGACGGGACGAGAAGAAGAAGGCTGACTTCTCAAGAAGTAAAACAGATAGCAGGGCGTGCTGGAAGAAAAGGGATTTATGATACGGGTAAAGTAGCATTTACGGGCGACATAAAAATCATGAGGAAATTACTTGAACAGGTAGATGAGCCGGTTCAAACCTTTACGATTGCCCCGACCTCTGCGGTATTTGAACGGTTTCAGAAGTACTACAGGAATTTAGGGACATTCTTTGAGTTATGGGAAAAGTTCACTCCGCCAAATGGAACAAAAAAAGCATCACTTTCGGAAGAGCGGGAGCTTTATGAACTGATCCGTGAGACTGAAATCGAAGCTCGTTTTTCATTAATGGACCTATATGGTTTCCTGCATTTACCTTTTTCGGCAAAAGAACCTCGCCTTATTCGCCAATGGCTAGAAACCATAGAAGCAATTGCTGAGAGTAGCGAACTTCCCGATCCCTTTATAAGGACTAGGAACTTAGAGGAGTTGGAACTATCTTATAAAGCAATAGGTCTTCATCTTTTGTTTCTATATAGGATGGGTAAGAGAACCGAGGCTGTCTATTGGGAACGGGTGCGGGAAGAAATCAGTAATGGCGTTCATGATCAGTTGAAAGATGAAATAATCAATTATCAGAAAAAGTGTAAGCGCTGTGGAAAACAGCTTCCAGATACCTCGCGTTTTCAAATATGTGACGCTTGTTATCATAATGGCCATAGAAAAAATCGAAAATATTAAGGAAATAATAAAGAAAAACCCCGGATATGGTACACCTTTACATGGTGGCAGATATACGGGGTTTTTGAGTTGAATTCATTTTTTTCGATTGGACTTTGCAATCAAGGCAGCTTGATGCTTCATTCGATTATCCGCTTTTTTGTCATGAACAACCAAAATGGCATGAATTAGGCCTGGAACGTAGAAAAATAAGGTGAGAATCAAGTTAAGCAAGGCTTGAATTGGTTTACCGGCCAATAAGACGGCTAGAGGAGGAAAAAGAATGGCGATTAAATATAGAATATTGATCACTCTCCAAAATTAAAAGTAGATACCCCTAATATAACACTTAACCTATTTCGGTGCTATGAATGGGGTTGGGAATTTTCTATAGAGGTCCCACTGTCGCGTAAAGCCTTCGAATGAAAGTTCTTGATATGATTAGGGAATTGCCTGGGAAATGGGAAACCAAGATATTTGACCCATTAGAAAAAGATATGGACAACATATCCATAGGATAGGGATATATGAAACAGAGCCACTTGCGTTACTAGTTATTTCAATGAAGTGAGCAATCAGCCTCCATTCACTTTATTACGTATCTGTTCAAGGATTAATTCCAACTCTTCAACAGGAAGCTCTGCAAGGGAACTTTTAATTTTTTCTTCAACCCGTTTTCGGTCAAGCTCGCGGTATTGATCCCACCATTCCCTCAAACCATCCGTATTTTCCAATAAGTACTCGATGTCAATTTCTTCTTGCTCGTCGTCGGATAAATACCTCATGACGGCTCCTAATAATCGATTGAGTCGAGTTACCTCGTTTTCTTTCTCTTTCTTATCTATAGTTGATACTTTTTTCCCCTTATCGTTCTCACCGGAAACTTTTTGATTTGCCATGCACATTACCCTCCTGTTTTAAGACTAGTATTCCTAAAATAGCCAAGTTTAATAACTTTGAGGATGGAGGGATGCAAAGTATGAGAATTCAAGTGAAATGCCAACCAATAATTTTAGCATGAACCTCGGTAGAATATATTATTTGATCTTTCAACTCAAAGTATAGTTTAAATAAATTAACATCAATCATTAGGAAGAAAAAAACAAAATTATAAAGGGATAGAGCACCCTATCCCTTTATATGAAGTTATGCTGCAAGTTTCCTGCATTCTTCTGCACACGTTAAGCAAGCCTGGGCACATTTCTGACAATGTTCATGATCATGCTTTTTACATTCATTCCCGCAACTTTCACAAATCTTAGCACAGGTAGCTGCCAATTCAGAAACGAATGGTGTATTTCTTCCTAATGCTTGTTCCAAGTATGAACACATATCCGCGCATTCTCGATCCAAGCGGATGCACTCGGCCATCATCTTTACGTTCTCTTCTTTTAAGCAAGCATCAAAACAATGGTTGCATGCAGTCATGCATTCGTGCAAAGTTTGAATGACTGACTGATAATTTTCGTGTGACATAAGTAAGTTCCTCCTTAATGGTTATCTCATATTGTCTACATCTATTTCCTTAATAACAATTTTCAAAACATGAATAGCCAAACAGATAAAGTACAGACATAGTCGAACATAGCAAAAAATCCAGGTTGAGAAGAACAGGGCAAGCAAAATCTTTTAACGGAATGAATAGGGAAGCTAGTGCATAAATTTAAAGAAAAGGAGGTTGCTTGCATGTATATTAAATTAAGCGTGGCTAGTGTTTCCGGAGCTGTCGTCTATTTGATTTATAATTTAAACAAGACGCTTCGAAAAGGAATGGGTACGCTTGAGGAAACCAATAAAACCCTAGAAGAGGTAAGGAAGGCGGTTCATGGGTTAACAGATGAATCCAAACAATTAATCCATACCGCGAACCAAATTACCGTTGATGTAAAAGGGAAAATGAGTAATGTAGATCCGTTATTGGAATCGGCCCAAGATGTTGGCGAAATGATTCATAACGTCACCAGTACCATCAAAGAAGGAAGCAGGACCGATTCAGAAATTCCTTCAAATCCGACTGCTCCTAATAACCAGCCAGAGGGAGTACACATCAAAATCAAATAAAAGATTTCATATTAGGACCATGCACCCCGAGAATTACTAACATATACATCTAAACTACGGCAATATGCATGTAATGAATTTTTTGAGTTTAAGGGGGATTTTTTCATGGTTATGGAATATAGCGTCGCAGCAATCGCATTGGCTTTCATTTGGTTGGTTGTTTTCTTGATTGGTACATTACAAAAAGTGATGGTGACGTTAGGGGAGGCAAATAAAACATTGATTGATGTGAGAGGAGCGATACAGGACCTTTCATCCGAATCAAAACAACTTATTCATACAGCGAACGATATCACTGTGGATGTGAAAGGGAAGATCAAAACAGTGGAACCATTATTCGACTCGGCCCAAGACGTCGGGGAAGCCATTCATTCAGTGACGGATACGGTTAAAAAAGCTACAAATACCTATAATACAAAGCTTTCACCCAAAAAAAGCAATCCTACTAAACCCAAAAGTAATATTAGATAGCACAAAATCTTCTTCTTATTCTTTCTACATACATCTCATTTACCTCATAGAACAAAAAAGACACTTCCAAATTGGGTAGTGTCTTTCCTTTATTAATCTCATTATTTAATTGTCCAATCTTCTTCTATGGATTTAATTGAATGAATAACCCGTATTAGAATCTGAGACAAGAAAGTTTATTTGTAGCCACTCGATTAAGTGGATTAATTATTTCTCGCTTTTACTACTCGAATCGTTACCATTGGCTTTGGAATCATTGCCATGTTTGACGCCCTTACTTACGTACGGCTTGGCACTCTTTTTCTTATTGGCTCCCGTTTTCCAACGATTCCAACCCTTCTTGCCCGTACCTGTTCCTGTTCCCTTACCTGTTCCACTCTTAGCTTTAGCCTTGCTCATGAAATCACTCCATTAATAGTCTATGCTTAGTTTAAACCACATTGCTTGATTAATACCCAAGTATGTTGAAATATACATCAAATAGCGACATAAGTACAGGAAAAGGGACAAATATTTTTCAAAATCCTTATAGATCAGTTTCTGGAAATAGGTTACGTGTACAAGCATTAAGCAAGATGGTTGGGATTTTGAATGACCAAATTGTCCAAACAATCCATTATTAATAAACGTTTTGTTTGGATTTCGTCAACCAGAGGCTTATCCCGATTTTTTTACAGATGGTTAAGTAATGCATTAATGTAATTAAAACAGCACCTGTATTCATACCCAAGATAACGCCTTCCATATTAAGGACAGCTTGAGATCCAAGAATATACATTAGGGTAAAGGAAACAATATGAGCCCACACGGTATGGATGAATGCATCTTTGACGAGACCTAATCCAATGAGGTAGGCTTGCATCGGTATGATGAAAAAGTGGAAAAGGAAATAAGGACAAAGCATTTTCAAATAAAGAGAAGCTGTTGTGGAAGAAAAGAAGAGTGCTGTCAGAGGTTCCGCAAATAAATAGATAATGAGTACGGCTGGGACTCCATACATAACCGTAAACCACATTGATTTTTGTAACAGGACTCTAAGCTTTTCTTTATCCTGATTTTTGTGAGCTTCCGATACAGTCGGAATAAGCATGATCATTAGAGAATGAGCAATAAATGCCGGAAAGAAACCTATAGTCATCGCGACACCCGTTAACATCCCAAAGTGCTCGGTTGCAAGAACGGCACCAAACCCTGCTGAAAGAAGCGCAGCATGAATAAGAAAGGGTTGAATGGCATTAGTGATTGCATGAAAGATTCTAAGTCCCATAGTTGGGAGGGATACCTCCAAAAGCTTTTGTCGGGCATGTTTACCTGTGGTCCTTAAATTCGTACCACGGCCCATGATCCGAACTTGAAGGATCAGTATGCTGATCAAGTATAAGAATACAAGAAATTCACTTCCTACCAATACGAAAAAGGCCATTAGCAAAGACTTTTCCTGGTTAAATTGAAACAAGTTAAAGATGACGAGCAACAGGCCGAACTGAAAAATCTTCTTTAAAAAGTTTGAGATTGCAATTTTGCTCATTTGTTGTACACCCATAAAATAACCTCTTGCAATCGAGGAAAATGCGACGATAGGTATCAAACCGATCAGCATCCATTTTATATATGGGTGAAACCCGTCCATTATTGAAGAAAATGAAAGGATAAAAGGAAGGATGATACACATGATCAGCACGACCACAGTTGCCAATTTGAAGGCATGAAGCAGTAAATTATAATGTAATGCAGGTTTGTTTTCAGCGACAAACTTGGCAATCGAAACATGCAATTCAAAACTGGCAATTACATATATCAGAAAGAATACAGGCAAAATGGACATGTAAAGCCCCATGCCTTCCTCTTGTAGTTCCCTGGCGAGAATCATGTTTACAAAAAACTCGATACATTCACCAAAAAACGCTGCGACTATCAAGATGAGCGTTCCTTTATAAAAAGATTGCATGCTGTCACACTCCTCAAAAGGTGTTTGTATAAATATATGAGACAGGCACCGGAATATTCATATTGAAGGATGACATGACATGGCATGCTATCCATACAGTTCAAAATGACAGCATGTAGCCATGGTGATGATAAAGTGTGTAAAAGTAACTATGTTATGTCCTTTGTAATCTAACTAATATTTTGCTATCCTGTATTCAGAGGAGATGTTAAAAATGAAATTTTCAGCGATTGACCATTCGAACCTAGACGAATTATGTATTGCATTTGAAAGCTGTTTGACCCAAAATCATATTTCATTCAAATATGTTGACATGACTGAAGAAAATGGAATTATCTCGTTCATATTCTGTAACAATCCCGAGTATGCCCGATCTGTTGAATTGGACGGAAAACAGTTTATCGGTTTAGAAACGGATTACATAGCAAATGAAATATTGGTGCCTATTTTACCTAGATTAAAAGAATTCTCACAAGAATGAACTCCTCTAAATTGAGGAGTTTTTATTTTGATCCGTTTTCTTATATAAGCAATCAGGCAAGAAAATTTTAATTACTCTAGTTCAAAAGAAGGGTAAAGTTAATGCTTATTGAATATATGTAATAGGATGGCTATTACCTGCTCTTTCATTAACTCCATGTTATACATCTCATTTTTTTTATATCTTAATAGTAAATCTTGAGCGGTTACGTATTTCAATGGGGAGGTATTCATGCAAAAAAATATAGATGGTAAGCAAAACGAAACAAAAAGACCAAATAGCCAGTCGAGTGGTAACATGCCAACTCTTCCCTGGTCAAACAAAATAAATAACTTTTTGGTGCTTTGCATCTATGAATCAAACAACCAATATAATGATTTTCATAAAATGTATCACATTCATAAGGCTAAAGGCCGGACAGGTTTTCAAACATTTAAAGAAGGTTTTAGTACATCTTTTGTTATTTGGGAAGAGGCATACAAAAAAAATGAAGAGTTGTTTTTTAAACTAAGGATTACAGCACGAAATGAAACCGTTTCACAAATAGCACAGAATGTTGTGTTTTACCTTATAAGCAGATATGAAAAGATGTCTTCAAAAAGCGAGGCTGTTTTTAATGATAAACAATTAATTGAAGATTCCATTTATCAAATGGAAAACAAATTAAAAACAGATACCTTTTTGGCTAAGGAGACTGTTTGGGTCAATTTTTATAGTTGGTTTAGGAATCAGATAAAAGATTGGATTATTGAGGAAATTGTCGATTTGTTAGGCAATAATCATTTGGCAAGACTGGATAATGATGAACTGAATAAATTATTCTATCAACAACTTACGAATAAATTCGCTAAGGACGCCGATTTTGTATTGAAATTAATTGATATCGTAAATGGCTATGTACAAGAATGGGTTAAATTAATCATCATTCATTTCAATCTGGAATCTTGTTCTGTAAAAAAAATAGAAGAGCTTCTTTGTATTAAGAAAGATGGTTTTCGAACACCCGATTTATTATTAACAAATATCAGGGATTTTTCTTCAAGCTTTACTATTCAAGACCATTTACTGGTAATGAATAGTGCTCCGTACCAATCTGTCAGAGACGCCATTTATAAAAAGAACTTTCAAAAAATCGGAAATGCTCCATGGCCATCAACACCTATTCTACGTGGAAACACAGAAGGATTTATACAAATTATCCCTATATTCAACCACTCTCTAAATGTGGAACAGAGTATAGCCGACGAAGCATGGAACAGAGTACAATCATTGTCGGATGCGGATGTGGATGTATTCGATGCCCTTTGCAGCCTCTTTTTATCCAAGGCGAGAAACAATGAAGAAATTATAGAAATTCACCTGAGTGATTTACTATCCATAAGAGGCTTAAAACCTAAACTTGGTGGAGATGGGCGAAGAGGGGGATATGAAGCGAAACAACGAGAACAAGTTTTGAAATCGCTTACAAATATTCAAAGCATATGGATTAATATCCAAAAAGCGATCGTCTACGAAAAAGGTAAACCAGTTCATACAAGGTTGCAAGGACGGACATTTATTTTTATCGACCGTAAGGGGGAAGAATACTCCATTTCGGAGGAAACATGTAAGAAAAAGATTACCTTTACAATTGATCGGGTTTTCGCGAAGTTCTTGAATGGATCTGGCAGGCAGGTTGCACTTCTTTCAATTAAAGCCCTGCAATATAACCCTTATAAACAACTGTGGGAGAAACGACTTACTAGATATTTAAGCTGGCGTTGGAGGACACAAGCAAGAAAAGGAACCTTTTTACAGCCAAATAAAACAAGTACGCTCTTGGAATCTATTGGGGAAGAGTTGAATATTCGAACTCCATCGCGTACAAGAGAACGTTTTGAAAAGGCTTTTGATAAGTTACTTGATGATGGAGTAATTGCATCATGGCATTATGAAAAGTGGGACGAGTCTATTGCGGATTTTAAAGGATGGGCGAATATTTGGTTGAATTCCATGATTTTAATAGAACCTCCGGAGATTATTATGGAACAATATCGTTCAATTGAGAAAAAAAAGACTATTGATGATTCGGAACAAAAACATTCTAACCAAAAGAATGTACAAATTGGTAAGCAAATAAGAAACACTAGAAAAATGCTCAATCTTACACTATATCAATTGGCAGAAGAACTAGAAATTTCTGCTCCTTACGTTAGTAATATTGAGAGGGGAATTAAAGTCCCATCAAAAAAAATTCGCATGAAAATGCTTAAATGGTTGGAAAAACATGAAACGGTTCATCATACATAGTGGTTAAAACGCCGAATTCCGCTCATTAAATTCCATTGAGCCAAAGAGTCCAATTCCTACACTACACTCTAATAAAAGGGAAGGAATTGGACTATAGCCCCCGAAGTAAGCAGGAGGGATTTGGCCCTAATGCAACTACTGTTTTCGGAGGGGTGAATGTTTCATATTGTCATATGTATTTAAACATATCGCTTCATTATTTATATTTGTATCCCTTATCATATCGTTACAACTAAACAATTATTTACTTATTGGTATATGGCTAATTACGTCTATTTTTATTTTTATAACCTTCGATAAATCCATGAAATCGTTTATTATCACAAGTATTCTATTTGGAGTTGGATTTTCCGCTTATTTATATGCAATTACTCATTGGACGGTACAGTTTGAAACAAAGGAATTACGCATACTTTTCAGTAGAGTATCATTAATTCTAATTTTGGTCCCCTTATTCATTTTATCTTTCTTTTCCAAGTCTCCATTTATAGCATATTTGAAAAAACCACAATGGAATGAACTGATTTACTTTCCATTTATATGGTCCGGTTTTCACCGAACGAGTGTTAAGTTTTTTCTATTCATAGCATTAATCGTTAATACTATTGTCTTTACACCTTTCATTATTCAAAATGGTTGGTTCGCCATCAAAGAAATGTGGCTACTCACCATCATATTTTCAATAACAAATGCTGTATTAGAAGAACTTATTTGGAGAGGTAATCTGCTGAATCGGTTCTCAGAACTATTAGGTGAAAAATGGGCGGTCGTACTAACAAGTTTGGGTTTTGGATTGCAACATTATTCACTTGGAATTCCATGGGTTACTTGCATTGCCTTTTCAATTGGAGGAATGTTTTATGGAGGGATTACTATCAAAGGCAGAAGTGTGATTCCTTCGATTCTTTGGCACTTTATTTTTAATATTCTTATGGTTTTAAGTGGTTTCCTATTGAACTAAGAAAAGGTACGAATTCAAGTATCACCAAGGAACAGTAGAAAAAATTTAATAGAGTTTATATAGGAAATCCTTAAACGGGGTTTCCTTTTTTATTTCAAACTAAAAAGTTAAGCGTTTATCTTGTTCAGATGTCGGGGCTATCCCCACGCATAGTCGGGGTTATATAGAACGTAATTTTTTTAGTGTCTCCTTGTATCCCTTGCTGCATCAAGGTTAAATGAAAGGTTTTACATGAATTAACCTCCTAATGTTTATATGAATTTAGCGATAGTTAATTTTCTTATCTTTTTTTCTCTACATGTAAGATGAAAACAGAGAAATGATTTATACATTACGAGGTTGGGGGAGAATGTATGACAAATGAAAATCAAATAGATCTTTCAAATCAATCGCTTGATCCTTTATTTAATCCTAGGTCTGTAGCCATACTAGGTGCATCTGCGAATAAATATAAGATTGGTAATCTACAAGTGAAGACACTTTTGGATGGGGAATTTATCGGAGAGATTTATCCAATCAATCGCAAAGCGAAGGAGATTGAAGGATTAAAATGTTACCCTTCCTTATTGGATGTACCAAACGATATTGACTTGGCCATATTTTGTTTAAATGCCGAACAAGTACAGCAAGGGTTAGAAGAATGTGCAAAAAAGAATGTTAAAGCGGCCATCATTTTTACTGCGGGCTTTTCTGAAACTGGACAGGAAGGCATTGAAAAGCAGAAGGTGCTCACAGAGATTGCCAAAAAGAATGGTATTCGAATAGTCGGTCCCAACTGCGTTGGGTTAGTTAATTTGTCTAATGGATTAATCGGGACGTTTTCACCTGCGATATTATCAGTTCCGTTGGATGGCCAACAAGGTGTGGGGTATGTCTCGCAAAGTGGGGCATTTGGTGTATTAACATATATGGCTGCTGCACAGAATGAACTAAGCTTTAACTACTTTGTGAGTGTCGGAAATGAAATGGAAACCGAGTTTTCGGATATCGTGGAATATATGATCCATGATCCAAAAATAAGCGTAATAAGTGGCTACTTGGAAGGATCTAAAAATCCAGAAAAGCTAAGAATTTTGGCTAAAGACGCACTGGACAAAAATAAACCAATCATTGTCATGAAAACAGGCAGAAGTATAGCAGGAAGCAGAGCTGCTGCTTCTCACACTGGTTCACTCGCTGGTTCGGATCATGTTTATGATGCATTCTTTACGCAATCCGGTATTGTCAGAGCTGATGATTATGAAGATATCATCTCTTTTTCAAAGTTATTTCTTTCCAATAAGTTGCCTAAAGGAAGAAATACAGTAATCATCACAAGTTCTGGAGGAAGAGGCATTAATGAAGCAGACCGTTGTGAAGCAAATGGTCTTACCATCATTCCTCTAAGTGAAAAAACAAAGGAAAAAATCATGCTTAATATTCCTACTTATGCAAGCGCTTCCAACCCAGTTGATTTAACAGCTGCTGCCTCTGTATCCAATCCAGAATTATTTATCGCTCCATTAAGGGCTCTTATTGAAGATCCTGAAGTAGATAATATTATTTTCACTGAGTTTCCTAATTATTGGGATGCTGATCATCCTTTGTTAAAAGAGTTTATAGGTCTTTGTAAAGCTTCCGACAAATTCATATTCATTACCTCTTTCCCACTGGTAGGCATGTCCATTCCTCAAGGCACAGCAGAGCTTGTTAAAAATGGAATTCCTGTTGTACCGGGTAATTTAAATCCAATCAGAGGATTTGCTAAATTAGTCGAATACAGTGAATATTATCGAAAAAATAAGGAGTTACATGCATTTGAACAACTTGAAATTCCTAAGTTGATAGAGAAGCAAGATATAGAAAAACTATTGCCTGCTGGCAAGACACTGAGTGAATCAGAAGCAAGCGCTATATTGGATCATTATCAAATTCCAACTACAAAGAGATCTTTAGCTACAACAGCTGAAGAAGCATCAAATTTTGCAACAAAAATGGGGTACCCAGTCGTTTTAAAAGTGGATTCCCCTGATATTCCACATAAAACAGAAGCAGATGCCATTCGATTGAATGTGAAAGACGAACAAGAAGTCGTAAAAGCTTTCACTGAAATAACCCGTAATGCACTGAAGTATAAACCAGACGCTATAATCAATGGAATTTCCGTACAGGAAATGCTCCCCGAAGGTGTGGAAGTAATTATAGGGGCTAATAATGATCCGGTTTTTGGACCTGTTATCATGTTTGGTCTGGGAGGGATATTTGTAGAGGTCTTCAAAGATGTGTCACTTAGGGTTGCGCCAATTTCGAGAAAAGATGCTCATGAAATGATTGAAGAGATCAAGGGAAAAGCCATCCTTAAAGGAACGCGGGGAAAAGATCCGGTTCATATCGAATCCATTATTGATGTGTTACTAAAGGTTTCAGCCTTGGTCACTGATTATAAAGATTCCATCAAAGAGCTGGATATAAATCCTCTAATTGTTTATCGAGATGGAATTAAAGCAGCGGATGCGATGCTTGTTATCGGTAACGAATCTGAAGTGAAAACAACGATTAGGGGGTAGCAAACTATGGAGTTGGGTTATTTAAAGGGTTTAACTGGAAATCAATTTGTATTTGAAGTCGAAAAAAGGCATATACGGCAATTTGCAGAAGCAATCGGTGATTTTAATCTTTTATATATCGATGAAGAGTATGCTGCAAAAACAATATATGGAGGCATTATTGCTCCTCCCACTTTCCCTATAGCAATAGGGCAAGATAGTGGAGAAAACTTGGATCTAAAGCTCGATCAAAGAAGAATGCTGCATGGTGAGCAGGAATTCATCTATGAACGCCCAATTCGTCCGGGGGATACACTATATTGCCAGATGAAGGTCTCTGATGTGTATGAACGTGAAGGAAAAAAAGGGCCTATGCAGTTCGTGGTTCTCGATACGGAAATCAGAGATGAAACGGGTAAATTGGTTGTGATAAGCCGTACGAATATTATCTATAGGCCCTTAAAAGCTAAATCATCTACAGTTTAAGTAGGTAATAATTGCTTATAAATAGTCGATTGGAGCAAAAGGAAGACTTCCAATGAGAGGAGTAAAGGGAAATGTTGAATTATGAAGGCTTACAAGAAGGACAAAGACTCAAGTCACTTACCAAGCCAAGTGTAACAAAAGTTCAATTAGTCAAATATGCAGGTGCTTCAGGGGACTTCAATCCGCTCCATACAGATGATGACTTTGCCAAAAAAGTAGGAATGCAAGGGGTGATTGCTCACGGAATGCTGGTCATGGGCTTTCTAGGGGAATATGTAATGAAATTGGCTGGGGATACCGCTATGCCAACGAACTTTAAAATGAGATTCGGTGCTATCACTGTACCCGGAGACCAAATTACCTGTTCAGCATTTGTGAAAAATGTGTATGAGAAAGAGGGAAAACGCTTTGTCAAACTGGATCTTATTGCAGAAAAAGAACCAGAGCATGTTGTAGGATCAGGGCAAGTCGTCTTGCAATTTCAATAGGGGGTTGCTTTAGAAATCAAAAGGGAGGCTTTTTTATGGGAAGTATAAAAGATCGCTACGCCATTGTCGGAGTTGGGGAGAGTGAACGATCCAAGAATTCTGGAACAACGCCCCTTCATTTGGCATTGGATGCAGCACGGGCAGCATTGAATGATGCTGGTCTTCAAGCGAAAGATATTGATGGTTTCATGAGTTATTCCGAACATGATTCTTGCACTTCACATCAGTTAGCCACGTATTTAGGCGTTCGTCCGAAATATGTAAACGATATTATGGGTGGAGGAAGCAGCACGGAGATGTTAATTGCTGATGCTGTTGGTCTAATTGAAACAGGGCAATTAAATACGGTATTAATCTACCGCTCTATGAATGGGAGATCTGGCGTCCGAATGGGCGGGGGAGGTTGGGATGTGAATCTGCTCCAATCGGCCATTGAAGGTGGGAGCTTTATCATTCCTTACGGAGCGGGTAGCCCATCACAGTGGTTCGGACTTTTTGCGACTCGCCATATGCATGAAACCGGGTTGACCCAGGAGCATCTTGGACATGTCTGCACGAGCTTTTATGAGCATGCCCAAAGAAATCCAAAAGCATATTTTTACGGGAAACCGTTAACGATGGAAGAATATAAAAATACACCATATTTAAGTTATCCATTCAATAAGCACGATTTCTGCATGGAGTCAGATGAAGCAAATGCAATCATCGTCACTTCAGCAGAGCGAGCTAAAAATGGTAAATCTAAACCAGTCTACATCATGGGCTTATCTGCAAGGCAATGTGTGTCACATGCCCATTATTGGAACAATTTAGATGAAGTCGCTTCTGACTATGTTGCACCTGAAGTATATAAAATGGCAGGGGTTAAACCCGAAGATATTCAGGTTGCGTCCATTTATGACTGTTATAGCTGGGTGGTGCTACGTCAATTAGAGGCTTATGGATTCGCGCCACGAGGCGAAGTAGGGGATTTTGTAGCCGAAGGAAACTTACGGATGGGTGGGAAATTACCATCGAATACTGCTGGAGGAATGTTATCAGAAGGCTATACACATGGGATGAATAACGTATTGGAAATTGTTCGACAAGTCCGACATGAATATAAAGGGACAGATCGCCAGGTGGAAAATTGTGAAATAGGTATATGTACTGGCTGGGCTGGTCCTGATATCGCAGGAGCTATGATTCTTAGAAACTAGGAGGGAAAAAGATGGAATATCAAAAACCAATTCCGGTAAAAACCCAAGATAATACCCCATATTGGGATGGGGCAGATCGTCATGAACTGATTCTACAAAAGTGTAATAGCTGTCAGGAATATTCGCATCCTCCTGGACCAAGTTGTGCAAAATGCGGAAGTACGGAACTAAGTTGGGAAAGTCAAGGTAGTGACATAAACGGGAAAGTTTATTCGTATATCATTTCCTATCGTCCATTTCTGCCAGGATTCCAAGATGATTTACCACTCATCATTGCAATTGTCGAATTAGATAAATTGCCTGATGTCAAATTAATCGGGAATATTCAGCAGTGTCCTACCGATGATGTTCATATCGGAATGCAGGTCAAGATGACTTGGGAGAAAATGACGGAAGAACGTTCTTTGCCACAATGGATTCAAGTATAGATCATTCAATTTAGACTGGTAAAAAAGGGGGAAAGAAACAATGGACTTTTCGTTTTCAGCAAAGGAAGAAGAATTCCGACATGAATTAAGAATGTGGCTTGAACAAAATTTACCTGAAGGTTGGTTAAATGGATCTAGCCAGGTTTCTAAGGATGAAGGTGAATATGCCGCTTTTTTAAGAGATTGGCAAAGGAAGTTATACGAAGGGGGCTGGGCGGGAATTGCTTGGCCGAAAAAGTATGGTGGCCGGGAAGCTACGTTGATGGAGGAAATTGTTTATCATCAGGAAATGGTTCGTGTTAAAGCACCTCCTTTGGTGAATTATGTTGGACTACATATGGTTGCACCAACACTTATGCAAATAGGTACGGAAGAACAAAAAACAAAGTATATTCAAAAAATCCTCACAGGTGAAGAAGTGTGGTGCCAAGGGTATTCCGAGCCTAACGCTGGATCAGATTTATCCGCCATCCAAACGAGTGCAGTAAAAGATGGAGACCGTTGGATCATTAATGGTCAAAAGGTATGGACAAGCTTTGGGCATCTAGCTGATCGATGCTTTTTACTAGCTAGAACAAATCGTTTTGATAAGAAACATAAAGGGATAACGGTGTTCCTCTTGGATATGAAACAACCAGGAGTGGAAACGCGACCTATCATTCAAATGGATGGGCAGCATGATTTTAATGAAGTGTATTTAAATGACGCGATTGCATATGATGCTGAAATTGTTGGAGAAGTGGATGAAGGATGGAAGGTTTCAATTGCGCTCCTTATGCATGAGAGAACGGGTATAGGAGCACAGGTTTTCACATTGGAACAGCAATTCAATGACCTCGTATCATTGACAAAAGAATGGAAAGAGGATGACAAGCCGTTAATGGCCGATCCACTTGTTAGAAAAACGATGATAGATTTATATACTCGTTCCCGTGGTTCTCTTTTAAATTATTATCGGAATTTAACGAAAACAATAAAAAATGGTTATCCAGGAGCCGAGGGTTCCATGGATAAGTTATTGGTAAGTGAACTTACCAAGGACTTGCTTTCTCAGTCCATTTCCTTACAAGGTCATCAAGGCCTTCTATGGAAAGAAGATGCCATTTCAGGTCAGTCATATTGGCAAGATAATTATCTCTATTCATTCGGCCAGACAATTGGCGGTGGGACGAGTGAAATACAAAAGAATACAATTGCTGAAAGAATTCTAGGCTTACCGAAGGATATGGGACGCTAAGTCTAAATAGGGGTGAGGAAAAATGGATTTTTCTTTAAGTCAAGAACAAGAGATGTTTCGGGGATATGTCCGAAAGTATTTAGATGATGCAGGTCAAACAAAGGCAGCTCGTGATTTTATCAAGGGTGATACAGAATCATTACTAGCCCTGCAAAGAGGAATGGCCGAATTAGGCTGTACTAGTATTAATATATCAGAAGAATATGAAGGAATGGGATTAGGACCTTTGGATTTAATACCTGTTCTTGAAGAATCCGGTCGTTCATTAGTACCAGGACTTTATTTAGAAACGAGTGCATTGGCTGTTCCCTTATTAGAAAAGTTCGGTACGGAAGAACAAAAAGAAAACTATCTACCCAATATAGCGAATGGGACTCAATCATTTTCTCTTGCATGGTTAGAGAGGGGCGGAAGTTATGGTCCTTCTGGAATTAATCTATCTGGAAAAGTAGAAAATGACCAAGTGATATTAAATGGGGTAAAATCGCTTGTTCCAGATGCCGAGTTAGCCGATCATTTTATCGTAACGGTCCGCACAGATATAGGAAAAGGTACAGAAGGGATTTCGTTAGTTATTGTCAATCGTACCGATCCCAATCTGACTATTCAAAACCAAAAAAACATGGATGAGACGCGCAGCTTAGGAAAGCTTACATTTAGTAACGTTAAAATTCCAAGAAATCAAATCCTCGGAACTCTTCACAAAGGCTGGGATGTTCTCCAAGAGGGTTTACTTTCCTTCAATGCTTCACTTTCAGCTGTAATAGTGGGAGCTATGGAGAAAGTAGTGGAGATGGCTACCGAGTACGCAAAAATTCGTGAACAGTTTGGCCAACCCATTGGAAGATTCCAGGCTATCAAACACAGAATAGTAGATATGAAAACGGATTTGGAAACAGCAAGATCTTTGGCATATTATGCGAATTGGGCATTGGAAAGTCATGCATCCGATCGTGTTCAGGCCATTGCTTGCGCAAGAATCTTTGCTACGGATGCCTTTACCCGTATCTCCGCTGATAATATTCAAATTCATGGAGGAATTGGTTTTACAGAAGAAATGGATTGCCAGCTATTTGTAAAGCGGGCCCGATTCTATGAGAATTATTTAGGCCGTACAGATCAGTTTTATAAACAAGCCGCAACAGCATTAGGATGGTATGACGAAAGTGCGGTAATCATGCCTGTTTGAAATATATACTCATTTTGAAAGGCGGAGTTGAACTTTGAAAATAGCAAATGAAATTAGGGATTTTCAAAATATGATCAACGGGAATTTAATTCAATCTTCTTCCGGAAGACAAATAGAAAGTATCAATCCATCTACGGGAAAGGTTTGGGCCACTATTCCTAACAGTACAGTCGAAGATGCCAAATCGGCAGTAAGGACAGCGAGGAGTGCTTTTGAGGGCTGGTCTACCCTACCAGCTATGGAGCGGGCAAACTATTTGAGGAAAATTGGTGATCTGATTGTCCAACATGGCGAAGAACTATCGGAGTTAGAGACTAGAGATAATGGGTGGGTCATTAGGGAAACGAGTTACGGACTCATTCCGAGTTTAGCAAGTTACTGGTACGATGCAGCAGGAGCGACAGCTGTAGGAAGTAAGGGAGATACCGTACAGTTGGGCTCATCGAGTGTTGGATATACATTACGGGAACCTTATGGGGTAGTTGTAGGAATACTTCCATGGAACTCACCTCTTTTTACTTTTACTGTTAAAGCAGCTTATGCCCTTGCTGCGGGGAATACCGTCATAATCAAACCATCTGAACTGGCCTCTGTCGCGTCATTAAGGTACGGTGAATTAATTAATGAGGTTCTTCCGCCTGGTACTCTGAATGTTGTTTCAGGGGATGGAGTGGAAGTAGGAAATACATTGGTCAGTCATCCTAACGTGAATAGAGTCAGCCTAACTGGATCTGGGGCAACGGCCAGGGCAATTGCCCATTCAACGGCTAAAAATCCAAAGCCCATGACGTTTGAACTTGGTGGGAAATCAGCAAACATCGTCTTTGAAGATGCTGATCTTGAAAAAGCTGCACAAGGGGTTACACTCAATGGGATTTTCACTGGGAATGCAGGCCAAATATGTGTAGGTGGATCCAGGATCCTTATTCAAAGATCGATTATTGAAAAGATGGTTACCAAAATGAAAGAAGTGATCACCGAGTATATCCAACTAGGAGATCCGATGCATCCTGAAAGCGCAATGGGGCCAATTGCTAATGCAACACAATATGAAAAAGTGTGCTCGTATATAGAATTAGGTAAAAAAGAAGGTAGAGAAATTATCATCGGCGGTCGCCATGGAGGAAAGGACCTATTGCCAAATCAGCCACATTTAGCGGAAGGTTACTGGGTTGAGCCTACATTAATCAGGGTGGATAGTAACTCCTTTCGAATTTGCCAGGAGGAAATATTCGGTCCGGTGGCGACCGTCATCCCTTTTGATACGGAAGATGAAGCGATTGCTATGGCTAATGATACTGAATTTGGTTTAGGAGCAGGCGTTTGGACGACGAACTTGAACCGGGCACACCGAATGATTCGGAAATTAGAGTCCGGAAATGTCTGGGTCAACACATACCGGACAGTAGGTCCTGAGTTGCCTTTCGGTGGACAAAAAAGTAGTGGATACGGTGTGGATTCTATTATGGAATTCACCCGTGAGAAAACTTGTTATATTGATATCGGTTAATCTTCGAAGGTAAATTGAAGTAGTTGGAGAAAGGCGGTTATGTATGGAGCAAGGAACTAAAGGCGTATTCTATGGTTGGTATGTTGTATTATGTGGGTTCTTTATAATGTTTGCCGCTTACTCTATAATAAATTCTTTACACAGCCTATTTATGGTTTCTGTTACTGAAGATTTAGGAATAAGCAGAACCACTTTTTCAATTGCTCTTTCCATAGCTGGTCTTGGCGTGGCAGTAGCTTCTCCATTTATGGGAAAGCTACTGGCTAAGGGAAATATGAGATTGATCATGTCCATTTGTGTAGTGGTGGCGGGCTTGGGATTCATGTCATACTCATTAGCCAATTCGGCTCTATACTTTTGTATTGTTGGGTTTATGATAGGTATCTGTGTCGCGGGTTTTTCGAATATACCCATTTCCATTATGGTAACGAACTGGTTTTATGAGAAAAAGGGAAAGGCCATGGGTTTTGCCTTTGCTGGATCAGGAATAGGCGCTGCTGTGCTTAGTCCTGTACTAACTACCATCATCACAAACTACGGATGGAGAACGGCTTATGTTATAGCGGGAATACTTCTCATTGTCTTAACATTGCCGTTTGTTTTACTATTTGCCAAGAAAAGTCCTTCCGAAAAAGGACTAGCCCCACTTGGTGCTGATAAAATGGAGGCAACTGAGAATATAGAGACAGCGAAGAGCGGCTTAATGATGGGCGAAGCCAAGAAGACAGTAATGTTTTGGATTTTTGTACTAGGAATCGTTTGTTTTGCATTGGTAGCAGGGGGTGTACAGATGCATATTCCCGCTTATTTAATAGATATTGGTCATCCCGCCATCTTTGCCGGTACGATTTTTGGCCTGCTTTCCCTCGCAAACACAGTGGGGAAATTGATTTTAGGTACTGTATTGGATAAGTTCGGTACCGCTGGAGGAGCTATCTATGTAGGGATATGTATGACTATTGCTATGTTATCCCTCCTGTTGGCAAAAGGCCCTGCTTTCGCGTACTTATTTGCGATTGCTTTTGGATTCAGTGTCGTTATCTCGACATTAGGACCTCCATTCATGACAAACGATATTTTTGGTAACAAGGATTTCGGAGCAATTTTTGGAGTCGTACAAGTCTTCTTTGTTGCAGCAGGTTCCTTAGGTGTCATTGTTTCCGGCTTAATCTATGATCTCACTGAAAGCTACCGTGTTGCATGGATTTTCTTTCTTGGTTTATTTATCTTCAGTATGATTTGCGTGCTAGTTGCTAACAGCATGAAAGGGAAAACAAAAGATAAATTTACAATGGAGTCAAATAAAGAAATCATATCATAAGGGGTAGTTTTGAGCTTTTTCATCACTATAAAACTGAATAATCAGTAAAATTAGGCTGAGGGGTGATTTAGCCCAAATTGAACAAAAAGTGAGGAGGTAGAAACGTTTAACAACATTTCCACCTCCTCACTTTTCCATTATTTTACTCAAAAAGGACTTAGACGGCCCCATTCGGTTTTATCATGTGCTTCATGCTTTTTTTAAAATCTTCCATCCCATAAGGCCACTCTATAAACGTTATAGGGATTTTCGTTGTTTATACATATATAGTTACTCTAAGAGAGTTTACCATTTTT
The DNA here is from genome assembly GCF_050272735.1 of Peribacillus sp. NPDC046944. Classification (NCBI taxonomy): domain Bacteria; kingdom Bacillati; phylum Bacillota; class Bacilli; order Caryophanales; family Bacillaceae; genus Peribacillus; species Peribacillus sp. NPDC046944. The sequence goes on from NZ_JBNNML010000005.1 coordinate 31,860, forward strand.
ATGCATCAACAAAATGGGGTTGAGAGTTGAGGGAAATAATGAACAGGCAATAAAGTAATAAAATATAAATGATTAAGAAACACTCAAACTCACTTGGAAATCTTAAGGCTCCTCAAAGAAAATCACAATGATAAATATCTGTTCCTCATTTATGTAAAAAGTTAAGCACCAATCTATCTATCTGGACTTCCTTCTAAATAATTCGATTTTCCCCCTATATCTTGGTTGTGACTAAAAGTGCGATACACATGCCAACATGCATTACCTAAGCAAGTTTTTATTATTACATACATTTGAAATATAACAGGTAATAAACAGTAAGCTTACACCTAGGCTTATTAAGGAAAGAGATCTTCATAAAAAAACACTTCTATAATACATGGATAGTTAACTATCATTTTTAACCCATTTTTATTAAACGCTTTTTGGTAAAAGTATTTTAATAGTTTTAATATTCTGTTAATTGTGAGATACTTATAATTAACACTACCCCATTCAGAGAATCTATGAATATTTTTTTAGAACTCATAAATTTTTCCACAACACAAAACTTCCATTACAAGATTCTTCTCTTTTAACTTTCCAAATTAGTATTATGGCTTCTTTTGCATGTGATTGTCCGATTAATGATTATGGTTTCTGACTTTGATGGGGTAGATAACCAAGTATGTCCTTAAGTTGTGAATAGGAGGCGATTAATGGGCTAATAACACGAACGACATGAGTTCATCATCAGGTAATCTTTGAAAAGATAAGCCTACATATAAAGTAGGCCATTTTAGGAGGAGAATTTATTTGAAACTTAGAAATAAGATTACAGTAATAACGACCACATTATTGCTTGCAATGTCTTCAACAGCCGCTTTTGCTGTGGAGCCAGGGCTGGATAAAATGCCAGACCCAGTGGACCCACAGTCATGGGTGAATCCGGAGGATATGATGTGGAATGATTATAATCCAATTCCGGGTATTGACTGGAATAACACCGATATTAAACCGGAAACAGAACTTAAAGGGGCCTTGATTTTGGTCGACTTTCCGGATCAGGATTTTATCTTGACAAAACCTAAGGGCTCAGAACTTGTCGGTAACCCACAAGTGGCTGCTGTTCCTCGTGAAGAACTAGGGGAGTGGTGGAAAAATTTCTTGAATGTTCCTAGCAAACTCAACAACTACCAGACAATAGATAGCTTTTGGAAAGAAAACTCTAATGGAAAATGGGGCGTAACCCTTGAATCATTTGGTCCATACCGTTTGGATAAAAATGAATTTCAATATGGGCTAGAAAGCAGTCATAACTCTAATACACTCCCAAGTAACTATACAAGCGGAAACCTTTTTCAGGATGGCATAAATGCCGCTGCCGCCGATATAGCCGCTTTGGGAGAAGAATATGACTTTGCATTCATCGTTCATGCCGGCTATGATGAGTCAACTGTATGGCAGGAACTCGGCGAAATGATGTTCCTGAATCCAGAATCGGTGCCTGATGCATTTGGTCCACCGGATTTACCTGGATTTGAAAACATGCCAAACTGGGCAAAAACTCGTTATGTACCATGGACTTCTTATTATGCAGCTAAAACGATATGGTCGGCTGCATCTAGTGCAACGATTAATGGGAAAAGGATTCGTGTTTCTACTCAAGGTGAAAGTGATGGAATGGGCACATTTGCTCACGAATTTGGTCATATCCGGGGCCTTGGCGACAACTATAATAATGCAGCTCTTGACCCTAGAACCTATTCGGGTTATTGGGAAACAATGAGCCGTGGATCATTTAATGGTCCCGGTGGAACACATACTCGCTGGATGATTCCTTCTACTCTTGGTGCTTCTTTACCAGCAGCGCATATGCTTCGTAATAAGATGAAGCAGGGATTTATTGAAGAAGATGAAGTCTTGCAGATAAACCGTGATGAATTAAAAGAATCTGGACCAGTATTTGCAGATATTATCGCGCGTCAAGCACCAATTGGCAGTGAATTTGGCCGGACCGGACTCTACGGTATCAACATCAGCATGAAAGATTTAACACCTACAGATTACCTTGCCGGTGACTGGCGTAATGATATTCTAAACAATAGATTGTACGATAACTATACCCTTGAAGTTGTAGACCGATTTGGCACGGATTCCTTTGCAGCAGACTCCGGTGTATTGATAGCCAAGACAAAAAATGCGGAGACTGCTCCGAATATTTGGGTAGTTGATTCACATCCTGAGGATATCAATCTGAAAGATTTTACAAGACCTGACGGCACAACAGCAATGGTTGGCAAAGGGGACCCCCGTCAAACTCTTGATGCTTTATTTAAAGCTGGGAGTGGGGCAAGTTTAGTTGCAGGAAAGTTCGATGGTTCAATTGATAAAGATACTATTGTCAGTGAGTATAACGATCCATACAACAAACTTCATTTCTATATTTTAGGGAATCATAAAGACAATGATGGCGTAGTTCGTTATCAAGTTGCCATCCGTAACACGGATGGTGCAGGTGCCTATAAACGCGGGGTAAATGTAAGCGCTGGAACTATAAAGCCTGCCGTCCAGGACAAAGTGGCAGTATATAATTTTAAAGTCACTAACACCGGCGAGGCAAAGGATCTTATTCGTGTCAACGCCTCTGCAGGTAATGATTGGACAGTTCAACTTGATAAAAACGTAGTGGCTGTGGAGCCTGGAGCAACCGTCAATGTACCGGTATACGTGAAAATTCCGAAGGGCAAGACTGCCCCGGCCACCCTTGCCTTTACGGCTACTTCAGAGACAGATCCTAATCAAAGTATTACCGATACGAATCTTTTGGCAAGCAATCTTAGCGCAACCGGTCTAAGTTCTATTATTGATAGCTTTGCCAAAGAGGGAGCCTTTAAAGCAGGTGCAGCGCAAGCTTTGAAACTTCATTTGGCGGGCGTTGACCAATTTGAAAAATCAGGATCTGCGGATAAGGTTGTCAAACAAATGATTGGTTTTAAAGTGCTGTTGGATCATCAAAAAAATACGAATGTGATCTCCGCGAAAGCGTATAACAGTTTGAAAGCGAATGCCGATGCAATGATTGAGGTCTGGCAGTAGGTTAGATTACATGTCAGGATATGCCTTCTGTGCCGGGGGCGGCCCGGCATAGGGGGTAACAAACTCAAAAACTTTTAAAACGTGAAGGTGGCAAATTATTGAAGAGAAAAGCCGGTTAGTGTACAAACCCATGTTAAAAAAGGGGAGGTCGTTACTTATAAAACAAGTGACGGAATCCTGATTACCCATCGGATTGTTAAGGGGCGGGGACGCAATACATAACAAAGGGCGATCACAACAATGCACCGGATTCCCCAATATATGGTGGGCATCTATACAGGGGTTACAATTCCCTATATCGGTTATATCGGTCACTTTGTCAATTCACGTGAGACTAGCGCTTTACTCCTTATTCTACCGGGGGTGTTGTTATTCTGCAATGCAGGTTTTACCATTTGGCAGACCCTAAGGGGAATTGGAAGTAAAGAAGAAAGCGAAGGAACAATATCATTTAGCCTATTTATCCAGTTCGAATCGGTTATAAAACTACAACTTAATAGCCGTTCAAAAATAAAATCCCTGAAAAAGGGGGAAAAAGCTTAAGGAGGAGTAAATATGGAATTGAAAAAGAAGTTAGGTATGGGAATTATGGCGGGAATAATGGGGGTATCTTTAATTGGGGGGGGAACTTTCGCGTACTTTAGTGACAGTGCAGATGCGAGCGGTACGTTTGCGGCGGGGACACTCGATTTATCTGTGCAACCCACAACGATTATTGATATCAGCAACATCGCTCCTGGAGACTCGATGACGCGTGTTTTTGAACTGCATAATGACGGGACACTAGATATCAAAGACGTGACGTTGGGTACCCAGTATTCCGTGGTTGATACCAAAGGGGATAACACGGAGGATTTTGGCAAGTATATTGAAGTGGAATTTCTGTACAATATGGACCAATATAATGAAATCATTTACAAAACAACATTGGATAAGCTAAAGGGTATGAGCCCAAAAGCGGTGTCAGAAAAGATATTTAACGAAGCTCTTGATGGTGGCATCCTTAAGGTGGGCGATGAACATGATTTAGTAGTGAAGTTCAATTTCATTGATAACGAGGGAGATCAAAATCAATTCCAAGGGGATAAACTTAAACTATCATGGACTTTTAACGCCACACAAGGCAAAGGTAGAGACCTATAAGATAAAAAAAGCTGTGTCATGGCTGTTTACTTATTTTGATTGGGACACTTCTCTATCAAACTTAATTATAGATTTTCGCATTTATGAGATTCATAGGAAAAAACCAATAGAATGGATGGGACAGTTGGAGAACTGTCCCGTCTCATTTAAGAAAGTTTAGAATTGAGAAACCAAATTGGCATTTATTTGCTGCTTGAACTTTGCCCTATATAGTTACGTTTTTACAATACCCAGTAAAATATCGGAGGCATTTTAAAGCTTATTAAGCTTTTTATTTGATGGGTAAACTCAAGTCTGATCAGTCAGCGACAATGACTTTGGAAAGTTATCAAAAGTAGGAGTGAAGATAATTGAGGAATAAAATCACAATTTTATCTATTTTATCATTGTTATGTTTACTTGGTGCCTGTTCGTCTTTAACCTCTGTCAATGATAACGATATACTTATTAAAACGAAAAGTGGAAATATCTCCAAAGATGATTTATATAAGGAAGTGGTAAATACCGAACGGGGAAAGGAATTGGTTCAGGAATTGGTTTATATGCAAATATTGAAAGGTAAATATGAGGTATCTGATAATGAAGTGAATCATCGATTAACAGAGATTAAAGAACAAGTCGGTGATAAAGATGAATTTACAATATTTCTACAAAAACAAGGATTTAATAATGAAAATGAACTAAAGGATTATATCGAACAATCACTTTATTTCTTAAAAGCAACAACAGAAGGGTTAAAAGTCTCGGATAAACAAATAAAAGATTACTATGAACAAAATAAAGATCAATATACAAAGGTGAGAACTAGCCATATTCTCGTGAAAAATGAGTCAGATGCTAAAATAGTAGATGAAGAACTCAAAAAAGGAAATGACTTTACTGAATTAGCAAAAAAACAATCGACAGACAAGGTGTCTGCATCACAAGGCGGAGATTTGGGTTATCTTTCCGGTCGAAGCCAGGAATTGGATCCGACTTTTCTTGCTGCGGCTATGAAGTTAAAAAAAGGTGAAGTGAGTGAGCCAGTCAAGACACTATTTGGTTATCACATAATTAAGGTAACAGATAGAAAGGAGAAACCATTAAGTGAAGTGGAAGACCAAATTAAACAAACACTTATGGAAAAAGACGCAAAACCGGTACAAGAGGTATTAAACAATTTGAATAAAGAAATTGAGATAAAAGAAGATGTATTTAAAGATGTATTTAAGAATGTAGAATCAAAAGAACCAAATATGTCCCATTAAGGTTAAAATGTTCAACTATAATTTTTCACTTCAGTTTACATAATGCATGTTATTGTACTATTCCATAACTGACGGGCGTATAGTTGTTATGAAATGGTTGTATTTTTTGTTATAAGTGTCTAATAAGAGGATTGTTACAATTGAACAAAACTGATCTAGTAAATACTGTAGCGACACCAGCAGAACCAACAATAGATGATGCTAAAAAGATGGTAGAAGAATACTTGAACAGATTTCTACTACCTGCGAAAGAGGAGAAAGTCCAGTTAGTTGGATTGGTACATTTGAAGTGCGTAACCGTGCAGCATGAATGGGGAGGAATCCGCAAACAGGAAAAAAACTACAAAGTGCGGATTCTAAAGTCCCAGCATTTAAGAGATAAAGAATTAAAGGAAAGCTCTTAAATAAATTTATACTTGTTTAAAATCGTCTTGGGACTCATGTATCAAGGGGATTTTTTTTCATGTTATTTTAGGTACTTATAGGACAGCCCCCTGAAATTTTGAACAGGACCCATATTAGCATTCCATAGATAGATTAATTAAAACGTTTTTCGCCATTCGTCATCTTCTAATGCCACTCCATCAGTGCTGACGTAATTCACGATGAGTTCACCTCGAACAAGAGCGCGGTCGGTTTTAATGGATTGAATAATACTGTTAAAATCATTTTCATCTGAATCTTGTTTTTTACGGTGAATTGTAAGAAGGATAGATGGTGCAACATCATACTCTTTATAACTTTTTGGATGATTCGGGTCAATGTCTAATTCTCTTCCAATCTCCCTATCAAAAAGGACAACTAATTCACTAGAATCCCCTATTTTAGCCTGGATTTCTTCATAATTGTTACTATCAGTAATTTCTTTCATTTCCACTGATGACTTTACATCCCCAATTTTTTCTTCGATATAGGGCTTTATTTCTTTTTCTGAATCATCTCTCCATTTATTGGAAATAAAGGAATCCTCCATTTTTCCAGTATGCACGTTAGAATACACAAGAAATTCTGTACCATACTTTTCCTCTCTAACTTTAGCGGCGTATTCAAACTCATCAAAGTTACCCATGTTATCGTATAACACGTCGTATACATACGTTTTTTCTTTAAAATTTTCCACTAGATATTGTTCCGCTTGCACCCGGACTTTCTTTTCTTCGTCAGGATCACCCTTCATACCTTGTGTGAAGGAATACATCAGGATGACTACTCCGGCTAATATAAATAGAAAAATTACAAGTAAAATCAATAAAATCTTTTTTGTCTTACTCACGATATGCCCCCTATTATCCATTCTCTTATTTCCATTATATTCTAATGTTTGAGATATACAAAAAGATATCCAAATTTACTGATTTATCTCTTGGAAAAATACCATTTCCTTGTTGCTGAGAATCTCTACATTAGAGCAGTCTTTTGATACAATAGTTTAATCAGTTGTACATAAAGGAGTGTTAAGTCTTGGAAGCCTTCCAAAGGGATTTGAATCATAATCGTGACGAATATAGAAGGATTAAATGGGGAAAACATCGTGAACGGGTAACAGAATTATTTGATACCGTTTTTTTCAAACAAGCTTTTGTAAATAAAATAGGGATTATTGGAGCGGGCAATTGTGATGATCTGGATTTAAATCATCTATCAACAAAATGTAATTCGATTTATTTATTCGATATAGATAAAGAAAGCATGGTAAATGGAATTAAGAACTTTTCAGAAAGTACTCGCAATAAAATTCAGTTAGTTGCAATGGATGTGACCGGATTGGATAAAATAAATTTCGAACAAACACTGACTTCCATGTTGGAGCATGGTGAAAAGACTGAAGACATCATTCAATACGTATTGAATATGAAGGATAAGTTATCAGAAATCGTTCATAATGAATTCAATGATTATATTGGCCAATTTGACATATTCGCAACATCGGCCATTTATACTCAATTATTTTATAATTGGGCGTTAGATACTCTTGAAAAGAATAAACACCACTATGAACAATTTGATTTAGTAAGAATGAAAGATGGATTTTTGGATGTAAGAGATCAGATTGTGCTTAATTTGCAGGATGTAGCCTTCAAGTGTTGTACTGGAAATGGGTTCTACATAACCTGGTCCGATATCTTGAAGATGGAACCAGAATACATTGAGACTACCAATCAAGGAATTAACGCCATTTTTTCATTAGCTTCCAATGTCGGGTACGGGGCCGCATTAATTGCCATCCAGCATTATATGAGTAAAGTGGATCGGCAAGATTTTTCCTTGCGCCATTGGTTATGGGATTTCGATGAAAATAAGCAATATTTATCAATCGGGCTATTGGGAAAAGTGAAACAAGTTTAAGGAACATCAGAGGACAATAAGGATATTAGCACAGACCTGCATCAAAAAAATCAAAATCCTACTTTCATATAAAGAGATCCTTTCTACTAGAAATCGAATAGAAGGGATCTCTTTATTTTTGAAAAACCTTACTAGTTATCTGCCACATCCAAAATAGGAAATATATTATTTGTAAGATTTTTCATAAACTTTTTAAACCCTCCATATACACACCAGCGAAGTTTGAATCGTTAAACTAGTGATTACTGGTAAAAAGGAGGACGATGATGATGGACTCACGAGAATTAACATATTTCGAACATACTATAGAAAAGCTAAAGGAAGCTTATGAACAAGTTTCAAAAGATATTACAAAACAAGACCACTCCTATAAAGAGTTACAAAAATATATGATTGATTACAAAAGTGAAATCGATAAATTTGAGATATATGATTATAGCCAAACGTTAAATATGATTGACCGACGGGGTTTTGCTCAAGTTACCGAACGAGAGCAACTAGAGAAACTAATCGATTCCCCATACTTTGGTCGATTTAATTTTGTTTATGAAGGCGATGAACCAGATGAAGTGGAATCATTTTATATAGGCCGTTTTGGATTTAGTGATGAAGCCAGTAATAATCTCATCTATGATTGGCGTGCTCCAGTTTGTAATATGTACTATGAATTTGAAATAGGAAAAGCTTATTATGAGGCAAAAGAAAATCATTTTGACGGTGAAATTGTTTCGAAAAGGCAATTCAAAATCGAAAATTCCAAAATTGAGTATATGGTTGAAAGCTCATTAACAATTCAAGATGCTGTGTTACAAAAGACTTTAAGTGAGCATGCGAATGATAAAATGAAAACGATCGTGACCTCAATTCAACGGGAACAAAATAAAATTGTCCGTAATGATTCTGCCTATAATGTCATCATACAAGGTGTCGCGGGATCGGGGAAAACGGCAGTTGCTCTGCATCGTATTGCGTACCTTTTATACAAATTTCGAGATACCCTACAAGCAAATCGAATTTTTATACTATCCCCTAACAAAGTTTTCGGTGATTATATATCTTCAGTCCTACCGGAACTTGGCGAGCAGCCAATCCGTTCCTTTACTATAGATGAGTTAACGGAACAGTTACTTCCTAACCACTTAACTTACGTATCGTTTGAACAAGAGGTAAAAGATATTTTAGCAGATCCCAAAAGTGGCTATGCAAAAAGAGCTTCGATCAAATCAACTTATGCTTTTGTAGAACAGTTAAATGCTTTTTTACAAAGATTGAACTCAACCTTATTTAAAAATGGTACCCTTTCGGTTGCTGATTATGAATTCACAACAGAATATTTGCAGAATCGTTTCAGCAAATATGCAAAAGAACCCGTACTTATTCGCTTAGAAATGATAGCTGACGATGTAATGAATGTTCTCAAGACGAAGCGCCAAGGTGAACTAAAACTACCCAGTAAAAACGATTAAAAAAACGGCTACTTATTAACTCCGCAATCGATATTTATAAAGTATTTATGTCGGAATTCAGTGAAGAAACATTCTATTTCAAAAAGCGGCACTTTGAATTTACCGATGTATATCCCTATCTTTATTGTCAGCTTTACTTTGAGGGTATAAAGACATTTGATATGATACAGCATTTTGTCCTAGACGAGATGCAAGATTATACACCCATTCAATATGCACTACTCTAAAAAGTATTTGAGTGTAAACGTACGATTATTGGTGATTTTAGTCAGGCACTTCTACCATACGAAACAATTTCAAAAGAAGGTTTCGAGCAAATTTTTTCAAACCTAGAATATGTTGAACTAACGACTAGTTACAGGTCATCTTTTGAAATCGCAATGTATGCGAAAAAATTCATGCGTAATTCGACAATTCATCCAATCGCTCGTCACGGAGAGGAACCAAAAGAAATCCCCTATAAAACAATGAATGAAATGATTTTGAGATTGCTTGGATCTATTAAAAATGATTTCAAATCTACAGCCATCATTTGTAAAACGGAATCAGACCTTGTTTTGTTAAAAGAACATGTAAACCATTTGCCGATTCACCTAGTAGATGCTCATACAGAAAAATTCGAAAAGGGGATTATTTTAACAACAATACAATATGCAAAGGGACTTGAATTTGACTCAGTAATAGTGCCATTCGTAAATGGAACGAATTATCGGAATGAATTCGATCGTGGGTTACTCTATATTTCAACGACAAGAGCAATGCATGAACTAACCATTTTAAAAGACGAAGTAAATCCGTCTCCTTTATTATAAGTCCTCTAATAATGCGATGATTGACTTTACGTCTTTCATCGCATTTTTTAAATTTATCTCAAGTTCATCTGTAACATGTAAAAATTCATCAGCAAACTTTGGTGAATTTAAAAGGGATTGAATATCCCGTGCGGTTTGCACTTCTTCAATACCTTCTATTAAATGATGTATGGCTGCAATGGAAAAATAAGCAGTACGGAGCGTACGAATAATTAATAGTTTCTGAATATCACGCTCTGAATATTGACGTCGGTTTTGGGAATTTCGTTTTACCGTAAATAAGCCATTTCTTTCCCAATTCCTAAGGGTTTCTTCCGTTAATTGCAGATTATTTGCTACTTCTTTATGAGTGTATGTCTCAGTATGGACTACTACCTTCGTTAAAATCTTTTCAACTATTTGGACAGCACGACAAGTATAAGAATACTCCGCTTCTAAAAATTGCAGATATTTATTTGCTTCTATTAATGCCTCGCTAAACAGCTCACTACCACTTAATCGGACAATTCGGGTAGCTTGTTTGCGCAGGTTATTTTGAATGAATTCTTGTCGAAAAGCATAGCGAGCGATTTGCATTTGAATTAGATGGATGTTTGAATATCTCCTGTATGTATTTGCTTCTCTGGGAACTGAAGAAATAAACCCCCAATCCTCATAAAGCCTTACAGTGTTAGGGTGAACTTTCACTTTTTTTGCTAATTCATTTGTTCGCATTAAATCACTCCTTCCTTTAGCTTTTCCATTATAGTTAACTTTTAAAAATACAACAACATTTCATATCCCTTAGTAAAAAACAATTGTTGGTAGTGTTTTTTTGTTGTTTTAGATAGTAGTAATTGAAAATAGATAAAAGGTATAAAAAACGGTCCAAAGAATTAACTTTTTGTCTAATGAATGTAACAGTCTATGCAAGTATAATAAAAAGAATAATCCGAAAATTAAATTTTATAGAAAGTCATGATGTTTTTTAGTAAGTATTCGAAGGGAGTAGTGCTCTATGAAAAAGCAAAAACTACTGATAAATGGTAAGAGGTTAAGTGACTCACTTGAAAAATTTGCAGATTTCGGACGTACTGAAAATAATGGAGTCACCCGCCTTTCGTTAACTGAAGAAGACCGTTTAGTCAGAGATTACTTTTGCTCTTGTTGTGAAGAATTAGGAATGTCGATTAAAGTTGATGATATGGGTAATATTTACGCTACATTAGAAGGTTTGGAGAATAAACCGCCAATCGTCATGGGTTCACATATGGATACCGTGAAAAAAGGTGGGCGCTTTGATGGAATCCTAGGGGTGGCTGCTGGGTTGGAAGTGGTTCGTACCTTAGTAGATAATGATATCAAACCAAATGTTCCAATCACGATCGTCAATTTTACAAATGAAGAAGGAGCAAGATTCGAGCCTTCGATGATGGCCTCCGGGGTCCTTTCGGGGAAATTTGAAAAAACTACGATGATACAAAAAACCGATAGTGATGGAATTACTTTCGAAGATGCCCTGAACTCGATTGGGTATGCAGGAGACATTGAGTCCCGCCTAAAAGAGGCCACAGCCTTTTTAGAATTACATATTGAGCAAGGACCTATCCTTGAAAGAGAAGCTTTGAAGATTGGTGTAGTGGAATGTGTTCTTGGAATGGTCTGCTACGAAATAGAAGTGACTGGCGAATCAGATCATGCTGGAACCACTCCTATGAATATGAGAAAAGATGCCTTCTTTACGACAAATAGTCTTGTCACAGAAGCCATTCAAAAGTTAAATCTTCTTGATGAAGATTTAGTTTTTACCATAGGGCGGGTAAATGTGCATCCTAATATTCATACAGTCATTCCGAATAAAGTAGTTTTTACATTAGAAGCGAGACATAAGGATCAACAGGTTATTGAGCGTGTAGAAGAAATTATAAAAGGGCTAATACAGTCAGGCTCAAATGATGGGTGTGAAGTCATTGCCACAAAGCTATGGGGACGCGACACGGTTTGGTTTGATGAGTCACTTTGCGATTTAATAGAGCAATCTACTAATTCATTGGGGTATTCCTACAAAAGAATGGTAAGTGGAGCTGGGCATGATGCACAATTCATCGCAAGCTATATCCCTACCGCGATGGTTTTCGTTCCAAGTGTCAACGGAAAAAGCCACTGCGAAAACGAGCTGACATCTTGGGAAGATTGTGAAAAAGGTGTGAATGTCATCTTAGAAACAGTCCTTGCGATACAAGCTAAATAGGCAGATTGAAAAAACACTACTAATATATTACGTGGTTTCCTAAAAGGGCAGATTTCATATGAAATCATGCCTTTTTTTATTGCAACTTACCATGTTGGTGAAATGTATTTCTAAAGATAATGGAGCCTTCCGGATTTAGCTAAATGGAGGGTCGGAAATCTAGAATAGAATAGGAAAAAAATGGTTTTAAAATAGAGAAGATGGGTAATTTAAAAAAACAAATATATTTAGGGTGTTCAATGGCAAGAGGATGCGAAGGAGAGATGGAATTGTTCTTTTCTAAGGAGTTTTTACCAATAGGGAGTGTAGTTGGAGTCCAAGGTGATTCAAGGCGTTTGTTAATCATCGGTCGTCTGGTGTTTTCTGAAAATCATAATGTGGTTAAAGATTATACAGCTATTGAATATCCAAATGGTTATATCCATTCGAAAGAAAAATTCATTCTTTTTAACAAGGATGATATAGACGTTTTGTATCATTATGGGTATGTGGATGAAATGGAAGTAAAAGTTGATCAATTACTTAAAGAGGCGGAAACAAAGGGAGGCGATTCGAAAATTGAAGGAGGCCAAATAAGTGGGGGTATTTAAATTTAATAAAGACTTGCCTGATATGGTTTCTGGAAGCGTCCGAAAATTAGAAGATACGATATTAGCCGTTTATAAACCCATCGTTTTTTTTAGTAAGGAACTTGAGAATCATAGCGGTGAAGCTGTTACAGCGCTTAAGACAAAATTGAGTAATCATATCGAATTTTTTAACAAAGCTAGCGTTGGTTTACTGTATTTTGCTGATACTGTTATGAACTTTGTATCAATGATTTTGAGTACGGATGAATCAGGTTCAGTAGAGACTGTACCTCAGAACAACCGTGCAGTGCAGCAATACGAGTTTTCTTATGAAAATATGAGTAACGAAATTAAACTAAATGCCTACACATTAAAAACAGCAAAAAAAGAATTTTCTTCTAACTTAGATAGCTTAAACGAGTTGTTAAAAGACTTTGAAAAATTATTGAATGATGTACTTTTTCATACGGAGTTTCCTTGGGGGGATGTTGCCGATGTGTGGGAGGAAGGAAAGGTGCAAATTACTTTCCTTTTATCCACGTTTTTAAAAAGTGTCGAAGAACTTAGCACAGACGCGGATGGAATTATTAAAGAGCTTGAACGAGTAGATAATCTCATTGCTCATAACCTAGGGAAGTGTGAATAACCAGGAAAGGATAAAGAACCTATGTATTAAGAGCCAGAAGTAACGAGTTTGATCAATTTACACACTAGCCGCGCAAATGCTACGGTATTATTAGCAAATTCCAAACTTGTAAGAAATGCATATGCAAAGATTTGGGGTTTTATTGATTCAGGCAGTATAACGGAATTGGCTGGTACTATGATTATGTTTGACTTCTCTGATTTGAAAGCTGAAGTGGACCAATACATAAGTGATTTAGACGAGTTAAGGTTGAAGTCGGAGAACAAAAAACTTCAGTTAAAAGGCGATCAGATTGAAGAAGAACTATTAAAACTTACGAATATTATCTCTCAATGTCAGGAAATTTCACTTTATTATAATATGCTCAAAAGTGAAATATCTGAAATTGAATTAGATTTCGAAAATGCTGTCCGCTATTATCGTTCGCCGATGCGACAGGGATTAAATGATATTTCAATAATTTATAATTCCATGAAAAATATTAAAGGACCTATGGGGGACTTTGAAGAAGTATCAGTTTATATTCATGGAATCGAATCAAACGGGAACGAGTTTTTGGAAAGTGCTAAAAAGGCTTCTGTTGAGGGTGACGTAATCGTTCATGTGAAACGTAACGGAAAGAAAGAATATTATGTTGTGAAAATGAATGAATATGGCGAAAAGGAAGTGCTTGCACTAGACGATTTTCAATCCTTACAAAAGGAAGATGCCTTTAAATATCCTGAAGGACGTATTCATTTAGTTTATGATACAGAACAGTCAAATGAACATAGACAGGAAACCAGTGATGATTTAACTAGATTGCTCTCAGAAATGGGGCTTATAAACAAAACCACAAAACTTAATTTGTTTGGTCATAGTTATGGAGGCAGAAGATCTATGCAATTTGCAATGGATTATCCAGACTATGTACAGAGCATTACTACTATCGGCACACCTTATGACAAAAACAAACTAGCTAAAACGGGAAACAGTTTACCTTATGTTGCTGAAAAAATAGGGCAAGACCCACGGCAATTTACAGATTTTTTGGATTTCAATCCAGAAAATAAAAGGGAGGATAATGGAATTCTCCATAGCAATGTCTATACCGATCTATCTAAGGAAGAAATGAAAGAGGACTTACAAAATCTCAAATCTGCAAATCCTGAAGTATATACTAAACTGGAAAAGATGAATATAATAGCTTCTGCCGGTTATCGAATGGAAACGGTATATTATGAGGGTGGGTCTATGGAAGTTAAAAAAGATAGCGACGATGTAGTCTCATTGGAAAGTCAAAATGCAAACAATCTTGAATCATTGATTGATGAAAGACCGCAATATGAGGTAGAGGGTGTTAGCACAATAAAGAATCCAGGTCATGGTAATGAAATTAAAGATGAAGAATTCATTGAACTCATAAGACAAGTTAATACAGACAAATAATTAGGAGCTAAAATCTATGAAAAAGTGTTTCTTTAACGGAATCGTACTTTTAATCATTATTTTTCTCATTGGATGTGGACCGGATCTTTCAACAACAAAAAAACAAGAGGAAGTGAAGGACTTGCTTTATATAAAGGGATTCCCTGAAACGGATAATGAGTCACTTTCTCGATTTATGATCATTTTTTTCGCTCCGAATTATGGTAATCCTCTTTTTATGGAAGACGGCGTTAGCGTAAATGCCATAAGAAAAGGGTCTGAAGAGTTCTCCCCCATTCAATACTTTTCGTATGGTAAGGTATTCCGTGACTTTTACAAGCCCTTGTTAGGTTTAGAGGATGTTTCATCAACATTGAACTCATTACAAAATAAAAATATAAAGCAGGAGGTTTTTCTACCAGTAAAACCACTGCATGAATATAATCTCCCTTTAGTTGAATTGGAAAAAAAGAATAGATTACGAATTAAGACCATGGAAGGTGAGAAAACACTCAATTTGCCTGGCATTTTAAATCGATATAGTTTGACGGAGACCGATCGGCTCAGTTTTAATATAAGGGGATTAAGTAAGGAATCAATGGCAATTGAAATACAACAATTAAATAAAAAAGAAAGTGGGTCAATTTTTCTTTTCGTAAAAAGTGATTTTTCAACGGTAACCGCCAGTAAACTGGTACCAGATGAACTTCAAAACGTCGTTGATTCTGAAGAATTGAAAAACTTTGAAGATTTATTCGTTAAGACTGATCCATCAGGGGAATTCTTTAACATCCTGCATTCCGAAACGATATGGAATAAAAAGGAACATACTGTTTTTAGGATTCATGAAAAAGATGTTCTTCTTAGTGATGATGGGAAGTTTGTCTATTTAAATGGAACGAAAGAAAGCTTTAAAGATGGGATACAAAGGATACAGACTATAGAAAATTATAAAAAAGGAAATGAGAAATACGAAAAAGTATTTAAAATAGATTTTATGGATATAGCAAAAGAGCTTAATCTAAAAGCGGATAGTGTCAACTTTGCCCATATTAATTTTTTTTACGATGACTTAATCGTATTAAGTGTTGATTACGAAGCAAAAGTAGTTGGAACAGCAGGTTTTACGAATGTATTAATTGATCTTAACGAGGATAGCGATAATTCTAAGGCTTATCTGGTGGATTTGGGGGTCCAATAACACCTTAAAGTTGATATATCAATACCCATGTCAAACTTCGATAAGGTAAACTATATAGGCAATTATTTGGCTAACCGACATCGGTTGGCCTTTTATTAGTTGCGATGAAATCCTGTAAATCATAAGGACACCAAGATGCCTTTTTTAGTAGACTTTGCCTGTTTCATTTTTTCTCAATATTCCGTATACTTATATTATTAGGAGTTACAGAGAGAACGTAATGTATCTCAAAATGAAGGTGCATGAGCGGGGGGATTAACATGAAATTTTCCATGATATTGGTCTTTATCATCATGATTGCTGCCTTATTTGGTACCATGGCTTTGGGTGGAAAAAGCGATGAAAATTATTCAGGCGCTGTTAGAGGCAATTTAACCAGGCTAACTTGGATATATGCCGTCCTAGGGATTGTCTTAGCTCTAGGAGTGGGGATTTATATAGTCACTGTATAAAACTAAGGGAGCGTTTCTTCTAACCGAGAAACGCTCCTCTTAGTTTAAGTTGGTATATCCATGCTATTTGTTCATCCTAAATACACGGTAGCCTAAACTATTTCCATAAGTGAGGGTTAGACGATAATGTTCTTCCAGTATTCGGCTGTAGGCTTCATTAGAAGGCAGAGGCTTGACATGTTCCGCTTGAGCATTCTCTAATTCTTCTATAACCGTATTGGATTTTAGAATTTCCAGGTGTGAAAATCCTTCTTTTTCAAAAGCACTTATCCATTCAGATTGTGTCAAGATGGTTTTAAGCTGATAAAAATTCATGATTTCCTCTTTATGTTCACCAGGCAAAATACATTCCGCTGTCATATCTATAGAGATTAACGTGCCTCCAGGTTTAAGGACACGGTAGTATTCCCGAATGGATTTTTGAATGGTAGTGAATGATGTAGATGATTCAGCTATGATAAAATCAAAAAAATATTTGGGGAAGGGCATTTTTTCAATGGAGCCCATAAATACATTCACCGGTAATTGAACTTGTTGTAATCTTTTCGTTGTCTTATTTACCATTTCCGGATGATTATCCATTGCATAAACCTGACAACCATAAGTTTCGGCTAGATATTGTGAAGTCTGGCCAAGTCCACATCCAGCCTCGAGGATCTTATCATTTTTATGAATGTCTTCATTTTTTAGAATACTTTTGGTTAGTTCAAAACCGCCTGGATGGGCCCCTTCCAATTCATAAAAGACCAAGGCATCTTGGTAAGAGTGTTTCATTCCTGTTGTCTCCTTTTTCCATGTAATTGATTCATAGTATGTCACGGAAGTTAAAGTGGATATGATAATTGCTTTTCATAGTGGGTGTTTAACTATGCAAGCTAGTCCCCTTCTGCATACCATGTAGAATCGAATATAAGGGAAGTGTTTATTAAAGTGGGATATAACAATCAAAACTATTTTCATAAGTGCAGCCAAGGAATTGGGAGACCGGTAGAAATCCGTACAAATAGAGGAACAATCCATAGGGGCATTATTCATAGGGTAACACCCAACAAAGTCTATATTCGCCCATTTAATAATGGAGGTAACCTTGGTGGATTTGGCTATGGTGGATATTATGGGGGATTCGGTTGGGGAGCGGCTTCTGGGTTCGCTTTTGGAGCAATCACCTCATTAATCTTCCTTGCATTCCTTTGGTAATAGAAAAAGATTCTTTAAAAACCTGTAAGGCAATGGCAACAGGTTTTTTTCTATCTTTGTATTCCAAAGCGGAAAGGTACAATTAAATATTAAGGTACTAACAATAAGTATAATCACTCTAAACAATATAATCCCCTTAATAAAAATTGTAAATGATCTATTATTAGGGGGATCATTTCATTCGAGAAGATTTTCTTTTATAACAGCTTCACATAAAACTACAGCCATTTCGCTAGATTATTAGATGATACGGCAATTTATTGGAGAATCCTTCTAAGGAGACAGAAACCATTGGAAAGTAAGACTGCTATCCCTTGCTCACCCTAAACGCACGGTAACCAAGACTATTTCCATGAGTAAGCATAAGGCGATAATGCTCTTTGATGATATCATTTAAGGTTCCTTTGAAAACCGGAGAATCGCTCGAGCGTTGGTTGGCAGCAGAGTATCTTTTTAACTCTTCTAAAACTGTACTGGAATGAAGGATTTCCGTATGTTTGAACCCTTGTTCTTTAAAGGCACGTACCCATTCCAATTCAGTCGGAATATTTTTAAGTTTATAGAAATTCATCAATTCAACTTTCAAATTGGCATGCAATGCAATTTCCGCAGTCATATCAATTGAAAGCAAAATTCCGCCAGGTTTTAATACCCTATAATATTCTGCAATGGACTTGTTGATTTCCGTAAAACCTGTGGTGGACTCAGC
Organism: Peribacillus sp. NPDC046944; assembly: GCF_050272735.1. Classification (NCBI taxonomy): domain Bacteria; kingdom Bacillati; phylum Bacillota; class Bacilli; order Caryophanales; family Bacillaceae; genus Peribacillus; species Peribacillus sp. NPDC046944. Next base: position 50,363 of record NZ_JBNNML010000005.1, read on the forward strand.
CACAATATAGTCAAATGAATCGTTGGGAAACGGTAGTTCTTCTAAGGAACTCATATACACTCGAATAGGCAGATTGGCTTGTTGAAATCGCTGTGCTGCCTTTTTAACCATCTGTGGATGATTATCCACCGCATAAATGTGGCATTTAAAGGTTTCTGCCAAGAAATGTGATGTTTGCCCTATCCCGCATCCTGCGTCGAGTATTGTGGTATTCGCATCAATTCTCTCATTCATCATGATGTTTGATGTCAAATCGAAACCGCCTGGATGAGCACTTTCAATCCCGTAGAAGGCTAAGGCATCTAGATATGTGTGATACATAACTTTTATCTCCCTTGGTGTAGTCATATACATATTTTATGCTTTAGAATGAAAGGGTGACTAAAACATTCATGTCCTAGGTTGAATATTAGTGGACGTATTAGGAGTTGCCTCAGAAATAAGGGGCGGTTTGTATGTGGAATCGGTGTTATCAAGTTCATTCCGCGAGCTTGCACTAAGGAAATGATCATTAGTTCTAGAATATATACTCGTTGTTTAATTCAAAATCACAGATATTCTCTATCTTTAAAGGTAAGAAATTGGTGTGAAGGCACTTGAAAGAAGGAACATAAATGAATAAGACAATTGGAATAGTGGCACATGTGGACGCTGGGAAAACAACATTTTCCGAACAGCTTCTTTTTTATACGAATAGCATTAAACATAGGGGGCGTGTTGATCATCAGGACGCATTCCTCGATAGCCATGATATCGAGCGGCAACGAGGAATTACGGTCTTTGCAGATCAAGCCATGTTTTCTTACCGAGATTCGAACTATAATCTCATCGATACGCCGGGCCATGTTGACTTTTCACCGGAGATGGAGCGGAGTATTCAGGTGATGGATTATGCAATCATCATCGTCAGTGCAGTGGAAGGCATAGAAGGTCATACGGAAACCGTTTGGGGGCTTCTCCAGAAGTATCAAGTGCCCACTTTTTTCTTTATCAATAAAATTGACCGTGTAGGAGCAGATGTGGATGCTGTAATGAAAGATATACAGTTGAATTTAACCCAGGACGTCTGTAATATCACAGACTCTTTCACAGATGGAGTGATGAAAGAGGAGCTTGTGGAATTTGTCGCTGAACGTAATGAACTCTTACTGGATCATTATATGGATCAAGGTTATAACCAGGATTTGTGGTTTAAGACGATGAAAGATTTGTTTCATGATAATAAAGTATTCCCACTTGCATGTGGGTCAGCACTGCATGGTGTCGGAGTAGAGAGTTTTATGAAAAAGGTTGACCAGTTAACGGCCACGGATTATCGCAGCCAGGGACCATTTGCTGGGCGTGTGTATAAGATTCGTCATGATGGTAACGGAACGAGAATAACATTTATCAAAGCATTAAGTGGAACATTAAGAGTACGAGATGAAATCGAATATGGAAAACCAGAAGATTCCGTCTTCGAAAAAATCACATCCATTCGCATCTATAATGGTAGTACATTTAAAAACGTAAATCAGGTTGCGGCAGGGGAACTCTTTGCAGTCACCGGTTTATCCTTGGCATCAGTTGGGGATGGTCTAGGACTGATTAAAGAAAGTTCCGTTTTTGACATGATACCGACATTAAAGTCAAAAGTTACATTTGAACCTACTGTGAATATCAAAGAAGCATTACAGTATTTTAAAACTTTGAATGTTGAAGACCCCTCATTGGATGTGTCATGGGAAGAACGCTCTCAAGAAATACACGTTCATGTCATGGGGACCATACAGCTAGAAGTATTGGTGCAGTTGGTCAAGGACCGATTCCTATTAAATATCACTTTTGAAAAGCCTGAAATCCTCTATAAAGAAACAATCGGTACAGACGCTATTGGATATGGACATTTTGAGCCTTTAGGACATTATGCGGAAGTTCATCTTCAATTAGAGCCGGGAGAAAGAAATAGTGGGATTACGTTTGATAATAGATGTCATGCTGATGACCTTACTGTGGGAATACAGAACTTAATCCGCCATCATCTCTTTGAACGGGAACATCATGGCATACTTACAGGTTCTCCCCTTACGGATATACATGTAACACTACTTACTGGACGAGCTCACAATAAACATACATCAGGTGGGGACTTTAGAGAGGCTACATACCGGGCATTAAGGCAGGGATTGGAAAAGGCGGAAAATATCTTGCTTGAACCTGTTTACCTATTTAAGATCAGAGTAGACCTGGACCAGATGGGCCGTGTACTTTCTGATATTCAACAGGCACATGGGAGTTTCGATTCTCCAAAAACGGAAGGTGACAAAGCGATTTTAACGGGTCTCGTACCAGTTGCCACATTTATGGACTATAGTAGCCAACTGGCTTCTTTCACCCAAGGGAAAGGGGCCATAAACTTGACCTTCGCTGGATATGACTTGTGTCATAATCCCAAAGAGGTCATCGAACGGACCGAATATAATAAAAATGCTGATCCTGATTACACCTCATCCTCCATTTTCTGTTCCAAAGGGCAAGGGTATACAGTAACGTGGGAAGAGGCCGAGGGAAATATGCATGGACTTCAATAAGAAAAATCATATGGAATTATACAGTTAAAATAAAAAGAAACCAGATGTCGCAGCTAAAATGCTTCATCTGATTTCTCTTCAATGGCAATGGCAGGGGTGCTTTTTGTAAGTGTATCAAGAATCTTTTCTACTTTATCACTATAAGAAAAGTCCCCGTAACAATATGGATAACGGAAATTTTCCTCATTGCCGCCACAGTCGTAGAGTTCAGGGTTCTTTTCAACTTGCAGGGCAGAGAACTGTTTTGCTAGCTCCTCAGTATGTTTGCCGCCGGAATTTGCAACGTAATCAATATATCCAATCCCCATATTATAAGATTGGATGATGGTTGAGAAGTCAACGGCTTTTTCGTTCCCATATTCCATGATTCTCTGGAAATGTTTCACGCCATATTCGATGCTTTCATTAGGGTCGGTTATTGTATTGGGAGCGAGACCGGCGGATTCGGATGCTTGCATGGGATCTCCTCCTTTTCCTCGACTTTCTTGTTGCATCACGGCAATCAATGTTAGCGTTTGATCCTCAAGGCCATATTTCTTCAATTCAGATTGAATTTGGGTGCTATATTTTTCAACGATTGCAAACGAGTTCATCTTATTAAGTGGTGTTGATAGTTTTACTGAAAAAGGTGTCTGCAACACTTGTTTTATAAACAGAAATAAAAAAAGCATCATCGATATTATCAGAATGACCTTTGATTTTTTACGTAATCTTCTCATGTTTTCTCCCTATTATCACTTTATCTTCTCTTATTCTACCAAAAAGAATGAGTAATAACTATTTTAGTATTCTTTTAAACATCCACAGTATATAGAATGCGTCTAGTCGTAGAAAGTACGTATCAGAATCTATTCGCCTTCAATCATTTTTTAAATTGAAGGGCACGAACGATTTATATTTACCGGATGAAAATATATGTTCATGAAATGAGTAAACCATTGTTTTTTACCGGTGTTTTGGTTGCTTTTTATGTAAAGGAAGGCATATGATAAATAAGGAGTCTCAACTAGAAAAGATAATTTAAGATGAAAGAGGATTTTAAATGATTACATTGAAAAGTGAACGAGAAATACATTTGATGCATGAAGCGGGCAAGCTTCTTGCTGAGACGCATAGAGAAATCGCAAAAATGATCAAGCCGGGCGTAACGACTTGGGAAATTGAAGAATTCGTTGAAAAGTTCTTGGCTGATCATGGTGCAACACCGGAACAAAAAGGCTACCAAGGTTATAAATACGCGACGTGCGCATCTGTTAATGATGTAATCTGTCACGGTTTCCCACAGAAGAAGCCATTGAACGAGGGAGATATCGTAACGATCGACATGGTTGTAAGGCTTAACGGAGGATTAGCTGATTCAGCTTGGACCTATAGTGTGGGTGAAGTTTCCGAGGAAGCACAACGCTTGATGGATGTAACGAAAAATGCTCTTTATAAAGGGATCGAGGCTGCACAAGTAGGCAATCGTCTTGGAGATATCGGGCACGCCATCCAATCGTATGCTGAAGGAGAAAAATTCTCTGTCGTACGTGATTTCACAGGACATGGTATCGGTAAAACGATGCATGAAGATCCAACCGTGTTACATTACGGTAAACCTGGTAAAGGCGCTCGTTTAAAAGAAGGCATGGTCATCACGATCGAACCTATGTTGAATGCCGGAACATGGCATATGAAAGTGGACAAGGATGGCTGGACAGCAAGAACAACAGACGGCAAACTTTCCGCCCAATATGAACATACGATAGTTATTACAAAAGAAGGACCAATCATTCTTACGGAACAATAAGAGATAACAAAAGCGATGACCTAATTTTATGGTCATCGCTTTTGTTGTATCCTCGGTGTAAATTTATTCCAGTAAATACCTCGTCAGAATACTATGAATGAATTTGACAACTAAAATGGACGGTATACATAGTTTAAGTACTAAGGTAATTAGGCACGAAACCCTTTACTAATTTGTGGGTGCGCAGGATAATAAGAAGAAGCTGAACTATTTTGTGACAAACAATATATAAGGGGGGTTGACAGTGAAGAAAGGGGAAAAACTATCTACAACGGTTGAGTCTGTTGGATTAAGCCAGAGAGAATTCTTAACGATTTTTTTACTGCATTCTTTGACGGATAAAGCTAACTATCCACGTGCCATTCATCAAGACCTGAAAAATATGTTTACAGGGAAAGTCCATAGTTATGACTACTTATGTAAAATTTCTAATAATCTCGTCGAATCCGGCCATTTATCATTATATACGAGTAAAGGAAGAAATTATTATCAAATAACAGAAAAAGGGAAAGACCTTTATACATGGTACCAAGAAAATTTCCTGGAACGTTTTTCTGAAGTGAAAAAGGTCATTGACAGGTTTATGTTCGATTTAAAAGGTTCTGGTACGAATCCTCCGGTTGTGAATGAACTACCAGAAGAATACCGCTCTTATTTCTCGAAAATCATTTCTGTGAAGGATCTAGTCCGTTACGTTACTTTGAAGGCCGCTTTCACTAAAAGACCGATTTATATGGGGGAAATTGCCGACTTGTTAAAAAATCAATTCGGCTGGATTGCCTCCAATGGATACTTATATGATTTATCACACGAAATGGAGGAGAATGGGTTACTTGTTGGTAGATGGGAAAGTGAAAAACGAACGAAGCGTTATTTACGGATTACAGATGAAGGACAGCATCACTATAAACAAATTGCCGATTCTGCGGCTTACCAAGTGCAGGAAATCCAAAAGTACCTGGCAAGCGTAGTGACCTTTCTCGAAGAAAAATCCTAACATCTTTCAATCTCTTTTTACTTCGTTAAGAACAACTAATGCCTAGTGACTGAAAAGATCAATCATCTCATGTATATGCTTAAGACGAATCGTTCAGGGGTAAAGTTTAATAAAACTGTTCTTAATTAAGGGGGAATTACAATGAAAGAAAAGCGCGATGAAATGAGTAGTATATATACATTGATTAAGAGCCAGGTCGATAAACTTCCTATTTCAGAATCTAAAAAGAATAAAATGCTGGACCAACTCTTAAAAGTAAAAACGATGACGGTTGATGCTAGGGAGCCACGGATTGCTCTTGTCGGAAGGCGTGGTTCAGGAAAGTCCTCTCTTATTAATTCGATGTTTGGAGAAAAACGGCAATATGTCAGTTCTGTCAAGTCTGGAACGGGTAAAGGAAAATGGCTGTGGTACCCTAGTGAAAACAATCCAAAAATACGTTTGCTTGACTCTCGTGGTTTGGGAGAAAGTGAAGCGCCTACAGAGGCGTTTGAAGAAGAAACGCCATTGGAGGAGTTAATTAGTGCAGTTACTGGGGAACAGCCGGATGTGTTTCTTTTCTTGATTAAAGCGAAAGAAACCGATTCACGGATTGAAGAAGATTTAAAAGAGCTAAATAAGCTACGGAAAATCGTGAAAAATAAACATCACTATGATGTACCAGTAATCTGTGTGGTTACCCAAGTCGATGAATTGGATCCACCTCATTATAAACAAGTGCCATTTGATGCCCACCCCAAGAAAAAACAGCATATAGATGAAGCTGTTTCATTGATGGAAAAGCGATTTAAAGAAAGCGACATCCCACTTTTGAATATCATTCCGATTTGTTCTTATATTGATTTTGATGAAAATGGCAATATCGATTACGACATGAGATGGAACATCGATGAGTTATCTACCTACTTGATCGAGGCCTTACCCAGTGAAGCGAAATTAATGACGGCTAAGGCCATGCAAAGTCACTTCGTCAAGAAGAAATTCGCACGGACAATCGTCAGCACATTTACCGCGATTGCCAGTTTAATCGGTGCTGAACCCATCCCATTTGCTGATTTTCCAATATTGACCGGTATTCAAGGACTGATGATTGTAGTGATTGGATTTATCGCGGATAAAGAAATTAACACAAAAACAGCAAGTGAATTCATCGCTGCTCTAGGCATTAATGTCGGATTAGGCCTCCTTGTTAGGGAAGGCGTGCGTGCCGCAGTCCGTTTGATACCCGGCGCAGGTCTAGCTGTTTCGGGGGCTGTAGCGGGAGCCGTAACATATGGCATTGGTCAGGCTGCAATCGCTTATTTCATTGAAGACAAAAGCATAGAGCAAGCGAAAGAAGCATATAAGCATGCTAATAATGTATATGAAAAAGAAGAAATTATCCCTTAATCAATTCGATTAAGGGAATTCTCGAATCATATATATGACTAAAGTGATAAGATATAGGTGAGTTATAGTGATGAATGATACTCGCGAATACTTGTAAGAGTATTTGGTTACATATCTAGAAGGGATGATCGACATGTTTTATCAAACAGACGCGCAAAAAAAATATATAGAAGAATTAGAGCGAGCGATACAGTCCTTCCCGGATCGTTCCGAATCACTTGATGAGTCTAAAGGTTTTCCTTTTGACAACATTCAGGAATTAAAAGCATTCGGTTATCCAACATTAACGTTGGCTAAAGAGTTTGGAGGACAGGGCGGTTCCTTATATGATTTTCTCTTAGCCCAGGAGAAAATTGCAGAATATTGTGGACCAACCGCTTTAGGAATTGGTTGGCATGTTGGGACGGTTTTATCTTTAACGGAGAAAAGGCCGTGGGAAAAAGAGGTCATGGACGAATTTTTCGAAGAAATATCTAGAGGAGCCCTTGTCAATACGGCTGCATCAGAAGCCGGAACAGGTAGTCCCACACGTGGAGGACGTCCTGAAACGACGGCACGTAAGAAAGGCGATAAATGGATACTTAGTGGTCGTAAAACGTTTACGACGCTTTCCCCAGTCCTTGATATTTTTCTTGTTACCGCCTGGGTAACGGAAGAAGGACAGATGGGTACTTTTTTGGTCCATCGAGACGTTCCAGGTGTATCGATAGAAGAAACATGGGATATGATTTCCATGCAGGGAACAGGTAGTCATGATCTTGTCTTAGATAACGTTAAGATTCCAGAAAAGTACTATGTCATGCAGAAAAATCCTGGTAAAAGAATACCGGATGCTTGGCTACTGCATATACCAGCTTGTTATCTGGGAATTGCGACCGCAGCAAGAAATTATGCAGTCGAATTTGCAAAGACGTATTCCCCAAATAGTCTACCCGGACCCATCCGCGACCTTCCGAATGTGCAAAGAACAATTGGGGAAATTGAATTGGCATTAATGGAAGCGCGACATTTTCTCTTTTCCGTTGCGGAAAAATGGGAAATGCAACCCGAAAATCATGACGAATTATCAAAAGAATTAGGAGCGGTTAAATTATCGGTCGTCAACAAATCCATAACCATTGTCGACAAGGCGATGAGAGTCGTTGGAGCGAAGAGTCTGCAACGGTCTAATCCGCTGCAACGATATTACCGGGATGTACGTGCAGGACTTCATAATCCACCCATGGATGATGTTACAATTACCACGCTTGCGAAATCAGCCCTTTATTAAGAATAAAGCTATTTAGACACTGAAATGGACCATTCGTTTCAGTGTTTTTTACGTTTAGGTTATAGGGAAGCTTTAAATCTCTTTAAGACAAAACTTGTGAGGGATTCTAAGAAGAAGAACCTCATTCTCAGCTTTCATGGGTACAAATTAATGGAGATATTTATCACTTCGTTTTAAGTAAATATTCAATCTAGCTTTTATAGTACGTGAAGGTCTATAGGCGTGTTTGAAGGGGATTATCGAATAATTCAGCCTTCTTGACTGTATACGGATTGACGGTATTTCAACAATCCAGTATCATCAAGTTGAATTACCATTTATAGGATGTGTGCATTGATAAACAACTAGTAATAAACTGTTTGATTTTCGATAGCGAAGGGGGAAAATGATATGAAGTCACTTACAGAAGGACAAATCATTTGGGAACCGACACAAAAGCGGATTGAGCAAACGGGATTGACACACTATGCAAACTGGTTGAAAGAAAAGAAAGGCTTGGAATTTCAAGATTATCAACAACTATGGAAATGGTCAGTCGATGAACTCGAGGAATTTTGGGCATCTGTGTGGGAATTTTGCGAAGTGATTGCAACTAGACCATATGATAGGGTTTTAGCGGATCAGACGATGCCAGGTGCTAAGTGGTTTGAAGGCTCGCGGTTAAATTATGCGGAGAATGCCCTATCGAAAGAACAAGAAGGCAAGACGGCCATTTTCTTTCGTTCCGAGCATATAGTCAATCAAGAAATCAGCTGGAAAGCGCTAAAAGAAAAAGTTGCCTCTGTTTCTCACTCATTAAGAAAACTAGGGGTGAAATCGGGTGATCGAGTTGTTGCATACATGCCCAATATCCCTGAAACCGTCATTGCGTTCTTGGCTACGGCCAGTATAGGTGCCATTTGGTCAAGCTGCTCACCTGACTTTGGGGCAAAAAGCGTCATTGATCGCTTCAAACAGATAGAACCCGTTGTTTTATTTGCTGTTGATGGATATCACTATAATGGAAAGTCGTTCGATAAAACATCCGTAGTTGCCCAGTTACAAAAAGAATTGATTACAGTTAAACATACCGTACTAGTTCCTTACATAGATAAAAAGAATCTAGAGCAAAAAATAGAAAATATCATTCCATGGAAAACACTTTTAATAGAATCATCAGAGTTGTCCTTTGAAAGCGTTGCATTCGACCACCCACTTTGGATTCTTTATTCTTCAGGTACCACGGGCATGCCGAAACCGATTGTTCAAGGACATGGAGGAATCATTCTAGAGCATTTAAAAGCCACGCGCCTGCATCAAGATATGACATCTGAAGATACGGTTTTCTGGTTCACAACGACTGGCTGGATGATGTGGAACCTGTTGATGGCCGGACTACTCAATAGGGCGACCATTGTCCTTTATGATGGCAGTCCTTCCTATCCTGATATGGATACACTTTGGAAATTGGCAGAAGATGCAGGTGTGACTTCATTTGGTACTAGTGCTCCTTTTCTTACCAGCTCGATGAAACTAGGCATTAAACCAATCGAAACATATGATCTATCAAAATTAAAATCTCTTTTTTCTACGGGGGCCCCTTTATCAAGTGATGCTTATAAGTGGGTGTATGAACATGTTAAAAAGGATATTTGGCTTAGTTCATCCAGTGGAGGGACTGATGTATGCTCCGGCTTTGTGGGGGGTGTATCCATACTTCCTGTTAGGATTGGAGAAATACAGGGTCGCTCGTTAGGTGTCCATGTTGAAGCATTTGATGAACAAGGGAACTCACTAGTAAACGATGTCGGTGAACTAGTGATCACTAAACCGATGCCTTCCATGCCGCTATATTTTTGGAATGATCATGATGGTGCAAGATACTTCGATAGTTACTTCGATACGTATCCAGGCATCTGGAAGCATGGCGACTGGATTAAGATTGATGATAGAGGGAGCTGCATCATTTATGGACGTTCAGATTCTACCATCAACCGTTCAGGTGTACGCATGGGGACCAGCGATATTTACCGTGTCGTGGAAGCGATGGATGAAGTGATGGAGAGCCTGGTTATTGATAGGGAGGTACTTGGTCGAGGATCATCCTTGCTGCTATTCGTTGTCCTTAAGCAAGGGAACACTCTCGATTCGAATCTGATGAAAAAAATCAAAAATGAAATTAGGGAACATGTTTCCCCACGCTTTATTTCAGATGAGATTTATCTCGTCAATCAAATACCAAAAACGTTGAATGGTAAGAAGATGGAAGTGCCAATACGTAAACTACTATTAGGATTCGAATTCGATAAAGTAGTAAATCCCGATTCCATGAGCAATCCTGAATCACTGTCGTTTTTCAAACAGTTGGCAATCGAGTTAAACGAGGAGAGAATCTTTTAAGAAAGATGGGCGGGGTTCAAAAACTCCGTCTTTTATTCGTTTTCTTAATGCTATTTTAATCTATCATTTTGTTAAGCTCATACTGTTGACTGGTGAGGCTTTGCAGGCGTAAGGGGTTTAAGTAATATGTTGGGCTCAAATTAGAAGAAAAATTCAAGGATAGTGGCTTTATGGCCATTAAAGACGTACCCATTCAAAGTAACGTACAAGTTTATTTAAACGATATTGGTATTAGAAGGTTCAGACTAGATTAAGAGAAAGGACATCTACTTTGGAGATATGAATACATAGGGAGAGGAATTAAGTGGGTTTTGTAGAGTACATTCATGATTAATTGAATTCGTACCTGATAACACGGCGGAGTTTCATAATCTGATGAAAAATTATTTATAGTTCTATACTTCATTAATGGAGAATTGGAGCAACTTTTCATATGAATTAACGTCTATGTAATAAAGGTGGGGATTCTATATGAAAAAATGGTTAGCATTATCATTCTTTGTGCTTAATCTAATGGGGTGTTCAAACAGTAATGAAATGGATGGGGAAAAGCCCCCAAAGGTTCAGATTGAACTGGCTAATGAAGCATATGAAACGAAACTAGGTACTTACTGTTGGAGGGATAGCAAAGTAAATACTTGTGTAGATATGGCAGGACCAGTGGAACTATTAGCGGATAAAAAGCCTATTGAGGCACTACCAGGTGAGAAGGTTACCATAAAGATGGATTATGAACCTAAACCAAATGAAATGTATATAACACAGTTTAATGCGAATGAGAAAAATAAAGAAACAGACATTCATTTAAGGGATGATCAGTTTACTGTTCCTAAAGAAAAAGGCATATACTATTATTCATATAGTGTGTGGTGGATGGATGGAGAGGATGCTACTGTGTCCAAAGGTGATGCTTTGTATGCATTTGTACTAAAAGTTAATTAGGAAGGGGATGTTGGTTGATGATACCTATATTCTAATAGCGAAAAACCCAAACCAATAAATACCTATTAGTGGTTTGGGTTTTTATTTTGGTAAGTATCAGAACTAGAAGAGTGAATACATTTTTAAAAAGCAACAGGAAGTGAATCAAGACTTTGGGATGAGAGTGAAAACTGCCACTCAACTTTCTCCTTAGGAATACTTAACCTTAAGTTGGGCATTCGTTTTAAAAGAGTAGTAAAGGCAATATCTCCTTCTATACGAGCAAGCGGAGACCCTAGACATACGTGTAGGCCATGTCCAAAGGCGAGGTGACGATCTATCTTACGTTTTATATCTAAATCTTCTGAGTCAGTAAAGACTTTCTCATCACGATTGGCGGCTTTCACCATCACAAGTAGTAAATCTCCTTTTTTGATTTGCTGCCCACCCAATCGTGTATCTTCTTTAGCAAAACGTGGTCCTACAATCGTTGATGGACCATTGAATCGCAATAGTTCTTCAACAGCTGAAGGAACTAAAGTTAAATCAGCCTTAAGCATTTCTAGCTGTTCTGGATGTTCAAATAACATCATAGTCCCAGTTGCAATTAAGTTCGACGTTGTCTCATGACCTGCAAAAATGAGTAAAGTGATCATCGAAATCAATTCTGACTTATCAAGACGCTCACCTTGTTCTTCAATGGCAATCAACTGGCTAATTAAGTCATCGGAAGGATTCTTCCTTTTTTCTTCAACTAACATTTCAGTATATTCCCCGAACTCTTGTAAGTGCTTCCCAACTGTCGGGTCTTGTTTACCCAAACCTAGGCCATTAGCGATTGCGGTGGACCAAACTTTAAGCTTTTCACGATCTTCATGGGGCACACCTAACATTTCTGAAATTACGTTTATCGGTAAGGGGTAAGCATAGTCTTTAACAATGTCCATCTCACCTTGAGACTGAACTTGATCCAGTAATTCATCGGCGATTTCTTGAACGCGAGAACGTAACCCTTCCATGTATCGAGGTGTAAAGGCTTTTGAAACTAACATACGTAATCTTCTATGATCTACACCATCAGCAAAGAGCATGGACTTCCCAGTGAAAAAGGTATCGGGCGACGATGAATCTACATCATTAGCCATTTTATCCCTAAAGCTTTTGTCATTCTCAATCGTTTTTGGGTCTACAGTATATATAGCGTGCTGTTTCAAAACTTGAATCGCTTCATCCATATGTACAACTAGCCATGCTTTACTATCTGTTTGGCCAAAAGGGTTTGGAATAGAAATGACAGATCCCGCTTTACGTATTTGCGCGAATATAGAAAATGGATTCTCTTTATTTTCTCCACTTAATAGATTTAGAACTTGCTCTGGCATCATTTGATCTGACTTATTCATGTTCTATCATCCTTCCTAATAAATATTGGTTATTAGTTCATACTCGTGTAAGTTGTCGTAAAGCAAAACTATTTCATTCAAAGAATCCAAAATTAATTTGCAGTTTAGTAATAAGTACATGTACTATGATTACTTATTTCACTAACCTCCTTAATTAGAACTTCATCTTACTCAAAATACATTACTTTAATTTGAGTAAGATATTATTAAAGGTTACAATTGATTTTTTTCTTAGTCAATGCGAGTAAAGTACTTTACTGATAGTAGGTATAATGGAGGAATGTTTAGAAATATAGTTTTAAATCTGTATAACTTTGCTTATAAAAGAAATCTATATCTAACTAATTAATTGACTAAAGTATGTATTCAATTAATTAGTTAGGAGTGACACTTGTCCATTTATACTCAGCGAACTTATTAGTGAACGTATTAACGGAATTGCTATCATTCGTAACAAAATCAGACTGGAGGGAAAACGGAAAGGAAACATAATTATCATTATCAGTTTAATTTATGGAAAGCGGCTACAGTTATATTTAACAATTGGGAAGGTTGTGATGTTGAAAAGAATTTATAGATATTATTAGTTTTAAAGTGGAAATCACTAATAAATTCGAATGAATTTATTATTCTGAAATACTTTTATTGAAGTGTTAACCCGTGATTTTTATCATTTTAGTTATATTTATATATATTGATATAGTAATGGGCGTTTTAAGAATATCTTGTTCATTCGTTATACTTTTGATTGATCGAAGCCAGTGAAGTAAACGGATTTTACTAATATATATAATACGAGATAGAAGGGAAGGGCGGGTAATATTGATAGTGGGTTTAAAACAATTCAAGTCAATACACATCCAAAATTGAGAGAGATATTACTCGTATGGTAAACCAAAGTTTACATAACAATAAAAAAGTATTTTGGATGTTGTTTCATCTAGAATTAAAGACTCTTGGCGGTTTGCTGTTATAACGTACGGTATGGGGATAAGATACAGGCTTGATACAAAATGTGATACAAACGCTTGTTATTATCTGGTAAGTGATTTAAAGCGAGACTAATATTAATAATATAAGCAGGAACTCATTATGAATATATTTCTGTTTGGAAATCAAATAACACTGGAGTTTCCAGATTACATTTACTGTGAGTGCATTAAAATGAAAATTGTATGTGATCCTGATCAAGAATAATCAATAATAGTTTTATAAATTATTTACATTAAATCTAAATCATTTAAATAGATGAAAACTTGTATGTGTTATAAAAATCATAGTTATGTTAGAGCTTTATATAAAAACATAAATTTTGATTCGGTCTCACTTAGTTAAGTATTCTTATGATATGAGACACAGATTGATATTATTTTATAACTTCCTATAATATATATTATGTAAACTAGAATTATTCATTTTGCTCTGTGACAGACTTTCTTCCCTAACCTTTCATGTCTGTTATACTTTAATGTTGATTTCAAGCATAGCCACTTTTGTGATTTTTTTATTAATCTAAAGCCCCATTAGTTCCCGTTGAAAATCAAAATAATTCTAAAGTAATTCCTGCATTTCATAACACTATGGTAGCTGGAATTTTTGATGCTCCAGGTCCTAATGCTGTTCTTTCAGAATTGGGATCAATGTTACAAAGTTTATGTATAAGCACATATGAAAAAGCAGAATTAATTGCTGTTAAACGTTCAATTGGCCCATGAGAATAAAAAGCTCGGATAACCTTAAGCCCAACCCCTCCTTCTCTTTCTAATTTTGTATTATTTGCAAATCATGGATGTTATTATAATGAGAATACCAATACATACATAAATTAGGATTGGAGGATACCTATGAGTAATAATCAAAAGTTATTTTTAATATTGACCTTGATACCTTTAGTGATCGCTCTTGTTATTGTATTTAATACCGACTTTTTAATACCATTAGGGTATGAACTAGGTGTCAATGGTCTAGTCATTTCAAGAAATCTTTATGTCTTGTTTATCTTATACTTGATAACTAAGATCGGTTTTTATTTTGCAGAAAAGAAAAAGGATTAGCCATATAAAGCTAGTCCCTTTTACTTTATGTTTGACATCTTATTTTCCTCCCTTCCATAGAAAGGTAGCCATTTCCGGCTGTCTTTTTTTATTTCTACATATCTACGAAAGAAGGAATACATATGGCTAAAACTAAAAAGAAAACAATTGGCGAACTAACAAATAGTAGAATGTGTTGGGCTTTCGACCCCTCCACTCGTGTAATCAAGAATAAGAAAGGAAAGGGTTCTTATAATCGTAAAAAGGTTTCCGTATAAAATGCTACACAGGTTTCGCTCTTTAATGCACCAAAAATTTTATAATGCACCAAAACGATTTAATGAGCGGAGCTGAGATAATAAATAAGAGCAGTCCATTTAAGGCGCTGCTCATTCCTATAATATCTATACTAGTGAAGTTTTCTTCTTCCAGTTCCTCATAATGACTTCTCCTTCTCAATGTCCGATAATCTCTCCTTTTAGTAAAAGGAAGTGCCCGACTCGTTATTGAACTAAAGCCCCTATTTGCTCAATAAGTGTATTACTTTTTTAGGATTTTCCATTATTCTTTGAATTCACAATACGTTCATTTCCTCTTTTAAAGTTCCCTGTGATCTTTGCCAATATCAGTTGCACTGCTTTTTCATTTTCAGCAATGTTAATCTTTTCTAAAATTTTTTCAGCATCTTTACCTTTTAATAATTTTACTTGTTTTCCCTTATAATCGATAAAAACAGTATTACTTTTGGTAATTCTGTAACTAAACGGAGCTTCATCTAATCGTTTTCTATTATCAATATTGCCCACTTATAAACCTCCCTAATAAACTCCGAATCTACATTCCATTTAATCTCATTCGATTCCCGCCCCGTGCTCAAAGGCAATTATTTTGCCCCATTTTCTTTTTCATAAGCATTTCACAGAAAAAGGCCAATCCTACTTGGTTCAGGAATCCTTCCAAAATCTTTTAATATGCAAATACCATTCGAAATATTTTACAGATTTCCTTTTATTGAACGACAATATATTGTTGCTGTCGAACGTAGTTCTGAATTTTTTCATTATATGTTCAAAGGATCTCCAAATAGAATGAAATTTTATTTGGAGACCAATAATAGATACTATTTCATATGATGTACATGATTATGTGAGACAAAGTGTTACTTTCACCTTGGCTGAATTCTTGTCTGATCCCAAAAACTCTACTGTTCGACGTTCTACTATTGGATCTAAATTCTTTGGACTTTTCAATTTCAGACAAAAAAAGAATCCCATGAAGAATGGAATTCTTAAATCATTCATATTTAAACCTTCGTCTCCATTGGCTGCACCGGTATTTCCTCGATCTCTTTATTACCAGCAGACTTTTTTGACCAGTATGTCGCAAGAATGGGTCCGGATATATTATGCCAAGCAGCCGCCAGAACGCTTGGGAGCGCTGCTAACGGTCCGAAATGAGCAGTTGCAAGGGCAACGCCTAATCCAGAGTTTTGCATGCCTACTTCAATTGAAATCGCCCTTCTATTCACTTCATCAAGCCCAAGCGCTTTTGCCGCAAAGTAACCAATCAGAAGTCCGAATCCATTGTGAAGCATGACTGCCGTGAAAATAAGGAACCCAGATGTAGCAATACTGGAGGCGTTTCCTGAAACTACTGCGCTTACAATCGTGATAATAGCTACAACGGATATAAGCGGTAATACGGTTAAGCTTTTCTCTACTATAACAGGGAAAAACTTTTTAATGATCAGACCTAAAACAATGGGAAGAATGATGACTTGAACGATGGACATGAACATTGATGAAAAATTAACCGGCATCCATTGGCCTGCCAGCAACAGCAGAAGCAATGGTGTCATAATTGGAGCCAGTAAGGTTGATACCGAAGTCATAGCAATTGACAAGGGAACATTCCCTTTTGCTAGATATACCATAACGTTCGAGGCGGTCCCGCCTGGTACACAGCCAAGTAACACCAACCCTGCAGCCAATTCAGGTGGTAAATTCATGACTTTCGCAATAAAGAATGCCACTAATGGCATGATGACAAACTGTGCGGCAACACCAATGATTACGGGCAGAGGTTTTGTAATGATGATTTTAAAATCAACTGCCTTTAACGTAAGACCCATTCCGAACATGACAACGCCTAACAATATCGTAATATATCCTCCAAGACCCAAAAAGGGATCTGGAAACATAAAGGCAATGACGGATATTAAGATAACCCAAACAGCAAAATATTTTCCGGCTAACGCACTGAGAGTTTCTAGAACTTTCATCTCGTCACTCTCCTTCTTGCATGAATATTTTACTTGGATTTAATAGATTGTCAGGATCAAGGGCTTTTTTTATTTTTTCCATCACCAAGAGTGACTCCCCATGTTCTTGTTTCTGATATTTTTGTTTACCGACTCCCACTCCATGCTCTCCCGTACATGTTCCGTTGCGTTCAAGGGCGTATAGAACAATTTGTTCATTTAATTGTTTAGCCCTTCCCACCTCTTCTTTATTTTCGTTATCGATCATTAAGAGGATATGATAGTTGCCATCGCCTACATGGCCAACGATTCCACCGGTCAGGCCTAATGAATCCACCGTTTCCCTGGCGTGGTGAATGGCTCCAGATAGCTCCGATATCGGCAGGCAGACATCCGTTACCATCAGTTTTTTCCCAGGATGGCCGTGAATATAAGCATAGGCAAGATTATGGCGAGCTTCCCATAGGCGGTTCCTAGCAGCATTATCTGTTTCGAATTCAATATCGAGGCAATTATGTTCTGCTACTATTTCTTTTGTGAAAGCTACATCTTGTTTCAATCCAGCTTCATTCCCATGAAACTCCAAAAATAGCGTAGGGCCTTCGTTATAGCTTGTTTCGCTATGGAGATTCACCTGTTTCATGGATGGCTCATCCACTAGCTCTACCCTTGCGATTGGAATGCCAGCCTGTAATATAGATACTACGCCTTCAACTGCATCATTCAATGAAGGAAAGGATGCTCTTGCGGCCATAATATGCTCAGGAATTCCGTAAACTCTAAGGGTTAATTCAGTAAAACATCCTAGGGTCCCCTCAGAACCAACGAATAGGCCGTTTAGATGGTAACCTGATGATGATTTAGCGGCCAAATTACCGGTATGTATAATTGAACCATCCGCAAGAACCACTTCAAGATCACGGACCTGGTCTCGCATTACACCATATTTAACTGATGTAGTTCCACTAGCATTGGTAGCAGCCATTCCTCCTAGGGTAGCATCTGCTCCCGGATCGACGGAAAAGAATAAACCGTATTTTTTCAATTCTTTGTTCAGTTGAGAACGAGTCACGCCAGGCTGCACCTTTACAAGAAAATCATCACCACGTACTTCCAATACTTTATTCATTAGTGAAAAGTCAATGGTGATACCATGTTGGTATGGGATGACATGCCCTTCTAAGCTAGATCCCAATCCAAAAGGAACCACTGAAACTTTATGTATACTTGCTACCTTTACAACTTCGCTCACTTGCTGCGTTGTTTCCGGAAATACAACAATATCCGGAAGGCTTGTAGCATGATAGGATTCATCTCTGCCATGCAGTTCTCTTACTGTCTGGTTTTCGGTTACTTGACTTTCCGATAGAACTTCTTTTAAAGCCTTTACTAAACCTACGCTAGTTGCTTCCATCCCCATCTCCCACTTTCTACTCAAATATCTGATTGTAATAAAGTAAACGATTTCATAAACGAGTTATTTGTCCACGAATCATTATGAATCTTAATAATTGGTCCAACCAGTTTTCATTATACTAAATATTTTGATTTTTTCAACAAATTTTCGTTTTCTTGAAATTAACGCTAATAAAACACATATTTATTAAAGATTAGTAGGTTCCGCCAATATCACCATGTATGAAATCTCTCTTTTATTTAGGGAGGAATTTATCAACATTGGTCTAACCAGTGTTAATACTCGTATTTATTATGTAAGGTGAAAATAACATTCCACTTATCCGCTTGCTACAATGAGAAATGCTTGTTAAAATGAGTCCACTTATAGTGGGATAAGGATGTGTAATGAGTAATGGATTCTATACCAGTTAAATCGCCAAAAGTATACGAAATAATCTTCAATCAAATTAAAGAATCTTTTATTACTGGGGAACTCAAACCTGGTGATAAATTACCCTCTGAGCGGGATCTATCCATACGGTTTAAGGTGAGTCGAACTTCAATCAGAGAAGCTCTTCGGGTATTGGAGATTAACGGAGTCATAGAGGTAAGACCAGGTGATGGGAGATTTATAAGACATTCTGAAGTTCAGTCACTGATCAATCAGTTATCCACCACCATCATTGATGCTGAGAATGATATGGTTTATGAAATGCTCGAAGTTCGTAGAGTAATTGAAACGGAGTGTGCATTTTTAGCTGCACAGAAAGCAACCTCGCTAGATTTCCAAAAAATGCTTAAGGCTTTAGAAGATATGGCGAATTCAGAACACGATGAGGAATTGGGTTTACAAGCAGATCTGTTGTTTCATAATAGCATTGCACAAGCTACAAACAATTCCATATTTGCAGGACTGGTACATACCCTTAGTGATCAAATGAAAGAAACGATTCAAGCGACTAGACAGCACCGTTTTTCAAAACCAGGTCACTTTCAAGAAACCCTTCAAGAACATAAAGATATCTATATTTCTATCGCATTAAAAGATGCCGACAAAGCCAAGCACCTCATGGATGTCCATATTAAACGTATTAGAGAACAAATGGCCACAGCTACACTTGATAGCATTGGAGATAACGGAGAAAATAAGCTTCCAATTGTTTAAAAGAATCGGAAAGGATATATTTTGTATTATCGTCCCCATTTCCGCTTCCTTCTTCATTTCATATAGTTATTGGAAGATCAACTATCTACTTTTTTTGTTTAATTTTGGAACCAGTAATATCAATTTCATTATATTTACTCTTGTAATATACTTTGTCCCTTTTATAATAGATGTTCTTTTGTTCAGTAGTCATCACATTACCATCAGGCAATTCAATTATTAACATTTGATCACTTTCATTTGAACTTCCCCCAGCTGGAACGAAAGTATTCTTCTTATTGGCTACCTGATTCCATGTGCCGAGAAAAAGGATAAGAGTAAAGATTACTATGGCTATATATAAAGTCCATTGACGCTTTTTTAATCTATCACTTCTGTTCAATTTAGTTCTCCTTTAGTAAGTTTTTCATAAGTCACAAAATAATGTACTCCTTAAAAGGAACGAGTTCAAGAGAAAGGGTTTGGAACTTATAACCAACCTCCGAAATCAGGAAGCTATTACCCTTTTAAAACCTCATAGTATCAGTAATCAAACGATATCTATCCATATAGAATAACGTTTTGAAAATAGGATAGCGTGCTTTGTCTTCATTTCATTTTCTCATTTCCAAAGCCAATGCCCTTTTCCTATATATTTTATGACAGTCTGCAAAAAGCCCTACCGCTTCCAGGTATTCCTACATAAAGTATTATAGCTAATCCCTCTTAGGAAAGAAGGCGGTATTTTGAACAGAAGTAAACGATTAAATCGAGGTTTTTGTGTACCAGGGTATAGATGGTGTGGTCCGGGTTGTTCGGGACCTGGTGCACCTACTAACGCGGTCGATTCGTGCTGCAAATCACATGATATTTGTTATGAAAAATATGGACCTTCAGAACACTGTGATCGAATCTTCCAGAATTGTCTTCGTCCATACATGAATACACGTAACAAAATGGGTAGGGATGCTTCCTTATTTTATGGATTTACGAGATTAAATAATAAATTCAGGTGAAGGCACGGCTCACCTTATGATGTAATTAATATAGGGAAAAATCTATTTTATAACCCATGTTTTTTCACTATTTGTCTTACCTGTCGCTCTCTACCTATTATGCTTAGGTTATGAAAGAAAGGGATGGCTCACTTGTCACCTAGAAATAATGCTCTCTAATCAGGAACTCTGGTTAAACAGGGCTGTATTTAGTGGATACCTTCTGATCACGTGTCTGTCACTTAATTGCTCTTCCATTGAAGAGTCCAATATTACCTGTCACTTTGGTCCATGAAGTGTATGAAATATGAAAGGTAAAGCCATTTGATATGCTTTACCTCTAAATTTCTATAAAATGATGACAATTCCTTTTTTAGTTTATTGGTCCGTGGTTTTTTGTTGAGTGAAGAAAAAAATGAAAAAAATTATTGGAAGAACTATTAGAAATACATTGTACCTCGAATTTTTTACGGTAGGTATATCAGTTAATGACATTATACTCATTCCCTCTTAATTTAGTTACCATTTCTGGAGGAACGTTGTAATGTTTACTTACGATTTTATTGAAAAAGTCATAATCTTCAAAGGGCAGTGCGGGGACAACTTCCGGGTAACCAAAAATGGGGCCTGAAACATTAATGGAGAAGTCACCGGATGAAACGAATGTGCCCGTAACATGTATGACGTTATTGATGAGTAATATAGCTAAAATAATATCAAGTATATCGATGAAAAGATTTCCCACTTCCTCATGATTCTTTCCCTCTAAACGATGCCCTCCAAAAAGTGGCCCACCTAAAGAGAGGCTAAATCTACCCGGTCTTACAAACACTCCAATAATTGTGATTTGTCCGGTCAATAATAGGATGGCTGTCGTAATTTCAATACTACGCTGAAAGGAGTGAATTATTGTTAAATTGGTATCCTTCTCACAGGATTCATTCAATATCATCACTCCCCATGTAGGCATTTTATTCAGGTAAACAGAAATCTGTCACTTCATTCAATGAATTTTATATTGTGTATGGCTGAATGTATCGCTTCTTCAATTTCTTTGTACCCGGTGCATCGACAAATATTAGAAGAAAGCCATGTTTTGATTTTCTCAGGGGTTGGGTCGTCGTCATTAAGAAGTAAAGCCGTAGCATTCATGATAAATCCAGGTGTACAGTACCCGCATTGAAAAGCAAAATGCTCAACGAATGCCTGTTGTATGGGGGTTTTGTGAAGACCTTCAATAGTAATGATTTCTGTATCATTGGCTTCAATCGCTAATACTAAACATGATTTCATTGGCTGTTTACCCATGATTACCGTGCATGCCCCGCAATCACCATTTAAGCATCCTGGCTTGGCTCCCGTGAATCCTATTTTTCGCAATACATCTAGTAATAGATCTGAGGCCAGTATCTCTCTCTCGTACCTCTCCTGATTAATTTTTAAGCGAATTGTTGTATTTTGATTCCCCAAATTCCTATTCATATTCTTCATCACCCAACTTAGACAAAATAGAAGTTAGCGTATTTTCCAATACAAATAGTCGATATTCATTAGATCCTTCCATGTCATTTAAAATTGAATTAGGCAAGTATTCAAAAGATGCCAAAACTCGGTCTTTATAGGATAAATTCTGGTCATTGAGGGTTTCTTCCATTGGGATCGAACGAAAGGGAAATGGACAAACTCCGCTAAATGCAAAACGTACATAACCGTCTTTTTTCAGGGAAGCCACGGTCAAAAGTGGATATCCCGTATCCCATTGTTGCCGTTTCTTAATACTCAGATGGGGAGCAGGAAGATACTCTTTTTCTGTAAGAATTTGCACTAGAAATTCACCTTCTTCCAGTTGTAATTCATTATGAAAAACTTTGCTTAATAATAATTTTCTTATTCCTTTAGGTCCTGCAATAATTACAGCACTATCCGCTAATAAGAATGGCAGAACAGACTCCCTATAAAAAATGTTCCCACATATATTCCCACCAATGGTAATCTTATTTCTTGAAGTATAATCTGCAACTTCCTTTGAAGTCTTCGTTAATAAAGGGAAAAGCATTTTCTCTTCAAAAGCGCTTAGGCTCACTGTAGAACCAATAATGAGTTCATTATTTTGGAATTCAAATATATTACATTCGTAAATCCCTTTTAAATCAATAATAGCATCGGCATATACAAGATTCAGTCGTCCTAATGTTATAATCTCTGTTCCTCCACCATAGTACAAAGGAGTCTTCCCTAGACCTTTTAATGTTTGAAAAAGGTCTAGAGCTTCTTGTATGGATTCTGGTTTATAATAATCAAAATGGAAGGGTAACATCAGTGATGCCTCCCTTCTTTCTTCCCTTCCCAAATTAGTTCGGGAAGTAAGGGTAAGTGATTTAAAGGTATACCCGCAGCAAGGGATAAACAGTTACCTAATGCAGCTGGCATTCCTAACAGGCCATGTTCACCGAGACCTCTTGCCCCATATGGTGCTTCTAGATGCGGTGTCTCTAAAAACTCACAAATGTATTCGGGATTTTCACCATATCTTAAGGGTCGGTACGTCCGGAATTGCGGGTTAAGGACCCTGCCTGCATGGTCGAAATAGAACGTTTCACGACCAGCAAAGGCTAAGCCCATACTCATTGCCCCCATTATTTGACCTTCTGCCGTTTTTTGGTTCAGCACTTTCCCTGCATCGATGACGGATATGGCTCTTACTACCTTATAGGTATATTCATGGGTATCATATTCTACTTCAACCCCTTGTACGCCTACTGTCCATTCAGGTCCTGGGTTCCCTGCTCCCGTTTCGGAATCTAATTTGGAAATATGGGGAGTTATATAATGTCCTCTACCGATGATTTGTCCTCCGATGGCATTTCCATTTGGATAAGTATATCCATAAACTAGCTCCTTGAAAGGAATGCGTATTGTTGGATCACCCTTGAGATATACAATTTCCTGACCGATTTCAATGTCTTCCAGGGGAACTCCTAATACAACCGAAGCAAGTTTCTTGATTTGAAAGATAGCATCTTCAGCAGCTTGGATTGCTGCTCTTCCAGCCATGAACGTTCCACGACTAGCGACCGTCTTCCAATGCTCAGGAGTACTTTGCGTATGGACTCCCATCTGAACATTCACACGATCGACTTCTATCTTCAATTTATCTGATACAATTTGTGCCAACACCGTTTTCGTACCTGTGCCGATTTCCACTACTCCTGATATAAGGTTAACACTCCCATCAGGATTGAATGTTAAAATCACACCGGACCCTGCGTTTGTATCAATGGTGGAATTTTTCCATACGCAAGCTATCCCCTTCGCCAATACTGTTTTGTCACTTTTTCTAATGAACTGTCCTTCTTCCCAATTCATTTTTTTCTTGAGGACATGTATACATTCAGGAAGATTCCCTACGGTACTTGAATTCAACGTAACTTGAGTTGGAGTAGAATGTCCAGGAAGTATCGCATTCCGTTCACGAAGTTCAAGTGGATCCATGCCAAGTTTTTTTGAAAGAGAATCCATGGTCCTCTCAAAAGCAAACAAAACCTCTGCATGGGCAAACCCTCGATATGGAGAAGCGTATGGATGATTTGTATACATACAAAAAGAATCACACCAAACATTTTCAATGTGGTAGGGTCCCGTGCAATCCACTGCTCCAGCACGACTAAGGTCTGTAGCCTTGTCAGCATATGCTCCCCCATCCCAGAGATAAGTCAATTCAGCTACCTTAAGGACCCCAGACTGTGTGCATCCCAGTTTCACTGTCGCATCTAAACCTATATGGCATGGGGATGTAATGATATCCTCTTCACGACTATTTTCCACCTTAACCAACTTTCCACCGACCGCTTTAGAAGCGATATAGGCTAATAGCTCAAGTTGTACTGAGGCTTTACCGCCGAATCCTCCTCCAACCAAAGGAGTGTTTACGACGACTTTTCCGATTTCAACGCCAAAGTATTCGCTTATAAGCCGCTTGATCATGAAAGGAGCTTGCGAAGAAGAAGTGATGAAGACTTTTTGATCTGCATGAATTTCTGCCAATGAACATCTTGTTTCCATTGCAACATGATCAGAAGGAGAAAAGGAGAAATTTTCTTCAACGATTATATCGCTCTCTTGCCATCCACTTTCTTTATCACCTTTTCGGATTTTTGAATGATTTGCTATATTCGTACCTGGTTCAGGATATACCTCGGATATTTTTGTATATGTACCTAAATGGGAATGGAGTAGAGGAGATGAAGGGTTTATGCTTTCAGTCGGAGAATTGACAACAGGCAAAGGTTCATAAACAACTTTTACCTGGTCAGCAGCCATTCTTGCTTGTTTAGGCGTGTCCGCGACTACGAGTGCGACAACTTCACCGTGATAACGGACTTTGTCTTGAGCTATGGGATAACGATCTCTAATCTCTTCTCCTGTTAGGGGTAAATTTCCGCCTGTTATGATTGCACGGACCCCACTGATTTTTTCAGCTTTCGATATATCAATCTTTCTAATTAGTGCATGAGCATAAGGACTGATCACCTTTTTAACGGAAAGGATATTTGCATGATGATGATCTCCTGTATACCTGGCTTGACCGGTCACCTTATCCCACGCATCTTTACGAATCACACCTTTTCCAATGATATCCATATAAATCCCCTCATTATCTGTTTGATTCTACGTGTTTTTTCCAAAACAAGTACTCATCCATATAATCAATGTCAGTAAACAGTTTTTCGTCATTAAAGGGTAAAAGAATTCCTTGCTCCATTTGCTCCTTCAATATCTTTTTTGCACCTTGATCTCCTGTTAAGTGAAGTATCTTGGAAAAAAGCTGGTTATCTAAAAGAATGGGTGGCTGGATAATATCAAGAAAACTAGAGGCAACAAAGGAGGTAGTAGGTTTTTGTTTATATATTTTAATGAGTTGATTTATCATATCTGTCGTAATAAAAGGTTGATCGGCAAGTAAAATGATGACTGCATCCGAATGTAAGATGTTCGCTTGTTCTATACCGACTTTAAGTGAGTGAGATTGTCCCGCATTAGATTTGGTAACTTCTACTTCCATTACTTTTTGGGTGCATAATCCAGATAAGTCTAGTCGATTTTGGTGTTGAGAAATGAGGATAATATCATCCAGATTTGAATCGAGGGCCTTTTCTAAACCCCATCTACCTATTTCTTTATTACCTAATGTTAAGGTTAATTTATTTGTTCCCATACGATAACTATTACCAGCAGCCAAGTATATACCGGAAATTCTCATTGACTGGTCTTCCTTGTTTTTATATGAATTAGTTCAGCTATGATACTTACTGCAATCTCATATGGTCCTACAGCTCCGATCGATAAACCAATGGGTGCATGTATATTCTTAGGAATTTCATCATCAAATAGACTTGCCGTTCGCTTTCTTGAACCTAAAATGCCTAAATAGAATAATGACTCATCTTTAACAAAAGAAAGGATTTCCTTATCTCTTTGAAAGTTATGGGTCATTATAATGACATAATCGTCTTTTTTGAAGGAAATTTGTTTCTCGATTTCTTTTGGGAAGCCAATTATATACTTATCCGCTTCAGGTATATTATGTTCGTTACAAAGTGATTCTCTCCAATCACAAACTGTAACCGAGAATCCGGTTTGGGAAGCTAAAGAAACAACTGGATGTGCATCTGCTCCAGCACCAAAGATAATTAATCGAGGTTTTGGCGAGAACTTTTGAGTAAATACATAATTGGATGTTTGACTATATCTAAGCGATTCGTCTTTGAATGAATCTTCTGGTGAAAAATAGGATTCTGATAAGTTCCATTCATTACTTAGTACTCTTTGATAAATGCTATCCTTACCCTTGGTGATTGTGTCGTTGATACATAAAAGATTTTCTTTTAACTTATGATCTACATATTCAAGTAAAATATATAAGATTCCATTACAACCTGTAGATACTCCCCAATCCAAATCTTCATTATTTTCCATGTTATAGACGACGGTTTCCGCTTTTTTACTTTCAAATATTCTTTGAGAATGATGCAATAAATCGGTTTCCAAACAACCAGCACTAATAATGCCTGTGAATGTGCCATCTTTTTTTATGAGCATCGAGGTACCTTCACGCAAGTATGCCGAACCCTTCACCTGAATAATTGTTGCTAAGACACACTCCATAGAAGTGTTTTGCACTTCTTCCAAGATTTCGAATAGTTGATTCATGATCCTCCCCCGGTCATGTATGAATTCAAATAGGGTATTACTATCATTATGTTGAGTTATGAAAAAAATGAATCTTAGTGGAGAAAGTAGGATTACTTCTTTTTATGATTCGATTTACAAGCTCTAGGAGGTTAGGCCTTTCAATGGTTTATGAATGTTTAGAATATGTGACGAGATGCATAATCAAACTAATATGTATGCATAAGAAAAAGGAGCAAAATGATTGCTCCTTTTTCCTATACTATGAAACTAAATCGAATTACTTTTTCGATAACCCTTCCCAGGTAGACTGAAGCCACTTATCGAAGTCGGCTCCCTTTTCGCCTTCGTAGGCATCATATATATCAATTCTCATCTTTTTGAACTTTTCTTTGAACTCGTTATACGTATGACCTTCAGGCAAGCTCTTTTTAATTCTTACCAAGACTTTGGTTACCCCTTTAAACAATTCACCTTTTTTCTTTGCAGGTAACTGGACATCTTCACCTAAACCTTTTAATTGACGGTAGGCTGCCTCTTGTACTTTATATACAGCATCGTTATTCATAATATGTGTTAGAATATCAATTACTTGTTGGTTTTTCAGCTGTCCTAACTCTTCGATAGCATCTAACCGTTCTCTCCAGTTCGCAGTACGGTGTGCCGATTTTTTTAATTCCTCATAATTTGCTGGTAATTCGATTGCTTTTGCTTCTTTATTATTCAAACGTATCAATTCTCCTTCTGTCTGTATGTAAGAATCAGGTTCTGACTAAATGGAACCATTCTTACATGTGTTACTAAGAATATATATATTCTTATCTATCTAGTATACCCTTTTCTTTATGTTAATATAGGAAAATTTTATAGACTGCCTAAGTAAATGTCCTAATCTGCACAAAAGTATAAACAATATTCACCATTTTGGTTTTGTTACCTTACATTCTGCTTCAGATAGTCTAATGCAAAAAGGGATCCCCAAAATGAGAATCCCTTTTCTTTAGTCATTTAATTCTTCAATAGAATCGATATCCATATAGGTTGGTACCACTAACCCGAGTTTCGTACCTTTCAAGTTTGGCCCAAGATCTACAATATCCTCTTTGTATTCTTCGAAGTATTCAGCTGAAGTGGTTGGCAGCCAGGCGGCAACCATAGCATCAGCGCTACCATTTGCGATTCCTGCGAACATAGGTCCTATCTCTACTTGCTGTAAAGTAACTTTGAATCCTTGTTGTTCCAGAACTTTTCCAATTACATGGGTACTAGCGATTTCTGATTCCCATGCTACGTAAACTAGACTGATACTTTCTCCATTTCCTTTTTGTGCCCCGTCTGTCCACTCTGCTACTTGTTTTGGATGTGCTGCTATCCATTTTTCTGCGGCTTCTTCGGGTTCCATTCCAGTTGCTGTATCTGCCATCACTTCTTCCATATCACTCGATTTCCAGAAGAATTGGTCCAGTACGGTATGGGCTCCTTTCGCATCCTTTTCAAGGCCTTTTCTAGTAATGGTATGAATGTCTTCATCTTTACCATAGGAGTTTTTGGGATCTTCAAGATATTTTAAGTCGAATGATTGAAACATCCAGTGCGGCGTCCAGCCAGTTACAATGATGGGTTCTTTATTGCCATAAGCCTTTTTCAATTCAGCGGTCATGGCAGCTGATGATCCTTCAACAAGGGTCCAATCATCCAGGTTATAATCTTCCATAGCCTTTTTGGTGGATTTCATGATTCCTGCTCCTGGGTCAATACCAATAATTTCATAATCGGTCAGACTGCCTACACTACCTGAATTCTCCTCGGAAGGGTTCTCTCCTTGTAAAGAAGCAAAAATACAGGCACCTAGAAACAAGACACCAAAAACTGAGAAGACGATTCGTTTACTCAAAAAATTCGTATAGGCAGGATTTCGTAGGTTTTGTGTAATTCGGTCTAGGATAACGGCGATTATGACAATAGACAAACCCGCTTCAAACCCTTGTCCTACTTTGATCTGAGCTACAGCACGATAAACTTCTGCACCTAGACCTGGTGCTCCTACCAAGGAAGCTATAACAACCATAGAGAGAGCTAACATAATGCTTTGATTAATGCCGGCAAAAATGGTTGGAGCAGCCAATGGTAATTGAACTTTGAGTAATTTTTGATTATTTGTTGAACCGAACGCATCAGAAGCTTCAATTAATTCTTTCGGAACTTCCTGTATGCCAAGATTGGTTAAGCGAATTGTCGGTGCAACTGCAAAGATAATCGAAGCGAAAATACCAGGAACAACCCCAATTCCAAAAAATAAGATGGCTGGAATCAAATATACGAAAGCTGGCATTGTCTGCATGAAATCCAGAGTTGGAATGATGATTTTTCTCGCAGTAGGACTTTGGGCAGCCCAAATCCCTATCGGAATACCAATCGCAATCGTTAAGATCGCCGATGAAAGAACGAGGGCCAAAGTTTGGACACTAGCTTCCCAATAACCCAGATTATCGATTAACAGGAGGGCTAATACTGTAAAAAGGCCTAACTTCCATTTACTCGTATAGGCAACTAAAAGCGTCAAAAATATAATTAAAACCAGTGGTGGCCCTATACTCAAAGCATCAACAAGGATATTTAAAATCCCTTCGATTAATCGTGTTAGAAAAGAGAATAAACCAACGAATGTGATGGTGATCCAATCAACTATTTTATCAACCCAAGTGCCTAATGGGATTCTTGTGATATTCATGTATTCACTTCCATCTCGTTCAAGGAATCTTTATTACCAGCCAAAGCACCAATGACGGCTCCACGGATAATGACTCCTTTCAATCTTTTCTCTTCATCGACTACAGATATCGGAAGTGTTGAAGTGGACATCACATCTAGTATTTCAATGAGTAATTGGTCTTCCTTAGCTAGCGGTATATCAGTTGTCATGACCTCTGATATAGGTTGATGGCTGTCTATAGCTTTAAGGGCCTGCTCAGCTGTAATGGCGCCCAATAACCTTAGCCTTCGATCTACTACAAAGATACTTGAATATCCTTGCTTCCGCATAATTTCCAATGCAACCCTTGGACCACGGTCCACACTGATTTTCTCTGCTCTTTTCATAACATGGGAAGCGGTTAATACCTTCGATAAATCTACATCTTCAACAAATTTCTCAACGTATTCATTTGCAGGGTTCATCATGATCTGTTCAGGTGTCCCGAGCTGGATGACGCTTCCATCCTTCATCAATGCGATTCTATCACCAATCCGTAAAGCTTCATCCAAATCATGTGTGATGAAAATGATGGTTTTCTTAAATTGGTCTTGTATCTCAAGTAATTCATCTTGCATATCTTTTCGAATTAGCGGGTCAAGCGCACTGAATGCTTCATCCATTAAGATGATATCAGTATGGCTAGCAAGTGCCCGGGCTAAGCCGACACGTTGCTGCATCCCACCGCTCAATTGGGAGGGTACCTGATTTTCATACCCTTTTAGTCCCACAACCTCTAGGGATTGCATCGCCCTTTTTTCTCGTTCTTCTACCGGCACTTTTTGTATTTCTAATCCAAACTCGGTGTTTTCCAAGATCGTTTTATGAGGGAACAAAGCAAAGTTTTGAAACACCATACTAATTTTTTTTCGTCTAACTTCCCTTAAACGAGAAGCATTCATTTTAACAATGTCTTCATTATTGATGAGGATTTCTCCCCTAGTAGGTGAAATTAAACGATTGAACATTCGAATTAAGGTGGACTTCCCGCTTCCAGATAGCCCCATGATCACGAAGATTTCACCCGGATAGATTTCGAAGTTCACTTTATTGACACCAACTGTTTGACCAGTTTCTTTTAAAATTTCCTTTTTGGATTTCCCTTTCTCCAATAAATCGATGGCTGCTTTTGGAAACTTACCGAAGATCTTTGATACATTCCTAACCGTTACAATTGGTTCTTCCATCAACTCACCTCTTCATTCATCATGTGTTCTTAACTAGTTATGTTAGAATGTGCTTCCAAACCAAATACATTCGTATGCAACTAAGTATGTACAATCATCCCATCGAGGATTCAGGAACTTTTTAGACCCACCGGATGTGAAAAGGAATGTTCTATAAGGATATGTTCTTATCTGGCATACGATAAAAAACACAGCAAGTACACTGTGTTTAAGGAATTTCCACTATTATTTTCTCAATCCCTCATGTCAATAATTACTGTCCAGAAGAAGCAATAAAGGTACGCAGAACTTGTTCAGTCAGCATCTCTAACAGTTCAGCTCCACGTTCCATGGCTTCTTGTAGTGACATAGGTTCGTTGACAAGGCTATGCACACTTGTAAATCCATGTTGATATAAAGCATCAACTCCTTTGCCTATTGAGCCTGCTAGGGCAAATACAGGGATTCTTAGTTTCTTCGCTTCTTCAGCCACTCCCATTGGCGTCTTCCCTGATGTCGTTTGAACATCGATTTGTCCCTCTCCAGTAAAAACACATTGTGCTCCCGATAACTTTTCTATAAGACTTGAATATTCCATGACGATATCGACGCCTCTTCTCGTTTTAGAAGGAAAGAAAGCTTGAAAGGCACCACCAATCCCACCAGCTGCACCAGCCCCTGCTTTATGGTGTAATTGGACACCTGTCTTGATTTCCACCAGATCCGCCCAGGTCGATAAAGCCTCTTCCAACATTTCAACCATGTCTGGGGTTGCCCCTTTTTGCGGACCGAAAACCTTAGTTGCCCCATCGGCTCCAATCAACGGATTTTGGACATCTGTAGCAATGATGAATTCACATTCAGCTATTCTTGGATCGAAATCATGCATCTCGATTGCTGTAATGCGTGATAGTTCCGCTCCTCCATATCCGATTTCTACCCCTTCTTTATCTAAAACCTTCAGCCCTAACGCTTGGAGCATACCGACACCAGCATCATTTGTGGCGCTACCACCGATGGCTAATATGATTTTTCGATACCCGTCATTTAGCGCTTGATGAATAAGCTCACCCGTTCCATAAGTCGTCGCAATTAAAGGATTCAGCTTATTGGGTTCAACTAGACATAAACCGGATGCAGAAGCCATTTCGACTACACAGGTTTCTTCATCTCCTAAAACCCCATAGGCAGCTTGTACTTTGTTTAATAGTGGTCCAGATACTAGTACGTCAACTCTTTGACCATGTGTCGCAGCTATTAGACTTTCCATCGTTCCCTCACCGCCATCAGCCATGGGGACTACTACTGTTTCTGCCGCAGGCAAAACCCTTTTAACGCCACGCTCCATTGCCTGTGCCACCTCAGGGGCCGTCAAACTTCCTTTAAAGGAATCTGGTGCAAGAACGATTTTCATAATTCCATCTCCTTCCTAAGCGGTTTATATATACAGTTAATTATAAACTTAATAGACGGATTATTCCTTCTTCTATTGAATCACAAGTAAACGGGGACCATGAGGAAAAAATGAAGCGCATGTGCCGCCATTGGATAATTGTATAAATGCAGGAAGGACCGCGTAGATTAAACGATATAGTTCTGCATATAGGAGGGGTAAAATGGATGTCATAGCCAATCTTTTGATTATCTTGGGATTCGCTCTTGTCTTTATCATTATAATTATGGCTGTCCTGATGTTGATTTACATGATTTTCTTTGACCGAAATCAGAAGCATCATGCAATACTTAGAAACTATCCCGTA
Organism: Peribacillus sp. NPDC046944; assembly: GCF_050272735.1. Lineage (NCBI taxonomy): Bacteria > Bacillati > Bacillota > Bacilli > Caryophanales > Bacillaceae > Peribacillus > Peribacillus sp. NPDC046944. Next base: position 82,778 of record NZ_JBNNML010000005.1, read on the forward strand.
CTCGGAAGGGTTCGCTATTTCTTGGAAAAAATCGGACCAGAAATGCGGCAATATTGGTTTAACAGTGATAATGAAGGGAAACCTTTTTCCCGTGATGAATACGAGCATATGGTTAAAGGTTCTAAATATTTAAGAGATGTGGTAGGGTTTGGTTCAAAACGTGATTTTGATGAGGAAGGTCTTTTTGTTCGAAATAGTATGTTCCCAAAACTAGCCGAAGAAGAGAAATACGATAGGGAAACAAAAGTGAAAACCAAAAGGTATATCCTCCTAAAAGATCCTCTCTTTTCGCAAAGAGAGGAAAAATGGGAAGATGAAGAATCACTTGCCTTTTTATTGCACGACAATGATACGGTAGTTATAGGCCCAAACGTAAAATACCCATTTAAATTAAAAGGTCTTATCGGAATGTCTGCGATGAGCTATGGATCTCTGGGTAAGAATGCTATTACAGCTTTGTCTGAAGGGTTAGGCATGGCTAAAGGTACTTGGATGAACACGGGTGAAGGTGGTTTGTCTCCTTATCATTTAGAAGGTGGAGTGGATATCATCATGCAAATCGGCCCCGCAATGTTTGGCGTACGGGATAAGTTTGGTGAGATGGATTGGGATGAACTGAAAAGGAAAAGCGAAATTCCACAAATCAAGGCATTTGAAATAAAATTAGCTCAAGGAGCTAAAACTCGCGGAGGACATATCGATGCAGAAAAGGTAAATCCTGAAATTGCCGAAATACGAAAAGTTGAGCCTTATAAATCGATAGATAGCCCGAATCGTTTTCATCAATTTAGTGATGTAGGTACTTTATGTGAATTCATTGAAAAAATCAGGAATCATACAGGGATACCAGTAGGAATCAAGATGGTCATCGGGGGAAATGATAGTGTCGAGGAATTGGCTAAATATATGAAAGATACTGGAAAAGGGCCTAATTTCATTTCATTGGATGGTGGGGAAGGCGGTACGGGAGCTTCATATCAAGAATTGATTGATAGCGTAGGATTGCCTATTAAATCGGCTTTACCCATTCTTGTATCAACCCTTGAGAAATATGGAGTAAGGAATCAGGTTAAAATCATTGCCTCAGGAAAATTATTCACCCCGGATCGGATAGCAATTGCTTTAGCCATGGGAGCTGATTTGGTCAATATTGCCCGGGGATTCATGATAGCGATTGGTTGTATACAGACAATGAAATGTCAATCCAACGCATGTCCAGTCGGAGTAGCGACAACTGATCCAGACTTGCAAAAGGCACTGGTCATTGACGAAAAGAAGTACCGGGTCGTTAACTTTCTTGTCACTTTACGAAAAGGTCTTTTTCGTATATCGGCTGCTGCTGGTTTAGATTCACCTGTCGATTTTCAACCAAAGCATATTAGCTATAAAGATGAAAAAGGCATCGTAACTTCATTGGAAAATATCATGCACGAAGTAAAAGAAAAAATAGCCACACAATAACGTCTACTCCTACACTTTATTTTCATAAAAGAAAAGGGCCTCCCGACGAGAGACCCTTTTCATATATATATCAAGAATTAGGCATTTAAACGAAAATCCACTTTTTCCTCTTCAGGTTTCTTGTTCTTGTCTACCAACTGACCATGGCGATAATAGACATACACCGCAGAAATAAAACCTATTATTGAGAGAAAAGCATCGAAAATGAATATGATAGATATATTCCCACTTTTCGACATCATCCCTGTGATAAGCGGCATGACAATTGATGCCAATCCAGCTGCGGTTGCAACAAATCCTGTAACGGTCCCTTTTTTCTCCCAAAAGAATTCAGTCATAATTGTAATGGCTAATTGGAAAACGCCTGCAGTAGAAAGGCCAATAAAAAAGGCTGTAATGGACACGATGATAGGTATCTTAACTAAAAGGATCGTCAAAATAGAAATAAAGGTAATAATCGGATAAACCATGATGACGGTAATTGGTTGTAAAAATTTCTTTAGCAATACAGATAGAACCAAAACGGAAATGAGAGCACCCAAACTATAATAACTTAATAGTTTTATTGAATTGGCCATACTCATGCCTACCGCTTCCTGTCCATAAGATGGAAGCCATATTTGGGAAACGGTGAACAAGCCAGTCGATGTAAACCCAATTAAAATAAGGGCAAATCCCTCTTTCCTCAACACCGGTTTCCCTTTGAACTTGCTCTTCTTTGTAGTATTCTCGGGCATGCTAGCTTTTCCTTTTGGGTTACTCGGGAATGATACAGTAAATAAAAATAGCATATTGATTAAATAAATAGCAGCAGGTATAAAGAAGGCGTATCCGTAAAACATATCATGATCTGAGATAAATAGAATCATGAAAGGAAGAAGGAATGCTCCTGCAGACATAAAGGCTTTAACTAAAACACTAGCAGAGCCAGCTGAATTAGGAAAAATCTCGATCAGACCCGGATATGAACCGGCATCCATCGATGAATTGGCAACACCTGCGAGTATTGCAAAAACAAAAGCCAATTGATAACTCGGGGACAGGGGAATCCCGATTAGAAAAATGCCCATACCGAATGCAGAGGCATAGACTAGCGGTTTTCGCCCGATTTTATCTGATAAATAACCAGTATAGGCATATGTAAGCAATTTCCCTACTCCGATAGCAGCAATAATATAACTAATACCAGCACTATCCGTATCCCATTGCTCCGATAAATAAGACATATTCGATGCCAGCATGATATTCACCATACCAAGCAAGAAATAATTCATATAAACTCCTGTTGCGGTATTCAAATGCCTGTTCTTCATTCTCAAAACTCCCAACTAATTAGTGACAGAGAATCAACTTTAAATTTTCTGAATAATATAATTATATAACACTTTCCATCATATTACGATACCCCGTCATGTAAATAACGCCATATATTCATATTTTTAATGAGTATGAATAATCTCCATCTCTTAGTGCTGTCCTATTTTCCTAACTTAAAGAATTATACGTATCAATCAGCAGATTAAGTTGTTTAATATCATGTCTTCCTCTGATTCCTCTGCAAAGATCCGCCATCTTTTGTAACATGATTATTTGTTGTTCATATTTAAAAGCTTTATTATTGCTCTCCACTCTACTAGTCTTTTTATCGACATTCGAAATTATTAATCCTAAAAGCCGATTTTTAATTTTCATTTGATTAGTAAGCTCTTTAACGAAATGTTCTTTCTTCGCTTTATCCCAAAATAATACTTTGTCCACGGAGTACCCTCTTCCTTTCACTTGATTATTAGTATAAACTTCGAAACAAAAAAAGAATAATGGTAAATCTCAACTTCAATTGTAAGATTAAAATGGGATAGGACAATGTTGGCAGTTTTTTAATATTGAATATATTGGGTCAAAACGTTAAAAAAGCTCATAAAATGAGCTTAATCATTAAATCGATTGGTAATACCAAATCCCATCTCTTTTATATTTTCGGCATTTTCCTTCGGAATGGAGATACTCTAGGTGAGCCAATGTCTCCCCAATTGCAAACCGAGATTCGTGAGTCGATAGGTGTTTGAACAGAATCTTACAAGCAGTTTGTATTGTTGTCGGCTCTTTCATATTTTCATAGGCTACATGTAACCGTTCTTGGTGATGATCTAATAATTCCGTAATTCTTTTATTTGCGTCTTTGAAGGGCTTTCCATGTGAAGGAATCACATAGTCTACATGTAACTTCTGAATTTTCTTTAAGGAAGTAAAAAAAGCCTCCAACGGATTGCTGATTCCTTGAAACCAATAAGATATGTTTGGAGAGATTCTCGGCAATATATGGTCAGTAGAAAAAAGAATGCTGTTTTCCTTATTGTATAAAGTAATTAACCCGTCTGAATGTCCTGGTGTAAAAATCACCTCATACTCTAGCTTGCCAAATAAAATCTTCATTCCTTCCTCAAGATGATGGTTAACCGTGGGATAGGGCTTTACCTTTGGAATAAAGCTGCTTTCATCACTAGATAAGGCTTGGGCTAAATCCTCTTCCATACCGCATGATTCATAATTAGATTTCAGGAAATCGAGTGTTTCAGGTTCCCAATAGGTAGTGCCTGCTTTTTCATCCACTTCCGTCATCCACACATCAGCACCCGTTAACCGTTGTAAATGACCTGCATACCCAAAGTGGTCGGGATGATAATGAGTAAGGATAATATCCCCTATTTCATGTTTTTCGATTATCGGTTTCCATATATCACGTGCTGTTTGGTTGTTTAATCCTGCATCGATAATTGTCCACCCATTCGCTCCTTCGGCTAAAAAACAATGCACGTGATCTAACCTAAAAGGCAATGGAATCGTCACTTGTGTAACTCCCAATTCATTCAGCAAATATAATTACTCTCCTTCTAATTCTGGATTTTTTATATTAAATAAAAAGAGAACTAAATAAGAATTCAATGTTATTTACTAATTCGGCACTTTTTCAATAGTTCCTTTAATTTGGTTATGACAATAAAAATAAAAGGATGCACATGAATGACCCCCATCAAACAATGATGGGGGTCATTCACCTATTTTATAGTTCTTCTTCGATTGTTTCATTGAGATTAAAGAGAAAATGGTAAGTTAGTTGGAACGCTTCACCTAACGTCATCTCTTCCTTAAATCCTTGTACAGCATTCAAGGCAAAATTTACATCCCATAGGCCATCACCTTGGTTAAATATCATGCTGAATGTTCCCATATCTCCTTGAAGTTCTTGATTGAAATATGATTTAAGTGCGTCTCCCATTTTTTTCTGGAATTTCAACCCGAACATGGCGTTATAAGTGCCGAATACATCATCTACTTCCAAAGAAAGCGCCTCAACTCCAATTAAATCAAACCAAGATGATTCAAAGTAAAGGAATTCATTTTTATTCGTTTTTAAGTATTCAAGCGGCTGTGTTAGAAATGCAGCGGTTTCTTCTTTAATCAATTCTTCGGTTTCTTTATCACTGAGTTCGATATAAGCATCAGTAAAGCGGGTAGTGTTTTCGATTTCTTCTATAGTTATATCATCAGCGAGCAACTGATGCTTTTTTACATACACCTTTTCTTCTGTATATAACTCAATCGTATCTCCATTCAAAGTCTTCGATATGTATGTTTCCATTTGTTTTCTTAACATCGGTATTCGTCCTCCTAATATCTTTTCAAGCCTTTTCCTCTTAATCATAGCATAACTTACAGAGATAAAATAACTGTGTGAATAATCAAATACCATTCAAGATGTAGCAATCGGATAGTGTCTTCGTTATAGTTATAGAAGAACGTTTACACATATGAAAGAAATGGGATGTTTATATGCAAAAAATCATTATAATAGGTGCAGGGATTTTAGGCGCATCCACTGCCTACCAGCTTGTGAAAAAAGGCGCTGAAGTAGTCATTATAGATCGTCAAGATAATGGGCAAGCCACCGCTGCTGCGGCAGGTATCGTTTGTCCTTGGATATCGCAGAGACGTAACAAAGCATGGTATCATCTTGCTAAAAATGGGGCCCGCTTTTATCCAAGTTTAATTAAAGAGCTTGAAAATGATGGGGAAACAGAGACAGGCTACGCTAAAGTAGGGGCCATCAGCTTACATACTGATGAAGAAAAACTGATTGGCATGCAAAAAAGAGCGACAAAGCGTAAGGAAGAGGCTCCTGAAATTGGTGATATCACCATGCTCAGTGTGGAAGAAACACGTGCTCTCTTCCCGCCACTTTCGGATGAGTATGCTGCGGTTCATATAAGTGGTGCGGCACGGGTTGATGGTCGCGCGTTACGAGATAGTTTATTGCGTGCGGCACAAAAAAATGGAGCGACATTGATTCATGGTGATGCTTCACTGAACTTCGAAGAAAATTCTGTAACTGGTGTAATGGTTGAAGGCAATACCATGGTTGCGGATAAAGTAATTGTCTGTGCAGGTGCATGGGCGTCTCATTTACTTGAACCATTAGGAGTAAACTTTCAAGTTAGCTTCCAAAAGGCGCAGATTATCCATCTAGCATTACCAAATAGCAACACGAATAACTGGCCTGTTGTTATGCCCCCTAGCGATCAATACATATTAGCTTTCAATGAAAATAGAATTGTAGCTGGAGCCACTCATGAAAATATGGAGGAATTTGATTACCGTATGACGGCAGGAGGTATGCAGGAGGTTTTTGATAAAGCTTTACACACCGCGCCAGGTTTGGCCGAGAGTACATTTACTGAAGCAAGAGTCGGCTTCCGTCCCTTTACTCCTGGCTTCCTTCCGGTCATTGGCCCCCTTCCTGATTGGGATGGCATCATCGTAGCCAATGGACTTGGCGCTTCTGGTTTAACAATGGGACCTTATATTGGATCTCAACTGGCGAACCTTGCTCTTGACAGGGAATTAGACATTGATTTAGCAAACTATGACGTAAAAGGTGCCATACTGTAAATCTTCAATTCGACTTAGTAAAATGACAAAAAGATCCGAGGCATTCATTTCTTCCTTGGTCTTTTTGCTTTGCTTCGTTAGTAATTAATCATAATTTTATTATGTAAACTAAATGAAACTTCCTTTCTTTACCTCCATCGCGAACAACATTTTATACGGAGAAAATCCCTATATACCTCTTGGACCATTTTTTTCACTCATATCAGTTACTTTATCCTGTTTTTCTTCATTCTTCGATGGTATGAGCTAGCCTTATTCACTCATTTTATTAAAAATTGAAGGAATAACATAGGCGACGCCTGAATTTAAACTTAAGAGTCAAGTTGGTTTTGGAAATTATAAAGCACAAGGAGGAATGTGTATGAAAAGAATATGGTATCAAATCATTCTTGTTACTTTTCTATTTTCATTATTTTTGTTTATGAATTCTCCATCTAAAACTTCAGCTGCAGAAATCGAGCCCTATGGTAAGCTAAAGCCCCCCAGTGAAAGTTTTACACCTGGTGATTGGTTTCTAGGAAGCACCCCTCCTAATTATAACTCAAGTAAGCCGCCCATCGTTTTTGTTCAGGGGAAGAACGGATCTTCAACCAGTTGGTATGGTGAAACGGAATATCATGGAATCAATGATATGTATACAAAAGCATACGAAGCGGGTTATCAAACGGTTTTTGTTCAGCTTTATGATGCAGCAGGAAATGGGTCTTCCAGTCAATATAAGAATGGGAGGCTATTAGCTACTAAGCTTGCTGAAATCAGTGCACACTTTGGTGGAAAAAAAGTGAATATTATCGCTCATAGTAAAGGTGGACCAGATACACAAGCTGCTCTAGTCACTTATGGGGCACATTCATATGTGGGTCGAGTTATAACCCTTGCCTCCCCTCATCACGGTTCCAACTTAGCTGATTTGGCTAACAGCTGGTATGCTGGATGGCTAGCTTCTCTTCTTGGAGCAAATGATGAAGGAACGGCTTCGTTACAAATTGGACAGATGGCTGAATTCCGTTCTGTCATCGATAACCATGTAAATTCAAGAAAAAATAAATACTACACGCTTACCGGTACCAATCAGGGACCAGCATTGTCTGCATTATCGATTGGAGGGCTGTATTTATCTTCCTATGGCAGTAATGATGGACTCGTCAATGAGTGGAGTTCAAAATTACCCTATGGTACCCATCTCTTTACTGATAGCAAATACGATCATGATAATATCCGTACGGGATCCGCTGTTTTTTCAAGAATCGAACCCTATTTACGCAGTTCCTCTACTGCAGGGATTGCTAGTTTAAGTGAACAGCCTGCCAAAGAAGAAAATATTTCGACTACACACAATCAAATTATCCACGGTGGTTCTTTACAATCAAATAATTGGATAGAACAGCCTATCACTTTGAATGAAACAACTAAAGATGGTGAAGTAACCATTTATACAGCCACTGCAGATGTTGATATAGAATTAATCTCTCCATCAGGAGTGGTTTATCCAAGCTCCCAAGTTTCACAGGTTTCTAAAGAAGAAACGTCTTTTCTTGCAGGTGCCCATATTCACACTTTAAAACAAACGAATATGGAACCTGGAAATTGGATAATTAGAATGAAGACAAAGGCCCAGCAAGATGCGTATTTACTTACCGCAAAAGTGGATGACAAGGAGCCGCTTGTTCTTGAAATGCCAGGGAAAGTAAAGCATAATGATGCACAGTTTGTACTTAAATCTCCTGTCAAAAGCAACCTCTTAACCAACCCATTAACATTTGATGTTCACCTAACAGACGAAGAAGGTGTTGAAATTAAAAATAAGGGTTCTCTTAATAAAGTGAATTCAGGTACCTACTTTGGTAATCTTCCGGACGTCCCAAAATCGGGGACCTATAATCTAACAATCGATGTAAAAGAAAAAAATATGGCTGGTCAAATGGTGAATCGCACCATTGTTCGTTCTATCTATATTAATAAGTAATGGAATCACTGTCCCAAACTGTCGTTTACTTGGCGGTTTGGGAAGTTTCCTAATTAATATGCATAAAACAAGATTTAAATTGAGTATATTCTATAGTGATTTTGCTACATAATGTGGCTTAAAAACAAAAATACATAATATTTCCAATTAATAACGTCGAATCACTGCTCTCTATTTTTCTATCACTATTTTACCTTGTTTACATAATGTTATTATGGGCAATATAAAAAAAAGACCATTTCTGGTCCCTTTTATCAAAAATAAAAATCCATCAATGTTTCGTCCATCAAATCTTGAGTGAGTCCTATGTATATCATGGTGTCTTTCGGATTAGAGTGATTAAGGATTTGTTGGAGCAAAGCGATATCCTTAAACTTCTGATAATGGAGATAACCGAAAGTTTTTCGGAGTGTATGTGTCCCCACGTCTGGAATGTCAGCCATTTCAGCGGCCTTATTCAAAACACGATAGGCTTGAACCCTGCTTATGGGACCATTGCCTTTGCGACTAGGAAATAAATAGTCATCATTTTTTAATTTCATTTTTTTTACATACTTTCTTACTTCTTTACGAAGTTGTGGGTTGACTATGAAACGTTTAATTTTTTCAGTTTTTTGCTCAACAATGACAATATGCGTCCCTTCTAATATATCCCGGACACGTAATTTTAAGAGATCACCAATCCGTAGACCGATGTTGATACCAATAGAGAACATCATGTAATCACGGTAGCTGCAATATTTTAATAGAGACTTTTTCATCTTATCTATATGATCTAGCCGGCGTATCGGCTGGACATTTTTTATTCGTTGTGAGGTCCTTTGCATCTGTCATTCATCTCCCCTTTTCCCTCTTTATATTGTACGTTAAGACGCAAAAAAAAGCCAAGTTTTTTGAATTTCATAAGGCTTATAAACGTTGATTTAAAGGGATTTCGAATGTATCAAAACAGGTCCTTTGTTACATTCGGAATATTTTGTTATATTGTGACGGAATATCATTAAAAAACATAGAATCTCATTAAACGATCTTATTGGAGCAATACAGATCATTTAGGTTCTATGGTACCTATTACTCTAGTTTTAAATTATAAGCACCTTAAAATAAGAATATGGAAGCCGTTTTTGATTCATCTTTGAGAACGCTCTGTCGATTTTAATGAATATCACACTATATTGGTGTTAATTATTTCGAAATATCATGCTGGTTCACGATGACATTTAATTTTCCTACTGAAAATAATTTTGTGCATGGTTTTGTTCCTAATGGTTCTATTTGAGAATTTACTCCTTCCAATAACTGCAACTATAGCGTCAATCCTCTTAAATCAATTATATGATACCTTGTGCGCACTTAACTCCTTTCGATACCTATTACTCTAGTAAAATAAAATAGGTATCTTAAAACCGAAATATGAGCCTCGTTTTTTTGAGAATCTTCATATTTTCTGTATAGTTTCAGAGATTAATCATAACTTGAAATTACGCCAGTCATCACCATACTTCTTCTTTTTCATTTTTGTTTCTATATTTGATTACCATAATGTTATTATGTAAACTAAAAATAAATACCTGATGAATTAATAAAAGTCAACTATTAATTCACCAAGGATTTAAAAATTATTATATTTCATCAGTGTATAAAAAAGCTCCCCCCATTAATGATTTCAATTTCAGGAAATTCTTTTATTTGGTCCATTAACTGGAATAGAGCTCCATCCTTTTGTTTTGCTTCAATCATACAATCCAACTGTGGTAAACTCCCCTTGATTTCCCGTAAAAAATCGACAAACATATTAACATCCACAAAATCTGCATGTGCTCTAAATTCTTTTTCATTCCTAGGACTAGAAATGTGCATTTTGGGTGGTAATTTCGAATAGTGCCATGTATTAAGGATACGACCCCAATGCTCGCTCCAATTTTCATCCTTAGAATGGTGAGCTAGATAGTGATGATAATCAAATACAAGAGGTACGCCCAGTTTTTCACATAAGTAGAGTGTCTCTGATAAAGTGAAAGTCGTATCGTCATTCTCAAGGATAATCATCCTTTGAAGAGATTCTGGGATGCTCCCCCAGTTTAGTATGAACTGTTCCAAAGCCTTCTCGTTTTCGCCATACCCGCCACCTACATGGAGAACACACCGATGCTCAGGATCAATGCCTAGTTTCTTCAATAATAAAAAATGCATTTTCAGTGTTTTCATTGAAGTTTTTAGTATATCAATATTGCTACTATTCAAGATGACAAAATGATCTGGATGAAAGTCTATCCGCACTTCTGGATGAGATAGAAGGAAATCTTTTATCTTGTTCAGTTCATCAGCCAGTGGTTCAAGATAGTCCCATTTTGGTATTTCAGGATGGTTTACTAGAGGTATAAGTTTAGAAGAAAGGCGAAAAAACTGGATATCATATGCAGCATTATGTATGAGAAGACGCCAGCAATTTTGGAGATTTGAAGCGGAAATCCTTTCTAACTTTCGTATTGCAGCTTCTTTATCTTTAATTTTAGAGAATTGTGCAAAAGTCATCGTTTGAGAAGGCGAACAATGTGGTACTTGATTGCTCATAGCTACATAACCAAGGCGGATTAAAGTCAATATGAAAACTCCCTTGAATGTCTTATATGAGGAAGTATCCCCATAGCTCCTATTATTATTACATCTTGAGCTTAGGATTTCTGATTGCAAGATTGGAATCAATGCTTACAATGAAAAAGGGATAAAATAAAGAAACAGATACATAAGTGCACCTGTTTCTTTATTTTGGATTTATTTTCATTCCTTTTTAGTACCTTAACTCTTACTTACACTTCAGGAGTCGGAGTTGGTTTAGCATACCCTTTTTTATAGGCTTTATCTACTTTGTCCCGAATATCCTTTATAGTCATTCCATCGTTTAAATCAAGGATGGATTGTGCTGCTATTTCTAGGCATACTCCACATTTCGTCCCATGATCATCCCAAACCACAGCTCCATTTTTTTTATTTTCATGGATAAAACAATCGTAATTGTTTTTGTGGCCAGCTTCCTCTCCACATCCACAGTAACACGGTATTTTTTCCAATAGCGCCTGGTTTTGGGCAACGGCTAAATAGATGGTTTTCATGTCTTCAGGTTTTCCAGAAAGAAACTCAGGTGCTGTAGCTTTGTTAATAGTTTCTTGCTGAACATCCCCAGAAACGGTATGGTCATGGCTCTCATGGCTAGTTTCTTGCTTCACTTCACTTTTCTCTTCAGTACATGCTGAAAGTAATAAAGACGAACACATACCGAGAGTTAACGCTGTGTATTTAAGTTTCATTTTTACACTCCTTGAAAATTTTGGTTACCCTTATTTTATGTGTAAAAGTTTTAAACTACAAGTGGATTATTTAAATGAAACCTTAAAAAAGGACCCTCAGTATAAGGATCCTTCTCTCGTTACTATTCAATTTTATTTTGTTCGTTCTTTTGCCTCTTTGATAGAAGCGGAAGGGTCATGAGGGAAACCCCTGCTGCAATCCAAAGCCAATTACTGCTTTTTCTTGATTCTCTTCCGCTTTTACTGGGCATACTTGAACCGAAATCTTTCTTTGAAGTCGGTCTTTGAATGGTTGCCTGTTCATTTTCTTTATGAACTTGTTGATCTTCTGGTAATTGAGTGGTTCGTTCTAAATCACTTGTGTCTTCTCCCATTCCTTTTAAGAAGGTCATCAATAACGTCATCGCTTGTTTTACTTCTTTGTCATTTAATGAACGTACCAATGAAAGGTAGCCGGACTTTTCATCCGATTTATCAATTTCTGCGACTCTGGCTATACCTGAATTCACCTTCAGGATAAGTGGCTCAAGCTGTTTAACATTTAGCGTTCCTAATGTTCCAAGCATGAGAAGAAGGTTTTTTAGAGTATTGGCTGTTTCAGGAGTATCCGCTGTTTTGACCAGAATATTCAGGACTTTATCTCCTTCCTTCAGCAGGCTGTTGACCATGGAAAGTATTCCACGGTCCTGCATGCCTTTCATGACTTCGAACGTTTCTTTAATGACCTCTTTATTTTCGAGAAGAGTTCTTTCAATATCTTCGAACTCAATTTTTCGCAATTCTTCTTCACTGAGTTCTATGCGATTGATTACTTTTGTCGCTTTAGCCACGGTTCCTCGACTCCTTTTTTATTTTTAAAAGGTCACCAGGGAAAATATAATCTTCACGGGCCCATTTTTTCTGCACTTGTACCCCGATTTGAGGTTGAGGATTACCATTACGATGGTTGATGCGAGGTAATGGATTTTCTCCTTTCGCCTTCAATACTTCCATTTTTGCCTGTACTTCTTTATAGGCTGGAGTATCCGTGTCTTTATCAGCATAGCTGCTGGTCAAAAAGTTGATGGCGCCATCTCCCGAATCATTCATTGGCAAGTAGACCTCTTTACCTTTCACTCGATCGGTAATGAGACACTGTATTTTTACATTTCCGTATGGAGAAGAAAGGCGGACTAGCGTACCATCCTCTAGGCCTCTTTCTTCAGCCAATTCAGGTGAAATCTCAAGAAATGCATTTGGAGTCTTGGAAGTGATTCCTTTCGATTTATATGTTAGATTTCCTTCATGGAAATGCTCTAATAATCTTCCATTATTCACATGGATATCGTATTCTTCTCCAAAATCGATTGGTTTTGACCAATCAACCGGGAATAGCCGTGCTTTCCCATCCGGGAATGGGAATTCTTCTGTAAATAGAAGTGGTGTATCCTGACCATCTGCGGCAACGGGCCATTGAAGGCTATTGTATCCTTCTAACCGCTCATAGCTTACACCTGCATAAATTGGTGATAAGCGAGCGGCTTCATCCATGATTTCACCTGGGTGAGCATAATTCCATCCGGCACCTAACCTATTTGCCACTTCCATAATGATTTGCCAATCAGGTTTAGAGTCACCAAGGGGTTCAAATACTTGGTACAATCTTTGAATACGACGTTCTGTATTAGTAAACGTTCCCTCTTTTTCAAAACTTGGACTAGCAGGAAGGACGACATCAGCAAATTCAGCAGTTTTGGATAAAAAGATATCTTGTACTACGAAAAAGTCCAGCTTTTCAAACGCATCATGTACATAGTTGATATTGGAATCGACTAATCCCATATCTTCACCTTTTAAATACATGGCCTTTAAGGTGCCTTCATGAATGCCCTCGACCATTTCATGATTGTTCAGTCCAGGCTTTGAAGGTACTGGTGTGCCCCATATTTTTTCATATTTATCCCGGACTTTCTTATCTGTGACCATTTCATATCCAGGAAGTTTGTCCGGCGTACTACCAAAGTCGCTGGCTCCTTGAACATTATTATGGCCTCGTAAAGGATAGGTACCTGTTCCTGGTTTTCCGTAGTTACCAGTAATAAGCATGAGATTGGAAATGGCGGTACTAGTATCACTTCCACCTATATGCTGTGTTACACCCATTGCCCAAAGGGAAACAGCACTGTTAGCTTCATGAAGTGCTTCTGCAATGGCGATTAAATCCTTTTTGCTTACTCCGGTATGCTTTTCTGCATATTCCATTGTAAAAGGTTCCAGGCTTCTGATGTATTCATCCATGCCATTCACACGATCTCTGATGAACTTTTTGTCCGCCCAGCCTTTATCGATGATATATTTAGACACGGCTGATAACCAAACGATATCTGACCCTGGAGCTGGTTGAATGAATAAATCAGAGCGTTCAGCCATTTCATGTCTTCTGATATCAGCAACGATTAATTTTTGCTTTCCAAGTTTATGTGAACGTTTAACCCTGGTCGATAAAACTGGATGAGATTCTGAAGTATTCGATCCAATAATCAAAACGAGTTCAGATTTTTCTATATCCTTAATTCCACCTGTATCCCCACCATAACCGACGGTCCTGAACAAACCAACGGTCGCTGGGTTTTGGCAATATCTAGAACAGTTATCGACATTATTGGTTCCAATAACGCTTCTGGCCAATTTTTGCATCAAGTACGATTCTTCATTTGTACACTTAGAGGAAGTAATGAAGGCTAAAGAATCAGGTCCGTTCTCTTTTTTGATTTCCTTGAATCTCCTAGTAATTAAATTCAGTGCCTCTTCCCATTCGGCCTCGCGGAAAGCATCGCCCTCCCTTATCAATGGCTTAGTTAGCCTTTCTTCACTATTCACGAAATCCCAACCGAATTTACCCTTTACACAAGTAGAAATACCATTTGCCGGTGCTTCTGCTTGTGGTTCTACTTTTAATATTTTTCTATCTTTTGTCCACACGTCAAAGCTGCAGCCTACACCGCAATATGTACAAACGGTCTTTGTCTTTTTGATTTTTGCATCACGCATGGCAGATTCCATATCAGAAATGGCTAAAATAGATCCATATCCAGTTTCGACATTTTTGGTAATTTCAATCATTGGTCTAAGGGTTTGTTTAGCAATGCCTGTCAAAAAGCCCGCTTCCCCTTCCATTCCTTTTTCCATCATCGCGTTACATGGGCAAACAGTTGAACAATGGCCGCATGATACACATGATGATTCATTTATAGGAACATTATTATCCCAAATGACCCGTGGTCTTTTGGCTTCCCAATCAATCGATAATGTTTCTGTTACTTGAACATCTTGACAGGCTTCTACGCACCGGCCACAAAGGATGCATTGATCAGGGTCATATCGGTAAAATGGATTGGATTGATCCACTTCATAAGGTTTTTGATCAAACGGAACACTTTGGTGGTTCACTTTCATTTCTTTCACCGTATTGTGGATTTCACAACCGCCGTTATTATAATCACAAACCGTACAATACAATTCATGGTTATATAAGATCTTATCCATTGCCATTACCTGTGCTTCTTTCACATCAGGTGCTAATGTATCAATCACATCTCCGTCTTTGATTTCAGTTGAACAAGATCTCACAAGTTCACCATTTACACTAACGAGACACGTATCGCAAGTTTCAATCGGCCCTAAGCTTGGATGATAACAAACACTAGGAACCTCTATTGAACTATCATTAAGCATTTGTAGCACTGTTTGATTGCCATCCAGAACTGTCTCCGCTCCATTAATTTTTATATGTACTTTTTCTCGCAAAATAAACTCCTCCTAATACAAGTGGTCAATCTATAAATCTAATTTACCCTGCTTAAAAACGCCTTAAACTTGTTAAAATAATGGATAATCACATCTGTCCTGGATTCTTCCGGTACTTTTGATAGCATTTTAGATTCAAACTTGCCATTAGAACGATTCATCTTATCTTTTTTCATGAAAAAAAGAAAGAACGCAATTTACCGTTCTTCCTTTTCGGTTCTCATGAGATATTAATCGGCAGCACTTTTTATCACAAATGAACTTAAGGGTGATACGTTAATATGACTACTATGAATTACTTCTATTGTTTCTAGACCCGCTTTCTGTCCATTAACTAAAAGTGACCACTTTTTTAGATGAGGCAAAGTAATGTCGATTGAATGCCAGTTTGCATTATGAACGACAACTATATTTGAATCTTCTGTCATTAATGAATAAGCTATTACATTTGCAGGAGCATCGAGGAACATCAAGTGCCGTTCAATCTCTTCAGCCGAAGTAAGTCTAAATACAGGATGTTTTTTTCGCAAAGCAATTAATCCTTTTACATACTCTACTTCATGGTCGAATTCCGCTCTTCGTTTCCAATTCAGTCGATTGATCCAATCTGGGGATTGATAGCTATTTTCATCTCCATCTTTTGTTCGCATGAATTCTTGACCGGCATGTATCATGGGGATTCCCTGAGATAACAATACGACAGCAGTTGCCAATTTATGCATCTGTTTACGTTCTTCATCTGACACGTCAGGTTGGGTGATGACAAGCTTATCCCATAAAGTATAATTATCATGAGCCTCTACATAATTTATGACCTGGGATGGGGTCTGGTACGTAGCTAAATGATCATCGTATTTCAATCCACCAGCAATTCCCTTTTTTACGATATCTTCCATGCCTTGTTTGCCGTTGACAAAGCCCCTATCGTATTTATCCATTACAAAACCTTTCAAGCCATCTCTAATGGCGTCATTAAAATGAGCAATACCCGGCATCTTATGCGCGTTTTTCTGGTTTGCCTTCAGGGAAGCATCCAGTGGTGTATTCATATCCCATCCTTCACCTAACAGAATGATAGACGGATCAATTTCATGAACAGCTTTTTTCACCTCATTCATCGTCTCCACATCATGAACCCCCATAAGATCGAACCGGAAGCCATCGAGGTGATACTCTTTTGCCCAATAAACCACAGAGTCGACAATGAATTTACGCATCATGTTATGTTCGGAAGCGGTGTCATTCCCTACCCCCGTCCCATTAGACAGTGTTCCGTCTTCGTTAAAGCGGAAAAAGTAATTGGGTACGAGTTTATTAAAATTTGAGTCATCCACTGTATATACGTGATTGAAAACTACATCCATGATGACACGTAAACCTTGATCATGCAGCGTTTGAATCATCTGCTTTAACTCTCTAATTCTAAGTTTCGGCTGATAAGGGTCCAATGAGTAGGATCCTTCCGGTGCATTAAAATTTTTTGGGTCGTATCCCCAGTTATATTGAGGCTCAGTCAATCTCGTTTCATCTACTGTAGCAAAATCAAATATGGGGATGAATTGAACATGAGTTACACCTAAGTCCTTAATATGATTGATTCCTGTTTTCGTACCATATGGGCTTATAGTATCTGTTTCAGTCACACCTAAATATTTACCTTTTTGTTGAATCCCACTGTCGGGATGAATTGATAAATCCCTGATATGAAGTTCATATATAATCGCATCCTCCGGTTTAGCTAATGGTGGCTTATCAGTACTCCATTTTTGGGGATTAGTATCATTTAAATTAATGACTACCCCTCTATTCCCGTTAACCGTGACGGCACGGACGTATGGATCCACAGCTTCATTCCATACATTACCGACTTTCACTTTGTATGTATATATCAAGCCATCTTGATCACCTGGAAGTTCAGCCGTCCACGTTCCCTTCTCCGAGCGCTTCATATCAAACTCGGTACCAACAGGATCATCCCAACTTTTATACGTAACAAGCTTAGCTTCACTTGAAGTAGGTGCCCAGAGACGGAAAGCTGTTCGATTTGGGTGAAAGTCATTCCCTAAATCATTGCCATCATAATAATAAAGGTTATCCATTTCTTGCGGGCTCATTGGGTCAATTTCTGCAACCGGCAAGGAGTCCAGAATTTTTTCGATTTCTTTTTCCTTAGGTGCTTGATTGGTATTTTCCTCTTCGAAATAAGAAAGTGAATCTTTCATAGGTCACTCCTCCAATGAAATTCCCCTTATGAAATAGGAATTCGTTTTTTTATATACTATTTTGATTTCATTTGAATGGCCCAATCCATAAAAGTGAATACACTTTCTTTTAATTCCACAACTGTTTCATCATCAAACATATACCATTTCTCCCATTGTTAAACAATATTATATACTATGCTCTCTGCAAAAAGAAATAAGTCCTTGTTTATACCTAACAATTTTTTTATTGCAGTTCCTTCAAGTAATTGATATCCTTATGAAAAAAACTATTTCAAACTAAGACTTCATTAAAAGAATTCTAATTATTAAACTAAACGAGCGGTCATTATAGAACGTTTTAAAAAATGCCCCCATTACAGTCATACTGTCTTGGAGGCATTTCTAGTACTAATCATTATGAATTGATAATTTTCAATTGGTCATCTTTAACGATAGCTTTGAAGTTTTTCACTTCAGGCTGTTCAAAAATATAGTCTGTTATGCCATCTTCAAGTTGTTCCTGAAGAACACGGCGAAGCGGCCTTGCACCAAACTGTGGGTGATAACCCATCTCAATCAATTTGTGCCTAGCTTCATCTGTCACGACAAGTGATAAGCCTTGAGCAATCAGGGTTTCTTCAAGTTCATGAATCATGATATCAACGATTTGTAATAAATCTTCTTTCTTCAGTGTGGAGAACTCAATAATACTGTCAAATCGGTTTAGGAATTCTGGTTTAAAGAAACTACCCAATGATTGTAGGATTGAAGCTTCTTCAACAGCAGTGCTCGTACCGAATCCCATAACTTTTTGCTTTTCACCGACTCCAGCATTACTTGTCATGATGATGACAGTATCTTTAAATGTCACAGTCCTTCCCTGACTATCCGTCAGACGACCATCCTCAAGAATCTGTAAGAACATATGCATCACATCAGGATGGGCTTTTTCAATTTCGTCCAATAAAATAATGCTGTATGGTTTACGGCGTACTTTCTCAGTTAATTGTCCTGCCTCCTCATGACCAACATAACCTGGAGGAGAACCAATCAATTTAGAAACACTATGTTTCTCCATGAATTCGCTCATATCTAAGCGAATCATTGCTTCTTTATCGCCAAACAGTTCCTCGGCTAGCGTTTTAGCCAATTCAGTTTTACCTACGCCGGTCGGTCCAACAAAAAGGAAAGAGCCGGTCGGACGGTTTTTGGATTTTAAACCTGCACGGCTTCGACGAACAGCTTTTGCAACCTTTTTGACTGCTTCTTCTTGACCAATGACTTTTTTCATTAAGTCCTCTTGTAGGTGAACCATTTTTTTCTGTTCATCTTCTTGCAACTTGCCTATAGGAATTCCCGTTTTTTGTTCTATAATCCTTTGTATATCTTCTACAGTGACGTTCGGTTTAGCTGCATTGGCTCCAGCCTGTAGGGATTTTTCCAACTTTTCTTCTTCATCTCGAAGCTCGGCCGCTTTTTCGTAGGCTTCTTCTTTTAGAGCCTTTTCTTTTTCTTTATAGATTTGTTCAAGACGTTGTGTTACTACATCCTCTTGTCTATATTCAATCGTCAAATTTTGTTTAGAGCCGGCTTCGTCCATTAAGTCAATCGCTTTATCTGGTAGAAAGCGATCTTGGATGTAACGATGTGAAAGTTCAACAGCTGCTTCCAGCGCTTCCTCAGTATACATGACTCCATGGAAAGACTCGTAACGATCTTTCAGACCTTGTAAAATGACTATCGCTTCTTCTGTTGTCGGCTCATCAACTTGTACGGGTTGGAATCGTCGTTCAAGGGCCCCATCTTTTTCAATTTTCCGATATTCAGAAAGGGTCGTTGCACCCACAAGTTGAAGTTCACCGCGTGCTAAGGCAGGTTTTAAAATATTCCCTGCATCCATTGAACCTTCAGCTGAACCAGCACCTACGATTTGGTGAATTTCATCAATGAATAGAATGACATTCTTTCTATCTTGTAATTCACTGATTAATTGTTTCACTCTTTCTTCAAATTGACCACGAATGCCTGTGTTCGTTACAAGGGATGCCATATCGAGTGAAAAAACCAGTTTGTTACGTAATTTTTCCGGGACCTTTCCTTCAACAATTGCTAAGGCCAATCCTTCTGCAATAGCTGTTTTACCAACGCCAGGCTCACCAATCAAAACTGGATTGTTTTTGTTTCGTCTATTTAACACTTCGATGACTCTTTTGATTTCTTCATTTCTTCCAATGACCGGATCAATGAGTCCTGCTTTTGCAACATCATTCAGATTGTGACCATACTCTTCAAGCAAACCTCCGTCTTTATCTTCTTGTACGGGTTTTGATGGAGGCATGTTGCTACTATTAAAAGGGTTGAATGAATTTGAAAATCCATCAAATTGGAACTTTCCTGTATCCATTCCTCCCATGGCTGCACCAAGTTTATTTCGTTCTTCTTTATAACAAGTGGAGCACAATTTGACATCATGCTGTTGCCCATTCATATTGAGATGAACCTGAATATTTGCTTGGTTTTCATGACATTTTTCACATAACATATGAGTACTCCTCCTTATTTATTATTACAAGTTATCATTTGACTTTGACTAACTTTGACCTTATGCCTTTATTATACATTGACCTTCTTTGACTTTCAAGAATTTTGCTTGACTAGTTTTAGTGCACATTTAATCTGTTAAATAAAAAAAGAGACTGAATTCAGCCTCAATCTCCGTTTCTATAAGGAATAGTTTTACTAATTATATACGTTTTGCCCCAATATACTTTGGTTTCCAATAACTATTATTCGTCTTTGCGTAGGAAACTCCCTTGGAAGATGCGGAGTGTATGAATTTATTGTCACCTATATATATCGCTACATGCGTTGGTTTTTTTGCTTTATTCGGTGAGAAGAACATTAGATCCCCTTTTTTCAAGGTTTTAACTTTCTTTCCTTTTTTGTAAATGTCAGCAGCTGTTCGCGGTAATGTCTTTCCAGCTTTGTTATATGAATATTTCACCAAACCTGAACAGTCAAAACCGGAAGAAGACATACCACCCATTTTATATTTCGTCCCTAATTCACTTTTAGCGGTTTTAATTGCTTTGGTATGATAAGATGCAGCTTCTACATTGTTTCCAGTAAAGGAACCAAATCCAATCATTGTAACTAACGACAATCCGACAAAAATTTTCTTTAACAATATAACTTACCCCCTGATGCAATATGCTAAACCTAATATACTAGAAAAGTCATAACATGCGCATCACAGGGACTTTACAATTATATTACATTAGTAGATTTAGGAAATAAACGATACTAAAATAAAGATCACCTTATATAAAAGGAAAGAAGCCGCAATGTCTCTATTAAAGAAACACTGCGGCTCTTCCTAAAATTCCTTTGAGAAAAATGGTAGCAATAACTTTACCCCCCGTTTATTAAAGGGCAGAAACTTCATATCAGCCAGCAAATGACTTATGTACCCTAAAATGCAAGTAGTGAAAATCCCTTCAGTCCCCAATGTCTCTTGGAACTGAAACGCAATCACTCCAAAGAATAGAACCCCCGCTATCGAATGGGTATAACTACGGTGCGGTGTAAAGGAAGCTAGTATAATATAAATTCCTAAAAGCCATAGCCAGTCAACATCTAAAGAGAGCCCAGTCCCTAAAATACCAAGACCTGTAAGAGTCAACATATGTCTTTGTGTTATAAAAGAAGAAATGATAATAATACCGATACCTGCGCCTACACCTAGCCATCTCTCCGTTTCAGAACTTGCTAGAAGACTATAAATGATCATAAGCACTCCGATGGTTTGAGCCAAAGTTCGAATGAATTTGTGTGAAAAGGTAATCTTATTACTCAACTTTCCGTCAATATCCATGTCAGGCATTAATCCTGAAACTCCACCTACACCGACTAGAAATAACGTAGTGGTTGGATCGGTCTGTAGAGTATTCGCCGTTAGAAATCCTACTGTTGCCCCTATTGCCATATGTGCTGTTCCGTTCACTTTCTCTCCCCTGTTCCTCTAAGAAGTTAGCTTACAAACAAGAAACGAATGTTTGTTCGAATCTCGTCTTTTTAACTATACATTATTTTGGATTAATTTTCTTTAAATTAGGGAAGAAAATTTACCTGTATGTTATCTTAGAGAGCTATATTCTTTATTGGAAGAGGGAAGTCATCAGATTGTTTTACGAACGAGCGTTAAACACATGAAAGTTCAAAGGAGCGAAGTAAAATAGTTGTGTAAGTGGATTCTATCTAATATTTAGGATGCAGCCAATGATAAAGCTCAACCATGCTATGTTTTGGGGAATCGTAACTAAGGAATGAATAATCAATGAAATCCACATACTTTTTTAATGAGGAATTCCGATGACCATATGAAGTCGGAATCTCATTGGGGAATTTGTTGAGAAAATGAAGAGTCGGTAACTGTTGGTACACAATCGATAAAGTCCTAATAATTCTTTTTTTCGTCTTATGCCGTTTTGTATCTTCCAGCAATCTTACATAATCAATATTCAGAGTAGAAATCAGTTGGATAATATCAATAAAGTACTTTAATGATTCCATATTGTGCCGCCATCCGTGTAGGCAAATCATATAAAAAAGATGAAACTCAGAAAGTTGTTTAATATAGAAAGAGTCATTTATTGATAATGCTTCCTCCCAAATTTCTTCAACACAAAAATTTGCAGTAGTCTGCTTTAAAATATCCCAATGAAGTTCGACCGTTAAGGGAATAGAAGAACCAGGTAGGACTTTACTGTATGAACGATGAAAATGGAATGGGATTGGTTTCCTCTCTTCTATGTATCCCAAGCTTTTAACTATATCAATGGCACGATCCATATCAGTAGGCATAATTAATAGATCAATATCAGAGGTTGGTCGTGATCCTAGATGACCAAAATGTTGTTCAGCAAATGCAGTTCCTTTTAACGGAATGATATCTATGCCGCTTTTCTCAAAATCATTCAGGATTTGGTTCGTTTGATTTTTAATAAGGATATTTTGGAATAAGACACGTTGAAATTTTTCTTTTAATATTTGTTGATAGAACGCCGGAGTTGCCTCCAACCTCCCTCCCTGCTTCATAATAGTATATGTTTGTGCGTGAACATTCGATTTTTCAATATCATCAAGAAGCCCCCAATAATAGGCTGAATCGTTGGGCAGCCCTATATGTGAATCATATAGGATTTGCAACAATGTAGGATTCATTAATTAACCCCTCCCTTTTTCCTTCGTTGAAAATTGATATACCTTCGTAAAACAATCGTCAACATTGGAACAGACATAATCAGTTTCCCCCATGTTTTAGCTAGAAAACTAGAAACATAAAGTTTAGTATGCCTTTTTTGGACATAAAGCAGCTTACCGACAATCTGTTCTCCATGTATGGGCTGATCGTAGCCCAAATTCGTGTCTCCTTTGAAAAGGAATTGCCGCTGTTGATTATTCTTCATTTCCTTATAATAACGGTGCGCAATCAATCGCTTTGTTGCACTATAAAACAATACAATATCTCCCTTTTTCAATTGAACTAGCTTACATTCGTTAAAATAGCAGATATCACCGCTTTTTATGAAAGGGTACATACTGTTCCCTTGAGCTGGTAGATGAAAAGATCCCTCTTTTTTCACAACAGTTTTAAATAAGTCTACTGTCTCTTTATCAAACAACATGCTGAATTAAACCAAAATGTAATAAGTCAGTTAAGTAATTTTCTATATCAATTTTAGATTCATCTTCTGTCGTGTCATATTGATTCGTGATTTTCTGAATCAAGGAATCCACTGTTTGAGCTTGGCTTAGAAGATCCCAACAATATCCCCCGATTCCGTTTAATTTTGTGACTGTGAATGTATCCGTATGTAAAATAATCCACTCATCATCAAGCTGTGTAGCTTCCACATGATTACTTTGTATATATTGAACCATTACGAGATCAACTCCCAAAAAGAATTATTTTTTTGAAAAAAAAGATCATATGCTGGCACCTGGTTTGCAACTTTAGTTAACATGCCCAAAATAACTTTAGTGTTCACTGGATCATCGGACCAATAAAACACTTTATCAATCAAAGTTAAAAGCGTGTCCGACTTCGCTAATTTACTTCTTCGATTAGTAAGTGACTGATGTAAAACTTGTATACTACCTAATGGTAAGTGGCCCTCTTCTCCCTCTGATCGTAGTTCACTTCGAAAAGGTGAATTAAAAACTTCTACTTTATCAGGGGTAACTTTTAAAATGGTCGCTTCGTCCGACAGAAGATTTCTGGGATATGATAGTTTAGCAGCCGTTGATTTTCCAGCCCCCGAATGCCCTGCAAAAATATGAGCTTTTCCGTTATCAATAACACAGGAGGAGTGAATTAACAGCCCCCATTCATGATATACAATGAATGAACTATATAAATTTATGAATGCATGCTTTAAAGCCAACTCATTATAAGCGGAAATCTCGGCAAATTGGTAATCTGTATCTACTTCGACTAGATAATCCGACCTTCGAAAATAAATTCTATCAGCCGTATTAGTAACATTCACCTCGTAATCTACAAAAGGTTCTCCAAATTCCATCTGGACGGTTATGGTGAGATCAGGATTTTTATTCGAGCTTCCTAAATCACGAAACATTCCGTCTATAAAATCAGGAGCATTTTCTATCTGGATAAAATGTTCCCCTATTTTTGTGTGGGTTATTTTCATAACTAGTTCCTTTCTTTGTATTATTAGTAATATTATCCTATAGCGATAATTATAATGGATTATTTATTCTTTTTAAAGAACAAATTTCAAGCAATATATAATATAATGCTCATGAATTTAAGGATACTTGCCGTTTTTATAAGTAGAAATGATGATTTAATGAATTCATTAATTATTTTTCAAACGTATTGTTCTTTATCGAGAACGATGGTATTCTGAAAAATATAGGGTATTTAGTTCTATATAACGTGAGATATATCGAGTGAGTGAGGAATACATACCATTACCTTCAACCTGTTCTCTCCGTGCTTATTCTTTATAAATAATATATTTTGATAGGGGGAGGATACCAAAGATAGTTTAGTTTCTATAAAACATTCTTTACTGGGGGAAGATTTTATGTTGTTTACAAGGTATTTCAAAACGCTCACGATTTTAATGCTAACGATTTTCTTTATTTATCTAAACGGTAGCTCGCAAGCCTTTGCAACAAATGGAGGTGGAAAAGGCAATAAGTCTGTGCCTGTAACGGGTGTTTCCTTACATCCGGATACCTTATATATGAACATTAAGGATAAAGATGAAAGACTTACGGAAACGATTAAACCTTCTAATGCCACAAATAAACAGGTGACCTGGACTTCCTCAAATACTAAGGTAGCCAAGGTATCTGGAAGCGGGGTTGTCCATTCTGTAAGCGCTGGGTCCACTACGATTACTGTCACAACTAAAGATGGGAATTTTAAAGCTAGAACCACAGTAATAGTTAGTGATCCTAATATTGCTGTAAAAGGTGTTTCTTTAAATCCAAATTCCTTAAAGCTAAACATCAATGATAAAGATGCTCCACTCACTGCAACAATAAAGCCATCCAATGCCACTAACAAAAATGTCACCTGGACTTCATCCAATCCGAGTGTAGCTACAGTTTCAAGTAGCGGGCTTGTGCATCCTGTCAAACCGGGTACAGCAACAATTACTGTTACAACTCAGGACGGGAATTTTAAAGACAAAGTCACTGTGACGGTTTGTGACCCGGTTATCGCTGTTTCATCTGTGTATTTAAATCCGAAAATAGTAACCCTTACTGTTGATGGAGAAGATGCTACATTAAAAGCAACAATTAAACCATCGAATGCGACAAATCAGGAACTCATTTGGTTATCTTTTAACCCAAAAGTAGCTACCATATCTTCTGATGGAGTGGTGCACGCCATAAGTCCTGGAGTCGCCATAGTAAAAGTATTTACCAAAAATGGACATTACGATTGGTCCTTAATAACCGTTTGTGCTAGTAAACTAGTACCTATTAAAAGCTTATCACTTAACCCGAAAAATTTAGACATGACTGTCGGTGGAAAAGATGCAACAATAACAGCCACAATTACACCAAATAACGCTACTAACAAAAACGTCGTCTGGTCTACTTCTGACCCTAGTATTGCCACTGTGAAAAATGGCATCGTCCATGCTGTCGGTCCTGGCACAGCTATTATTACTGTTTCAACAGAAGATGGCAAACTTCAAGACAAAGCTAAAGTCAGTGTTACAGTACCAGTGACAGGAGTAAGCGTTGATCCTAATTCTCTCAATCTTACAGTAGGTGGAAAAGATGCAAAGTTAACTGCTTCGATCGCTCCATCCAACGCATCAAATAAAAATGTCACTTGGTCTACCTCTGACCCAAGTGTGGCAACTGTCGATAACGGTGTCGTTCACCCAGTCGGACCAGGTAAGGCTATGATTACCGTTACGACAGAAGATGGCGGGTTTACCGATACAGCAACTGTTATTGTAACGGTTCCTATAACCGGTATATCACTTGACCCTAAATCACTTGACCTAATCGTAGGCGGAAAAGATGAAAAACTAACTACTACGATTGCTCCATCCAATGCATCAAATAAAAATGTCATTTGGTCTACCTCTGATCCAAGTGTAGCCACTGTCGATAACGGAGTCGTTCACCCAGTCGGACCAGGTAAAGCTACTATTACCGTTACGACAGAAGACGGTAGTTTCACCGATACAGCAGCCATCACCGTAGCGGTTCCAGTTAATGGAATATCACTTGATCCAGATTCACTTGATCTAATTGTTGGTGGAAAAGACGCAACGTTAACTGCTACGATTGCTCCATCCGATGCCACTAACAAAAGTGTTACTTGGTCTACTTCTGATTCAAGTGTAGCCATTGTAGAAAAAGGTATCGTCCACCCTGTTGGACCAGGTATAGCAATTATTACCGTTACGACGGAAGATGGAGGATTCACAGATACAGCAACCGTTACTGTAACAGTACCAGTGTTAAGCGTATCACTTGACCCTAAAACACTGAATTTTAATCTAGGTGATGCGGACCAAACTTTAACAGCAACACTAAATCCTTCTTACGCCACTAATCAAAGGATTACGTGGTCTACCTCCGATCCGAGTGTAGCCACTGTAGAAAATGGTATCGTCCATCCTGTCGGTGTAGGTCAAGCGACCATCACGGTTACAACTGATGAAGGTGGCTTCACGGATACAGCTATCGTAACCGTTAGTAATCCTGATACAAAACCACCGGTTACCAAAAATAAGATGACACCTATTTTCAACGATAAAAACACCTATATCATTGCATTAACTGTTACTTACACAGCAACTGATGATAAATCCGGTGTAAAAGAAACCATATACCGTATAAACGGTGGGACTTGGCAAGTCTACACGAATCCATTTGATGTCTACGCCGAAGATACCCACACCTTGGAATACTACAGTATAGATAAAGCAGGCAACAAAGAAAAAATCAATGTATACGATTTCGACAAAGGAACATGCTCTTGTTCTAAATAATAAGGAGGAATTATTATGGAAGACAAAGTAAAAATGAAATATGAAGCACCCAAAGTTCTGCATCATCAAAATGTAACATTTGAGACAGCTATCTCTTCTGGTACAACAGGACATTGGGAGTTTCAACTTATTGAAGGAGGCTGGAAGAGGGTTTTTGTTCCTGGTTAACTGGAAATAAAATATTAATATTGAAAAAGCCCGTTATAATCGTGTAAGTTACGATTATAACGGGCTTTTCTTGTAGAATTCATATAAAATCTCCTATGATATATCCCCATTCTATAATTCTAAATGGCTTTTCTACAATAGACCAAGCTTAAGTTAATGTTATATTAGATAACTTGTCCAATCAAAGAAATCTCCACCTCATATAATATCTAAGACAGATAAAAAACACAGCAAAAAATATAACGATATCCATAAATTGAATATTAATGTCATCATCGGTGCTAAAATACCTGTATTCGACAATCAAAAAAATGCATAAAACGGCAATCAATAATGTATCCACTTGCCAACGATTAAATTAGTTGTGTGTAACTGACTCTTTGTAGCGATGGCTATCACCATTAAATACGATTAAGTGTGAATGGTGAATGAGCCGGTCAATGACTGTCTCAGTTAAGATGGGATCCCCGAAGACATGATTCCATTGACCAAACTGTAGATTCGTCGTAATAATAATGCTCTTGGTCTCGTAACACATAGAAATGACTTGAAATAATAATTCTGCCCCCTTTTTATGACATCTAGTTTTTCCATTTGCTTGAACAACTTATTAAGCGTCCCTTTTTCATTTGCTTCTAATAATCGATTGACCAATGACACCACTGTGTAGAATTTAATGGACTTGCCAAACCTAACTATATTTCAAAGCTACAGTACTCTAATTGATGCATTTTTATTTTCACGGTTACGGGGCGTTTTGGGACCTTGAGTGGGTGTAAACCTCCCATTTCTCAGCGGGTCAATTGCGCTCTCATTCCTTCGTCATGCCTATCCAAGGGGTGGAGGCCAGTTATGCTAACCTAATGGGTCACATTGCCCTTTTTTTAATAAACCTGGTACTCCATAAATATTGGAATGTTTTATTTCTATGCTGCTAAAGGGATTATTTTTTGGACTTTATTTGGACAGTAAGACTCATTTCGTCTTGCTATTCCTACAAAAATCCTTGCTAGTTTACCTATCAGTCTCATTATTGACTTCATTTTTAAATACCCTGATTACTCGTGCGTCATTTGTTTTTTGCTTTATAAATTTTTTTCTCAAGTAGATCATTTGTGGTTTTTCTACTATAAAATAAAATATACAGCCTACAAATATGGCAATAATACAGGTAATCAATTCTATAGTTCCATTATTAATATCGTTAATAAAATCTATCCTTTTAATAATAAATGGCATTACAATTAATGTTATTAAATGGGTTAAGTATATTGAATATGAGGCATCTCCTAAAACTATACATATTTTTGGAATTTTAATATTTAAAGAATTATTTATTTCTAATCTAACAACACCAAAGATTATTATTGAGCAAGGAATTCCCCAAAATATTACTCTGTGCAAATTCCAAATATCCAATAAATCTAACACCATCAATAGAACAAGTGTAGTAATTCCAAATGTAGTAATCCACCTTAAATTTTGAAATTTATTATTTACAACTAAATATGCTATTAAACAGCCCAATAAAAATTCAATATTCATTGAGCTTAACATCAATCTGATTAACGGGATATCTAGAACTTCATTAAACAATACATTGAAAATAATAATAAAAAATACCCAGGAAATAAATAACGGAAAAATTATTTTTTTATTTAGAATAAACAAACTAAATATAAAATAAAATAATAACTCATTTTGTAATGACCAAGCTACTCCTAGTATTGGGTCTTTCTCTTGTGGTAAAAGTAAAAAAGATTTAATAATATATTCTATTGAAAAATCACTAAAGGGTAGTACTACAACAAGATAAATCATTGTTACAACAAAATATAGAGGATATATTCTTAATAACCGCTTTTGTATATATGGAATTAACTTATCTTTTTTTCCAAAATCCGAATAGTGTTTATAGAAAATAATAAAACCACTTAATACAAAAAATAAGTCCACACCTGAATATCCGAACTGAAAGATAGATAAAAAACCTTGGTAATCTGTACCGTGATAAAAGACAACAAGCACTGCAGCTATACCTCTTAAAAGTTGAAGTGAGGTAAAATTGTGGACTTTTACATCTGGCATTTTTCCACTTCCTTACTTGGTTTTAGTTTTTAATTTTCTTAATTATGTACTTTTTGGAGTTAGTAATGTCTCTTTGACACAATAGATCTTCTATCACACGGGTAATTTAGTAACCTATCGTTTTAAGAAAGATTTGGATCGTCTATACTTATCTGGACAGTTATTTTAAGGTTAGTTACACTTAACATACTACAGGTAAAGGAGCACCCAAGATTACCAAAAGAGAGCGCCGTACATTCACTTCCGAATTTAAAAAACAGATGATTCAACTTTATCAAATTAGAAAAACCAGAAAGGCACTTATTGAAGAATATGAACTGACTCCTTCTTCTTTAGATGGATTAAACAAAGTGAAAACACAGGTTCTTTTAAGGGAAAAGACAATCGTTCTCCCGAGAAAAGAAACTTATCAAACTACGAAAAGAATTGAAACAGTTACAGATGGAGAATGATATTTTAAAGCAAGCAGTGATGATACTAGACGAAAGTAAATGTTATTAAGCGAAACAAAGACAAATACTCGGTATCATTCATGTGCAACGTCCTGAAGTTATCACGGAGCACTTATTACTACGAAGAAAAAGAACGGAAATCAGAAGACGATATGACACCTATTATAGAAAAATTTGAAAAGAACCGTAAGGTATATGGAACACGCAATATTAAAGTAGAGTTAAAGAAGCTCGACCTAACGGTCTCCAGACGCCGAATTGGCTGAATTATGAAAGAACAAGGCTTGTATCATCTTATACCGTCTCTCAGTATAAGCCGCAGAAATCCTCATGTAACGAATCATCAGTCCTTGCTAACGAATTAAATCGGGAATATCAACAAGAAGAAGAAAAAAAGTAGTGGTCAGCGATTTAACATATGTCAAAGTCAAAAATAAATGGCATTACATATGTGTCTTTGTCGATCTCTTTAATCGTGAAATTATTGGTTTTAGTACGGGTTCTAATAAGGACGCCCAGCTTGTGGCGCGCGCATTTGCATCCATCAAAGGAAGCCTTCATCAAATTCAGCTCTTCCTCACAGATCGAGGAAATGAATTTTAAAAAAATCTAATAGATGAAACCTTAACCACATTTAATATTGGCTGTTCTCTTAGTATGAAAGGGTGTCCATTTGATAACGCCGTCGCGGAAGCGACCTTTAAAATCATTAAAACTGAGTTCGCCTATCAAAAAACATTTGATAACTTAGCCCAGTTAACACTCAAATTTGGAGACTATGTGAACTGGTTTAATAAGCTCAGAATTCATGGAACTCTTGGCTACTTAAGTCCAATAGAATATAAAAAAATTATTCCTTGAAATAGTTGTTTGATTTAGTGTTGACAATCCAATTGCATGACTCCGAAGGAATTACAAGTCATACACAAAAGAAAAAATTCTTTTGAAACAGGAAGTTAAAACTTTAGAAATGCTATGCGAAAAGTAAACGATACTGATTTTATCGAATTTATCTAAAAACATATGAATACGTATACCGCATACAGAAAATTTTAAAGTATTTGAGATCCCAAGAAGCAGCCTGGATCTCTTCAACCCGTCGTATCAAATCACGAACAGGAAAACAAAGAACTAACGAACGAAATTCATCTCGTGTTGCTAGGAAGTATGGAACATCATGTTACCTCCAAGATACATGAATTTTTCCAACCAAAGTTTTGCTTAAGTCTAAAGCCTGTGCAATGCCTAAGAGAAAGGTGAAAATTCGTTCTATCATTAAGATATAAATACCTTCATTCTCTGTCTGACAAATGGGTTAACCAGTTAGAAAATTTGCTAACACGAGACTTTACCACCCAATTCATTAATAAGAAATAGGTATACCTTTATCCACACGTTTCAGACGGATATGTTATTTTGCTTCTGTATTGGTTATTCATTCTAAAAAATATAGTAGGTTTTTCATTATATTAGGATATAGTACAATAGAGCTGGTCATAAAAGTTTTCAATAACGTCCGTTCTCCAAAAGAAACCTCGGCGAGCTTAGTACTTCATACTGTTCTTGGTTTAAAATATACAAGTATTGAGTTTAAATAAACGTATTAAGCAATCTTCAGCTAGAAAGGTTGCAAGTACAATATCTAGACTACCAAACAATAAAATTTAATATGTTCCAATTTATGAGGGGAGGTATAATAGAAAAAGGAATCACTGCATTTTATGGGAGATACCATACCCCACATGCCATTGAAGATCGAATTAGAAATACAGCTAAAGATTAACCTTTTTGTATCCATTTATTGATTAGACCATTTCTCTTTAAATATTTTTTATTTCCAATAAGAGTATTGGCTATACTTATTAGATACAATAGCTCTTCCGATTTTCTAAATACTATAAAAAATATTATGTTAGGAATAATAAGACTTGTAATTGCACGAATAAAAAGATTTGTAAATGAATTAAAATGAAAATTAATATACAAGGTGTCAGTAATTAATATAGAAACTAAAATTAAAGTGAGATAGATAGAATATCTAATGAAATACAATTTAATAGGCTTTTTAAAAATATACTTATAAATAATAAATGGGTCATACCAAAAATAGGTGCATAATCTACTAATAACCGTTCCTATGAATATACCAGAAATTCCAATAATTCGAACAAGAATGACAGATACAATTATATTTAAAATAGCAGCTACGATTGGTCTATATTTCCCTTTGTTAAAAAGTCCTGTTGTTTCTCTATAGATAGTTGAGGCATTTTGCATTCCTGTTGTTAAAAAATTAAGTAGGATAGAAAATACAATTAATTTATTGAAAATATATCCTTCCCCTAACCAAATAGTTATAAAAGGGTTTATTAAATTCCAAATCAATACAGAACAAAGTCCATAAATCCAAAAATTAGAAAAGTTAATTACACGGAAAATTAAATATTTTTTTTCAACATTTTCTTTCACCACTAAATTTCCAACACTAGCATTCAGTGAATAAAAAACATGGCTCAAAAAAGTATTAAGAGTAGATATGATTAAAAGATAGTTTGAATAAACTCCTACCTGAATTATACCCACATACTTGGCAATAAGAATGTTATCAGTCCCATTAGTTACTACTCCACTGATCTTGTATAAAAATAAGGCGTATAGATTTTTGTAAAATTCTTTCTTTTCTGTTTGATTTAATTTTTCTTTATTGTTTTGTTTAATATAAGGATATAGTTTATTTGCTTTTTGAGCTATGTAGATATTTTCTATAATTCTAAATAATATTTGAATTGCTAATGTTAAGATGTAACTATTAGAAATTAACAATATTATAATTTGAAATAAATTAGATAAAATAATAAAAACACTATGAATTTTAGAGATTATGTGATTCTTCTGATCAGCAATAATGATCGACTGTTTATAAATAAAATAATAGGATGAAACAGAATTAACTAAAAATAATAAATAAATAATATTTATATGATCCACGAATTCTTCACCATTTATAAAATAAGGTATAAATGGAAAAATTATTATCCCTAACAAAAATACAACTAACCCAATGATTCTATATGCCCTTTGATATAAATTCATTAAAGCCTTGATTTTCTGTAAATCATTGTTCGCTAAAGGCTTATACAGACTATAAATCATTGCAGTGTCAAACCCTAAGTTTGCTAGAGAAAGCATAATTAGTATGCTTGAAAATAGACCTTCAACTCCTATATATTCAATACCAAGGGTATATATAAATACCGTTCTTACTACAAAACCCATAAAGACACTAATGAGTTGGCCTGACAAACCGAAAAACATATTCATAATACTATTTTTTATTCTCATAATTTTAGTAACTCAATAACCACTTTCAAAGATTTTATCTATTTTGGTACTGATTTTTCTTTTTAATATAGGAAAAAATTTTGTAATCCTATATTTTAATAAGGAGTTTTTTCGTTCTGTTACAAAATTATAAGATAAAAACCAATCAAATCTATATTCTGAAGAGATATTATTATGATTTTCTTTAATTCGTTGTTTAATTGTATTCCAATACATAATATTTATTTTTGTAAAAAATTTTATATTATCATATAAGAACTTTTCCACATGATATGACAGGTTATTTGGAATATTAAACCCAAAGTCTTTTGGGTTTTTTCCTTCTGCAACAATTCCTAAGATAGTTCTTAAACATTTTTCACAATTACAGCAATTCTCTTCATTTTTAAAACACACTCTAATATTAATAGTCTCTTCTATATTTGAAAAATAGTCGACCACAACTTTTGTTTTATCTTGCCTTGTAAGTTCAAAGGCATCATGAAATACTTTGCCTGAGGCAAACCTTATTTTATTATCAGTCGTGGGGTCAGATGCACAAGGAACTTCTAAACCTATAGAATTTGAACTTGCAATATATATATATTCTACCTTTAGTTTGAAAGCTATTGGGATTGCAGATGATATTATTGCCAAACTATGATGTAATCCATGCCACCATGAATCACCTAATTTTTTTGAAAAATCTTTGTCAATATTTCTTGCGTTAATAAAATTCCCGTAATTTGATTGAACCAATATATTTTCCAAGCCATATTTCTCAGCAAATTCTACTGCATTTTCTTTATCAGCCTGCCACACGTCACTATACTCTATATCACTTTCATGCCATCCAAACTCTGTAATTAATAATGGATTTTTATCTTTAACCCTAATAAATGTTGTAATTGCATCAAGACCACCACTAAATAAAGAAGCTACCTTATGAATTGGCTCATATGAGTTATCAATAATTTTCTCAACTATGATTTTTCCTTGAAAATTTATATTCGGAAACATTTTCTGATATGCTTCTTTCAAATTGTTTAAACATTCATAAAAAGATTTATCTAATTCATTTATCTCTACAGTAGAATTAGTGATCCAGGCAAGGGGGATAACATTCGATAAAAAAGGAATGGTAAGTATACTCTCTGGAATGTCGGTTATATCATAATTATATTCAATAAATAAGTTATTATTAGCATTAAAAAATTTTTTTAAATTTTTAGTAGTATCGAAAAAATAATCCACTCTATTATTTTTAACTATAATTTTATCCAGCACAATGCTTTTCATTAATGTCACACTTCCTTCTTCAGTTTTCGAATTGTTTTAACCATGCATTTACCCGCTTATAATTCACATTCACTTTAGTAATAATTTGGGAGTTGATCATATTCTCTAGTTGATTAAAATTATCTCTATGAATGGTATTTATATTATAAGTTTCGGCCATTCCTTGAGCTCTTTCATCGATAGAAATAATAATAGAACGTTTTTTGTTTCTCATAGCAAATATTCCACCATGTAAACGTGTTCCAATATAGTCAATTTCTTTATCTAGTATTTTTTCATACTCTTCCACTGTTGGTGGGATAATTTTTATTTTTTCAATATTATTAAAAACCTTAAAATATTCTAAATCTTTTGCATCTTGGACCCAAAAATAAATATTTTTATAATTTTTATTTAGAATGTCTATTAATAATTGATCTTTCTCAATATCTCTAGAATGATGTGTAAGAGTAAAAACTACTTCATTAGCTTTTGAAGTAGGAATGTCATTGCAAAATTCAGGTGTGAGTAACCATAAGGAGGCACAGCCTGTATTTATAGCTTTAAATCCCATATCTTCTACAATTTTTTTAGTTCTTTCATCTCTCACACTATGAATATATTTATGCGACAACACTTTAGAATATAATACTTTTGTATAAGTATTTACCTTAGTACCTTTCCCAGCGCCCACCCCTACTAAAATACTCCCTTTTAAAGGGTGATAATTAAATATATTTATATTCCACTGCGGAAAATGTGTGACCATATTCATAGTTAATAAATTTGAACCACCAACAAACTTATATTTTGCTTCACTGTATATTTTCACTCTACTCGATCGTCTAGCCACTTGGTACCAATGAAAAGGTGATACATGTGTAGGAAGTGTTAAAGTAAATCTATTGTTTGTTATTCCTAATAATTGATGTCTAATACATTTCATAATTATGTCATCACCTTTATTAAGAGACCCTACCGATGTGTCTAGTAATAGTACATTATCCATATTGAAAATCCTCACTTTATTATTATATTTTCATCTTTAAAACCTTTATTTTTATTTACTAATGAGTAATAAAATACTAAAATTACCTTTTATGCTGTCTTATTCAATCCAATATAATTTATAAGGGTTTGATCCCCAATTAACCCTCGCAAATTTAACTGTTTGTTAGTCTAGATAGTTTGCTTAATTAACTTCTTTTTTATTAAGCTAGAAGAATTGGTATAGGCATTATTATATGGTCTTGTGTTATTTATTTACTTCAACCGTTAATAATTTCATATAATTTTTCTAATTCATTTTGGTTATTATAATTATTTCTTTGACAGTTTTTACTTAGACAAATTCTTTGATCAAAATCCTTGTATAATACCTCTATATTTTTAGCCAATCCTTCCACTGTTAAATCGCATATAATACCATCTTTTCCATTTTCAATTTGACTCTTGGAGGAAGGGTAGTTGGTTATTATAATTGGTTTCCCTAATATTTTTGCTTCGGTTACGGTAACTGCTTTACCTTCATAGCGTGATGGTTGTACGTACAAATCACATGCTTTTATATAAGGATATGGATTTGTTTTTTTACCTAATAAAAAAAAACTTTCGGTTAGGTTATTTTCATTAATTAACTTTTTAAGTTCTCCCTCGTATCCTCCATAGCCAACTACATACCACTTTATATCAGTAAAACCATTATCATGTAATTGCTTCAAAGCTCTAACAGCCATATCAAACCCTTTTACATAAGATAATCTTCCGACTGAAAGAATATTAAAGGTTTCTTCTTTTTTATTCTTGAATTCTATACTTTCCTCAGACATACTTTTTATGAATTCAGGAGAAGTAATATTTTCAATGAGAATTAGTTTATTCTTTAAGGAAGGATACTTAGTCAAGAATGACTTGGTTGTTTCATCAGAAACCGATGCGATATAATCGAACCTTTTCCATATGTTTAAATCTAGTTTATTGTCTATTTCTAATTTGCTAAAGTCAGTATGAATCCAGGCTATTTTTTTTATTGCAACTACCTTTTGTGCTAGAACGTCATGTGGCCAGGCATAACTAATAGCAAAATCATAGATTTTTTTAAATTTTGGCATTCCATATAAAGAATACTTAGTTGCAAGCTGCATTTGAATATATCCAGGTCCTTCTTCTAACTTTTCTTTTTTTGCTTTAATATTTGCTACACCCTTACTTACTAATCTGACTAAAGAGCTATAAAGGTGGCCTTCTTTTATACTTTGTCTAATAGATTTTCTAAACACTGTGTATGGTCCTATTTCTGGTAGTATATTCACTTCCTTAGGAATCAAACTTAGAAACTCTCCTTTATGATGAAGAATAAACAAATCTACATTGTAATCATCATAGTTGAAAATTTCTAACATATTAATTAAGCTTCTTTCCATACCGCCAATTTCCATATCATAAATAGATATCAAAATATTTTTTTTCATATAATCCCTCATTTGAAATATATTAACCTACAACCTTTTTGTTACGTTGAATATACTCATTTTCTCTTTTATTCAAAAATAAGGTATTTTCCGGAATATTCCCTTTCACTACACTTCCAGCTGCAATGACGGCATTATCACCAATAAAAGTATTCCTTAAAATCACCACATTAGACCCAATCCACACATTTTTTCCAATAATGACTTCACCAGTTATTAGATGACTGTCATCTATATATTTATAATTGTGATCATGGTCATTAATACTTACATTAGGCCCAATTTTAGTCTTAGTTCCTATTAAAATACTATTCACACAATTAATATTGCAATTATCGTTTATAAAAACTTTATCTTCTATAACTAACCTTCCATCGAAATCAAGACGAAGGCTGGCATTTTTTCTAATAAATACAAACTTACCTATAATGACTTTTGCCCCTTTATTAAAAATCTCTATTTTACTATTTGCCTGTAAAGTAAAAATAGTTGATTTAATATTTCTGAAGAACAAAATTTTATAAAAAAAACCTCTAGAGTAACCAATCATGTATGTGATATACATAATGATGGTATAGTATAGTCCTCTTTCACGACGTTCAGCGGATAACACCTTTATAACCTTTTTTAAAGTTTGTATCATCCAACATATCTCCTTAAAAATTCTGATATAGTTGCCTTAGTTTTGCAATGTTATTTCCACCTATCACACGAGATAACATTTTCTTTAATTTACTTTTGAATCGTACTCTAGCAGGCAGCCAACTTTTATAAAAATGATGCATGGCATACGTTTCACCTGTTATTAATGTTCTGCAATTAATATAATCATATGGTGAAAAGTAGGTTTGGGGATAAAATACACCCATATCCTGAAGTTCTTGGTACTCTCCATTTTTGATTAAACCTAGATTTTCTATTAATTTAGTGACAATTGCTACATTTGTTAACTGATCTAAGCTACCATCTTCTTTTATGAAACTTTTCTTCTCGTAGGAATCAAGAAACATTTTTATTAACTCATTCTCTTTAGTTGCACCAATCGTACTTGTCGCAATATAATTTTCCTGTTCAAATCCCCAAAATGAATCATGATGAAGTAGATCATCAAAAGATTTAAAGATTTCTACGTCAGTATCTAAGTAAATACCACCCATATGATATAAGGTATGAACACGAACATAATCACTGACAAAAGCAAATTTCTGTGTTGTGTATGCTTCTTGTACATAGGTATTTATATTAAGGTTAAAATTATCTTCATTCCATTCAATAATTTCATATTCAGAAAGGTGTTTTCTCCAACTGTCCATACATTTATTTACAATATCAGGCTTATCTTTTCCACCGAACCAACAATAGTGGATGACTTTCGGAATTTTATTATTTGAATTCATAAATTAATCCCTCTTATTTTGCCATTTAATAAACTCTATTAACGGTTTGTACTCTTTTATTTGGTCTTTTTTAAGACCATTTTTTTTAAGTTCTTCTACAAAATCTATCCATTCTTTTTCTAAGTAGCATGGATTAACCTTGGTAGTCTCTTGTTTTAGTAGTGTTACGAAATCAACATTTAAAACGTTCGCAATTTTCTCCATAACTTGCAATGAGGGATTTTTATTAAGGCTACGTTCTATATTACTTAGATAAGACTTCGAGATTTTTGCCTGTTGAGCAAGTTCCGATAAGGTATAACCTCTTTTCTTTCTTAACTCTGCAATATTTTTTCCAATCATATGTTTACCTCTTCACTGTTTTTTTCATTTACCAATTGGAGTAATGGATTAATGGAGTGTAACCATTCTTTATGTTAATAGTTTTTTTATTGAATGAATGACTCTCAGTTGATCGTCACGGGTCATATTGGACCCGGATGGCAGACAGATTCCCGTCTTGAAAAGTTGTTCAGAAACACTTGTTTCTCTAGTATGAGGATAGTAATTGTAAGTCTGAAAAAGAGGCTGCAAATGAAGGGGTTTCCAGACATGTCTTGCTTCAATATTTTCTCCTTCAAGAACATCAAGTAGTTTTGGTATAGGAATTCTTATTTCTTTTTCATTCATTGTCAAAGCTGTCAACCACCGATTAGATTGGGTATTTTCTAATTCGGGCATAAATGTAATTCCAGGTAGATAAGCCAGTTCTTGATAATATAAATCGTATATTTCTCTTCTGGCTTTAACTCTATCTGTTAACACCTCTAATTGACTTCTTCCAATTCCAGCAAGAATGTTACTCATCCGATAATTGTAACCTAGTTCACTATGCTGATAATGAGGTGCTGTATCTCTTGCTTGAGTGGCTAAAAACCGAGCTCGTTCCATTGCTGAAGTATTATTAGAAACAATCATTCCCCCGCCAGAAGTTGTAATGATTTTATTTCCGTTAAATGAATAAATACCTAAGTCTCCAAATGTGCCACTGGCTTTTCCTTTATAAGTGGCACCAAGTGACTCTGCTGCATCTTCAATTATTGGAACTCCATACTGATTACAGATTGATAGCAATTCATCCATATTGGCGGGTTGACCATATAGATTCACAATAATTACAGCCTTAGGAAGATTCCTTGAATAAGCAGCTTCTTTAAATGCTTTTTCTAAGGCAAGTGGTGACATATTCCAAGTTTCTGGCTCTGAATCAATGAAAATAGGTTCTGCATTCTGATAAAGAATTGGATTTGCAGTTGCAACGAATGTAAGACTTGAACAAAAAACCGTATCTCCTTTCTCCACATTTAATAAAGAAAGAGCCAAATGGATTGCTGCAGTTCCAGAACTAACTGCAACGGCTTCTTTCACTCCTACATATTCTGCTACTTCTTTTTCGAAAGCATCAATATTGGGTCCTGTAGGTGCAATCCAATTTGTTTCAAAAGCTTCATTAATATATTTCCATTCATTCCCACTCATGTGAGGTGACGATAAAAGGATTTTTTTCTCGTTCATTACTACACCTCCATAAAACTACAAATTTCCCCACATAATAATTCTCTTAATTTAGATATAGAAGTAATTTTATAATGAGCTTCATACTCAGTATCTACACTTAAATTTTTATATATTCCTTGTTCTGTTTGTATTTGTATTGTCAACCAACCAAGTTTTTTTGCTGAAATAAAATCCTTGGTTGCATTATCGCCAACATATAGCAGGTGAGGTCCATCTAATTTAAAATGCTCCATTACTTTTAAATATGGAACATTACTTGGTTTCCAATTCTCACGTCCATACTGATCACTATAAATTAAAACATCAAAATATTTATCCAATTCTAATGCCTTTACTTTTTTTTCTTGAGTAGTTAAAAAGCCATCAGTAATTAAACCCATTTTATATTTTCTATTTAACCATTTAATAATATTTATAGTTTCATCTGAAAGTGAAATATTTGGAGTGTGATTTCGGTATACAAAAACTAAGTTTTGAATATCAAGTTCACTATAACCAACATTAAGAAATTCTAGAGTTTTATTAAATAGATTATTTCTTACTCCTTTATTAAAAAGTAAGATCGCTATCTCATAAAAACCTTTTATATTATTAAAACTTAAATGATTATCAACTGCTTTAAGTCCACTCTTCACAAAATCATATTCCGGGTACAAAGTATCATCCATATCAAATATAACTGCACCTATCATTAAATTTTATCCCTATTTAGAAAAATAGCATCATCATATCTCAACATTAAAAGACCGTCATTCCAACTATCCATATTAATAGAAGAATCCGTATTAGTTAATGTTTCAATAATAAATTTAGGGAAATTAGCACCAGCTTCAATTGATAATGGTGAACCTCCACCGAAGCGAGGGTTTATTTCTATAAACTTTATATCTCCATGATTTGTATAGAAACATTGCAACGTAATACATCCAATTACGCCAGGTAATTTATTTATAACATCCTTTGCAGCATTCATTAGGAGTTTATTTTTTACAGTTAACCCCTTACTGACTTCACCAGCACGAGTCTCTATCCTAAGTCTAGGTACAGCTGTTAGATATTCCCCATTAAAATCAACAAATACATCTATTGTATATTCATTTCCAGATAAAAATTCTTGTAAAATTGGTTGAGATATATAGTCCTTAAAAAAATTCAGTTCTTTTCGATTATTAATTTTATATACTCCTATACTGGAGCTACCTTTTGCTGGTTTAATTAAGTATGGAAATACTGAATTTTCGTCTAATAGGACATCTTCAATATTGTATTCTTTAGGGCATTCAATATTATTTTCTTTAAAAAAGCGAGTTGTTTTACTCTTATCAAAACAAATTTCGTTTACTTTAAGAGATGAGGCTAATATAGTTACACCTAATTTCTCAAATTCCTTTTTATGTTTAGAAATTATACAAAGTTCTGAATCTATTAATGGGATTAATAGATTTACTTCGTTTTGTATACAGATTTCTTTTAGTTTAGAAATATAACTTTTAGCATAGACAGGAGGAACAATTTCATGATGATGAGAAACAAAAGCGGCTGGAGATGTACTTTTAACGTCACATGTTATTATCTTCCCAGCATTATTTAGTTCTTTAAGCTCTTTTTTAAAATGCTCAATTAAAGAAACCCTTCTTCCACTACTTGTAAACAGAATATTAATTTTTTTTGTTTTCACTTTTGATTTCTCCCTTGAAAATTGGCATAGTAACATTAACATCTTGATTTATTCCATCAGACA
The DNA here is from genome assembly GCF_050272735.1 of Peribacillus sp. NPDC046944. Lineage (NCBI taxonomy): Bacteria > Bacillati > Bacillota > Bacilli > Caryophanales > Bacillaceae > Peribacillus > Peribacillus sp. NPDC046944. The sequence goes on from NZ_JBNNML010000005.1 coordinate 124,477, forward strand.
TTAATACTTTTTTTATAGTGATAAAAAGTATTTCAATATCTAAACAAAAAGTATTATGATCTACATACCAAACATCCAATTTGAATTTTTCTTCCCATGTTATTGCGTTTCGCCCATTTATCTGTGCCCATCCAGTAATACCAGGGCGAACATGATGTCGTTTAGCTTGATCTTCTGTATATAACGGAAGGTATTCCATTAAAAGCGGCCGTGGCCCTACTAAACTTAGATCTCCTTTAACAACATTGACTAGCTGAGGCAATTCATCTAGGCTGAACTTTCTTAGTGAGTTACCAAATGAAGTTAATCTCAAGTGATCCGGAAGAAGTTTCCCTTGATTATCCTTTTGATTATTCATGGAACGAAACTTGTAAAGATAAAATGGAGTTCCGTTTAGACCTGGTCTCATCTGTTTAAAAAGAATAGGTGATCCAAGTCTAATCTTTATTAATGCACCAATAATTAAGATTAGTGGGCTTAAGCATAGTAATAAAATGATTGATATGAATAAATCAAACATTCTCTTCATATTTTCACTTCCAACGGATTTATTTACGGTTTGAAACAACTAATTGTTGTTTGATTTCTTCTATTAAATTAGAAATCTTCATGTTTTCTGATTCCGTACCCAATTTGTATGCATGTAATAATAGGTTTTTGAACTTCTCCTTATTTAGTTCTTCTTGTTCCATTCTTTTCACCATATTTCTATTTATTTTGTATTAAAAAATCCTCACTTTTTTCCAAGCGAGGATTTTTCGTATCTTTGTTCTTTTTGTACCCATTGGGATTTCGAGATTGCCATCTCCAAGAATCTCGACACATATCACTGATGTTTTTCTTTGCAGTCCATTTCAACTCTTTTTCTGCTTTTGTAGGATCAGCATAGCAGACTGCAGCATCTCCTGGTCTAGGGAGTGTAATTTTAAATGGAATGTTAACTCCAGTTGTCGATTCAAATGCTGATAAGACTTCTAAGACGCTGTAACCTTTTCCAGTACCAAGGTTATAGATGTTTACTCCAGAAGCTTTTATAGTTTTATCAAGTGCAAAAACATGTCCTTGTGCAAGATCGACTACATGTATATAGTCTCTGACACCCGTACCATCGATAGTTGGATAATCTTCCCCAAAAACTTGAAGTTCTTTTAATTCTCCTACGGCTACTTTAGTGATATAAGGCATCAGATTATTAGGAATTCCACTAGGATCTTCACCTATCTCTCCACTTTCATGAGCACCAATCGGATTGAAGTACCTTAGAATTGAAATGCTCCATGCAGCATCTGAAATATATAAATCCTGAAGTATTTCTTCAATCATTAACTTGGTTCTTCCATATGGGTTCAATGCTTGTAAAGGAAAATCTTCTGAAATAGGTACACACTCTGGCATCCCATAAACAGTAGCAGAAGAACTAAATACAAGTTTTTTTACTTTGTATTTTTGCATGAGTTCACAAAGAATAATGGTAGACGTAATATTGTTTTTAAAATATTTGAGAGGATGATCGACTGATTCTCCTACTGCTTTAAGTCCAGCGAAGTGGATAACGGCATCTATTTTATTTTCTATAAACACCTTTTCGAAAAGATCTCGATTTAAAAGGTCGACTTGATAGATCTTTATTCTTTTCCCTGTTATTTTACAAACGCGCTTTAAGGATTCGGGTTTACTATTAGAAAAATTATCAACCACAATAATATCATAGCCCTCATTCAAGAGCTCTACACATGTATGGCTTCCTATGAATCCAGCTCCGCCGGTGACAAGAATGGTCAAAGCATACACCTCCATTATGAATTGGTTTAAAATAATCTACTTAATACATCACTTTCGTACAAAATATTCAAACTAATAACATTTTCATAATAATAAAAAATAAAAAACAAAAGAAGTATTAAATAATATAAAAGTTTTCGGTCTTTTTCACTGAAAAGCTCAATGATCCAAGAAATTAGAATCAGTTGATATAAATTAAAGTAAATAGAAACCCTTGCAAATATCCATTGTTGTGTTGAAATGATCATAAAGACTAAGCCTAACAAAGCCATATTTACTATATAGTCACTTTTGGGAAATATTTCTCTAAGTCTTTCCTTTCCCAAGTAGGCAATCAGTAATGGTGCAGCACTTACAGCTACTCTTATTAAATTAGCTCCCCCTTCATCAAATTCAGAATAATCACTGTATTGTGTATCTTCTAGAGCCGAAAATAATATAGAGGAAAATTGTCCAAAACTAAGAACGATAAGGACAGATAAAAATAACCATGCAAATGTTATTTTAGTCCATGCCTTAGATCTAACAAAAAAATAAATTGGAAGAAGGATGAGTGCGCTTTGGTGAAAAGTCGACGCAAATAGAACAATCATTGCATATCTCGGGAAATCTCCATTTAATAAGTACTTTGTGGCAGTAAAGAATATGGCCGCTGCTAGTACTTGGCGTATTCCATTCATCGATACTAAATGTAGTCCACCTGTAATATATACAAATGTACTTAGTTCAAAAAGTCGTGAATATTTATATAAAACTATAATAATTAGGACATTAGTTATTAAAGCTGTAGTAAATATCATGATCTGTGGATCATCAGAAACCTTTTTTAATAGCATCTGTAAAATTCCAAAGCCGATATCCTTTTGTGATGAAATATACTCCCAATTAAAATCATTTTTTATATAAGAATTCTTATAAGTAAAAGTATCTCCAATATTTGTTCTAAGTCCTGAGATGAAAACTAAACATACAATAGCACCGAGAACCAAGACCTTATTTGGTTTATAAATTTGTACGCCAGTTGTAGTTATAAGTGAATACGTAGAAAAGTACCTACCAAAATATGAAAAAATTAATACTATGGCGAGATTAATCCAAAGTATGGTCATATAATAATTCCTTTCAATATTTCCTGATTCTTCAATTAGACTGACCTAGTTTTACTAATTATGAGGACATATAATAGGAAGCCTAAAGGAAAGGCAAAAAAAGTAAGAATCTTCTTAGGTGTTTCCATAAATAGTTTCCAATTCTTCATAAGAAGATTGCTGGATACATAATGTGTTGCTTGCTTAAATTTATAGATTCTTCCTCCAAAAGGTAATTTCATAAGTTCTTTTCGAAAAAACGAAAATCCCATTGGATTTTTGCGATACTGGTTAAACATATTTAGTGAAGAACCGTCTGGAAGGTATTCAACATGACAAAGAACTTCATTCATAATTAATAATGGCTGTATTTGATCGATTAAAATATATTTGTAACTTAGAGGACAGTATTTTTCACCTGGAAATAATGGATAAGGAGGAGTTATCTTTGTTAATTCAGTTCTGAAAACTAATTTTTTATCCCCTTTTATCTGATGTTTTTCATATAGTTCTGTAAGAGTGGAGGCTTTAATCGTAGAAGGAAGGAAGGTACCAATAATTTCGCCTCTTTGATTTGCATCCAAACCTACTATTCCTGCATAGTTCGAATTCCCATTTTCTTTCCAAAATTTAATGATTTTTTCAACAGCATTATCCGACAAGTAATCATCCGAGTCTATACAAACATTCAGTTCCGTTTTTATTAAATCATAGGCTGTGTTATGTGCTCCATGCATACCTTGATTTTCCTGAAAGTAATACTGGATAGGAACTATATTTTCTTCTTTCCAATCGGCTACTAATTTCTTAGTATTATCTATGGATCCATCGTCAATGATCAACCAAATGAAGTCTTTACAAGTCTGTTTTTTTAAACTTTCGTAACATAGATGAAGTGTATAGGCTCTGTTATATGTTGGGGTGAAAATTGTAAGGATAGGGGACAAAAAATATCACCTCCGAAATTATTTTGCTTGATAATCTTTAGAGTAGTAATCTGAAAGCCATTCAGCCATGTACTTAGCATCATAGCCATTCTCTCTCAAGTCATTCAACGTATTTGCATGTTCATAATTGAGAGATAAAATTATATTCGCCCATTCAGACTGATGACTTCTAAGACTGACAAAATGAACTCTTCCAGTGACATCAGTTTCTTTTGTAATTGTATCTGATACTACACATCTTAATCCTGCAGCTTGACCCTCAACCAGGACAACCGGTAGTCCTTCGAATAATGAAGGAAATAGAAATAAATCCATTGCTTGCATCAAATCGGGAATATCGTCCCGAACTCCAAGAAATTTCACTTTTGATGATAACCCCAGATTCATTACTTTCTTTTCAATTTCGCTTCTTAAATGTCCATCTCCTATAAGCAAAAGAATCGATTCAGGAAGTTTATCATTCACAGATTTAAAAATATCTATAAGAAAGTTGTGATTTTTTTGTTTATTAAATCGACCGACGTGGCCTATGACCAGTTCATCTTTTATACCTAATTGGCTTCTTACATTATTTCTTGTAATTTGATTAAACGAAAACTCATCAGCATTTACTGCATTATTTAAAATAATAACATCATTCGTATTCTTCCCGAATAGCCATTTTCCTGCTTTTTCTGAGCATGCAAAGTAGTGATTCGGGGAATCTTTCATTAATAATCTAGCATATATACGAAATGGGAATTTAAAATCCATTCCTAAATCACTTAAATGGCTGTGAGCAATTCTTATAGGTATTCCAATTTTCTTTGCAGACCTTAATACAAAACTGCTATTCTCATTTATGTGTGAATGAACAATATGAAATTCAGGATGTTTTAAAAAAAATTGATCAAGCGACTTGAAGTATTTGCGGTAATTTCCTGGTTTTATCTGAGGCATGTGAAAGATCTGCCCTCCAAGCTTCAATATTTCTTCATCATAATGGCCTTTTTCTGTACGATGTACCATAAAATCAAACTGTATTTTACTACGGTCCATTTTTCTGTAGTAATTCATCAGCATGGTTTCAAGGCCACCTCTATTCATTATTGTTACAACTTGAAGAATACGTTTCGGTTCCAAAAAATTCACTCCTACTTTACAATCTTTCGTAGCTTTTCAATTATTAATAATTGAAGATAAAAACTAATTGAGGATTGTGTTTTTGCACAAAAATAAAACGCCTTCCAAACAATTGAAAAATGAGTTAACTCAAATTGTTTGAATGAACGCTGGATTCGACTATCATTAAGGATTAAGTTTAATTTTTCAATTTTTTTAAAAGAAGAGTCTTTATTACCTTTACAGACTGTGTTTAATCCAAGTCCTAATGTACCAAGACAGATACGATTATTAAGTGCAGAAAAAAAGTCTTCATTCATTTTTCCATTTTCAAGAAATATGTTAATTTTGCTGTATAGAGTAAACCATTGATTCATTAGATTTGGTTTATAATTTGATGTTTCAGATGAATCATTATTTCTCCAATAATGGTAATATGGAACATTTAAAAAGACAAAAGATTCCGCATAATAAAATGCTTCAATATTAAACAGTGAATCCTCATTTGTTCCTATTTCTTTTAAATCCGTAAAGTTAAGTTTATGCTGGAACAATAGGTCAGCTCGATATAACTTAGACCATACAGTTCCCCATGCATCGAGTAATTCAGGATTAGAAATCTCTTCATTAATTGGACCTATCAGTCTCCTCATTATATTATCTTTTATATCATTCCCACTATAGTGAACTTTTTGGGGCATATTAAATATCTTTTCCTTAGAATGAGACCCAAACTCTCTAATATAGGAACACATAACGATATTCGCACAATGTTCAATTGCTTCATTATACATATTTTCATACATACAATGATCTATCCAATCATCAGGATCTACAAACCCAATAAACTCTCCTGTGGCATTATTTATACCTAAGTTACGAGCTGAAGACACTCCACCATTCAATTTATTAATTACCTTTATGCGTTTATCTTTTTTTTCATACTCCTTAATAACACGATAACTTGAATCGGTAGAGCCATCGTTTACGGCGATAATTTCTATTTCTTTTATGGTTTGATTTAGTAAACTATCGATGCACCTATTCAAATATTTTTCCACATTATATATAGGCACGATAATACTTATCTTTGGTCTCATTAGAATCCTCCACCATATACCTTAAGTAAATTTCACTCAATTCTGTACCAACTCTGTTAAGATCATATCCTTTGATAATCATCTCACTTTTCCTGCCCATCTCTTTACGAAGATCATTTAAGTGAAACATTTCAATTATTTTTTGACTGAATAATTCAACATTTCCAGTCGGGACCACAAAACCATTTTCTTTATTGCGGATTAGTTCAAGATGTCCCCTGTTAACATTGCCAACGACAGGTAACCCACATGCCATTGCTTCCATAATATTAACCGGTAATCCTTCTCTCAAGCTAGATGCTACAGCAAGATCACTTATCTTCAGTAACACATCAATATCATTCCGAAAACCTAGAAAGTCGACATTTTCACTTATACCTAGAGTCTCTGCTAGTTTCCGGCATTCATCTAACAAAGGACCTGCTCCAGCCAGTAGAAGTCGCGCATTTGGTACCTCACCCTTTATTAAGGAAAAAGAACGCAATAGTAATTGTTGGTTTTTATTTTTATTAAATTCGGCCGCGTAGAACATAAGAAAATCATCATCACGATACCCTTTCTCTAATCTAAGTACAGATCTGTAAAAAGGAGAAACTGGATGAAAACGTTCTGTATCAACTCCAACACCATGAACATGTTTAATCTCTTGTGCTTTGAAGTTTCTTTTCCTTGCAAGTTGAAAATCCTCTTCATTGATCGTAATCAAACAATCTGTTAGTTTTGCCAAGTATTTTTCAATAGGATAGTAGAGCAGCCAGTTTATTAAAGGAGAACCTTTACAAAAATGGAAGCCGTGTGCCGTATAGATCATCTTTGTTCCTTTTTCTCTTGCTTTACGTCCAGCAAGCCTAGCAAGTACTCCTCCCATTGGGGTGTGACAATGAACAAGTTGAAAGTTGTTACTTTCAATGAGCTTTTCTAGATCTTTGTAGGCTTTAAGGTTATCAATTTTAATAGGAGACCTTTGAATGGGTAATATATGCTTTTTATCAACAAAAGGAAGAACTAAATCACCATGTGCAGCTGTATGAACTTCATATCCTTGCTCTTTAAACCATTTAAAGTAAGGTAGGTGAAACGCTTCAAAATGATAATCCTTTGTTGCACAAAACAGGACTTTCTTCTCCATGAGTCACCGTCCTTTCTGTATCCTTTTCAAGTTTTTCATTTAATTAACTCTCGATTCAATACTGTTGTTAAGTAATTCAATAAATTTTCTCTTAATTCCCCACGTTGTAGAGCCATTTCAATAGTTGTTTGGATAAAGCCCATCTTTTCACCGACATCATATCTGATGCCTTCAAAATCATACGCATAAACACTTTCATATTCATTCAAGCGGCTGATTGCATCTGTTAACTGAATCTCGTCACCAGCACCAGGTTTTTGGTCTCCAAGAATTTTGAAAATTCCAGGATTCAAAATATATCTTCCCATAATAGCTAAGTTGGAAGGTGCATCTTCTTGTTTTGGCTTTTCAACTAGACTTGTAACATTGTATAAACGGTTTCCAATCTCATTGGCTTCAATAATTCCATATCTGGATACTTCCTCAGTAGGAACTTTTTGTACTCCAAGTATTGATGCCTCAGATATTGCATACTGTTCAATCATCTGTTGTAGACACGGTTTCTTCGCATCTACAATATCATCACCTAGCAAGACGGCAAATGGTTCGTCACCTATAAACTTACGCGCACACCAGACAGCATGTCCTAATCCTTTAGGTTCTTTTTGCCGAATATAATGGATATCAACTAACTTAGAAGGTTTCTGAACTTCCTTTAATAATTCGAACTTTCCCTTTTCGAAAAGGTTTTGTTCCAATTCAAAGGAATGATCGAAATGATCTTCTATTGCTCGTTTCCCCTTCCCAGTCACAATAATGATATCTTCGATACCTGATTCGATTGCTTCTTCTACGATATATTGTATGGTAGGTTTATCAACAATTGGCAGCATTTCTTTTGGCATAGCCTTTGTTGCCGGAAGAAATCTAGTTCCTAATCCTGCAGCCGGTATGATGGCTTTTCTAATTTTCAAGACGATTCCCCCTTAGTTTGAGATTGGTACCAGCGAAGGTGTGGTGACACGCTCATTGGCCAAATCAACAAGTTTTTTTCGTAATGATTCTTTTTCCATATCTGAATAATTATTTATGATATCCTCAATTTCTTTAGAATAAAGTTTGCCTGTCTTGCCTACATATATATTGGGGTAGATTTGCTGTTCATGAATTTCTTCTTTATTTAATAATTCTTCAAATAGCTTCTCTCCCGGTCGCATTCCAGTAAATTCTATTGATATATCTTCTTCCGAATGCCCGGAAAGCTTGATCAAGTTTTTAGCCAAGTCGACTATCTTCACAGGATGTCCCATATCTAGCACGAAAATTTCGCCCCCTTTTGCAAGAGCCCCCGCTTGGATGACCAGTCTAGATGCCTCTGGGATTGTCATGAAATAACGAATCATATCAGGATGAGTTACAGTAATGGGCCCACCTTTTTCGATTTGCTTGGTGAATAAGGGGATGACACTTCCACGGCTACCCAATACATTCCCAAAACGAACTGCAACAAATTTAGTGTCACTGTCCTTATTCATTTGCTGAATCGTCATCTCCGCGAGTCTTTTGGTAGATCCCATTACACTTGTAGGATTAACGGCTTTATCACTTGAAATCATCACAAAGGTTTTTACTCCACTCCAACTGGCTGCATTGGCTGCATTCATCGTCCCAATCAGATTATTTTTGACTGCTTCTTCCGGATTTCGTTCCATCAGGGGTACGTGTTTATGTGCAGCTGCATGATAGACGACATCTGGTTGATATGTAGCCATGACTGATAGCATTTTTTTATAATCCTGAAGATCAGCAATTTCTGTTATAAATTCTATTTTAGAGTTTTGATAGGTCTCTTTTAATTCCATTTCTATTGTATAAATACTGTTTTCTCCATGCCCAAGGAGAATTAATTTTGAAGGGTTAAACTTTGCAATTTGGCGACAGATTTCTGAACCAATAGAACCGCCAGCCCCAGTGACTAAGATGACCTTTTCGGTTACATATTCTGAAATTCCGTCGATATCCAGCTCCACCGGCTCTCTTCCAAGAAGATCCTGTACCTGTACATCTCTAAATTTGTTTACAGATACTTTTCCTGTCAGCAAGTCTTCTAACATAGGTAGGATTTGAGTTTTAGCATTTGTTTTTGCACATTCTTGAAATATTCGATTCATTTCCTGTTTTTTTAACGAGGGAATGGCAATAATAATATGTTCAATATTTAAGGCTTCAACTTTTCTTGCAATTTTGCTTACTCCTCCAACTACTGGAATTCCTAAAATATCGAGTTTTTGTTTTCGAGAGTTATCATCAATAAATGCTACAGGTAATAAATCCACCTCATTATTTTTTAGTAATTGCCTTGCAACCATCGTGCCAGCTGATCCTGCTCCTACAATTAACGTTCTTTTTTTATTTTCATCTTTAAGTAAATACTGATCTCTATACATTCTCCAGAAAAATCTAGAACCACCTATCAACAACATATGAAGTAGCCAAGTTACCGCTAATAAACGGTTAAAAACGTCTTGAAAAAGAAGTGCCTGCACAAGTCCTGTTATAAAAATTGATGCCGTAACCGTCTTGAAAATAATGACTAATTCACCTATGCTTGCATACTCCCAAGCTTTTTTGTATAAGTTAAAAGAAATGGCAAATAAATGATGACTGAGTAAGAGTGTAATAGAACTGAGTACTATTGGAATCGTAAAAACATAAATACTAGCATTTACTAAAAAACGACCTAAGAAAATAGCTGATATGACAATACATGAATCTATTAATATAAATAATGATAGTCTTTGCTTATACGTCATATGAATTCACCTCACTTTTTCCTTTTTATCGATAAAGTACTAATGAATGCAGTCCTTACTTAAAAACTGCATTCATTAGTACTTTAATAGAAATATAGGGCATTTAACCCCACCTCACTCCACACTCTTGACGACTAGCGTCTAAGGTTTTTCAACCCACAGCATGATCGAGTGCCTCCGTTTATATTGGCAAGGAGACATCACCAAAATTTTATTTAATTGTTAAAACATTCGTTAGTTCTTAATAAAGAACATACAGGATAAAAAAATTTCTAATTTTGTTTAAAGGATTTTCTTAACCATATTGATAAATCGATTTTGTGGATTTTCATTTAAGATTACTCCAACAACCTTATCTTCAACAAACTCAAGGATTCTTTTCGTCGCTAGGGCATTTTTAAATTCCGTTTTTCCATAATTGAATACGAGGACAATTCCGTTACAATAATTTGCTAGAATTTTTGTGTCTGTGACCTCTAAGATTGCCGGAGAATCTATAAGTACTACATCATAAACCTTTTCACACTGAGTTAAAAAATCCTGCATTACTTTCAATCCAATAATCTCCCCTGGATTGAATGGTATAGGGCCACTTGTTAATACATCTAAACTTCCCATCCCTGTTTTATATACAGTATCTTCCAGTGATGGTTGTAACGACTCGGATAAAATGCTAGTCAATCCTACTTTATTTGAAGTCTTAAAAATTGAGTGGATGGAAGGACTTCTTAAGTTAGCATCTATTAGTAAAACCTTTTCTTTATTTTGTGCCATTGAAACTGCTAGATTTGCTGCAGTCGTTGATTTACCTTCTCCAGAATTTGGGGAAGTAACCATAATGATATTCCTTTTTATTGAAATAGAAGAAAATTTAATATTCGTTCGAATCGTTCTATATTGTTCGGAGATTAGTGAATCTGGGCTTGAATAAGCTATCAAATTTCTTTTTTTTAGTTTATGACCTGATTTTTGTTGAATTATCGACATTTTTTCCGCCTCACAATTCTACCTTTCCGTTTTTTGATTGTTTAGCTTGCTGACTTTCCTTGGATTTTTGTATATTCTTTTTATTAACATTTGAATTCTTTTTATTCATCTTGGAAATACGTCCTATAACTGGGAATCCTATAATATCCTCTATTTCTTGCTCGCTACGGACTGTATAATCCAGGGAATTTAATAGGAATGTTAGACCAATGCCAATAACTAATCCAACAATGCTACTCTTAATAATTGTCCCATTCCTGTCCCCATTAATTTGCGAGAAGTTTACTTTAGCTGGTGACAAATCTCTTATTTTTTTAAAGTTCACGATATTAGGCGCTTCCTCTTTAAATACTTGAGCCGTCTTATTGGCTATCTCGGCAGCCATATAAGGATCAGATGATATTACGCTTATACTTACAACTTCAGAATCTTCTACACTTGTAACGGTTATTGCTCCAGCTAAAGCCTCTGGAGACATTGGTAATTCCATCTCATTAATGACTTTTTGTAAAACCGTAGAATCTTTTATAATAACTTGAAGTGTTTTCATTTTATCTTGATTAGCCTCTATGATAATTCTAGTGGATGACTGATATAGAGGTGTAGTTGATAAGGTTTTAAGATAGCCTGCGAGAGTGAACAATAGTACTACAATAATAACAATCCATAATCGCCTACCAATGATTTCAAATAATTGTTTTACATTTATCTCTTTTGCTGATTTTTGATTTTCATAGATTGCATTGTATTTGTTTGACATAGAACCACCTTTTTTAATATTTTGTAAGGACTATATCGCTATTTTAGTTCGTTATAGAGAACAAGTCAACAAAACGTTACAAAAATATTAAAGTTTTAACATATTATTCTAATCTTTTTCAAGAAATAACTTCTAATTGATATCCTAATAGTTGGTTAAATAATCCTCTATTTTGGGCAAGTTCATGGAATCCTCCTTGTTGAATGATTTCACCTTGATCTAAAACAAGTACTTGATCAGCATTTGAAATGGTTGATAGACGATGTGCAATCACGACTATAGTCATATGACCTTTTAAGCTCTCTAGTGCTTTTTGAATTTTAGTTTCATTCTCGGTATCCAATGCACTTGTAGCTTCATCTAATATAAGAATTGCTGGTTTACGTAAAATGGCCCTAGCAAGGACAATTCTTTGGCGTTCACCACCTGATAGCCGTACTCCTCTATCTCCAATTTCGGTATCCATACCATACGGAAGTTGTTTTACAAAATCCGCAGCTGCGGAAAAGTGTAATGCCTCCCAGATTTGTTCTTCACTTGCATCAGGTTTCATTAATAATAGATTTTCCCTAATAGTAGCATTAAACAAAAACGGATCTTGAGAAATATAACTAATAGATTTTCTTAAGGATAATAAATTGTCGGAAGTAAGAGCTGCATGATCTATAAGGATTTCTCCTTTTTCAGGACGGTTTAAACCCAATATCATATCAATCAATGTACTTTTCCCCGCACCAGACCTACCTACAACAGCGGTCATTTGATTAGAGGGAATAAATAGATTAATATCTTTGAGCGCATATAAATCTTCTTTTGAATTATAACGATATGATACATGAGAAAATTCCAAACCCTTTTCGATTTTTAATGGTTTTATACTTTGATAATTACTCGTATTGATTTCTTTGGCCTCTGAACTTTGATTTTTGAGCTTTATTAGCGCCTTAAATGAAGGAATAACACTTACTAAATACTCCATATTAGATTGAATACCAGTGATTCTAGGCCATAATCTTGAAAAAATAACTAAAATCATTAGCATTTGTGCAGGTTGTGATTCGAAGTAACTAAAAGAAAAGAAAACTAAAAATGCTATGAGGAAAGCTGATACCAATTTATAAACCAAACTTGATAGAGTGTTTAGTTTTGTGAAATTGACATAATTCTTCTCCATTTTTTCACTTAAATTAAGAAAACTAGTTAATTGAGATTGTTCCATTGTATTGCTTTTTATATCTTTGATCCCATTAAAATGATCAGTTATTGTCCCTAAGTAATTTTGAGAAATTTGAAGGGTCTCTTCTCCTAAGGTTTGGGACTTCTTCAAAAAGGTTCTTGAGAAAACCATCAGTACTAACCCAAATAGGAGAATTAAACTAGTCATTTGATAGGATAACCAAAAGGCTAAACCAATTTGAATCATCGTAAATATTAACGAAGAAATAAATTGAAAAAATAAGCTAATTCCTCCACTCACACGAAACACTTCAGTAGTCATTAAATTGATAAGATCCGATTTTCGCTTATTTAGATAGAAAAACCAATTGGCCTGAATTAGGTTCCTATAAGTTTCCTCTCTTAAATACCTTGTAAAACTCTGTTGAATCCTAACATTTAAAATTAATTGTTGGCGTTGAAAGTAACCTTGGCCAATTATTAAAACGATAAAAACACTTAAGATAATAAGTAAGCTTATCATTTCAGGAATACCATCGAATAAATTAGAAGCCCATGATAATCTTGAATTTTCTCCTAGTTCTACAACACCAATGAGACCAAGTAAAGGTACTAATAAAAAAATGCCAATCCCTTCAAAAACACTAATTAAAAGCATGGCTATCATATTGACATATAAGATTTTACCTGCATATGAATGTATTTGTTTTGCGAAATATAGGAGTTCTTTCATTCCTTTGCCCTCCTAGAATAGGCACTTTTCTTTGTTATCCTCCATACTGTTAAGAAAGGACGTAAAGGAAAATATAAAAAATGAAGGTTCTTTGGCAATGGCAATGTCTCTAAATCAGTCGGGTAAGGATACATTATACTTAAGATATACAATGTTTTTTGTTGAAAGGACTGCAGAGAATATAAGTGTTTTTTATGGAAACGTGCAATATCATCAGGTAAGGGTTCTGTATGTAGGTTTACCATTCTTTCCAGATAGAATATAGATTCTTGAGCTAATGTTTGTGCCCGCGTCCCTCTTATCATAGATTCCATTTCTTTTTTTACTGATACACCCAACAGTTGAGAGGATAGAATGATTGCTTGACCACCTAAGTGTAGGCAATGATATTTTTTAAGTAATTTTGATAAAACCGACCAGTTTAATTCTTGGTCTAACAAGTGTTTAATGTCTAATAACCAACGAAGTCGTGACCAACCATGACGTGCTCCATGTGTTATCAAAAAAAAGCATAAGTCCTCTTTCCCTAACAAATTAATTGGAGAATTTGTGATTAGGTTAGTCCTTTTCCTTTCCCATAATTCATTAAAACATGGTTCCATTCCTGGTCCTGGATTTAATCTCCAATGTACTTCAATTTTCGTATTAGTTTCTTGATGAAAAAAGGCTATATGATGATGTCTCCATTTCCAGTCACCTAATACAGATTGAAAATAGTCATCTTTTACATATCCCATGCTAATAAGTAAATTCTCTACTTTACCAAGGTCTTCAAGCGGAACTAGAAAATCTAAATCACTTGATGTCCGAAGCGAAATATCACCATATAGCTCTAAACCTAACAGTGGTCCCTTTAAAAAGAGGGTGCGAATCTGATTGTTCCTTAAAGCATGACTTATATTTATCATGGTGGCAGTTAATTGCAACATATGAATAGTATTTTCTTGATATTTTGCCTGTAAGGTTTTTAAAACGAATGGTGGAACTTGTTCTTCTATCTTTTTCAACTTAGGATATAGTACAGGAAAAAGGCGATGATGCCATGTAAGATTTAAAAAAAGATCCCAATCAATCTCTTTTTTATTAAACCTTTTTAAAATGTCTTTATTATTTTCTATTTTCACAAGTTCAAGTAACAAACTTAATTCTTCAGGTATATTGGCTACATTAAGAGCATTACCCATTTTATTCACCTTCAGCCTTTTTATTCCTATTTTCCTTTGCAAAAGAAGCTACAACCGTAAATTTATTCATCGTTTCCGATCCTGATATATAATATGGACCACTACGCAACCATGCATGAGCAACTAAATTCCCTGTTTTTTCTTTAGCTGTCCCTAAATACAGAGTACTTTCAATCCTTCTTTTTTCAAGCATTTTCATTCCAGCAATTGCTTTTACAAGACATTCACTTTCCCAAAATGTATACGTACTCATAAGATGAATCGCTGCTGATACATTTTGTAAAGTTTGTTTATCAGATGTCTTAGTCGAACACGATGTTTCAGACATACTTTTTCCTAGAGTAGGAGCAACTCTTGAAAAATTCAACATTTTTAAATATCTTCCCCACGCTAAGTAACAGAATGCCTCTATAAGCATAACTTGCATTTGACCATCCAACTTAAAGAACGTTCTGAATTTATTGAATAAAATCATATTTCCCTCCTATGACTCTACATCTTAAATCTATGGAGCTTCCACTTGAACTAATCCTTCTTTTAATAATTGATTTAAAAAAATGGTTACTTGTTGCTCACATTCAGATTTATCTATTTCATATTGAGATTGAAGGGTTAAAATTAGTTTTTGAATGGAAATAGGTTTGCTCAATAATTCCCAAATTTCTCCTCCGATTTCTCCTAGATTATAATACTTTCCATTTTTAATACTCAGCATTACCTTTTCTCCAGCCATGTCACTCACTAGATTCCCAGGGACCTGTTGTATTACATATTCTTCCTTAATAGCCGCACTATTAATCATATACTTTTTCCTCCCTATTCAATGTTTCTAATAGTAAATCTGTTATATCCTCTACAGTAAAATGAGAAGTTGGTCTACCTAATTGATACAAATGTATCTGATCGATAATTTTAGCCGTAATACTAAAATGCCATTCTATTAAATCCAAATCTGCAAGAAAAAAGTTACGATATGTATGTGTTAACAATGTATTGAGTTTCTGTAAATTTCCTTGTAATGAATGTAATTTTATTTCATCAGTTTCTATTTTGACCAATTCAATGACTCCTGCAAGTGGAATAGATTCTGAAGCGAAATGAGATTTGACAGGAACAGTGAATTTTGTTTCCCTTTGAATAATTGGCTGAAAATTATCCGATTCCATTCCAAAATAATCTAAGCTTTCTTGCCATAATTTCTGTTGAGGATAAGCTGGTGTTACAACAGGAACATTTTCACTATTTAAGCTGACTGGAACCACGTCATCAGTAAGTAATTGATATCCCCTTCTTATAAAGGCAGATGCAAGGGTTGACTTTCCTGCTCCAGAATCACCTATAATCGCATAAGCTTTTCCATCTATTACAACAGCACTACCATGCAAAGGGAGAATTTTCCTTTGCAATAATATTGCACCCATACAAGTACCAAGTGTATATAATCGAATTTCATCTTCTTTAATAGGATCTAGAGGTGAAATAATAATCTTATTTCCACCTTGAATTAAAAAGATTGCCGTACCGGGAACAAAAAACATGACTGAATTTCTTTGAATGATAAATCCGTCGTTAATTAAATCTTCTTGTTCAGACCAAAGACTATATAACTCATCTTTTTCAATTACAATATCAATTTTCGGATTCAATTGTTCACTTTTATTTAATTCTGGAAATGAAATCTCACTAGAAAAAGTAAATCCGAATGCCTCATATATATTCATATCTTGCATGTAAATGTTCCCCCATTAGTTAAAGTAACTTTATTATGATATAAGGAGACCCCTATATAATCATACATATAGGGGATAACGATATATCATGATAATTTAACTTTTACTTCTTCATTAACTAAATGTTAGTTTGCCTCTTGGTGTGTCCGAAGGAAAAGTTGCGTCTGTAAAGTCCCCATCTTTTCCTAACATAGTCATATTGACATCAAGTAGTTCCAGTTTTGGTTTTTTCCATTCTTTTTTCATATTTTCACCCCCCCTCGGGTATTTTTTTTAGAAATCGATTAATAATTAGACTACGCATTAAAAGCTTGAGATTTGGGTCAATAGCTTGTTCAGGTTTAACCCCTGACTTAACCTTTGATAATCCATCTTGAATCACTTGAGCATCGACATATTTTAAAAGGCTTTTATCTGTATTCAATTGTTCCAGTTCAGTTTTATACGTTTCCCACTGAGGAATCATTCGATGCATCCAATCTACCCCTTGTACACCGCGAATAGTTTGATTTAGTCTCACATTATCTGGTAAGTAGTTTACAGTTGATCTCCGAATTAGAGCCCTATCTAATCCATTTTGAACATATTGATGCTCTGGTAGAGACAAACAAAACCGAACTACACGTATATCATTAGAGGGATCCCTCTTCCATAATGAATAACGTAATGATAGTTTCGTAGAAAGTGTATTTCCAGCATTCCAGTTAAAGACATCATCAAAATGTCTTTTTCTCATCTGATATATATTATCTGAGGAAGACATTTGTCCTCTTTGATTGATCCCTTGTTCACTGAATTTTTTATAAATTCCAGTATTCTCCGCAAATTCAGGATTAATAAGTTGAGGGTAACTAAAACTATTCGAGCTTTTATCTGGAAATATACGATCAATCATAGGAAAACCTATTCTTGCGATTAGAGGTAAATTTCTTAATCTAGCTCCACCTGCTTTTTTGCTATATTGGTTTAGTTCTTGAAAAAGCCGAACCCATTTAACCTTTTTTAATAGAATGGAGTAATAATCTAAAGCCGAACCCCAGGAAATAGTAAAATTCCCTCTATCACCATTTAGTAATACACCCACTCCTTCCTCATTGGCTTTTTCAAACATGCCTTTTAACCAAAAGGAATTTTCGAAAAATTTATAAGGCATTTCCATTATTTCAAGAAAATCGTCAATTTCAGAAAATGAATCTTTCCCTTGAAAGTTATAATAATGATCTTTAATTCCTCCTACAAACTCTACAGTTGATTTAATATATGGTCTCTCATCTGCTACATAATATCGTGGAGTGAAATCTTCAAAATCATCTGGAGGAATGTAACTAAAGGTATGTAGTTCTTTGTTCTGTTTTCTTAATGGTTGAGCAGCAAAACTAACAACGGCTCCTGAATCGAGACCACCACTTAGTTGAGAACCTACTTTCTTATGTGTCCTTAACCGTGATGTAACCGCCTCTTGAAAGATACTTTGAAATGCCTCGATATACTCTTCATTTGATTTTAATTTAAGTAATTCAACATCTGTTAAATACGAATACCTTTTAAAAGTTATTTTATTGTTTTCTATTGAAATGGTATGAGAAGGAGGTACTTGGTTAATAGTTAAATAAGGGGTAATAGAAGAATCTACAGCATCAATCATACCAGATATCACCAAATACTCAGCCAACCATTCCTCATTCAAGTTCGTCTCCACATAAGGTAATGCAAGTAGTGGTTCTATTGTTGTTGAAAATGCTAATTTATCTTCATTCTTGAAATAATATAGAGTCCGACTTCCTGAAAAGTCTCTTGCTCCGAAAAGCTTGCGTTGTTTTTGATCCCAAATCATAAAAGCGAAATCACCCACTAAATACTTTGGTGTTTCATCTCCCCATTTATGGTAGGCTAGCAGGATTAACTGGCTATCGGTCATATATGGTCGATCCGATTTCTCTACCTGTAAGCGATTGAACAATTGATCTCGATTATCAATGATCGCATCAGCTGTTATCGCAAGTTGTCTAGCATAATCATAGAATGGCAGAGTTTCATTCACCGATTCAGGAGTGATCCACTGATTGTGGCAACCAAGGAAGATTTTTTCATCATTCCAAACTTGAATGCTATCGGCCGGGAACTTACGAAATGAATTCATTAATAGCTCTCCATGCTGGAGATCGATTGGTTCTTGATTTAAATGATAGAGTCCCGCGATTGCACTCATGTTCTCTTCCTCCCAGCGATGATTAAAAAGCTTATTAAAGTCCTTTATTAACTACCTATCATAAAAAAAGATGTAAGATTCCTTTTTCGTTCTTTATAAAGAACTTCTATATGTACAAAGTAACATCTCTCTCTATTAAATGTCAATAACTTGTAAATTGATTTGTGCAATAATTAAATTTTTCCTTCTATTTCGACATTTACTTTATTTATCATGTATATATTTGGGTATAAAATTATTTAATATGTAGTCTTACAGAGATGAATTCACCAAGAGATAATAAGAACTCAAACCATTAAATTTTTTTACAAATTCTCTTTACTTTCATTGAATAAAGAAAAAGGCCATCTTATGAATTCCTCTTGAACTTGAACAATTTATATTTAATTTGGTTATCTTCACACCTGAGATTTTGCTAACAATCACAGAATAGCAGTCTTACCGCACTCTTCTCAACAAGGTGGGACCCATCCTTGAAGTCCTATACTCCAATACAAACATTTTTCGCCCCCCATTACATTTTAATACTCAATTCATCCCCATATTCCCAGTTATAAACCATTTACTTGGCATAATATAATATGTAATATTACTAAGGGTGTAAATATGGCTTTTTCCTTTAATCCTTTCATCCGTCTCTAGACTTATTTTTATCAAACTGTATTCTAGAATTTTTTATTCTCATAAAGGAGGGTGCATTTATTTGCATAACCTTTTACATTTTACTCAATCGATCGATACGGATATGACTCAATATATCACTGTTTACGGTAAACAAATTTATGTCATTTTATTCATCATCATTTTCGCGAAGACGGCTTATATTGTTCTGACTTTCTTGCCTGGGGATGCGACTTTGTTTGCCAGCGGTACGATTGCTGCGATCGGACACTTGAGTTTCCCTACACTTTTGTTCCTTTTCTTCCTTGCAACTGTTGCGGGGGACGCCCAGAATTATTTTATCGGGAACCTGATTGGGAAATCCACGAACAAAGAAAAGAAATACTCAGTATTTAAGTACATCCCAAATAAATCTATTGAAAAGACCCATCGATTTTTAACCAGTTATGGAAAATACGCGATTATGTTCTCCCGATTCGTTCCTTTACTTAGCACAACCTTACCTTTCATTAGTGGGTTCACACGCTATTCGTTCAAACGATTTATCGGACATAATATGGTCGGAGCGATGGTCTGGACGATCACTTGGGTATGTGCGGGTTACCTACTCGGCAACCTTACATGGGTAGGTAGTCATTTATTCCTCTCATTGCTCGGCATTACTCTTATCAGCTTTATCCCTCCATTCATCGCGTTTACCATTGAATATGCGAAAAAGAAAACAGCTGCCGCAAAAGTCCTTGAAATCTGACTTTTGCCGGCAGCCGTTTTGGCTTCAATTACTATTGTAAAGTTAACAAGTTATTCTTACCCAAGGTGCTAGTCTTACTTGGGTACCGGAACATTTGCCCCGTAAAAAATTTCATCCATTTCCGTTTGAAGCCTTTCGATAATTTCATCACGTTCAGCTGGTTTTAGTTTTTCCTCTGAATAACCAAATAGATAATTGTTTAGTTCGAATCTTTTCAGTTTACATTTAGTATGAAAGATATTTTCTTGGTACACATTCACATCGATCATATCGTATAATCCCTTTACTTCATCAGGGATATAATTTTGAATGGAATTTATATCATGATCGATGAACAATTTGCGACCATTTGTATCTCTGGTAAATCCTCGAACCCGATAATCTATCGTGATGATATCGGTGTCAAAAGAATGAATCAGGTAATTAAGTGCTTTTAATGGAGAAATTTCCCCACACGTAGATACGTCAATATCAGCCCTGAATGTGCTGATTCCCTCATTGGGATGAAACTCAGGGTATGTATGAACCGTAATGTGGCTCTTATCCAATTGCATGACAACATTGTTCGGCAAAGGTCCAGGCGTTTCCTTATAGGTATCGGTGGGTACTTCTACGACGGGCCCCTCAGAAATAAGCATCGTCACGCTTGCTCCCTGTGGTATGTAATCCTGTTTGGCTGTATTCAAAACATGAGCTCCAATTAAATCCGATACATTCTTCAATATGCTAGAGAGTCTTTCCGCATTGTATTGTTCATCAATATATTCTAAGTATGCTTCACGTTCCTCTTTTGTTTTCGTATAACAAATATCATACATATTAAAACTTAATGATTTAGTAAGATTGTTGAAGCCATGAAGTTCAATTCTTTGCTCAGGTGTAAGTTTCATGAACGATTCCCCTTAATTTTTTTACCAACCATATTTATAGTTACCCATTATTTGAGAATAAAAACTTTTAATTATCGTAGAGGAGTTTACCTATATATAACTTCTAAATTAAACTAAAATAGGTAATTGGAATTAAATGTATTTTTGATCGTTGTTTATATCTTAATAACTATTTAGATTTTAAATTGATATATTCTAGCGAGGTTGTTTTTGGAATAAATATTTAAGATATTTTAATATTCTATAAAAAAGGTAGTTTTATTAATTTTTTTCTGGAAAATAGTTTTTTCAGGAAAAAATCCATCCCTGTTTAATCGGAATGGATTCTTTACAGTTATAAGTTTCAAAGCCCGTCATTTAATAGTCACTATCATCTTCATTGCCATCTTCATTACCTTCGTTATCCTCATAATTCTCGTAGTCTTCATCCTCATCTTCATAGTCATATTCTTCATCTTCGTCTTCATAACCATCTTCGTCGGAATAATCTTCGCCATCCTCAGCCAAGTCTTCGTCTTCATAGTCCGAATAATAATCTTCATCCATATCTTCACTATCATCTTTGTCTATAATTTCCTCTTCATAGTCTTCAAAGTCTTCGTACTCATCGTAGTCTTCAAAGTCTTCCTCTGATTCTGACCATTCATCTGGGATATCATAATAACTGTCTTCTTCATCATTATAATCGCCCCCCTCGAAATACCACTCACCATCTGATTCGTCTTCGTAATAATAACTGCCGGATTCATTGTAAAACAAATCGCTAATTTCCTGCTCTGAGAGTGGTTGAGCGATCCAGCCTTCGATTAACAGGAATATATCCTTTATTGGTATGCTGAACCCTACGGATTCATCCGTTATTAACCTTGCTGAATTAATGGCCACAGCCTTTCCTGTTTCCATGGAAACAAGAGGTCCACCGCTACTACCTGGAGCAATATGAGCTGACATTTGATAAATATTATCATATGAACGCTCTCCAATAAAGAAACTGCGATCCACTCCAGTTATGGTCCCAAGCGTTGCTGTATTCTCAAGGCCCAATGGACTGCCAAGTGCGACTACTTCCTGACCAATCTTGGCCACTCCTGTTTTTTCAACATCAATTGGCTTTATCCCGGCTAATTTGGGAACTCTAATAATGGCTACATCTGTATCGGTGGAATAACCGATAACCTTTCCATTATACTCTGTGCCACCTTTATCTTTAATACTTGCTTCAAGATACCCTTCCACAACATGTGCATTTGTCAAGACATCACCTTTGTCATTAATTAAAAATCCAGAACCTTGGCTGTCCCCGGCAAAAATGGTATACACTTTTTTCTGAGATTCCTCGATGATCTGCGTGACACTTTGTTTTGTATCTTCTTTCATCTTCTCAACTGGCTTTGATGCAACCACCCTTGTTACTTCTTTCTTTTTCCCCGTTTCATTTTTATCTTTTTTGGTTTCTACTACAGTAGGTATAGTGGCTGTTTTTTTATTGTCCGCTTCATCCCAATAATATTTGATGGTAAACACAAAAGTTAATGTGCTTAAAATACTTAATATAACTAAGAATGGTATTAATTTAGATTTCTTTTTCTTATTCCCACAACTAGGACAATAGCGACCATCGCTTGATAGTTTCTTACCACATGTTGAACAAAACAAAATATCACCTATTCCTCTAAGACTTTATACCTATTATATTGAAAAATAAGGAACTTGTATATCAAAATTCATAAAAATAAAAACGAGCCTCATATAATTGGCCCGCTTTCGTTTTTTTATCTTATCAATCAAACTGCTAATATAGTTCTCTCTCATTAGCAAGTTCCTCAATTTCATTGGACTGGTACACATGGTTTCCTGAATTAACGGATTTTGCCGCAATACTCATGGCAGTAGCCACCGTTTCTACATGTATGGCGCGATATGGGCGAAGAGGTCCCACTAACAAAAATTTAAAAATCGAACTCAGTTTACCGGATATCTTTTCACCGATACGGAGTTCTTTTCGTTCTCCGATTAGTAACGAAGGTCTGAAAATATGTAAAGAATTCAATTTTAATTGTTTTAGTATTTCTTCCATATCTCCCTTTACTCGACTGTAAAAGAAACTTGATTTAGAGTCAGCACCGATAGCACTTATAACTAACACATTCTCTACATTTGCCGCTTTTGCCAATTTTCCCGCCTCTACAACGTAATCATAATCAACTTTCCGAAAAGCTTCTTTAGATTTCGCTTTTTTAATCGTAGTGCCTAAACATATGAACACATCATTGACATGAAACAAATCTGCAAATTCTTTCATATTATCAAAATCGACAATATGCACTTTACAGACGGAATCTTTATATTCTAGTTCTCTTCTCGTAAATAGATGTATGGTTTGATAATCCTTACTAGTACATAACCTTTTCAATAGTTGGGTGCCTACAACCCCAGTTGCACCTAAAACTAACGCAGTTTTTTTAGTCATGATTTCCTTCTTTCTCGTATAGGCTGCTCAATAGCAACCGAACTGTTAAATTAGAAAGGATTAGGACAAGTGATTCACTTGATTATAATCGGCTATAACCCATGAATTCAGTTCAAACTTGATTGTACTCAGGCAAGCATTTGATAATCTGGTTTCAGTTGATACAATCTTTTCATTCGACATCATACGTAAAATCATATGAATGACCGCCCCATGTGCAACTAAAATTACTTTCTTATCAGGATATTCTGCTTCAATATCCTGTAGGCCTTTCATAAGGCGTTCTCGTAAACTTTCCTGGTCTTCCTGATTAGGGTATTCTTTATTAAAAAATGTGGATTCCCTCTCATCAGCTGTCATTCCTTCAGCGTCCCCAAAATTCTTTTCAATGAATTCCTCTTTAATAATAATTGGGGAATCAATTATTTCACCTATAATATTGGCTGTAGCCCTTGCTCTTTTTAGAGGACTAGTAAAAATTACATCCCACTTGTCTTTGAATAAAAACTCTCCACACTTCCTGGCCTGCCTCTTCCCATTTTCATTAAGTGGTATGTCTGTTTGTCCCTGTAACCGTCCTTCTACATTCCAATCTGTTTCTCCATGGCGTACTATACAAATCGTTGTAATAACCTTCAACCCTTTCGTTTTAGAGTGGTGAACTTTTCACAGTTTTAAATTTCCTTTGCATGCTTTTGCAAGTGAACATGAAGTCGAACAACAAGTGAAAGCGAGACACCTCTTCTTCACATGTGATAAATAGTTAGAACAATAATACCAAATTTAAGATCGATTTAGTACCTAGAACTACTACCTAAAAAAGTGATAGGATGTGCATGCCCATGTTCATGCATAATATTTCCATAGCTTTATTGGGTCCCATATGTTTAGATTATGGAAGATGTTTCATATAAAATAGTTTATGGACTTAATTAAAATGGAGAGGTGCCCAATTGAAGGAAATATTATTAATCTTATTATTACAACTTATTTATGTTCCCATCTATACATTACGTACCATATTCTTAGTCAAAAACTTAACCTCTTTGGCCTCTATTTTAGGCATAGCCGAGATGTTAGTTTATGTATTTGGACTATCCCTTGTATTTGGTGGAGACCAAAGCATATTGGCCATGGTTGTATATGCAGTTGGTTTTGGAATAGGTATCATATTCGGGACGAAAATTGAGCAAAAACTTGCTATTGGTTTTATCAATGTTACCGTTAATACACAGACGAAAAACACCCAATTGATGGACACATTAAGGAACAACGGCTTTGGTGTTACTCTCTATACAGGCGAAGGAAGGGATAGTAACCGTTATCGGATGGAAATATTAACAAAACGTAACCGAGAACAAGAATTAATTGCTACAATTGAAAAATTCGAACCTAAAGCTTTCATCATTTCTTATGAACCGAGGTATTTTAAAGGTGGATTTTTACTGGATCGTTTAAAGAATAGGGGAAGCATGAATAGATAAATAATACGAAGGCCCATCTAATTCAAGATGGGCCTTCGTATTATTTAATTTTGGACTTTCTTGTTTTTACAGATTTGCTAGCAGGTTGCTTCTTGATCCATTTTATATATTTTTTCAAAGCTTCATCATCTTTTAACAAAATAACGGTATATAATCTTATGGCTAACTCCCGGTTTGAATATAAGGCATGAATTTGCTTGTGGCACGATTTACAAAGAAAAGCGGTTGGTAACTGACTGCCTCCTTCCTCCCTGGGCGTTAGATGGTGCACAGTCAGTTCTATCTCACTTCGAGAACAAAGCTCACACGTCCCTTGCATGGTTCCACCTCATCCATTAATGGTTCAATATTTTACCTTCTTCCACAATATGAAACATCAAATGTTCCATGTGATGAATTGGACCATACTCTTGCTCTTCTTCCTCCATCCCTTGCAAATAAAGAACCATGAATTCATAACAATCATTTCTTGAAAATGAATAACAATCACTAGGATCATTGTTTTCTTCAGGATATAGAAGGATGAGATGGGAAAGGAGTCCGTCTCCATTTTTGGTCAAAAAAGACAAAGCTACCTACATCTTTTTCAAGTTCGAATAACCTTCGGAAACCACTTGCCCCTGCTTCAATAAATTCACTGGCTGTAAGCTTTTGTACTTGCATGCTATCTATATGATTTTCTTGATGGAAGCTTGCAATAAACGTTCTCATCACGTCACCCCCCGTTAAACTGGATAACGGATAGTATATTCCCATACCATCAGATTTATCCTACTTAAAAGGCCGTTTCCAAGACAATTGGACAATGATCGCTACCCATTATATTTGAATGAATGCTAGCATCTTTTAAATCTACAGCCAACCGCTCCGAAACAATAAAATAATCAATCCGCCAGCCAATATTTCTTTCTCTTACCTTGCTCATATAAGACCACCAAGAGTATGAACCTTCTTTGTTTGGATAAAAATGACGAAAAGTATCAATGAAACCCGATTCTAACAAGTTAGTCATTTTACCTCTTTCCTCCAGGGTGAAGCCGGAGTTTCCAACATTCGTTTTGGGGTTTCTTAAGTCTATCTCGGAGTATGCTACATTAAGGTCCCCACAATAAATGACTGGTTTATTCATATCCAAGGCTTTTAGATATTCTATCATTTCATCTTCCCATTCCAAACGATAGTCCAGTCTCGTTAAATCTCGTTTGGCATTAGGCGTATACACGTTTACCATATAAAATTTTTCAAATTCAAGAGTTATTATTCTTCCTTCAGGCTCTTCATCTCGGTCACCAACTCCATATTTAACCGAAATAGGTTTTTCCTTCGTGAATATCGCCGTTCCTGAATACCCTTTTTTCAAAGCATAATTCCAATATTGATAATAGCCTTCTAAATCAAGTGTGATTTGCCCTTCTTGAAGCTTTGTTTCCTGCAGACAAAAAATATCGGCATCCACATCTTTAAAGTAATCTAAAAATCCCTTTTTTACACACGCTCTTATGCCATTTACGTTCCAAGATACCAATTTCATTTTTTATTCTATTCTCCTTATATCTATCTGTTTTGACTTCCAATCCTACTATACTATGATTTCTTAATGCATGCCCATCATAGAATATTGGAAAATAGTCGGGCAAATGATTCTTTTGAACGTTCCAATAGTGTCCTATTTTTATAGGTTAATGGATCAATCCTTTCACAATCTTTTATATCTTCTTGAAAATGAGTGGCTAAATCAGCAATGGAACTATTACCCATCAAGAAGACATTTACCTCAAAGTTTAAATGAAAGCTTCGCATGTCCATATTTGCCGTACCTATCGAAGCCATGTCTCCATCCACAATGATTATTTTTTGGTGTAGGAAACCTTTTTTATAGGAGTATATTTCTACGCCAAATTGTAGAAGCTCACCAAAATAGGAGCGGCTCCCATACTGGGTTAAGAACCCGTCATTTACAGCAGGAACCATAAGACGAACTTGTATCCCTTTTAAAGCAGCATTCTTCATCGCAGCTTTAATTGCTTGATTGGGGACAAAGTATGGACTTGCTATCCAAACTGATTTGGTTGCAGTCGTTATGAGGGAAAAATAATAATCGCTCATGATTCCCTGCTGGGTATCGGGTCCACTCGCAACAACTTGGACAGCTCCATCTCCCTTTTCAAATTTATTCATTTTTGGTCGTTCTTCTAAGACATCTTCTCCACTTACATATTCCCAATCCATCAGGAATACGGTATGGAGCATATAAACAGCTTCCCCTTTAAGAACCATGTGTGTATCACGCCAAAATCCAATGTTTTTATTTTTTCCAAGATATTCTTCCCCTACATTCAGTCCGCCAACAAAACCAATCTCTCCATCTATGATGATTATTTTCCGGTGATTTCTAAAATTGAATTTTTGATTAAAAAATCCGTGCTTTAACGGTGAAAATGGAAATATCTTCACACCTGCCTCTTTCATTCTATTGATTTCTTTATTTGCTAGACTTAAGCTTCCTGCTGCATCAAAGATAAATAATACCTCTACCCCTTCCTTTGCTTTTTCAATGAGGATATCGATGATTTCCTTACCAAGCCTGTCAGAACGAAAAATATAATATTCTATATGTATAAACTTTTCCGCCTTTTTTAACTGTTGAATGATTTCTGTAAATGTTTCATTCCCATTTTTCAATACTTTCGTTTCTGAAGATGTACTGATGGTTGTTTCTGAAGCATTCTTTGCAAAATCCGCAAAAGATTGCTGATGATTATTCAGAAACGATAAATCAGGAGCTGATATGTCATTGACAAGGTTCTTCCATTCTTCTCTATCTTTTCTTCTTTTAGATTGAAATAAATATCCTTTTAGATAAAGTTGACCTGAAAACAAATAGAAAATAAATCCGAAAACAGGAAAACAAAAAAGAACATACATCCATAAAAGTGTATCATGGGCAAATCTATTTTCTAGCATAAGTGAGATCATCGTAATAAGCATAACCAAGATATATAATCCCATAAAAAATAGCTTCACATTGAAGCTAGCATAGCTAAATAAAACCATATAAACAGATGCGATTAAAATAAATAAAAACACAATTTCCATTCTTCTTCTACTTTTCATTTTTCATTCTCCTATAAATAATTTATATCTATACATACCCATGAAGTATGATAAAAGAAACAAAAACACTTACGAAAATTAATCGTAAGTGTTTTATACTGTCTTATTTTTTGATTGTTAATAAGCTTTCATATAAATCTATATATTCGGAAGATGAGGAATCCCAACTGAAATCTTCATTCATGGCATTTTCAGTCAACTGCTTCCATCTTTTTGGTTGGAATTTATACATTCCTACCGCTTGTTCAATAGTATGAAGCATATCATGAGCATTATAGTTCGTAAAACTAAAACCATTACCTTCGCCTGTAAATTGATTGTAAGGGATGACCGTATCACGAAGGCCACCAGTCTCTCTCACCATCGGCAAAGCACCATAGCGCATTGCTATGAGCTGACCGATTCCACATGGTTCGAATTGTGACGGCATCAAGAAAATATCAGAGCCCGCATAAATCCTCCTGGCCATTCCTTCATCAAAATATGTGTTGGTTGATACTTGATTAGGATATTGCTCAGCCAAATTACGGAAAGCCCATTCATATTTTTCTTCGCCCGTTCCAAGTAATACGAATTGAATGCCTTGACCCATCATTTCATGGAAGACATGCAGGATAAGGTCTATCCCTTTTTGGTCAACCAATCGTGTCACCATTGATATAACTGGAACCTCATCATTGACTGGCAAATTCAATATTTCCTGTAATTCGCGCTTGTTTTTCATTTTCCCTTCATATGTGGAAAAAGGCACGGGTAGATATTCATCTGAAGCAGGATTATAGGATTCATTATCGATCCCATTTATGATGCCTTTAAGATCCCCGTTCCGTTTACGCAGATAGCCATCCAGTTGCTCTCCATAATAGGGAGTCTGTATCTCTTCTGCATAACTTGGACTTACGGTTGTAATATAGTTAGAGAAGGCCAGACCCGCTTTAAGATAACTCACATTACCGTGAAATTCAAGACCATCCATATTGAAATACAATTCACTTAAATCCAACAATTCCGCTAGGACAGTTTTAGGGTAGACACCTTGATAGAGTAAATTATGTATGGTGAATACCGTTTTAATATTTTCATATAATGGATGTTTTTGATAATGTGCTTTCAACAAGACACTCACAAGACCTGTTTGCCAATCATGAC
Organism: Peribacillus sp. NPDC046944; assembly: GCF_050272735.1. Lineage (NCBI taxonomy): Bacteria > Bacillati > Bacillota > Bacilli > Caryophanales > Bacillaceae > Peribacillus > Peribacillus sp. NPDC046944. Next base: position 153,635 of record NZ_JBNNML010000005.1, read on the forward strand.
AGTGGATGATTTCTGGGTGATCGTCTAAAAAAGGTATGGATTCTAATATGGCACGGGAAAAAAATGCAAACCTTTCACCGTCATCAAAATATCCATAACTTCCGTGTCTTTTAAAATAATATTCATTATCAAGAAAATAATATGTAATCCCATTGGCAACCAACTTTTCAATTCCACAGAATTGTTGGCGCCAGCCTACAGGGACCTCGATACTGGTCACGTGTGTCATTTCCTGTTTAATTTGAAAAGGAAGGTCTTTAAACTTTGGAAGAATTACACTTACATTGATTCCCTGTTTTTTAAGTGCTTTTGGAAGTGCGCCTATCACGTCTCCAAGTCCTCCGGTTTTTATGAAAGGAGCGCATTCTGAAGCGGCAAATAGAACATTCATAGCTGTACCTCCATTAAATAACTTCTGCTTTCTTTATTACAGTTGGTTGTTGTAGGCCAATTACTTCTTTATCCCGTGTAATTCTAACTTCTTTATCCGTTATAATATTTTCTACGACTGCCCCTTCTTCTATCTCACCTTTTTGCATGATGATGCTGTTCTTTACGACTGCCCCTTTTTTCACCTTGACTCCTCTGAATAGAATACTGTTTTCAACTGTACCTTCAATATTACACCCATTGGCAATCAATGAATTAGTAACCTTGGAGGATTGTGTGTATTTAGCCGGAGCCTCGTTTTTAATTTTTGTATAGACATCCCATGTATCCCCAAAGAAAGTCCGAATGACGGCAGGATTCAAGAAATCCATATTACTCGAATGAAAACTTTCAATAGAATGTATGAACGGCATTTCTCCAGTGAAATGATAGCCTTTAACCGTAAAACGATGAAGATTGGCTTTAACCGCATCTTTCAAGAAATCGTATTCCCCATTGGCAACACAGCTCTTAATCAAATTGACCAAAAGGCTTTTACTGATAATGAAGGTTTCTAGACAAACATGGTCTCCCGGTTGAGGTATGGTAAAAAAGCTAATGTCGGTGATGGCGCCATCCGAATTCACTGAACATTTGTGGTAGATGGGTTTTTCAATGGACTCTCCCACATAATCTTTATAGACGACAGTGATATCCGCTTTCTCTTTTTTATGGTAAGCAAGCACTTCGTTAAAGTCCAATTTACAAACATGGCATCCAGGAGATATGATGACGGTGTCGGCATCTGCCCGTTCAAAAAAGCTGAGATGGTCATAAAATTGTTTCATGTCTCCAGTGACCGTTTCATCAGGATGTATAGGTGGCAAAATGAATAATCCACCTGAACGCCGGTCTAAGTTCCATTCTTTCCCTGATCCTAAGTGGTCCATAACAGAGAGGTATTTTTCCTTTGGAAAGACAGCGACCTTTGAAACATCCGCATGGATAAAGTTCGACATTGTGAAGTCGATTAGACGGTATCGTCCGCCAAATGGCACAGATGCCACATTACGGTGAGCAGTCAATTCTTTTAAATGTTGTTTTTCATTAATTAAATTGATGATTCCTAACACATTTTCCATTGCAGCTCCCCCTTGATCAATTAAGAGTTATCTTTTTTTTATTTGAATCAGTAATGGTCTGATTTTCTCCAATTAAGGTAATGTCAGAAGTCACGGTTGAATTACCTACCACTGCTCCGTCTTCAATCACGCAATTACTTGCTATGATACTTCTTTCAATGTGGACATTATTGCCAATGGTGACATTCGGCATTATGACCGAGTCTTTTATGGTTGAGCCAAATCCAACCTTGACATTATAGGATAAGACGGAATGGTCAATGTTCCCATAAATCATGCAGCCTTCATTCACGAGCGATTGTGTGACTTCCGCTTCTCTCGAAATATATTGTGGCGGATGATTAGCATTTCGGGCGAAAATTTTCCATTGCGGGTCATCTAACTGGAAATTAGGGTTTTCTTCCAATAAGTCCATATGGGCTTGCCATAGGCTCTCAACCGTTCCAACATCCTTCCAATATTCATTAAATCGATAAGCATACAATTTCTTTCTATCTTCCAGCATCTTTGGAATGATATTGCTGCCAAAATCATTGGAAGAATTCACATCTTTTTCATCATTTATAAGATATTTTCTTAATGTTTTCCAGTTGAAAAGGTATACACCCATTGACGCCAGATTACTCTTCGGGTATTTTGGCTTTTCATCAAATTGAGTGACCCTATCACCTTCATTCGTATTCATAATGCCGAAGCGGCTTGCTTCCTGCCAAGGTACTTGAATCACTGCTATAGTTGCCTCAGCAGATTTTTCGATATGATAGTCCAGCATTTTGCTATAGTCCATTTTATAAATATGGTCGCCTGAGAGGATTAACACATGCTCAGGATCATAGTTATCGATATACTGAATATTTTGATAAACAGCATTAGCTGTACCCTTATACCATTCCCCACCCTCTTTTCCTTGATAAGGGGGAAGGACAGAAACGCCACCCACATCTAAATCCAAGTCCCATGCTTTTCCGTTTCCGACATAATCATTAAGTATCAATGGCTGATATTGAGTCAGGACCCCAACCGTATCGATACCGGAATGAGTGCAGTTACTTAATGGAAAATCTATGATTCTATATTTACCACCGAAAGGAACTGCAGGTTTTGCCAATCCAATAGTTAATTCACCTAACCTTGAGCCTTGACCTCCTGCCAATAACATCGCAATCCACTTTTTTGCTCCCATTATTCGTTCACTCTCCCAGCCCTTTTTTTTGTTTGCTTCATAAAAATTGAAACCCCTAATGGAGGAACTGTAATATTCATACTGTATCTTTGGTTATGATAAGGTTCTTTTTTAACATGAAGAGGTTCTTGATTGATTTGTCCAGACCCTCCAAAGGTAAGGTCATCACTGTTAAATACCTCCATATACTTCCCTAGAGATGGGACACCAATTTTATGCTGATAGTGTGTCTGTTCTGAAAAATTACAAACCACGATACAATAATCTCCTTTTCGCTTACCTTTTCTCATAAATGTAAGAATGCTCTGGGAACGATTATTGGGATCTATCCATTCGAAACCATCCTGTACGTGGTCCTGTCGCCATAAAGATGAATGTTCTCGATAAAATTGTTGCAGGGTTCGAAAATAAAGAGCTAACTTTGTATGGGACTCATACTCCAAAAGAAACCAATCCAACTGTTCATCATCTTTCCATTCAATAAACTGTCCAAATTCCCCGCCCATAAAGAGAAGCTTTTTTCCTGGGTGCGTCATGAAATACCCGAGGAGCAAGCGCAAATTAGCAAACTTCTGCCAATAGTCTCCCGGCATCTTATTCAATAAAGACTTCTTTCCATGAACCACATCATCATGAGAGAAAGGCAAGACGAAATTTTCTGAAAATGCATAATGAAATGAGAAGGTTAAGAGGTTATGATGACTAGGTCTATCACTTGTTTCCAATTGCATATATCGGAGGATATCATTTGACCATCCCATATTCCATTTATAATTAAAGCCTAGACCTCCTATATCAGTTGGAGAAGTAATAAGGGGTCTATCTGTTGCTTCTTCAGCCATCATTAAGGCATTAGGATACTTATCAAAAATCACTTCATTCAATTTTTGTAAGAACCGAATCGCTTCTAGGTTCTCTTCCCCGCCATATTGGTTTTTAAGTTTTACTGGCAAGGGATTATCATGATTCAAATAAATCATGGAAGAAACGGCATCCACACGTACACCATCAATATGGTATACATCCATCCAGAACATCACATTTGATATGAGAAAACTAATAACCTCTGGTTTCGTAAAATCAAAATTAAATGTTCCCCATATTGGTCGATTAGCTCGATCAAATTCAATTGGTTCATAGAGTGGAGTACCATCAAAACAGCTAAGACCATGGGAATCCTTACAAAAGTGTGCGGGAACCCAGTCTAATATGACACCTATCCCTTTTTGGTGGCAAAGGTTCACCAAGTATTTAAAATCATTTGGAGATCCAAAGCGGCTATTTACTGAATAATAACCGGTCACCTGATATCCCCATGATTTATCGAAAGGGTGTTCCATTATGGCCATCAGTTCAATATGGGTAAATCCATTATCAACCACATACTCTACTAAGCTATCAGCCAACTCTCGATAGGTATAAAACTCGGACATCGCTGTCTGTCTCCATGTACCAGGGTGCACTTCATAAATGGACATGGGTTTTTGATAAACATTTCCCTTTTTCCTATCACTCAGCCATTTCGAGTCAGCCCAATCGAAGCTATTCAAACCATGGACAATGGAGGCTGTATCTGGTCTCTTTTCAGAATAAAAAGCATAAGGATCTGCCTTTAGAAATTGCTTATTTCCCGGTGAATGTATTTCGTATTTATACAAATCACCTTCTTTTAATCCAGGTATAAATAATACCCAGATACCGGAATTATCGATACGTTCCATAAAATGATCTGTACCGTCCCAATTATTAAAGTTTCCCACTACTGAAACTTTCTTGGCATGAGGTGCCCAAACCGCAAATCTTACACCTTCTATACCTGATGATGTTAGAATATGCGCCCCAAGCATTTTATAACTTTCATAAAGCGTACCTTCATGAAATAAATATAAATCAAAGTCACTTGGATAACTATCTTCTAGTTGGCCAATCATTGTCTTCATTTATCCGCCTCCATCAACATGAACAATATAAACTCGATAGCATATTCGTATCAATAAGTACCAGTTAATATATATATTCGTTAAAAATGGCATTTATCCTTCAAACAGAGGCGATATATTGTAATAAATGCCCTTTTCGCACTACCTTTAAACATTTTAATGGAAGAATACCCAATAAATGTAATAAAGTACTTCCCCCAAAATAAATGTAAGCCCTTCCCTTGATGGGAAGAGCTTATTTTCATGCTCTAAATGACTTATTTAATTTTTTCATTCTGCATCATATTTGTTTTCTCCAAAAATAAATATGATAAAGAAACTGACCAAGCTAACGGGGTATTTCCGTTAGGGACGTCTCTTCCTCCAATATATAATTCGGGCACCTCCCAATTTAAAGGAATGATTTTTTTTGTTTTATCAATATAATCCATCGCCTTGTTCACCATACCTAGTTCAAGGTAGCAAAGTCCAATCCAAGGGAGCCCGAAGCACCATTCGGCTTCTTGCCCTTCATTATAATAAAGATCCTTCTCATAACGTATACAACCGTAAGTCCTTTCAAGACGACTCGTAACATTCTCTAAAATTTTCAGGGCAGTATTGCGATCAACTAGACGGTATGGATAAATTAATGATAAAAGGGCAAGATCGGTTTCCTTCGTATAGCTTTCTCGTGGAAGCAGGAAACGAAGAGCTTCCTCTCCCTTCTTAATTAATTCTTCCTTAACTGTCACAAGCATTTTTACGGAAGTTAAACCGGCTACACAAGCTCCAATACTTGAAGCATGTATTTCAATATTCTCTTCCCACATCCCATTATCTCCGGCCTGCCAATATTGAAGACACTCAAGATAATCGACTAACTTTTGCACAATTTCCAAGTCATGTTCATCTCGTATGACCTTTTGTCCATTCCGGTAACCTTCGCCAACCCCCCATAAAAAAGCACCAATTGAATCATTCTGGGCATGGCCCCATTCAACTGGAAGTTCTTTTAAATCAGTGGAGTACCGAGCATGAATATATTCAAAAAGATATTGAGGTTTTTTTTCGGTATGAATGTCTATTTTCCATTCATACATACGAAATATATCAAATAATGCATGATAGGCATTCATATATCGATCGGATGAATCAGTTAAAAAAGGTAACACTGTGTAAACTACATCCCTAACCCATACATAATTATAATCTTCAGAAAGACTTGCTGTATATGCCCCATTAGAAAGACGCATACGATCAAGGACTTCTAAGGCTCCATTTATATTCATTACTTAAACACCTCCGTAGCAATTTGCTTATTTCCATTATTAACAGCCATTCAATTATTAAACATTCATCCAATCTTTAAAGCGCTTACAATACGAATTCTTTTATTATAGAATATGTAAGCCCGCGCGTTTTTGATAATCAAGCTTCCTAAACCTTATAAGTTAAGATAAATCCCCACCCAATTATCACGCACCAAAAAAACCAGTGAGGCGAACCTCACTAGTTATATCGACTCATTCACTAAAAAGTTAGTACTTATTAAAACTTTTTTAAAAGAATATTCTTAATGCCATTAATGAAAGAACTCCTCCAAGTACGGTAATTAGTAAGCTTCGTGTGAAAATGGCTATTGCAAATGTAGGCAGTGCAGCAGCTAGGCTCAATAAATTTTCCCTTATAGAAAACGATTGGTCCACTAAAAAAAGTTCCTGAGCAAGTAGGGCAGCCATGACAGCAACAGGAACATGTTTCAGCCAATTGATGCCCCACTCAGGAATATGCATTTTGCTAAGTAACACTAATGGTAAGACTCTAGGGATGACAGTAACGATGGCGGCCCCTAAGATCACATAGAAAATATATGCGTTTATTTCCACCTTTCAATCACCACCCCTATGGTTGATGCTAATATTGTTGCAACGATGACACCTGTGCTTCCAGAAAAAACAAAGCTTGAAGCCACTACAATTATGATGGCACTGAGAGCTACCAAACAGTCAAGAAAATACTTTTTATGGCTTAAAATCTGCAAAACAAGAAGCCCAATAAACATTGCAGGCAATGCAAAGTCCATGCCATATTTCTCGGGATTGGGAATCCATTGCCCTAAAAAGCCCCCTGCCATGTTTGCCACGAACCAATTAAAGTAGGCGGCAACATTCAGACCTAACATCCATTTAAAATTGATGGCTCTATTTAGCTTTGCATGATTAATGGCAACGCCAAAAGTCTCATCTGTTAACAAGGCACCTGTTAGTATATTTTGCTTCGTTGTTTGATGACGGAAATATGGTGCCAATGCCGCACTTAGTAAAAGATGGCGGCTGTTGATGAAAAAGATCGTAAAAACAATGGCAGAGATCGGATGACTTGCCGCAATCATGCCTGACGCTATAAATTGACCGGATCCTGCATATAATAAGAGGGAAATAAGGGCAATTTCCACCATGCTTAAGCCCGATGTTTTTTCGACTACCCCAGCCGCAAAGCCGATACTTAGATATCCCAGTAAAGTAGGGATACAGTCCTTCACCCCTTCCCAGAAACTTTGCCCTTCATTGACATCTGTATAGATACGCTCTTCTCCCAAACTATCCTGCCTCATAAGTCTCCGCCCTTATTATGTATTTTCACTTCTTCAAAAGCTCCGGCAATTCTCGATAGATTTCAATAATATCCTCTATCCTCATCCTAACCAAACCGCTTGAAGATGGGGCTACAAATTCCATCGTTTCCTTCGACAAAGGATCTTTCTGTAAGCCCCATGGTACGTCTCGTTTCTGCCGATACTCTTGATATACTCCCTTACCGACGAAACAAACAAGCCTAGGCTTGAAAAGCTTTATCTTTGCAAGTAGTTGTTTTCTTCCCTCTTTGTATTCTTCTTTAGTGATATCGGCAGCCCCTTTTGTCGGTCTAGAAACAATATTAGTAAATCCAAAACCCAACCCTAATAAAGCGAAGTCTTCAGAAGGATCGTATTTTCTTTCGGTTAATCCAGCTTCGAAGAGAATCTTCCAGAAGCGATTATTTGGATTGGCATAATGATGTCCTGTCTGTCCTGAACGGATACTAGGATTGAAGCCAACAAACAGGATATCCAAATTTTCCGCTAGGTGATCGGGTATGCTGTACATTTTAAAACTCCTTTTATAACGTTAAGTTATCTCTTTTATATTATTGTACAAAACTGTAAAATATTTAACTACCTTTTCAGATGTTTTTATCTCGATAATAAATCCATGATGACTTAAAAAGGCAAAACTCTTTATAGATCGACCTATAAAAAAACAGCCATCCATTCAGATGACTGATTCTTTAAGAAGATTACTGGTCAATCTTGACACATAAATCATGGAATGGTTTAATCATTTTCTTTATTGTCGTGTTTGTTTTTTCGTTCCTGACACGTCTCATCTTGCTTACACTCTTTCTCCTTTTTTTTCTTGAGTGTAGCGTTGAACTTGTTATTGACTGTGAAGATATACCCGGGAATGATCTCTAATGAAAATGAATCGCCAGCCCGAAACCGTGCTAGAACTTTGCCTAGACTTGAGCCTGTTGAGTCTTTTGAAAAAATGGACATTGATGTACCCCTTTCTTATTTAGCCTCAACAATAGTATATGGATACCTTGTCTCATCCGATTGGACTTATTATAGTAAGAAAACTTCTTAAAAGGGAAGAAACTAAATTCCTCGTATAAATGAACTGATTAAATTTTAGAATGAGATTTTCATGGAATGCAAAATACAACCCTATGGTTGTTTAAGAGCCAATTCGCTTAGGCTGAATAAGTTCCTAGCTTTTTTGCTAAAGACAGTTTTGTGATAGATTCCAGCCTAAAAAGGCATGTATTTCATTTCCCCTGGAAACCATGCAATAGACCATATTCTTGTCTACAATACCAAGGTTGATAGACGAGGCCACTGAAACAGCGGTGGTTCCAATTCTGATAAGGGACGGATAACATGCTAAACTGAAGCAACTGCTGGAGTAATTCAAAACATCAATTGGAGTGAAGATGAACTTTCCCATTACCGTTCCAAGTGAACCATCTATTCATTCTTGAAAAACTGATGAAAGCTAACACGATGAACTTTCCCATGACTTCCTCCCCATTTTCCTAGATTAATACACTGACCTTACATACACCATTCATGTATAGTCAAAAGAGGCACCTTGCAATGATAAATTATCATTGCAAGGTGCCTTCCTTTTCTCTGATGAGCGCATTCTATTAATCAATTTCCACTGGCATAAGACTCACTAAAAAACGATATCTTTCCTTAACGGAATGCTTATACAACACGTCGATTGAATTTTTTAACAACCTGGATTTTTCTGTTTTTGAAAATGAACTGCTTTTTATATGCTGTCTTGCTTCGAATAGGAATTCGAGATAATCCTCATACGATTCATCATATACTTCCTGTAAATCATTACGGATCTGTTTAGCTAGCTGAGGGCTTGCCCCATTTGTGGAAACACTGATTGAAAGCTTTCCTCTATGTAAAGTTGCCGGAATGTGGAAGTTTGCCATCTCGTGATTACTGATGACATTGACGAGTTGATTTTCATGAGCATTTTTGTAGATTTCTTCATTAACCTTGGATGAGTTGGTTGCGGCAATGATTAAAAAGGCTTCTTGATAATCCGCTGCTTCCACCTCTTTACGAACAACATGAACGGCTCCTTGTTCTTGAAGTTGCTGGAACCCTTCACAAATCTCAGGACTTATCACAGTGACAATAGCTCCTGCTTTTATTAAAGGGTTAGCTTTAAAAAAGGCTATTTTACCGCCGCCGATAATGACGCACTTTTTATTTTCGAGATTAAGCGTAATCGGATACATAAGCACTCTCCCCAGATAATTCCTGAATTCTATCTGATATTGCTTGTTCAATCTTAGGATGATAGCCAAGATAAGGACAAAGGACAAATTTCTTGTCGCTGTTTCTCTGGACTTCCGATATTGCCCTTTCCATCGATTGCATTAAAAGACCAGTAAACAATAGATAAGGGATTACGAAAATTTGGTTTACGGGAGTCGAATTCGCTTTTAACAGTGCTTCTCCAAAGCTTGGTGACGCCGCTGTCAAATAACAGTCCTTCACTCTAGTGTTTGGTATCCTGTTTTGAAGTGAATTGGCTATATGGCCTAAGTCTCTTTTTACATCAGGATCACTGCTTCCCCGCCCAACCAATAAAACAAGTGAATTTTCCGTTATCTTTTCTTTTGTTTCTACCAAACGTTCCTCTAAGATATCCACCATTCTCTCACTGACCCCTATTGGCCTACCATATTTCATTTCCACATCAGGAAATTGGTTTTTCATTTTACGTAAAACCTGTGGAATATCATGTTTACCGTGCGCAGCAGTTAATAAGAGAATCGGGATCGCTTTAATTTTTGTTGCTCCCCTGTATACACAAGCTGCATATGCTTCTTCTATGGTCGGGCTTTCCAATTCCAGAAAGCAATACTCTTGAATAACATTGGGGTGTCGTTTCATACAAATTCGAATAAAATCGATAGCTTGCGCGGAAGCCTCTTTAACGCGACTACCATGACATATGTAAAGAATCGCTTCCATTAAAAGGCCTCGTTAGCCAATAACTTTTCGACTTCCCTTGGTTCGAACCAATTAATTTTCCCACTTAAGTTAACTACTTCTCCAACGACGATCATACAGGGATTTGAGATTCCTTCGTTTTGGACAGTTTTTAGTATAGTGCCTAATGTACCGATAGCCGTCTTTTGTGTATCCAATGTCCCCCAATGGATTAATGCTACAGGTGTGTCTGGGCTTTTCCCATGTTCCAAGAGTTTTCCTTGAATATACGGAAGGTTCTTAATACCCATGTATATCGCCAATGTATCGATGCCTTTAGCAAGCGATTCCCATTTGATGTTATCGTCTTCACCCTTTTTACGATGACCGGTTACAATGGCAAATGATGATGCATGGTCTCTATGGGTAACCGGAATACCTGCATAGGCCGATGCGGCTATGCCAGCTGTAATGCCCGGTACTATTTCAAAGCGTATTCCATTTTCGACAAGAGCCTCTGCTTCCTCTCCGCCTCTACCGAACACAAAGGGATCTCCGCCCTTTAATCGGGTGACCACCTTACCCTTTTTTGCATATTTGACGAGAAAACGATTGATTGTTTCTTGTTGCAAGAGATGGTAATCCGGCAGTTTTCCACAATTAATCAATTCTACGCCATCTTTGGCATGAGTCAACAACTCTTTGTTTACAAGGCGGTCATATAAAATAACATCAGCTTCCTGAATACATCTTAACCCTTTTACTGTAATTAAATCTGGATCTCCGGGACCGGCTCCTACTAGATATACTTTCCCCATTTTGCAATCCGCCTTTCCTCAGAGTACTGTTTCGAAATTCGATAAAACGAAACCTGCTCCATTTTTAATTTGTTTCTTTTCATATAATGATACGTCATTAACCATCGGCATTTTCAAAAACCGTTTTTCCAGCTCGATATCGACAAGCTGGAAAGCCATTTCATCTGAATCTGCAACAATGACGACATGACATAATTCATTCTTAATTGTAACTTCAAAGCGATAAAGATTCATCATTTTTTTACCTCTTTTTAAACAGCAATCATGCTCGCTAAGACATTATCCAGTTTATTCTGTAATTCCGACGTTCCAACCCGTTCAACAAATTCAAGAAAACTTTCCGAGGGAAGTTTTTTGTCTTTAAAATAAAGAATTAGCTCTTTCAAGACATGATAAAGTTGTCCCGCTTCCACTTTTCCTTTTAGTTTTTCATTGAATTTTCCGCCAGCATTTAATGTTCCGCCCACGTATATTTCGAAAGCCTCAACCATCTTTTTATCTTGGTTTTTCATTTTTATCCCTTGTAATCCTATATCAGCAATCGCTCGCTGGCCACAGTTATTAGGGCAGCCAACCATATGCAGCCTTACCGGTACATCTAGATCAATTTCCTTATCCAATGTTTCGGCAATGGTTTTCATCCTGTTTTTCGTTTCAACAAGTGCTAGGTTACAATATTCTATACCTGTACAGGAAACGGAGTAACCGAGAAATTTCTTGGGCTCGTATGGAAATCTTTCAAAGATTGTTTCCTGTTTTAAGGCTTCCAGATTTCCATCCGATACATTCGGAATAATCAGGTTTTGTGAATTACAATTCCTGATTTCCCCATTTCCATATCTTTTAGCTATTTCGGCGAACTCGATAACCTCTTCGGGCGTTAGTCGACCAACTGGGATATTGACACCCACATAGTTGAGTCCTTCCTGTTTTTGTTTATGTATGCCGTAAAAATAACCAGCATTCCATTCCTTCAACGCACTTTCTCCCTTGTCAGGTAGCGGCCCAGTGTATTCCAGTACTTTTTCCGTGAATTGTTCAGGGCCCCAATCAGCAACAAGAAACTTCAAACGTGAACGGTGGCGTTTTTCCCGGTATCCGAAATCACGAAAAATCGTTGTGATCGCTGCAGCCACTTCTACCGTTTTCTCAGGTAAAACGAATAAATCCAGTTCTTGTGCCAGCATAGGGACTGAGGATAGACCCCCACCAACTTTCACATGAAAGCCGACTTCTTCTTTCCCATCTATGACCTTTGTTGCCGGATTAAAGGAAACGCAATTGATTTCGGCGTTTGAAGCATTATGTATATTAGCACTGACTGACATTTTATATTTACGTGGAAGGTTCGAAAAGTCTTCATTCATTCTGAAGTATTCAAATACATCCGTAAGGACTTCCCGCGTATCGAATAACTCATCTGGATCGATTCCAGCTAGAGCGTTGCCGATAATATTCCGTGTTATGTCTCCGCAAGCACCCGCTGTTGTCAATCCTACCTGATCTAGACGATTTAATATATCAGGGACCTGCTCTATCGTCAACCAATGAAATTGTATAGCTTGCCGTGTAGTGATGTCATAGACATCGCGGCCATAATCCTTAGCAATATTTGCAAGGGTGATCTGTTGGTCGTATGTGAGAATCCCTCCTGGAATCACAACACGCATCATCCAATAACCAGCTTCTTTAGGACGTTGTAAGTAAAGACCTGCCCATTTGAACACATCCCATTCTTCTTTAGGGATGGAGTCGAATCCATTTGCCGCGTAATGAGGAATATCGTCAAAAATCTTCAAAGCATCTTTTTCCAGTTTCCGAATTTCCATTTTGTTTTTGGCAAGCGCTGGATTGTCCGCCCAAATCTTCTCGTACACCATTTCTTTTCCCCCTAGGTTAAATCGCTCTCTTTGTTGTCAAATAGTCTATAACCTGTTCGACGCACTCTTCTACACTAAACTGACTGGATTCCAATACGATTTCCGGATGTTCCGGTTCTTCATATGGAGAATCGATTCCAGTGAAATTTTTAATGATACCTTTACGCGCCTTGTCGTAAAGGCCTTTTGGATCACGGACTTCACATTCTTCAAGTGGACATTTTATGTACACTTCAATAAACTCGCCTTCTCCAAGCAGGTCCCGAACAATTTGACGATCTGCACGAAAAGGTGATATAAATGCCGTTAATACGAATTGACCACTGTCCACGAAGAGCTTGGATACCTCTCCAATCCGTCTAATATTTTCTGTGCGATCTTTTTCTGAGAAGCCTAAATCCTTGTTAAGTCCATGACGGATATTATCCCCATCCAAAACATAATTTCGGATATTCCGATTATACAACTCTTTTGCAACAGCATTGGCGATCGTTGATTTCCCAGAACCTGAAAGCCCGGTAAACCATATCACCGTGCTCTCATGACCGTTTTGCTTCCGTCTAAGTTCCTTCGTTACCGATGCATCATGCCAAGTTACATTAGTACTTTTACTCATGAGGATCCTCCTTCTAAAACTTACAATAATTAGTTATATACCTCGTTCTTCTTAAGCCCTTCTATCAATACTTCGATTACTTCTTTGCGGCTGAAAGTCGCTGGTGGAATTTCCCCATTCCGTAACATTTCCCTAACCTTCGTCCCAGAGAGGATGACGTGATCTTCTTTACCATGCGGACATGTTTTTGCAGAAGCCATATTCCCACATGTTTTACAATAGAAGCTATGTTCAAAGAATAATAATGTTATCCCTAACTCATCAGAAGTGAAGTTCCCGAAGATTTTTTGTGCGTCATACGTACCGTAATAATCGCCCACACCTGCATGGTCGCGTCCGACAATGAAGTGAGTACAACCGTAGTTTTTACGAACCATTGCATGAAAAATCGCTTCTCTAGGTCCTGCATATCGCATGGCTGCTGGGAATACCGCAAGTGAGACACGGTCCTTTGGATAATACTTTTCAAGTAATACTTTATAGCTTTCCATCCGAACGTCAGCAGGAATGTCATCGGACTTCGTGGCACCAACTAATGGGTTTAAGAATAATCCATCCACTATCTCCAATGCTGTTTTTTGAATATATTCATGGGCACGGTGAACGGGGTTTCTTGTTTGGAAACCGACAACCGTTTTCCACCCTTTTTCTTCAAATGTTTTTCGGGTATCAACTGGGTCTAAATAATGATCCTCGAATAATGGACGCTCGATCCGTTTAATAAGCTTGATTTTACCACCTACATATACATCGCCACGATTATATAGATTTTTTACACCTGGGTGATTCTCTTCATCCGTTTGATAAACTAAAGTTGCCTCCACTTGCTTATCAGGTGTAAATATATCGGAAACGGCAAGGACTCCATAAGTTTGGCCCTCATGAGTTAACTTTACTTCTTCTCCGATTGTAAGAGCGTTTGCCACATCAGCGGAAAGTGGTAATGTAATAGGAATACTCCAGACATGCCCGCTGCTAAGCCTCATATCCTTTACTACTGTTTGATAGTCTTCTTTTGAAAAGAATCCCTCAATGGGGCTGTATGCTCCAGTCCCTATAAGTTCCAAGTCGCTTAATGAGATTTCATCAATTTCAACGGATTGTTCTATTTTAGTTAAATCATAGTCTGGTTCAAAGCGATTGATTAATGTTCCTCCGTGCGGCAAGCTAATGGTCATGCTGATTTCCCCCTGAATTTTTTATAATTATGATAAATGTAATCCGCATTCTGTTTTTTGGGCACCTTGCCATCGTCCTGAACGAAGATCATCAGCATTAATGGCAGGTGCTGTACATGTTTTACAGCCAATACTTGGATATCCATTATCATGAAGTACATTATATGGTAAGCCATTTTTATGCGCATAACGCCATACATCTTTCCATGTCCAATGAATGAGCGGACAAATTTTGATAGATTTGAATTTGTTGTCCTTGTTTATATATTCAGTCAATGCACGGGTTTCCGATTGCTCCCTGCGCAGTCCCGAGAGCCAAGCCGTCGCTGTTGATAATACTTCAGTGAGCGGCGTAATTTTGCGGATGTTACAGCATTGATTTGAGTCATGAAGCCATAATTCATCACCAAATTCAGCGGCTTGTTCTTCCAATGTCATTTCCGGTTTCTTCATTACAATGGAAAGCCGTGGGTAACGATTTTTCACTTGTTCGATTAATTGGTAAGTCTCAGCGAAATGAACATCCGTATCCAAGAATACGATTTTGGCGGAAGGATTAACCTTTGCCAGCAAATCTGTCAGTACAATTCCTTCAATCCCAAAACTACAGGCATAAATGAGTTTATCTCCGTACTCTGAATTTGCCCATTCCAATACTTCTAAAGCGCCTTTTGTATCGCTATCTTCCGGGAACGAAGGTAATGTTGCTGTATCAATATTTTCATAGTCCACTAGCTCTGCCAACTCTATACCCCCTTTTAAGAATCACCCTATGGTACAGCAGATATCTTTGAAAGCCTTTGAAACACCATTTCTTATAATGAAAAAGGCGGCTTTAACCAATAGTTTCCTATTTATATCAGCTAAATCCACCTCTAGTTTTCTAGTCAGCAGTCCATTTATTTAATTCTCAATTTTTCGTTTCTTTCCATTTGTATAACCTTACCGTCCTGAACGATAAGGGTTATGGATCCATATTTCATAGTTTTTAGCATTTCTTGCAGCCTTTCAAATATTTCCCCCAGCTGATTTTCCTTTTCCAAGGCTATTCCTCCTTTAAGAAAACTCGTCGACTAGCTTGTCGTAAGATGATCAGCTTGTAAATGAATTCCCCCAAATTAATAAAATCAATCAGAAAAATCCTTCCATGCCAAGATGGAAAGATTGATAAGGTAATCTTATTTACCTTATCTTCCAAAATGATGACATTTTGTTGGATGTAGCACCTTGCATTCATGATGCAGGTTGCTGGACTTCAAAGGGCCAAATCCCTCCGTCGCTCTTGATAAGTTTTATTATTTTAAATATTAACACATATCAAATCATTGTCAATGGAGTTTTCATATAAATTAACTTGGTTTAATATTTTGGTTTAACTTCAATTATTATACACAAATAGTTCAAGTTTGTTACAGTGATTTGTTAAGCCAGTAAAAAAGGTTCATTCATCCTGAACAAGCTTGAATAAACCTTTAAAGTAGCCTATAACTTAACTCGTTGATGGGAAGGGTCAAGATAAAAAGAAGAAATCATCAATTTCTTCTTTTTTGTATGGCTTCTACAAATTCCTTTACTTGACTCTTTGTACGATCAAGTAATTCCATTTCCTTAATCGGATGTTTTGGATTCTGCTTATCGATTTCTTTATCCACAAAGTATAACCCCTGCATCGGTTCCCCTTTTAATATTGATATAAGAGGTTTCAGCGCATAATCTATAGCCAATAAATGCCTGTTGCTTCCCCCAACCATTATGGGCAAAACTGGCTTATCCTTAAACGCGCCCTCGGGTAATAAATCAATTAGAGCTTTCAACACTCCTGTATAAGATGCCTTATAGACAGGTGAACCAATAATGATACCAGTAGCTTGCTTAATCTTTTCTGAAAGTCTTAGAATATCCTCGCTATCATAACGACCTTGGAATAAGTCGTTTGCAGAAAACTCGGTAATAGAATGATAGTCCGTTGTAAATCCTTCTTTTTCCACCAACGTTTGGATATATTTTAATGAAATATCTGTTCTTGATGGTATAGCAGGGCTGCCTGATAAAATTATAATTTCGCTCATATATATTCCTCCTGTATGTAAAATCTGCAAAGGATCTGGGTCCTTTCCAGTTAAGCAACTTCAATTAATTATCTTAATTATCAGAAAAATAAAAGTCAAGTAACTTGATTGGAATTTATATTTTTGAAACACTAATAAGAATTGTATTATGCCATTGACTAAAAATCCTGCCCCGTTAGGGCAGGATTTTTAAAGCTTTTCAACTCTATTGATTGAGTCTTTCACCATTTTTAAAAAAAGTTGTATAAATCGTTGATCACCGGTCAGTTCTGGATGAAACGAACTGACAAGAACCTGTTCTTGTCTAGCCGCCACTACTTTCCCGTCATAACTTGCTAATATCTCCACATCTTCACCTACGCCAACGGCAAAAGGTGCTCTGATAAAGACACCCATGAAAGGTTCTTCCATTCCTTGAACTATAAGGGGTGCTTGAAAACTTTCCCTCTGACGACCAAAACCATTTCTATTCACTGTAATATTGATAAAACCAAGATGGGGATGTTCCAAACTAACCATTTCCTTTGCCACTAATACCATCCCTGCGCAAGTACCGAAAATCGGTTTTTTTTGTTCGAAAAATGCCGTAATCGGCTCCATGAAACCATAATGGTCCATTAGTTTTCTCATAGTGGTGCTTTCTCCACCCGGAATGATTAGGCCATCGATATCCTTTAACTGTTCTGGGTTCTTAACTAATATCGCATGCTCACTGGCTTCCTTGATTTGGTTCATATGTTCATCTACAGCACCCTGCAAACCTAAAACACCTATGGTTACCATGTTTACCATCCACGCTCCTGCATTCTCTCAGCTGGGGCCAACTTAGAAATATCAATTCCTTTCATCGCGCTTCCCAATTCTTTAGACAACTTGCCTATTAAATCATAATCGGTGAAGTATGTAGTTGCTTGTACGATGGCAGCAGCGAATCTATCGGGATTTTCCGATTTGAAGATTCCTGAGCCCACAAATACACCGTCTGCCCCAAGTTCCATCATCAGGGCGGCATCTGCAGGAGTCGCAATTCCACCTGCTGCAAAGTTTACTACAGGTAATTTCCCTGTGCGCCGGATTTCCTTCAGAACTTCATAAGAAGCACCAATATTTTTTGCTTCAGTCATTAATTCATCCTCGCTCAGCATGCATACTTTACGAATTTGAGATTGAACTTTTCTCATATGCCGTACAGCTTCCACAATGTTCCCTGTCCCAGGTTCTCCCTTCGTCCGAAGCATCGAGGCCCCTTCGCCGATACGTCGGGAGGCTTCCCCTAAATCCCGGCAACCACATACAAAAGGTACTATATAATCGCTTTTCAAAATATGATATTCTTCATCGGCTGGAGTCAGTACTTCACTTTCATCAATGTAATCCACTCCCATGGATTCCAAGATTCTCGCTTCCACAATATGACCGATCCTTGCTTTAGCCATCACTGGGATCGAAACAGCTTTCATCACTTCCTCCACGATCCTTGGATCGGCCATCCTTGCCACACCGCCTGCAGCACGAATATCTGATGGTACCCTCTCAAGAGCCATGACAGCCACCGCCCCCGCCGCTTCAGCAATTCTTGCTTGCTCTGCATTTATGACATCCATGATTACGCCACCCTTTTGCATCTGCGCCATTCCTCTTTTGACTGTGTCGGTTCCTACAAGCTTTTCCATTCTTCTTCCCCCTAATATTTGCATAATTAAGATTTGTTCATTAGTATAAGAAATAGTTGACCACATTGAAAGTGTCAGTTTTAATGAAAATGATAGGGTCAGATAGAAACCACGAAAAGGTCGGTAAAAAAAATGGATATGCTAGCATGTAATTTAAACCGTATGGATGAAGTGCCATTATATGAACAGTTATATTCACACATAAAAACGGAAATTGTAAATGGCCGGCTCCCTTTTGGTACAAAGTTGCCTTCAAAACGGAAACTAGCGGAATTTCTCCACATCAGTCAAAATACTGTCGAGACAGCATATGAGCAATTATGTGCAGAAGGCTATGTTGAAGTCATCCCAAGAAAAGGGTATTACATTCAAACTTCCGAGGATTTGGAATACACACAACCTGTGAATGCTCCAGTCGAAAAGACGGTCAATAACAAGAAAGATTTCCTGTTTCATTTTCACCCCAGCCAGATAGATACAGAAAATTTTCCTTTTGAAAAATGGCGTAAATATACAAAAAACACTATAGACATATCAAATCAAGAACTCCTTTTACTAGGAGACCCTCAAGGCGAATATGAGTTACGTTGTGAAATTGCCCATTACCTGTACCATTCTCGCGGAGTCCGGTGTGTGCCCGAGCAAATCATTATCGGTGCAGGGCTGGAGATTATACTGCAACAACTGATACTACTGTTTGATAAAAAAACAGTATATGGTGTCGAAGACCCCGGATACCATTTAATTTTACGGCTTCTGAAAGGCTATCCAAATGATGTGTATCCACTAGAAGTGGATGAAGAAGGCGTGAAGGTGGATAGAATCGATCAATCCAATATTGACGTCCTTTATATAACCCCTTCTCATCACTTTCCCTATGGAACGGTTTTGTCCGTTAACCGACGTACTCGCTTGTTGAACTGGGCTCAAGAGACGGAAAACCGCTATATCATTGAAGACGATTATGATAGTGAATTTCGTTATAGTGGAAAAACGATTCCCTCTCTACAAAGTTTGGATGCTGGTGATAAAGTGATTTATTTAGGATCATTTTCTAAATCATTGATTCCTTCTATTAGGGTCAGCTATATGGTTTTGCCTCTCGCTTTACTAGAAAAACATAAAGAGGAATTATCTTTTTACCATTCAACTGTCTCCCGAATCGATCAACATATTTTGACACAGTTTATGAGAGAAGGAGATTTCGAGAAACATTTAAACCGAATGAGAAAAGTTTATCGTAGAAAGTTGGAAAAGGTTTTGGAACTATTTAAACCCCATCATCAGCAGATAACGATAATTGGCGAGCGATCAGGACTTCACATCGTCCTCATCGTTAAAAATGGTATGAATGAAGAGGATCTTATCCTAAGAGCTTCAAATGCTAATATTAAGATTTACGGACTATCTTCCTATAGCATTCAACATAAGAAAGAAAGTCCACCCAAAATCATTCTTGGTTTTGCAGGAATTCCTGAGAAGGAACTGGAAAAAGCCATTCAACTATTGCTGGTTTCATGGGGATTCGACAAAAAAAAAGAAGTTCAGAATGGTTACTGAACTTCTTTTTTTGTTACATTCTTGTTAAGTATCTTTCCATCATTTCTTTCGGGACCATACTTCCCCCTGTAGCCCATATGATGTGCGTGGACTGATTTAACCTTCCTGTCAATCCTTCCTTAATGATATACTTTTCTCCTTCTTCCCTACTGAATATTTGAACCGGTCCATATGCTCCTGCCAGGGCTGATGGCTCTAAATAATAAGCTTCCGTTTTAGCCATCATTCGAAGGAAGTCAAATAATCTTTCGTCCCCAATCGTGAAACTTCCACTCAACATAGAGTCCATCATATTCGAAACCAACTTGGAGGGTCTACCGACTGCCAGGCCATCTGCTTCCGTTTTATTATCCACCCCAAAATCCTGCACGGAAACTTTTTCATGAAGTCCTGTTGCCAACCCGAGCGTCATACATGGTGAATGGGTTGGCTCTGCGAAAAAGCAATGAACATTTTTTTGAAAGGCCAGTTTAAGCCCATACGTTATCCCTCCTGGGCCTCCACCCACACCACAAGGTAAGTACACGAACAGAGGATGTTCTTCGTCAACTATAATCGACTTTTCATTCAATTGCTCTTTTAGCCGTGTTGCGGCCGTTGCATAACCAAAAAGTAGATCGACTGAATTTTCATCATCAATAAAATGACAACTGGGATCGAGAGAGGCCTGTCTGCGCCCCTCCTCAACGGCTTTACTGTAGTCCTCTTCATATTCCTTTACGATGACACCGAGCGACCTGAGTTTATCCTTTTTCCACCGCTTGGCATCAGCTGACATATGAACGGTTACCTTAAACCCAAGGTGGGCACTTATTATCCCAATGCTTAAACCTAGATTCCCTGTCGACCCGACAGCAATGGAATAGTGTGAAAATAACTCTTTATATTCATCACTGGCCAATAATTCATAGTTATCGGTTTCTTTAAACCCCCGATCTTTCATCGCTATTTCTTCCGCCCGTTTTAATACCTCATATATGCCACCTCGAGCCTTGATGGAACCGGAGATCGGTAAATGACTGTCACACTTAAGCAGTAGTTTACCTGGGATGGCAATTTCATAGATTTTTTCCATTCGACTCTTCATGGAAGCTATTTCGACTAATGGAGATTCAATGATTCCATTCATGGGTTTTGTTTCCGGAAAGGCTATGGCAATATACGGAGCAAACCTATTCAATCTTTCTTCTGCCTCTTTCACCTTTGCTGCTTGAACAATTGGATGATCAAACATGCTTGTGTAGTTCGGATTTAACCAGAAAGTTTCTTCAGTGTCCATTAGTTGTTTAAGCAATGGATTTTCCTTCCATTCTTTTTTTGTCAGTCCCGCAACTGTATGTTCTTTCATGACACCCCTCCAAATAATGAATGTTATAGAGTTTTTATTGATTGGTAAGCTGAACCTTAATCCTTCCTCTTACACTATTAATAAACCAAATTTCCTCAGCAGTAACCAATTCTTCCTTTTTTATGACCCTTTCCTGGATTTCTTTCCTCTTTAATAGTTCTCGACGAAAAGTTCCTGCAAGCAAGCCTGATTCCAAAGGGGGAGTGATGAGTTCCCCATTGATTTTCACGACAATGTTTCCGTTCGTGAACTCCGTGACATCCCCTTTTTCATTCCAGAGCAATACGTCATGAAAGTCAGGATACCTTCTTTTAAATTCATCATAAACGCCTCGATTCGTAGT
This sequence comes from Peribacillus sp. NPDC046944, assembly GCF_050272735.1. Lineage (NCBI taxonomy): Bacteria > Bacillati > Bacillota > Bacilli > Caryophanales > Bacillaceae > Peribacillus > Peribacillus sp. NPDC046944. The sequence continues at coordinate 175,299 of NZ_JBNNML010000005.1, forward strand.
TTTATGATGAAGAAAAGGATTTTCACTATGAATCGGACTTTCGGCTACGATAACTGATATTTCCGGATTTACCCCATCAATTACTTGCCCAGAGACACTAATTTCCCCATTTTCCGAAACTAGCACACGAATCTTTTCTAACGTGTCGGTATGTATGGAGGAGTATTCTATTAGTTGATTTCTAAGCGTCTTTTCAGGGAGCCTGAAGCCAAAATAATCTGCAGATTGTATCACTCTTTCAATATGTTCCTCCAATAAAGAATATTCGCCATTCTCAAGCCTGATTGACTCTAAAAGCTGGTAAGCCGGGTGCTCTTCCGTCAATAGTTTTGCTTTCAAGAAGGCTTCCTCGTATTCTTCCAAAGAAGCCGAGTCCCAAGTGATTCCCCCTCCGACTCCATATGCAGCCTGACCAGTTTCCTTATCAATTACTACTGTCCGTATCGGTACATTGAAAACTGCTTCCCGATTAGGAGTGATGTAGCCAATGGCGCCACAATATATTTCACGCGGTGAATTCTCAAGTTCAGCGATGATTTCCATTGTTTTAATTTTCGGTGCACCCGTTATCGATCCACATGGGAAAAGTGCCTTGAATAAATCAATAATAGTCGTTTCCGGCTTCGTACTTGCAGTGATTGTCGATGTCATTTGCCAAACTGTCGGATATTTTTCGATTTCCTTAAGCTTAGATACCTTAACAGTCCCTTTTTCCGATACCATCCCCATGTCATTTCTAAGCAAATCGACAATCATTAAATTTTCGGCTTGATTTTTTTCGGAATTGGCTAACCATTTGGCATTCTCCAAATCTCTCTCTCTATTTCCAGCCCGCTTTACTGTCCCCTTCATGGGACGGGTGATTAATTGTCCATCTTCCCATCGAAAGAATAACTCTGGAGAAGCGGAAAGAATCCGATATGTTCCCAGATTTAAATAAGCACTATAGTTGGAACGTTGAGCTCTTACAAGGCGATTATAAAATGCATAGTCATCCCCTTCAAACTTCGATCGTAAACGCATTGTGTAATTCACCTGATAGCTGTTACCTCTCTCTATCTCTTCTTTAATCCTTTGAAATCCAGCATGATAGGATTTAGAATCGGTTTCGGAATCCCAATCGGCCATATGAAAGGCACCCAACGTTTCTTCTATGAATTCTCCCGGACTTTCAAAAATCCCAAACCATAATAAAGGCATGTTTCCACCCTCTTTTACTTTCAAACAGTTATTAAAGGCTGGGGCGGCTTCATAAGAAACATAACCTGCTACATAATATCCTTCATCAATCGCTTTCTGTACTTCATCGAATTTGATTACCACTTCTTCAATCGAATGGGCAATCAGAATCTTTTTCGGCTTATTAAAATACATGGGCTTTTTATGTCCATATTTATCTGTAAAATGAAACAATAATGATATTGGAACTTCCTGGGTCATGTTTTGCTCCTTCAGTTTTAGTGAATAAAGATATCCCGTTTCCAGTTTTAAAAAAGAGCTTGCAGTGTTTCTGCAAGCTCTTTTAACCCTCATTTCATTCCAGTGATCTCGGCAACGATTTCATAAGAACGAAGTCGGGCTCCGTGATCATAAATCGCCGAGTTTATAATCATTTCATCCGCCTGTGTTTCATCAAGGAAAGCCTGTAATTGTTCCTTGACTTGTTCCGGATTCCCGATGATTGATGCGTTCAATTGCTTCATGACGATCGCTTTTTCGTATTCGGTCCAGAGCCCCTCCATCGAATCGACCGGCGGCGCCATTTGGCCAGGGGTATTCCGAATTAAATTTAAGAATTGTTGTTGATAAGAGGTCGCAATTTTGTGTGCTTCTTCAGTAGTGTCTGCCGCAAATACATTGATGCCTACCATCGCATGTGGTTTATCAAGTACATCGGAAGGTTGGAAATTATTCCGATATCGCGCTAATGCCGGTTTAGTGTTTTCGGGTGAAAAGTGACTGGCAAATGAGAAAGGCAGACCAAGTTTTGCCGATAGCGCTGCACTGAATCCGCTTGAACCGAGTAGCCAAATAGGGATATCCTGTCCTTCCCCAGGTATAGCCCGGACCCGATTATGTTTGGAATCGGCACTTAGATAGCTGCGAAGCTGTTCCAACTGTTCCGGAAAATCCTGTCCATTATTACGGACATCACCGCGAAGAGCCATAGCAGTATACTGATCGCTTCCTGGAGCTCTTCCTAGACCCAAATCTATTCTGCCCGGATACATTGCCTCAAGTGTACCAAACTGTTCCGCAATAACAAGAGGAGCATGGTTCGGAAGCATGATCCCCCCTGAACCGACCCGGATTCTCTCCGTCTTGCCAGCGACATGGCCGATTAGCACGGAAGTCGCAGAGCTTGCGATGCCGGGCATGCTATGATGCTCAGCCACCCAGAAGCGGCGATATCCCCATTCTTCTGCGTGCTGGGCTAAGTTTACGGTATTATGAAATGCTGCAGATACTGTACCGCCTTCAATAATGGAGGCTAAGTCCAATACGGAAAAAGAAATATCACTCAGTTTTTTTGTTGATGTGTCATAATTCATATATTCAACTTCTTTCTCTTTTTAAAATGAATGGTCGCAAAGCCATCATATAGAAAATGCAGGGAAATTGCACATGAATTGCTTATACTTACTTTCCAAAAAGCTCCTTGGCAATCAAACGGAACGAGTTCAAGCGGTCTTCCAATAGATGTGTGATCGTGATAATCATGATTTCATCCGCTTGATATTGCTCCTTTAGGTCCAAAAGGCGACGCTTGACTTGTGATGGAGAACCAACAATCATCTTTTCATCTATTTTCCTCTTCCATTCTTTTTCCCTATCCGTCCATACATATTCGCTAGCCTCTTCTATACTAGGAACCATACTACTTTCCCCTTTATCGCTTTGAATTCTCCATAAAGTATTGCTCAATGCAATTTCTTTTGCTTTTTGTTCATCTTCTGCACAAATTACAGATACCGTTAAGATCGTTTTCGGGGACAAAAGGTTCCCTTTTGGTTGAAAGTGGCTGCGATAATGCTGTAAACTTTTCACACCATCATTTTGGCTCATGAACTCGCCGAATGCGTACGCAACACCATTCTCCGCAGCAAGCTTCGCACTTTTTTCACTTGTGCCAAGAATCCATGGTTCCGGTAAAGTCTCTGGGACAGGTGCAGCCGCAACATTAGAAAACTGGTGATTCTCCGGAAAATCCCCTCTCAGAAAATGTAGCAATTCCTGTACTAGCTCTGGCATTTTGTAGACATTTTGCAAATAATTATCTGACAGTGCCATCGTTGCTTCTGCAGAACCACCTGGGGCACGTCCAATCCCAAGATCGACCCTCCCTGGGAAAAGTGTGGCCAGCATGTTGAATGTTTCAGCCACTCGATATGGCTTATAATGTGGCAGTAAAACAGCACCTGCCCCAATTCTAATGTTCTTCGTTTGAGTACCAATGTAACTAAGCATCACCTCGGGTGTAGCACAGGCCAAACCTGGTAAATCGTGATGTTCCGTCAACCAAATTCTGTTGTATCCCAGTCTATCACCTTCCTGCGCTAGAAGTAGTGAATCATGTAAAGCTTGTTGTGCCGTTTGGCCAGATGAAATGGGCGATTGATCTAAAATACTAAGCTTCATTTCTTCCTTCCTTTCATGTTCTCTTTATACTTCATCGTAAATCATTGGTAGAAAATTGTCGCCTAATTGGCTTATACGTTGAATTCCTTAACTAAGACGATAAGGATTGGAACAAATTTCAGGATGAAAGGGTGATAATGATATTCTAGCGAGGTTATCTATTGGATAATGAATGATTTTTGGTCAAAAATAATTACTTATTCATATATTTTAACGAGTTGAACTATAAAATATTCACAAAAAAAGACCCAATCAGGGTCTTTTCGTCAAATTATTCATTTCTTTTAAATTGAGAGGTAAGTTCCATGGCGATGATTGACGAATCCAGTCGAGCGGATATAAACGGTGGCTGAATTCGATTATTTGTCTCAATAGGGACTCCCAGCCAGACAAAGCGTTTATCGAAGATGATAAACGAGAAGGAAACCGGCAAACTTATAAAGGAATGTAAAGGGATATCCGAATTTCTCTTTCCGGATATGATTGTCAACTTGACCTTGGGGTTTCTTTTCAACAAAATCTGCTTCCAATCATCTGACAGCAAGTTTGCATCAGGGATTGCCATAATCATCTCATGGTTGGTATTACCCAGATCCTCCAAGACTTTTTCCAGTTTTCGTGCATGCATCCACTGCAATCTGGAATGTTGGTGTTTCACCCATTTCCCAATGTCTTTCCTTGGAATCACCTGACCGTTATGCGTTTGATGGTCCACAAGTTGTCGAAGCGTTTTACTACGATATACATGTTTATTTATAAAAGAAGTATCGCACACATGCAGAAATTTACCTTTTGTCCGCGTTATTGCCACATTAATGAGCCGTTCACTTTCTCTTCCTGTCAATAACATCCCAGCACGATCCTGTGGATAGCTATCTACCGTATCAAAAACCATTACATCACGTTCACTGCCCTGAAAACGATGGACAGTTGCGGCAATAATATCAGTAGTTTGCCGTTCGTTCCGGTACAGATCATCCAATAGCTTTTCCATCCATTCAGCCTGTGCCCGATATGGTGCCACATAACCAATCGATTTAGCACCATCAACATATGCTTCATGAATCAGCTGAAATGATAATAATAATTGCCAAAGATTCATCCTTGAGTGGGAAGTACGCTCCGTCATACAATATTCACCAGAACAGCTCGTATCAAGAAGAACAGAAGCCTTGTTGGCAAACGGTTCCGCAGCCCTGATACTTTCTCTGCTTATCGAAACACTTTCATGATCTCCCACAAAATTGTTGTAGACAACACGGTTTGTAAAGGCCGAAATCTCTGGATGCATACGGCGCTGTTCTTTTAAAAGGAATAAATGTGGATGAAGCGTCCCTTCTTCAACTGATTGCGCAACTCCAGCCCTATGAAATATATCCTCTTTCAACCAAAGTTTCACTAAGGAATCACGGGCTGCTGCGATCGGTGGAAGCTGTTTGAAATCACCTGAAACTAAAATGTGTTTAGATAAAGCCGCAGCAAATGCCACTTGCGGTACGTATGCCATGCTGGCTTCATCCAAAATGATCAAGTCATACTCCCTAGTGTATAACGTTTCATCTTTAGCGGCTTTTGCCAGGGTCGTCCCGATAATTTTGGCTTCTTTTAGGAATTCTATCTCTTTTTGACGGATTTTCTCCAAAACCCGCGCCAATTTCTTTTCTAATTCAAGCAATTCGTCGGTGTCCCTTTTACTGAATGAACCTGCTAAATCCTGTTTCAATAAACGTTTTTCTCCTACAAGTTTCTCTTTATCCGCTAATAAGTCCGGTTCATGCTTCCCTAGTAATTGCCCCGTTACAATATCTTCATGAATTGCTAAGGATTCACCGATTTGTGACCCATATCGAAGGACGTCCCCTTCGTGAAAACGTTCTTTCCTTTTTATGAATGAAGAAATTTCGGCCATCAAAACATCAACAGCTTGATTACTATGAGACAGGACGAGTATCTTTTTACCTTGAAAATAATGGTTGGCAGCCGTACGAGCCAATGTGTAGGTCTTTCCAGTCCCGGGTGGACCCCAGACAAATGTGACTGGATTGAACTTTGAGCGTGCATACAATTCCCTCACACTACTTTGTTTCTCGCTGGAAGGATGTTTTTGTGGCATGGAAGGATCCATAAGACGCTTAATCCTCAGCCTCTTTTTCTTACTTCTCTTAACTTCATCTAACCTTGTGATTAGTTGCTCTAAAAGTTCCCAAGGATCGTGGTATAGAAATGCTTCCCCTATTAAATCACCCAATGACCGTTCAAAGGAAAGGATGATGCTTTTTCCTTCTGACGATAAAACTCTCCCATCCTGTTTAATTCCTCCCCATTCCAGCCGTACAATCGACCCGACCGGAATTTTCACTGAAGAGCCCGTTTCGAAGAAATAGGTGAATGAGCCATCACTTGAAAGGAGATGGCCATTTGAAACTAAATATTTTGTACTTCCGTATTTCTTTAGATGCAGAATTTCAAGTTGAAGGGCCTGTTGCCATTCTTTTATATAATTTACCGTTGAATTCATTGTTCACGTTCCCTCACAATTTATGCTAATGAATGAAAAAGAAAGCTATACTAAAATACTTTTTGTGAGTAAAATTCGACCACAAAAAAGTGTATACTCTCTCAACATACGGAATAAGACCCAATCAATGAAGATTGGGCCTCTCTTTTGCCAATAATCTTACTATAGCATCTTTTCATTCATCGTACCATGGGCTGTTTTGGAAGAAATGGGTACATTAGCCCTCGTTCAGCTCGGCAAATTGGTCAACCAAATCACTGAAAATTTTCATCGCATTTTCAATCGGTTCCGGTTTGGTTAAATCCACTCCGGTTTTCTTAAGCAATTCTAAAGGAAAATCCGAGCTGCCGCTTTTCAAGAACGTTAAATAGCTTTCAAGGGTCTCTTTGTCTCCAGAAAGGATTTTATCCGCAATGGTGATGGCAGATACATAGCCCGTAGCATACTTGTAGACGTAAAATGGACGATAGAAATGAGGGATGCGTGACCAACCATATTTCACTTCCTCATTGAAGATGATCTCCGGACCATTATACGTGCGAAAAATCTCTTCATAAGCTGTATTCAAAACCTCTACATTAAGAGGTTCATCATTTTCCGCCTTTTCATGGACGATCTTTTCAAATTCAGCAAACATGACTTGCGTGAAGAAGGTTCCTTTAAAGCTATCAATAAAATGATTGAGCAAATGCTTCTTCTTTTGAAGGTCCTCGGTCGTTTTAAGTAAATGACGTATCAGTAAAATCTCATTTACGGTTGAAGCTACCTCCGCAACAAAAATGGAATAACCAGCTGTGATTTTTGGTTGATATTTTGAGCTGAAGTACGAATGCATGCCATGACCGGACTCATGAGCTAGTGTAAACACACTGTCAAGATCGTCACGGTGATTCAGCAATATGAATGGATGCACACCGTAAAGTCCCAAGTTATAGGCTCCAGACCGTTTTCCCGGTGTTTCCCTTACATCATAATAGCGGTTTTCCTTAAAGCTTTTTAGGATTTCCACATATTCCTCACCTAATGGCTTCAACGCATCGATCATTAATGCAAATCCATCATCATAGGTAATGTCTTCTTTAGCGCCTTCAACAAGTGGCACGCTTAAATCATATGCACGCAATTCATCCACACCCAATACCTTTTTGCGCAAAGCGATATATTTATGCATGGGTTCGATATTTTCTTTTGTGGACGTGATCAGATTATCGTACACTTCTTTTGGCACTTTGTCCCCGAATAGGGATTTCTCTAAAGCGGATGGATAGTTCCGAAGCTTCGATAAGTTGACATTATTTCTTATTGCCGTTGAAAGAGTGGAAGCTATTGTATTTTTTAATTGTAAATAAGGTTGGTAATAAGCCAAATAGGCCTCTTTCCGCTTTTCCCTGTCATCATCTTCTATTAATTTTGAATACATTCCGCGGGTCAACTCTACTTTTTGACCTTTTTCATCTGTCACTTCACCGAATTTAATATCCGCATTGTTAATCATCCCGAAAGTTTTTTGCGGAGCTGAAAATGCTTCACCTATTTGGGAAATTACTTCTTCTTGTTCCTTCGATAACACATGGGCTTTATAACGGTATGAATCAAGTAAATCTTCCTCAAAGTATTTTAATCCCTCTACTTCTGCTATGTATCTTTTAAGTGTTTTTTCATCTAAGCTTAGTAAGAATGGCATAAAGAAGGCAGATGCACTGCTAATCTTTCTGCCTAACTGACCTGCTCGGTCAAGTAGTGCCTGAGATGAGGTGACACGGGTATCCAAATCCGCTTGGAGCATGGCAAACACATAGAGTTTATTATAGGTATATCCGATTTCTTCACTTAAATGTAAGTAATCAAACAACTCTTGAGCTGTATGAATATGACCGTCAAAAGCCTTTAATGTATCAGTTACAGTAAGGACTTCTTGAAAATCCTTCTCCCAATCATCCTGGTTTTTATAAATATCAGTAAGATTCCACGTTTCTTCCTGTTTTACTTCTTCACGTGTCTTGAATGTTTTCATGATAACACTCCCTTTCATATCCCTTATCCTCTTATTATAAGCGACTTTCCGGAAAACCTGCACAGAAATGCATGGTTGAGGATTTTTTTTATTGTTATTTGGATTAAATCTCACTATCCATTTCAAGAAGCAGATAATGAAAAAACGAGAGCATCTTGCCCTCGTTTACTTGGAATCTTTGTGATGAAACGGACATTTCCCAAGGATTGGTTCGCTATCATCACCTATGAAGAATTGTTTCCATTCATTGTGGTTGACATCTCCATAATGACTGATGTCTGGATGCGTGGGCAGGTTATCCCACTTTTCGACTCGTTCCCTTACCTTTTCACGTGACATGATTCCTCCCTTTTCCGTTCCTTCTAACCCTTCAAATATCATTCGAGGTTGAAATCCTAGGACGAGGCTATTACCTAAATCACGCGTTTTACGCTGTTTATATGCCGGTGCATTTCCAAAAATAAAGATGGGTTCCCCTGCAAAATGAAAGTCCCACAGATAATGTTCAGGATCCTTTGGCTTCTCTATCGGCCAAGGTGTATGATCATGGGCATGTAAATATTGAAGGATATCCCAAAATCGCTTACGATATAATTCCAAGTCACCTTCTTCTTTTTCCGGCTCCATGAAAACAAAAAGACCATGCCTAATATATGGAGGCTCCTGAAATAATTGCAGAAATTTTTCTACAGCCTTTGGGAGATTGGACCAATCTTCCTGAGTGATATATGCATAACGCAGTTCACCTTTATTTTCTGCCTTCATGCCAAAATAACAAGGAAAAGTCTTGTCTGTTACCGTATCATGGAAAGTTTGATATTCTTTAATCACCCATTGTGGTACTCTTTTTGGGTTCGTCATGTCTTCTTTCGTTAATAAACAAGAATTCGCAGTCAGCATTTCACTACTCCTCACAAATATTATTTATATTTATGTACCCGTTGCCTAAAAAGTAAAACGTCCGAGGTGACTGCAATTATTGACATTCCACGTTAAAATTTCCCTTTACCTTTCCTTTTGTTCGTTATTTGAAATGACAAATAGAAGAGTTCATATGAAAATTTTTCAATCGATCACTAGCATGAGCATATGATGTTTTTTTTACCTTTTGGACAGCCTAAAATAAAGGGGTGATAATCGGTGTCAAGAAGAAATAAAATCCTAGTAGAAGAAGCCCGAGCAGACCTTAATCAACTAAAAGCCAAAGTTGCTGGATCAAGAACCCATGAGGAGGCGAAATTTGAAGCTGCCAATGAAGTCGGCATTCCTTTAAAAAAAGGGTATAATGGCCAAATGACAGCAAAGCAAGCTGGTAAAATTGGCGGTCATTTGGGAGGTAATATGGTTAAGTCACTTGTTGAAATGGCCAAAGAAAACCTAAAAGTCCAAAAGTAATGTTATATAAAGTGTGGCTCCTCATTCCAGAATAAACATATCTTCCCCATTCTTAACTAAACTATATTGAACATGGTATCCTGTTATTCCAAAATTTTAAAAAGGGGTCTGGAAATAAATCATTCCAAACCCCTTTTGATGAAGGCAAAATGTTTTTTCCTAACATTCCGACTCATTTCTGTATAACTTCAAAATCTTAGAGAGTAATTTTTTCTTCAACTTTCGTAGTCCAACCCAATTCATCTTGAATTTTACCTGTTTGAATTCCAGTTAGCGTTTCATATAGTTTTTTGGATAGTTCACCCGTTTCACCATTTTGAACGACCATTTCTTCACCATTCCATAGGAATTCACCTATAGGAGAAATGACGGCTGCAGTTCCAGTACCGAATGCTTCTTCTAATTGACCTGATTTATAGGCATCATAGACATCCTGCATGGAAATTCGCTTTTCACTCACTGGAAGGTTCCAATGTTTTAACAATTCAATAATGGAATCGCGAGTGATGCCCGGAAGAATGCTACCATTTAAAGCTGGAGTAATAATTTCCCCATTGATTTTAAAGAAAACATTCATGCTTCCCACTTCTTCGATATATTTCTTCTCCACTCCATCAAGCCATAGAACTTGCGAATAACCAAGCTTTTCGGAAACCTCCTGAGCTTTAAGGCTCGAAGCATAGTTTCCTCCGGTTTTAGCTTCTCCAGTACCTCCATTCACTGCACGCGTAAAGGATGACTCAACCGCTATTTTCACTGGGTGAATACCTTCTTTATAATAAGAACCTACCGGCGACATAATGATGATGAATTTGTAACGGTCTGATGGAGAAACTCCTAAATAAGGTTCCGTCGCAATAATGAAAGGACGTATATATAATGATGTACCCTCTGCTCTAGGAATCCAGTCGTTATCAATACTAATTAACGTTTTTAACGCCTTCAATGCATAGTCGACATCTACATGAGGGATACATAAACGATCATTTGAACTATTTAAGCGTTGGAAATTCTTTTCCGGACGGAATAAGATAACTTCGTCTTCATCTGTTACATATGCTTTTAATCCTTCGAATACAGATTGTCCATAATGAAATATCATTGATGAAGGCTCTAATTCGAGCGGTTGATAAGGAACAATTCTTGGATCATGCCACCCTTGCCCTTGTGTATAGTCCATAATAAACATATGATCGGTAAATGTTTTACCGAACTCCAGCTGTTCAGCCTTTGGCTTTTCTTTCTTCGTTGTACTAAGCGTGATTTGCATGTCTTGTTCCTTCATTACCAAAACCCCTTGTTGAATATTTTTACAAGATTTCACTTCCATAAAACCTATCTTAATTAGTTTACTCCTATAAGGTTTCATAGTTCAAGCCCTTATAACTAAATTTTCCGAATTTTTTAAATAAAATTTCGTTTTCATCTAATTTTTTCGTCATTTAGAGGAAAATCCATTCTATTATGTAAGTTATTTGGTCATATCATTCCCTCCCATGCTATCGTTTATTGAATATTTATATGTTTTCAGCTAGCAAATTATCCAGTTTAATTGATTATTATCTCCTATCCCTACATATTAATTTAAAAAATTCTTTTCTCTCAAAATTTAATGGTGTGTATGTTTCTTCTATAAACTCTTTTACAAAAACACTCCCTTAATTAAGGCTTACTGTCATTTAATCTCATTTTTATTAAAAAAATTTAATTTAGTAGTTTACTAGTAAATAATAATCTTATATACTAAGGCAACGAGATAGATAAAATGCATATAACTTAACGAACCATAGATAAAACGCATGAATCTTTCTCATAACTGTGAAAAGGGGTACCAACATGACAAAAAACAGATGGTTAATCGCTTTATCAGCTATCGCTATCCACCTTTCTATAGGAGGGGCATATGCTTATAGTGTTTACAAAAAGCCCATAGTAGAAGCAATGGGCTGGTCAGAGACTGAAGTTACTTTAGCGTTTACTATAATGATGGCACTTGCAGGGACCTCTGCAGCTTTCTTTGGAAAGTTCGTAGAAAAAAATGGGCCAAGGAAGTCAGCCATGGTTGCCGCGGTACTATTTGGTTTAGGTCAAGCCGGATCTGGCGTGGCGATTATGATTGATTCGCTTCCACTTTACCTCCTTACCTATGGGTTTTTAAGCGGATTAGGAATGGGTATCGGTTACATATCACCAGTTTCGACCCTTGTTAAATGGTTCCCTGACAGAAGAGGACTTGCAACTGGGATGGCAGTGCTCGGTTTCGGTGCAGGTGCACTTATTACGGCGCCTGTTGCAGCTAGCCTTATGCAGTCTGTAGGAATATCTACTACCTATTATATTTTAGGCGCTGGATACTTCATCCTAATGTTTTTAGGTGCTTCTTATATTGCACCGCCCAAAGCAGGTTGGATTCCAGAAGGCATGAAACAAGACATCGAATCAGGAAAAAAGGAATTGAAAAAAGATTTAAGACAATCTACCGCGAAGGAAGCGGTTAGAACAAAACACTTTTGGATGTTATGGTTCATGAAATTGATCAACACTAGTGCAGGAATCATGATGATATCAGTAGCTTCTCCCATGGCTCAGGATGTAGTCGGGCTTTCAGTTGCTGGGGCGGCTACCCTAGTTGGTATCATGGGGATTTTCAATGGTGGTGGAAGACTTGGCTGGGCAGCCGCTTCCGATTATATCGGTCGTCCTAATGTTTTCGTCATTTTCTTCATCATCCAAATTGCGGCATTCCTATTACTTCCGACCACTACCAACTCCTTATTATTCCAAGGTCTGATTTTACTCGTTGTTAGTTGTTATGGAGGAGGGTTCTCTAACCTCCCTGCATTTGCCGGTGATTTATTCGGAACTAAAGAAATCGGTGCAATCCATGGTTACCTATTAACAACTTGGTCTCTTGGTGGAGTTTGTGGACCTATGTTGGTAACTTATATCAGAGAAAGTACAAATAGCTACATTCCTGTGTTTTACGTTTTCGCAGTCTTGATCACGATTGCATTCGTCATCTCAATAATGCTTCGTTTAGATATCAAGAAAATGAGAAACGCACAGGAACAACAAGGATTCAAGGCTCCAGTGGAAAAAATCTCCTGACATGAGCCTTGATTCATCAACTGAATAAGCTAAAAAAGGCATTATCGAAGCAGGCCCTTTGGGCAACATGCTTTTGATAATGCCTTTTTAGCTGCCTGAGGATTACATCCTTTACCAAGGCACACTATGCATCTGGTTATTTTTTCATTATTTTATTTTTTCAATATATTTATTAATTTTTCTCAAAACCCCCAAAACCCCATTAAAATCTATCTTTTTTTTAAAAAAAAATAAAAAAATGTTATTTTGTTATAGAAAAATCTAAATAGAAGTGTATAATAACTGATGGTATTGTTTATATGGTAAGTAAGTCCTTGCCTCTTAACTACTAAAAAATAAAAAATAGAGAAAGTATTTTTCAAGGGGGAGCAAAATGAGTTATAACAACCCGCAACAAATGGCGCAAATTGCAATCAATGCAGGGAAAAAGAAAGCCACGTTGCCACTAAGAAGCATTTTAATTTTAGGATTCCTTGGAGGCGCGTTTATTGCCTTAGGTTTTCTATTTTACATCCGCGTTACGGCCGGATTACCGCCAGAATGGGGTACACTGAATAATCTTATAGGCGGATTAGTTTTCCCGCTAGGATTAATCCTTACGGTCGTTGCAGGCGCAGAATTGCTAACAGGAAACATGATGGCAGTCTCAATGGCAGCACTAGCTAAAAAGGTCACTGTTAAACAATTGACGATTAACTGGATTTTAATTGCCGTTACAAACCTAATAGGCTCCGTCTTTGTAGCATACGTATTCGGACACCTTCTTGGTTTGACCGAAACAGGGGTTTTCCTGGATAAAACCATTGCAGCTGCCAACTCAAAGGTTGATGCAAGTTTTATTGAATCTTTCATCTCTGCAATAGGATGTAACTGGCTTGTAGCATTGGCTATTTGGATGAGCTATAGCGCAGAAGACACTACTGGTAAAATTGTTGGTTTGTTCTTACCAATTACAGCCTTCATCGCTATTGGATTCCAACACGTTGTAGCCAATATGTTCATCATTCCAGCTGGTATTTTCGCAGGTGCACTTACTTGGGGAGATTATATCATGAATTTCATTCCCGTATTTCTAGGTAACGCTGTCGGTGGGGGAATATTGGTAGGATGTCTTTACTACGGTGCTTTTGGACGTTCTGAAAAACAACCCGCAAAAGAAGTACAAAGTTTGAAAAAGTCATCATAAGGTTCGGATTAGATCTCCATTTTACATGGAGGTCTTTTTTTATATAGGCTTTGTTATAGTTTAAGTTAAATTTTGATTTTAAAAAAGTAGAACTTCTTAAAAACGGAAGTTCTATTAAATTATTTATTTAGTTCTTCGGTAAGAATGTTGATGGCTTCCAGAACTTCTTCAACATTTTCCTTGTCATTCATTTCATTTTTAGCGTGAAGTAATACTGGTCGAACTGACTCAACTGAACGCCCGAATATACATCCATTCATATCTTGGAACCATCCAAGTATGAAAATGATGGGATATGCGACATCTTGATGGGCGTGAAAGAGCTCTGTTTCAATGACCACGCCGCCATCTGGTTCAACTACTCCACTTGTTAATGCACAACTAAGACACTCAACTTCTACCGTTCCTCCATTAGATAAGGTGATTTTCCTCAAGTGTTTTCCCCCGAGCGAAAAATATTTTACTTATTCCAGATATAACTCCATTTGGTTAAATATATAGTTTATATCTCGAACTCAGATAACCCAATTGTACTATATATATTTCTTTATTTGGAATTAAATTCCCCTTAACTAGTATATCTTTCATTGTGACTTCTTCTTTGAGGATGGATACTTTCTAACAGGTGTAACCAAGCGAGGTAATTATTTAGACATTTGGTTGCTACACCGTTAAATCGCTGTATCCATCCTTTAAGTCTGCGGTGGTAGTCGCAACCGATGCTTTTCTGCTGGATTACGTTTTTGGATGACTTCGAGGATTTCAATTGCTCTCATAGTTGTCACCCGTTCATATTTGATAATCCCATCACAGAACATTCGTTCCTTTAAAGTGAATATCAGACCTTTAACAGAGCCTTTATATAAAATATTCAAGAATTTGTCCATTCATTTCTACTCTATCGAAAACCACTGAAAATGGCATAAAAGTTTAGTATAGCGTCATTCAAGGGAAATAGTGATAGTAAAAGTAGATGTAGAAGGGGGAATTCAATTGTGTGGATAAACAAACCTTTTTTTAAATATGCAACAGGGATTATTTTAACCATACTTATCATTGTATTACTTGGTAAGATAGAATATGTTTTTAGACCCATTCAAAATATCATTGCGGCCGTATTTTTCCCCATCCTATTAGCTGGATTGTTATATTACATATTAAGGCCGGTTGTTCAATTTCTAAGCAAGTTCATTCCTAAAACTTTGAGTATTTCCTTAGTTTTTCTGATAATATTTAGTGCAATTGGTTATGGCAGTTACTTTGGAAGCCCAGTTCTCGTTGATCAATTCCAAAAATTATCGGATCAATTCCCAGGTAAAGTCAAGGAACTTTCTGAACAATCCGAAGATGTCGAACATGTGATAGAGAAAAATGATTTTGGCATGGTAAATATAAAAACCCTTAAAGAGAACTCCGTAACCTATTTTAAGAATTTTTCAGATAAGATCATGGTAAATATCAACACCATTTTCACTACAGTAACAAGTGTTCTAACTGTTATAGTCATAACCCCGTTCATTTTATTTTATTTTCTGAAAGATGGCGAAAAATTAAGGCCGTTCTTATTAAAGTTTATTCCAAAAGAAGTGGAGGCAGAGGGAAACACTATATTAAAAGACGTCGATAAGACTCTATCGACCTATATTATCGGCCAATTCATCGTATCAATCGTAATTGGGGTCTTATTATATATCGGATACCTCATCATTGGACTCGATTATGCATTAGTATTTGCCCTTATAGCTATGGTATTTACGATTGTACCCTTCCTAGGCCCACTGATAAGTGTACTTCCAGCTATTTTCATCGCTTTGCAAACAGATGTTGGTTTGGCGATAAAAGTCACCGTTGTCTTTATAGTGGTTCAGCAAATCGAAGGTCACCTGATTACTCCAAACATTATGGGAAAGAGACTTAACATTCACCCATTAACGATTATCTTGCTGCTCCTCGTTGCCAGTTCAATATATGGATTCATAGGTATGTTAATTGCAATTCCTGTTTACTCAGTCCTAAAAACGACCATCGGTAACTTTAGGAAGTTTTATAGATTGAGAAAGAAACGAACATAAATATATATGTTCTAAGAAGTGAGGGCCCATTATTGGTCCCTCTTTCTGAGGTTTTTTTCCATAGACTATTCCCATACCTTCGCTAGATTGCTCTTATCGTGGTTTCTTTAGTACTTTTTTTACATATCTCTTAATCCTTGCTTTTAAACTATTCTTCTTAACAGTTTTAGGTTTACTCTTTTCTTTCTCTTTCTCAATATAAATATTCCCTTTATCAATAGCATTTTTTTCGGCCAATACCAGACCTAAATCGGAATTGTATTCCTGATTTAAAACAACCTTGTACGGAATCTTATATTGATTAGATAATTTAATGTATTTCCCTAAGTACTGATAATCCATTTGACCATTCAGAAGTAAATTAGCCCGTGGATATTGTTTCATCCTATTTTCTATTTCTGGATATAGATTGTTTTCAAAGACTTGTGATTTTGTTAATACGATAATGACTCTTTCCCGTAACGTCCCAAGAAACTCCCTACGTTCACCCGGCTTGATTTCTTTTGTTCCATAAATTCCTTGTTCAAGGTAATCCTCCACTTTGCGAGACAAGTATTTTTCACCTCCTACATTCCTTCTTCATTATATGTCATTTTCCCTCTTATGGTGCCCAATTTCCTGTATGCTTCTAAATAAGTATGTATAAAAAACATGAAATTTAACCTCCATTCTTAAAGAGGCGTTAGTACTATGTAGAACTTTAAGAACAAAAAACTGTGAGGGATAAAAACTCTTAGCAGTGATAAACTAAAAATCCAATGACAAGTAGAATGATACAATTTTATACATTTAGACATTTTTCCCCAACTAAATTTATGAATTTCATGTTATAATTTACAAATAAACAGATGTTGATTTAAGCATGATCACACACTACATATAAGGAGGAAATACAGATGTATGATGGACTTCTCTTAACGATTATTGAATCAGTTTTTGTTGTCGGAACTATTTCCATGTTTGTTATTTTAGGATTTGTAAAGGGCCGCGTTTTTTAATTTCCACTACTATTCATTCTATTCTCACATGCCTGATTACTTACTCTTGTAATATTGGTAATCAGGTTAAACTTATTTACAAAAGAAAAAAGCATATCCATTGCGGCATGCTTTTCTTTACCAATTATCCGTCTTATCTAATAACTTATCAATGTCAAATGTATAGAGATGAACTGGAATTGATTCTTCGGCCATTTCTTCAGTAGCTAGTAATAACTTATCAATGTCTATAGTAGCCAAATAAACTTCCTCCCTTTTTTAGTAACCTATACCCGATATTTTTATATACTAAACATTACGTTTTGATTTTTATTTTTTTGGGGGTATATTCAACTGTTTATACAAAAGACATTATTAAGAATTCATAGGACTTGGATCATCTTGTTCTGCTGGGGCAAGTGATTGAATTAATTTCACCAACTTATATAAAGTCCCGCTGCAGATGATGGCACCAGGGATATTATGGAATATTGATTTTTTGTTAATATGATAATTCTCTTTTTCAGGCGAATACACAACTATTTTTTTATTTGAAGAAAGGGCATGTCCTAGTTCATAAAGGTTTCCCTTTCCCGCAGTAAGAAAGATTAACATAAAATCCGCTTCATCTATTCCTTCCTTTTCATAATCCCCTAAACTATTAGTGGTTTCTTTATTACCATTCTTGTCAAAAAGATTCCACTCATTTACACATGAGAACCCCTTTGCATTCAATTTCTTTATTAATGATTTAACTTGCTTTATATTTTTTTCATCCGATGCTATATAATACTTCACTAATACACCTCCATATTATTGATACTTTTTACCTATATTATCTACACTATACATATTCGTTATAAAGAACTCAATATCCTTTCAAAAATAAAAATAATTGTTTCTATTCTCTATATAAATCGGCTAGTATCAATAACACCATTGATGCATCAAGTTAATATGACAAAACTAAGCTATAATTTCTTGGTCTCCCAGTGGATATGAATACTTTTCTACCTAAGAATGATTAAACGAAGTAATTACCATTTTTCAATAAATTCGAAGAAAGACAGGCATGATAGCCTATTTAAATAACCCCTCATACATCTTATTCCTAAATGCTCGCCATTTGAAACCGTTAAAGTGCGAAGCTCTACTACCCTTTCGGAGGTACGTTCAAAAAGAACCTCTGCCATTCAAAATGAATTGTCATTATACTTTCCATAACCGTAGATTAAATACAGAAATCCCTTTTTCACACAGAAAAAAAGCCTTATCCTCTCCGTAGGGTAAGACTTTGTCTTTCTTTTTCATAAGTAATATGTTCAATTTCAATGCGAAATGGGTCAGCCTCGCAAATATTAATTCCTCGATCTACATTCACTTTTTCCATTTTAGTTGCATCAGGGATTAGTTTCTTTGAATGGATAAAATGTTCGACCATCGAACACAATAGTTCTTGAGCACAAGCTAGAGCGTCGCCCCTATCTCTTCCGCTAACGGAAGATGTGAAACCCTTTCTCTTAAAATCAGGAAAACACACTTGAATTGAAAATGAATCCATGATTAAAGGGTGCTTTTCATAATAAAAAACAGCAGGATACTTAAATATCTGATTGGACAAAAACAACATCCCCCCTTAATATTTAGTTCATGTAAATCATAACATATTTTCCCAAAATAATCCTAATGAAGTATTTCCTTTATCTTCATATTTTCAAATTAGATAAGTAGAATTATCGCTATTTTATGACGGAATAGAAAATAAGAGGATAATAAGGACTATGATCATATTAAAAATGATCCCAATAATACTGCATACTTTTCCTGCTGTCGCCAAATTGATACCAGGCTCTCCCGAATGTACAATTTCTTTTGTACCATTTGAAGCAAAAATCAGACCTAATATCCCTAATATAACTCCGATAAAGGGAATGAGAAGGGATAGAATTCCTAGGATTAAAGAGGCTAGTGCTTTGCTATTGGTACGCTTAATTTCAGACAGCTTTTTCACCTTCTTTCCTCTTCATATGTATACGATTTTGAAATGCATATGATTCACATTATCGCTCATTACGAGTCCCCTCCTATGGAATAGAAAGAAAAAATAGCTGAGATATGATAAAAACTCCGACTCAAATATGAGTCGGGGGATTTAAGTACGTTTTAATTCTAGTCTCCTGGCCACTAAAGATAAGCTAAAATTAACGGCAAAATACATTAGGGCTACTAAGATTAAAATTGGAATCAAGAAATTTTGACCTTGCCCATAGATGATTTGCCCTTGATGGGTCAATTCTGGCAATGAAATCACTACCGCTAATGAGGTGTCTTTCAATAGAGAGATGAATTGGCTCACTAGAGGTGGGACCATTCGGCGTAGTGCCTGCGGAAGTATGATATGTATCAAGGCTTGCACATAACTTAAACCAGATGAACGAGCTGCCTCCATTTGTCCTTTATCAACTGATTTCAACCCACTTCGTATTACTTCGGATATCATGGCTGATTCAAAAACGGTCAAAGCAACAATCGCAGCTGGAATAATTTCCAACTTAATTCCTACTTCAGGCAACGCTAAATATGTAAAAAGAATGATTAACAACAATGGTAAATTACGAATGGTTTCAACGCCGACAGCTAAAATTTGTGATACAACTGGTATCTTTGCATAACGTAAAATGCCGACTAGTCCCCCGATGATAAAACTTAAAATGATAGATACAAAAGCCACCTGAATCGTTACCCAAAAACCTTCTAATAAAAACTTTAAATGATCTGGTGTGTATGCTCCTAAAAAATCCATGTCTTATACCTCCCTCAATTACTCTTAGCCAGACGTTTTTCTAAATAACCAACGCCAAGGCTTAAAGGAATGGTAAGAATTAAATAAAACGCTGCTACGAAAATGTAAACATCGAACACTACAAAGGTTCTTGAGGATATTAAATCACCGTGATACATAAGATCTAATCCAGCAACGACTGCTAAAATGGAAGAATTTTTAACGAGATTGATGAATTGGTTCCCAAGAGGGGGAATGACAATTTTCACGGCTTGTGGCAAGATGATGAATCTCATCGCCTGTCCATATGTCAGTCCTGAAGAACGGGCTGCTTCCATTTGTCCTTTCGATACCGAAAGAATGCCGGCTCTAATGGCTTCCGCAATAAATGATGATGTGTATATAGTCAAGGCTAACGTACCTGCATATAACCCACTTAATTTCAGGCCGAGGAAAAAGAAAAATGTGATGATCAATAAGGGTATATTCCGTATGAACTCCACATATGCGGTCCCAAGCCAATTCAGAGGCTTAATCGGAGCAATTCTCATGATAGCAATAAGCACACCAAGGATTAAGCTTGATACTAAAGCAATTAAACTAGATATGATTGTATTTTTAAAACCCATTAAATACATATCTAAATTCTCTGTCAAAATGGAGAAATCAAGCAAGACATCCACTCTCCTCTAACTAATCAGGATGAGCAAATTGCTCATCCTGACAGATCCAAATATTATTCTTTTAGTAGGTAAGTAAAAATCCTATTTCTTCTTACCACATGTAAATGAATACGTTATTGCTTAATCCACTTATCATGAATTTCATCATATTTCCCGGAGTCTTTAATTGATTTAAGAGCTTTGTTCAATTCATCTACAAATTTTTCATTTCCTTTTTTAACTGCAATTCCATATGGCTCATCCGTAAATGTGCCGCCAACAAGTTCGTAATTTGGATCTTCATCAGCCATACCATAAAGTATGGAATCATCTGTCGTCAATGCATCACCTTGACCTGATTTAAGTGCTGCGAATGCTTCCGAATAATTTTCGAATTCCAAAACATTTGCTTCGGGAGCTTTTTCGCGGATATTTATGGCTGAGGTAGAGCCTTTTACAGCCAATACCTTTTTACCTTTTAAATTATCAATACCTTTGATGTCACTTCCTTTTTTAACAAGTAATGATTGTCCAGCATCGAAATAGACATCAGTGAAGTCAACTTCTTTTTTACGTTCTTCCGTAATGGTCATAGTCGCAACAATCGCATCGATATCCCCATTGTTCAATAAAGGCATTCTTGTTTTAGACGTTACTTCTTTGAATAATACTTTTTCTTCATCACCAAGGATCTCCGCTGCAAGTGCTTTCGCAATGTCGATGTCAAATCCTTCTACCTCTTTTGTATTTGGGTTTTTCAATCCAAACAGACGCGTATCATTCTTTACCCCGAATACGATTTTATCGTTATCCTTAATTTGAGTTAGAATATCTTTATCTTTGTTCCCGCTTCCACCATCTTTACCTTCATCAGAATCCTTTTCCCCGCCACAACCTGCTAATAGTATGACAGCTAGTACTGAAAGCAATGATAATTGTAACCATCTCTTTTTCTTCAACATGTAAATCCCCCCTATTTTTTATTTAATGATTTAATATACGGCTGAGAAATAGACGCGCCCTCTCTTCGTGAGGGTTTTCGTAAAAATCAGCCGGTATTGCCTCCTCCAAAATCCTGCCCTCATCCATGAATACGATTCGGTCCGCCACTTCACGGGCAAATCCCATTTCGTGTGTGACCACGACCATCGTCATTCCTTCTAGAGCAAGCTTTTTCATCACATCAAGTACCTCGCCGATCATTTCTGGATCCAAGGCTGAGGTAGGTTCATCAAACAACATGATTTCCGGTCCCATTGCCAGTCCTCTGGCAATGGCAACACGTTGCTGCTGTCCACCGGAAAGCTGTGAAGGATAAGAATTCGCCTTATCCGAGATCCCGACTTTTTCCAAATACTTTTGGGCAATTTTTTCCGCTTGCGCATTCGTTTGTCCTAAAACCTTCTTAGGTGCCAACATAATATTTTCCAATACGGTTTTATGAGGGTAAAGATGAAAATGTTGGAAAACCATACCGATGTTTTGGCGCAACTTATTAATGTCTGTTTTTTTATCCGCAACATTCATCTCATTGATGGACAGCGAACCTTCCGATATCGTTTCTAAGCGATTAATACAACGAAGAAGCGTACTTTTTCCTGATCCAGATGGACCGATTACTACGACCACTTCTCCCTTATTAATTGTTAGATTAATATCTTTCAATACATGAAAATCACCAAAATACTTATTAACCTGATCAAAAACTATCATAACTAATCCTCCCTAGCCTGCAACATTTTTCAAAAAACAAAAATAGTCCAAATAATCTGAATTAAAATGCGAAAAATGCAATAATTTTGATACCGGCCATCTTAGTTTACTTCATTCTATACCTATGTATAATTTTCTTAAGAGAGAACTCTTCTGAAAGTTATATCAAACTATTAATTCTAAAAAAATTCATTTACTATAACACTTTTTATTATATCCAATTCTTCATATAATTTCCATAAAAACTTATATTTGTTATTTTTTCTACCTTATTCATTTTTAATAAAGTCGAATTTTATCATATTTCGTACAGAACAACACGTTTTTAGACTAAATGAAGGAGTGCTGCTCTAAATAGATCTTTTTCTAGTAAAGTAATGGAAAAAGAAGAGGCAGAAATAATAAATCGTTTCTGCCTCTCCTTTTTATACCCCTTCAGATTCCTTGTTCTCACCATTTATTCCTTTATAATAGAATCCTCAAATGGTGCTGAAAATAAACCCTTTGGACCTAGCATATCTGTTTCAGACTCTCGCTCATCACCTTTGACTTCATAAGAACCCGCAGGAAAGAAATCAAATAATTCACTATCCTTATGTAATTCCAGAAAGTACTCAGAAAGCTCATCCATAAGTTGCTGATATTCTTCGTGTTCGATGATTTCACCGGACTCATCAATTCGAAAATTCATATTAATCGCATCCTGTAGCCGTGCATGGTTCGAAGCTGCAATATATAAATCTACGTCTCCACATTCCATACATAACAATTCTCCTTCTTCCCTTGCCTCTTCATAAGAATTTCGAACCATTTGCTTAAGAATACTATCTATTTCATTAAGGTTATCTAGTTGTCGTATAGTCTTCATCACACAATCGCCCCCAAAATCTTAAAAATATTTTTTCGATTTATTACGTTTTATCTACTGAAAGGAAAATAGAACTAAAAACTATGTTACTACCTTCAATTACAAACGTTTTGTTGTTTTTTCAATTCATGTGCAACACGGAGGTTAGCCTACCGGTATAATTGTATACCATAATAATAGCATGATAGGAGAAAAGAAGAAAAAAAACCTGTACTCAAGTACGTACAAGTTTCGAGATGCTTATTCATATCGCAAGGATTCAATCG
Source organism: Peribacillus sp. NPDC046944 (assembly GCF_050272735.1). Taxonomy (NCBI): domain Bacteria; kingdom Bacillati; phylum Bacillota; class Bacilli; order Caryophanales; family Bacillaceae; genus Peribacillus; species Peribacillus sp. NPDC046944. The sequence goes on from NZ_JBNNML010000005.1 coordinate 198,499, forward strand.
GATTCATTTTGGAAGCCTTATTCGCCGGTAAAATTCCGAAAACAATGCCTATTGTCATGGAAAAGGCTACACCTCCAAGGACAACCTGCCAAGAAATTAGAGAGGGAAGCCCCGCAAAAAGAGAAATTAGCGTGACAACGATCCACCCTAAAACGATGCCCAACAATCCACCAATCAGTGTTAAGATGATCGATTCAATTAAAAATTGAGTTAGTATCTGTCTCCTTGTGGCTCCTAGCGCCAAACGAATGCCAATCTCTCTAGTCCGTTCCGTAACGGATACAAGCATGATATTCATTACACCAATCCCCCCCACGACGAGGGATATGCCTGCAACAGAACCGATTATCAAAGTCATGATCCTGGTAATTTGACCAATTGCCGAAGCGATTTCTTCCATATTTATAACTTGATATGATTCCCCTGCATTGTGAATAGAATTAAGTTTGGCAGAAGCTTTTTTACCGATAGTGTTCAATTGATCAGTATTTTCTGCCTGCAACAGAATAGAGGTCACATCATTTTTACTGAAGACCGTTTTCCACGTATTAGATGGCATATACAATTGCACTGTATCAAAAGCAAGGAGCCCTGTTGATTTTTCCATTACTCCAATAATTTCAACGGGTTGCGTTCCAATCCGAATGACTTGTCCAATTGGTGATTTCCCATCAAATAAATCCTCTTGCATCGTATGGCTTGCAATGGCAACTCGCGCTCCACCCAAAAAGTCAGCAGAAGTGAAATTTCTTCCACTGGCCACATTAAGTCTATTTAAATCCAGAAAGGCATCATTTATGCCTACCACAGAACTATCGATGGATTCCTGTTTGTGGCTAACTTTTGTAAACTCTGAACTTGAAGCAACCACCCGTTTAACACCGTTAAGATTTTCAAGTATTCGGATATCTTCCTGATTAAAAGCAGCTTCATAGATAATATTCGGATTCGACTGCATTTCTTCCTCTGAGGGCTGATAAAATAATTCAACCGTATTACCCGGACCTACAATTTCCGATTTCAGCATCGCTTCCCCACCTTGCCCTATTGCAACTACGATAATGACAGCGGCTACTCCAATTATGATGCCCAACATCGTTAACATAGAACGCAATTTATGAGCTTTTAGAGAACTCAAAGCCATCGTGACATTTTCGAATACACTCATTAATCCTCCCCTCTTTCTATGAGGGTAGCAGGAAGAATTTCACCGTCGCGTACAAATATGGTCCTAGAAGCGTATTCGGCAATTTCGGCTTCATGTGTTACCACAACAATTGTGACTCCCTCTTCATTCAACTTCCTGAATTGTTCCATTATCGCCACACTCGTGATTGAATCTAGTGCACCAGTTGGTTCATCCGCTAAAATTAATTGGGGTTGTGTGACAATGGAGCGTGCAATAGCAACACGCTGTTTTTGCCCTCCAGAAAGAGCATTCGGTAGATGACTCATTCGGTCTTCAAGTCCCACCTTCTTTAATGCTTCTTCTGAACGGAATTGACGTTCTTTTTTTGAAACGCCGGCATAAATCATCGGTAACTCAACATTTTTCCAAGCTACTAGTCTTGGTAATAATTGAAATTGTTGAAAAACGAATCCTATGGATGTATTTCGGACCCTAGCCAATTCGTCTTCTGAATAACCAGAGATATTTTGGCCCGAAAGCCAATACTCTCCAGTTGTTGCTTGATCTAAACATCCGATTATATTCATCAATGTGGACTTTCCCGAGCCTGAAGGTCCCATAATCGCAACGAACTCTCCATTTTCAATGGAGAAATTCACGTTTTTCAACACATGTACATCCTCTTTACCTAATTGATACGTTTTTGTTATTCCTTTTAACTCGATCATTCAACCGTCACTTCCATTCCTTCTTCAATCTTGTCTGAAGGATCGATAACAACTCGGTCGTTTTTGTTTAGGCCTTTGATTACTTCGATTTTTTCACTGGAAATGATACCAGGCTTTATTTCTTTCTTTTTTACGGATTTCCCGTCCACCATATAGACGAACATCCGTTCACCCTCATCGATAATCGCATCCATTGGAAGCACAAGTGCCTTCTTTTTATCTGTTTCAATTTCCATGAAAAGCTGAAAACCAGGCTTTAAAACATCCGTTTCACTTATTAGTTTAGCCGTTACTGGATATTGGACAGCCTGGGAATTCCCTTGACTGAGATCTGTTTTCTGAGGAATGGAATGTATATTCACAATTTCTCCTTTCCACTTCTCATCCTCAACGGCATCAGAACTAAAACTCACACTTTGCCCTTTCTTTATTTTCAATGTGTCGTATTCAGAAAGAACTCCTGAAACTAGCAAGTTACCAAGATTGCCGATTTGGATAAGAGGTTCAGCCGTACCTGTTACAGCTAAGGACTCTCCCTGTTTACTTACGGTGAGCACGACACCATCCACCTTACTCTCCACTTTCAGATCCCGTATCTGTTCATTCAACTGTTTTTCCTTCAAAAGCACCTGTTTCAACTCAATATCTGCTAATTTTGTATCCGTATCAATTTGATCGAATTCTGGATTTAATTGTTCTTCTGCTCTATCATCCCCAACTTGTTTACTTAGTTGTTTTTCCTTTTCTTCAAGTTGTTCCTTCTGCCTTTTTAACTGATTGATTTTCAAATAAGCAGATTCTTTTGATAGGTTGTTTTGTTCTAATTCAGATTCTAACTGAGGATTTTCATAAGTCAGCAGAAGATCACCTTTTTTCACTTTCTGACCTTCTTTGACTTCAACCTTTTTAAGTTCTCCCTTTTCTGTGGAGAAATAAACCGTCTGTTGATTTTCCATCGCTACACTACCTGGAATCATGATGGTGGAAGAAATATCCTCCATTTTGGGAACTATCACCGAGACCGATGGTCCTTTAGCCAAAACCTGCCGGTAAACGCTAACAGTGACCATTATTACAATAAGTAGACTGACTCCTATAATGATCCATTTCTTTTTCATTACATGCCACTAATTCCCGAGAATAAACTACCGATGAACGCCATACCTATTTGAAATAGGAAAAAAATAATAGCTATCGTCACAGCTACTCCCTTAGAGAGGTTCGCCACTTTATTTAGACCAATGGCAATCAAAACAGTGGCCCAGATGGTAAAGACCTCAAAGACTCCCAAAATCTTAGAATCCGAGTTCAGTAAACCTGCCAAACTCGTAACATACACTTCAGGATTTCCACCAATCAGCAAACGTATAAGTCCGTTTAAAAAAAGTCCTATAGCTGTGATTAAATAAATAAACGTCTTCATTGAAAATATTTGTTTAAAACTCACTTCTGAATTTGCGATTTTAGCCACTGCTAGCAAAACAGCACTGGAAATTAGAACCGATACCACTGGTGAAAGAACACCGGTAATAACCATGGTAACCAAAGTAACCATCTTAACAATTTCAACTTGCCCTGAAGGAACTTCTTCCCCAATTAATTCATTGATATCTAATGATAGACTTAAAAAATATGTACCAATTAAAAAAAGTAAAGTGATCAATAGCATTGGAACCCAAATCTTTGGCTTGCTTTTGATTCTTTCGAATTGTTCCACAGGACTTGTAATCATTCCAAACAAAGAAGGACCCTTTATCTGCTCCTGATTTAAATCTCCCAACCTTTTTTCCATATAAAAACACCTCTTCCTTGAATTTACTTACATTTATTCTACGAACAAATTTTCATTAAGTTTCAAAAAAAGTATAAATGTAAACGGGGATGGACAACTTTTTAAAAAACTAAAATGGAGAAGTTGATGATTTCACGATTTTACCGAGATGACTCGCAATACATAATCCTTTTTACCTCCCTTATTATTTCTTCCATAATAAATTTCTCAATAATGAATGATTTAAAAAATTATTTTCAAAAATGCGTTCAACGATTTCCTAAATATGTTATATTATATATAAATTTCATGTTATGTAATATAACACAGCTTTTAAATATAAGTCGGAGGGGTGTTTTAGATGAATATAAAATTCATGGAAATGGCAGTGCAACTGGCTACTGAAAATGTGAAGAAACAAAACGGTGGTCCTTTCGGAGCCGTGATCGTAAAAGATGGGGTCATTATAGGAAGAGGCTGCAATAATGTCACTACGGCGCTTGACCCCACTGCACATGCTGAAATCCAAGCTATTCGCGATGCTTGTAAAAACCTGAACAGCTTTCAGCTTACAGATTGTGAAATCTATACTAGTTGTGAGCCCTGCCCGATGTGTATTGGTGCTCTTTATTGGGCACGACCTAAAGCAATCTATTATTCTTGTACAAAACAAGATGCAGCTCAAATCGGGTTTGATGACGATTTTATTTATCAAGAGCTTGCGATCCCAATGGAAAACCGCTCCATCGCCATGCATCGTATAGATTTCACCGACCATGATTTACCATTCCGCACATGGGAATCTCAAGCAGTTAAAGTGGAATACTGACAATAAGCCTAAGTCCAGATGAGGAGGAGGTCTCTTTGAAATCACACTTAATGAAAAAGAGAATGGACGTTGCAGCAGGTAGAATACCTGCTGATTACGTCATTAAAAATGGGAAAATCATTGATGTATTCAATGGGGAAATTTATACTGGCGACGTTGCTATAGTAGATGGTTATATTGCAGGTATTGGGAATTACGAGGGAATCTCTGAAATAAATGCCGCAGGTAAATACGTATCACCTACATTTATCGACGGACATGTTCATATTGAATCATCCATGGTACGGCCTTCTGAACTGGCCAAAGTTCTACTTTTACATGGAGTAACTTGCGTCGTGGCGGACCCACACGAGATCGCCAATGTATCAGGAAGGAAAGGGATACAATATATGATTGAACAATCGGATCACCTCCCTTTCGACTTTTACTTTATGATGCCATCTTGTGTTCCGGCAACTGACTTCGAGGATGCGGGCGCTGTTTTAAAAAGTGAAGACTTATATTCTTTTTACAAAAATCCGCGGGTGCTTGGTTTAGCTGAAGTGATGAACTTCCCAGCCGTATCCAATGCAGATGATGATATGATTCAAAAAATCATCGATGCATACAAGAATGAAAAAAAGATTGATGGTCACGCTGCCGGACTTACTGAACAGCAACTCAATATATATATGGCTGCCGGTATCCAAACCGATCACGAATGCACCACCGCAAAGGAAGCAAGAGACCGACTACGGAAAGGAATGTATCTTATGATTCGGGAGGGAACTGTAGCAAAAGACTTACGAAATCTGCTCCCTGCCGTTACTGAACAAAATTCCCGCCGTTGTTTATTCGTCACCGATGATCGCCACCTAGATGATCTTGTAACTGAAGGTAGCATTGACCACAATGTCAGAATTGCCATAGAAGAAGGAATCCCCGCTCTGACCGCGATTCAAATGGCAACAATAAATGCCGCCGAATGCTTCGGGTTAAGAGAACATGGTGCCATTGCACCTGGATATAAAGCCGACTTTCTATTATTCGAAGATCTCCAATCCATCCAAATTCAATCCGTTTTTAAAGATGGCAAACTAGTTTCTAAAGATGGCCAGTTAGTGAACTTCCCTGAAGCCCCGAAACACAAGTTGGAGGAAAAATTAACACAGACGGTACACCTTCAAGATTTGTCAGATATAGATTTTCATATAACCTTACACAATGCCCTTGCCAACCTTATTGAAATCATACCGAACAGTCTAGTTACAAAACATATAATCGAACCGGTCGCTCTCAATCAAAATGGCCTATTTCAATTTTCCCCCTCCATGGATCACGTAAAGCTTGCTGTTATAGAACGGCATCAAAAGACAAAAAAAATCGGCCTTGGAATCGTCAAGGGTCTTGGCCTACAATCAGGTGCAATCGCCACAACGGTTTCCCATGACTCGCACAACTTAATTATCGCTGGTACGAATGACCAGGATATGCTGGTAGCTGCTGAGGAAATAAAAAAAATGCAGGGAGGATTAGTCATTATCCAAGATGGTAAAACTCTTGCCTCCCTACCTCTTCCGATTGCTGGACTAATGAGTACAGGGACGTATGCGGAAGTTTTACACAACTTAAAGGAAATGAATCACGGGTTATTGAAGATTGGTGCCAACAGACACTTTAATCCATTCCTGACGCTTGCTTTTTTAGCGCTTCCCGTTATACCTGAAATTAAATTAACAACACAAGGCTTATTTTTAGTTTCATCATTTCAACATATATCAAACCAAGCCAGTACATCTAAAAAAATCGAAACCATATAAAATCTTCACTAAACGAGTACCTTTTTCTGTTTCAGCAAAATTTTATTGTTAATTAAGATTCAACTCCATTAAATTCGGGGAAAGATATATGAGTTCATCGTATGTTAAAATAAACTCATTATCTTTCTAGGAGGGAATCAATATGGAAAATCCGAAACAAACCTTTACCGGATACATCGGTACTTATACGAAAGGAGACAGTAAAGGCATTTATCGTTTCACACTTGATAGTAACGAAGGGAAGATTACAACGCCCGTCCTTGCTGCTGAATTAAAGGATCCTACTTATGTAACGATTAGTGAAGACAAAAAACATTTGTACGCCATCTTAAAAGAGGCCGGTAGCGGCGGTGTTGCTGCATACTCTATTGATGAAGGATCAGGTGATCTTACTTACTTAGGTAAGGAGCTAACTCCTAATGGATCCTATTGCCACATTAGTATCGATAGCAAAAAAAATGTTTTGGTCACAGCCAATTACGGAGATGGGATTATCGAAGCTTACAAACTTAACCCCGACGCAACACCTGCTTCAGTATCATCCACGATACGCCATACCGGAATGGGACCTAACAAAGAGCGTCAGGAAAAGGCACATGCACATTATGCAGGCTTTTCACCTGATGAAAAATACATTGCCGTCGTTGATCTTGGAATCGATCAAATAAACACATATGGAATACATAATGGAGTATTGGAAAAAGTTAATAGTTTGGCAGTCACTCCTGGAAGCGGGCCAAGACACCTAACCTTCCACCCTAATGGAAAAATCGCTTATGTTATGACAGAACTTGCACCTGAAGTCATTGTATTGGCGTACGATTCCCAAAATGGAAGTTTTTCAGAATTGCAAACCATCCGGACAGTCCCAGAAAATTTCCGTGAAAACAATCAAGGAAGTGCGATCCACATATCTGCGGATGGGGAGTTCGTTTATGCAGCAAATCGTGGGCATGATAGCATCGCTGTCTTCCAAACCGATAAAAAAACCGGAAAACTAACCTTGGTTGAATTAGTTTCAACAGAAGGACACTGGCCACGTGACTTCGCCCTTGATCCTAGTGGGAAGTTCCTTGTTGCCTCTAATGAGGAATCAGGGACCTTGACGTTGTTTTCTCGAAATGATATAAATGGTAAATTAACGTTACTTCAAAAAGATATCCAAGTGCCATTCCCAGTTTGCGTGAAGTTTCTTTAAACCCTTTTCATACCATATAAAAAATAAAAGGATTGAAGCAGTGGAAGCTGCTCAATCCTTTTTGAGTTCATTATCCTGTAGGCTTCTTTCAATATAACATTCAAGAGAAACCCTAACCTCATGTCCATACATATTTTAGTTCGTAAAACAAACGTCTTTTTAAGTCCACTCACCTGCCATTTCGGGGAAATCGATAAATGGGTTGCGATTCCCTTGTACTTCGAATATGGCCTGATTACGATGTTTTTCATATAAGTTAACCGGAAAACGATGATGCCAGTCCAATAATAGATTGATATCGATATTCTCTTGATCAATAATCCCTTCATATCGCAGTAAAAAATACAAAGTGGCCCTCGCTACGATTCCTTTTCCATATTCAGGCTCAAATTTTCCTTTTTCAGCTTTGCCACATCCGGCTTTTATCCCTCGTACTTGAGGTTCTGGGGAATAGTCCACAAAGTCATGATAAGGGGAATTCCCGCGGCTACTATTACAAGTTGGCTCACAGGCAAATAAATGATGTAAGTCCCCTCTCATCGGTTCTTTTTTACTAAACCATGATTGAGGAACGACATGTTCACAATTAAGAGACATACTATTAACCTCAAAGGATTGACTTCCTTTCGTTAACAGTTCAAGAACTCGAATATCTGCTTCTATGACTTCGACAGGATCCATACCTTTACCGGAATACAAGCTTTTCAGCTTTCCATCTTCCTGAAGATCAACCCATGGATATAAAAAACGATGGGGTGAGTAACTCGGCTGGTTTACATGAGTACTTCTTAACAAGGAGTTTAAGTGTTCCCTAGTCCAGGGACCGCCAAGATAATAAATTTCCCGACTTTTCAAATCTTTTATTTCATCATAGTACTCATGGCTCACTTTATATTTTTTAAGCTCTGCTATAGATTGTTCTCGTTCAATTTCCAATCGTCTCAGCGTGTATCTCATCCCTCATCCCCCTCTTCATCAAAAACCGTTTTTTACCATATATATAGTTTATTTGGATTTACTGATAAAGAAAAGGTGCTTTAGAAGGGTCTAACGTAGAATTTTAATAAAGTGGGTAAGTATGGTTGCCGTCATTCCCCAAATGACACGGCCTTCATATTGGTAGAAATATTCTTTCGTCTGTCTTGGTTGCCATTTATAATTCTCTCCACCAACAACTAAATCGTGTGGAAAGTTTTCTAATGGCTCGACTTTAAAATTCACATGATATATCTCTGGGGGCTTTTCCATGAAAAACGAAAGTGGAACAGTAAAGACCGTTTCGACTTCAGATGGGTTGGGTGCCAATGGTTGATCACCTCGGATAAATCCCACATATGGGTACACAATCATCCCAAAAGGGGATACAAGATAATCGATTGGAAATACATTATATATATCCTCTTTTGCCACACCTAGTTCTTCGTACGTTTCACGAAGGGCAGCCGTCTGCTCATCCATATCAAGATGATCAATTCTTCCACCAGGAAAACAAATATCCCCCGGTTGCCTTCTCAATTGATGTGAGCGCTCTTCAAACAGGACGTGTATGCCATCCTCCTTTTCGATAAGCGGTACTAAAACTGCATATTTTGCAAAGTCCCCACTGCCTAAAATAACAGGCGTATGTAAAGTTAATTTTTTCGTTATTTCTTCATTGTTCATGAACCACACCTCTTCTGAGAGTTAATCATTTTTCTAGTTCTTGTCTACATACTTTTATTATGTACCAAAAAGACCATTTTTTTAAACCAAAAAAGTTGATAGCCCCTTCCATTCAAATGAAGTGCTATCAAACTATCAATTTAATAAAGAAAAATGGCCTGTATCTCTTTACTTTACAAGAGAGCTAACTTAACGCTAAGCACCCTTAAACAAAATATTTTTTATTATATCATTTCCAATGGCTAATAAACAAAAAGAAAGAACAGAATGAGATATCTTCTGTTCCGCCTTAATACATTTCCGTTTCTATCTTTAAAACTCAGCTAAAGTTCGCTTTAAGGTTGTTACGATGAAAGAATAATCCTTTTCGGTGATACTTAACGGGGGTGCTAGTGTCAATACATTATTAAAACCTGCTACCGTATCGCCATTTTTTCCGATGATCAATCCATTTTCCTTGCAAGAAGCAATAATTTTATTGATTTTGGATAATTCAATCGGTTTTTTCGTTTGCTTATCTTCTACAAGTTCAATTCCGACTAACAAGCCTTTACCACGTACGTCACCAACATTAGGGTGGGATTTCATTTCATCTAAATCCTGCAAAAGGCGAAGGCCTAGTTCTTTCGAGCGTTCAATCAAATTTTCTTTTTCATAGATTTCCATATTTTTTAAGGCGAGTGCGCAAGAAGCAGGGTTACCACCGAATGTATTTACATGCCGAAAACGGTCATAATCTTCTGTACCTACATATGCCTCATATATTTCCCGTTTGACAGCCGTTGCGGATAAAGGAAGATAGGCACTTGTAATCCCTTTTGCCATCGTAATGATATCCGGCTGTACATCATAATTCATAAAACCGAACTTCTTACCCGTACGACCAAAACCACAAATCACCTCATCTGAAATCAGCAAAACGCCATTTTTATCGCAAATATCTTTAACCTTCTTCATATACCCCTCTGGAGGCATAAGAATACCTCCACCTGTAATGATTGGTTCCATAATAACTGCAGCAACAGTTTCACTCAATTCCCATGTGATGGCACGTTCAATTTCAGAGGCACTTTTCTCTCCACTTTCGTCCTCTGGATTTCGATATGAATCAGGAGGCGTCACATGAAGAAAACCTGGAGCAAGCGGTTCGTATTTATATTTTCTCTGTGCCTGACCTGTTGCTGCCAACGCCCCCATTGTATTCCCATGATAGGACCTGTAACGAGAAATGAATTTATAACGGCCATGTTCCCCTTTTTGCTGATGATACTGCCTTGCAATCTTAAATGCTGCTTCATTCGCTTCTGAACCGCTGTTGGAAAAGAAAATTACATAATCACCGCCGAGCCAATCATTCAATTTTTCTGCCAGTTTAATAGCTGGAATATGACTATTCGTTAAAGGAGAATAGGGAAGTTCCTTTAACTGTTCATAAGCTGCTTCAGCAAGTTCTTCCCTTCCATATCCTACATTGACACACCATAAACCAGACATTCCATCCAGATAACGATTTCCATCAATATCAGTAATCCAAGCCCCTTTACCTTTTTCAACTACCATCGTTCCTGGATTTGGTCCAGCACCTTTCATATTATGCCAAATATACTTTTCGTCCATTTGTTGTAAATCCTTCAATTCTTTTTTAACTTGCATAATCCTCTGCACCCCTTTCTATTCTATAAAGAAAGGTCGAACCTGATATGTTTCGACCCCTATTTCGTATGAGTATTTAGCCATAAATCGCTTTTTTCTTTACGGTTGCTGGATCCCACCTTTTCATTCTTGACCTCTGATTCCATCCGAAAGATATTTCTTGTTTTCATTATATTTTTTAAACGGATTTTTTACATTAGACGTTTTGTATAGTAAACGATTGAATATTTAAACATTTTGTTCGCCGTGATAAACCATCATGGTGAATATCAAAGTTTTTATCTCCTCTTCAAATTTCCCTCACATATAAATAGCCTATAAAAGGCACTATCATTGTATTCCCAAAGAAGTTTACGTATAATTCAGAAAAGTGAATTAGATGGGAGGATTTAAATGAATAAGCGGAAAATCATTATAAGCCAGGACTTGAATGAACAGTTGCTGAATCAAATTAAAGAGTTGATTCCGGAGTGGAATATTATAATAGGGAGAAATCCAGCGATATGGAAGAATCATATTCATGAAGCTGAAATAATTGCAGGTTGGAAAGCAGAAATGAAGCAACCCATTATACAAGGGGGAAGGAAAAAATTTAAAATGGGTACAGACATGGAGTGCAGGAGTAAATGCTTTGCCACTGGATATCCTTGAAAAAGATCATGTTCAGATTACGACGGCAAATGGAGTTCATGCCTACCCTATTTCTGAAACTATTTTCGGCTTACTCCTTGCTTTCACTAGAAAAATTGATACGTATGTTAAACAACAACAGAAAAAAAACTGGCATCACGCTCATATGAAACAGGAAATTCACAATAAGACTATCGGAATCATAGGGGTTGGGAAAATTGGTAAAGAAACGGCGAAGATTGCCAAAGCCTTCGGGATGACGGTCATCGGAGTTCGCCAGTCAGGTATGCCAGAAGAATTCGTGGATGAAATGTTCAAACAGGACCAATTACAAGATGTTCTTCCTAAATGTGATTACGTAATCGTCACTTTACCTCTAACCTCTAAAACAAGGAATATGTTCGGCACAGATGAGTTCAACTCGATGAAGTCCTCTGCTTTCTTCATTAATGTTGGTCGTGGCCCAATCGTAATTGAAACCGACTTGATACAAGCCCTTGACGCTCATCAGATTGCCGGTGCGGGGCTTGATGTATTTGAAACTGAACCACTTCCAGAAACTAGCCGATTATGGGAGATGGATAATGTCATCATGACTCCACACACTTCAGGAAATACTGAATTTTACGATCAACGTCTAATTGAAGAAATCTTTATACCGAATTTAAAGAACTACCTTTCTGGTGAAAGCCCTGAAATCAATTTATTAAATTATAAAAAAGGTTATTGACGGGATTTACCATGTAAATAAAAGGATCAATACTATATCCATTGCAAAATCCGACAGTATCTGTTATTCTTAAAAAGAATTATTTTTGTTCTTGAAGATTGATAAGTGAAACACTTTCCTTCTGAAAATTGAGCAAGGGTAGTAACACAATGTGTGGATTCACACTAGGAGGCAACAAAAATGGAACAAGGTAAAGTAAAATGGTTTAACGCAGAAAAAGGATTCGGCTTCATCGAACGCGAAAACGGAGACGATGTATTCGTACATTTCTCAGCTATTCAAAGCGAAGGCTTCAAATCATTAGACGAAGGTCAATCAGTTACTTTTGAAGTTGAGCAAGGTCAACGTGGACCCCAAGCTACTAACGTTCAAAAAGCATAATAATATCCATCATATATAATGGACTCTACTCGTAGAGTCCATTTTTGTTGTTGTTTTTTATAGAAATCAAAAAAAACCCATCAAATTGATGGGGTACACGAAACAAGTTTAGTAAATGGTAACCAAAGTATAACACACTAAGAACGGAAACCCTAATTATTCCGAAAAGTACAATAACAAGCCTGTTTACTTCATTAAATTATCGAAATTGCTCCTATTCATTCGACACCCCAGGGATAGAACGGTGGCATATCCGTACTGCTCTTCATCGTAAATTTTGCCTTCCGATTTTCCAGATAAGCTCCAATCCCTTCTTGTGCATCCGCTTGTTTCCCAGTCCAATGGAGCATTTTAGATTCAATTTTATGTGATTCATGGGGATGATTGGCCCCCAGCATCGTCCACATTAGTTGCCTAGATAATGTAACAGAAATAGAAGAGGTATTTACCGCTATCTCATTGGCAATTTTCATGGCTGTAGCCATCAACTGATCAGGCTCGACAACTTCGTTTACTAATCTTGCTTCATACGCTTCTCGTGCGGAAATCATTCTACCGGTAAACACCCATTCAGTCGCCTTACCCATGCCCACGAGTCTTGGTAGGAACCATCCACTGCAGGCCTCCATCGTAATCCCCCGCTTTGCAAAATCAAAGCTCACTTCCGCATCAGATGAAGCAAGCCGGATATCCATCGGTAAAGTCATAGTGATTCCAATCCCGATAGCAGAACCATTAATTGCGGCAATAATTGGTTTTTTCATATCAAATATTCGTAATGATAAGACCCCACCAGCATCTCGATATTCCACTAAAGGAGTATGGTCCATAAATGTTTCCACGCCTTTTTCCAAATCCATACCAGAACAATACCCTTTTCCGGCACCGGTCATTATAATCGCCCGTACTTCATCATTTTCATCCGCTTTATCAAAGACTTGAATCAGCTCTTGACACATTTTTTCATTAAAGGCATTCATTCTTTCAGGGCGATTGAGTGTAATTATCATAACATGATCAACAATTTCAGCTTTTATTGTAGAATACACTTTTATTCCTCCTTATCTCACAGAGCATAAAGACACCGAATAATATTTTTACATATAATAACATTTTATATGTTTGATTTCCCAAAAGATAGAATTAAGTATAAGAGTCCTTAATTTTTTCTGTCTATTTAGTTGAGATTCCTCCCTTGGATGTAAAAAAGACCAGTTGCACAAAGGCCAACCGGTCTTACTATTTGATTTACCAGTATAAATGGCAAGCAACGAAGTGCCCTGGCTTTTGTTCTTTCCATTCTGGTATGGCACTGGAACACACTTCCATGGCTTTTGGGCAACGTGTACGGAATACACAACCGCTCGGCGGATTGATTGGACTAGGTACATCACCTTTCAAAACAATCCGCTCCCTTTTAACTGTAGGATCCGGAATAGGTACAGCAGATAGTAGCGCTTGTGTATAAGGATGTAGCGGGTCTTTAGTAAGAGAATCACTATCCGAAAGTTCCATCATCCTACCTAAGTACATAACTAAAATACGGTCTGAGATATACTTTACCATTGATAAATCGTGAGCGATGAATAAATAGGTCAACCCCATCTCCTTCTGCAATTCTTTGAGTAAATTTACTACTTGGGCTTGGATGGATACATCAAGAGCTGATATGGGTTCATCACACACAATGAATTTTGGATTTAGCGCTAACGCCCTTGCAATCCCGATTCGCTGACGTTGTCCGCCACTGAATTCATGTGGGAACCGACTGATATGTTCAGGATTTAGTCCAACCAGCTTTAGCAAATCTTCTACTCTCTTCTTTTTTTCTTTTCCTTTTAAAATCCCATGAATGGCAAGAGGTTCTCCTATTAGTTCCTCTACTTTCATACGAGGGTTTAGCGATGCATACGGATCTTGGAAAATCATTTGGATTTCTCGACGGACTTTCGACATTTCCCCCTGTTTATAATCAAAAATATTTTTCCCTTGAAAAAGGACTTCTCCATCTGTCGGCTCATATAGTCGTGTGATTGTACGTCCTGCCGTGGATTTACCACAGCCGCTCTCCCCAACTAGACCAACAGTCTCCCCCTCAAATATCGTAAGGTCCAGTCCATCAACAGCTTTCAACGAATCGGAACCGATAGGAAAATACTTCTTCAAATTTTTTATTTCAACAAGACGAGATCTTTTGCTGAGATCTTTTTCTTTTAATGACTCATTTTTCAGTGAAACCATGATTCTCCTCCTTTATACCGTAGTCGTAGATTGATCTCTTGTTGCTTTTGCCATCGGATGATGAAGCCAGCATGCTGCCGTCTGTCCCACTTCCACTTCTTCAAGTTCCGGGTTATGGTCTTTGCATACTTTCATTGCATATTCACATCTTGGATAAAAGGGGCAGCCCTTTGGTGGATCTAATAAATCGGGAGGAGACCCAATGATTGGAATCAACGGATCCGTTTTTTCCATATCTAGCCTTGGCACGGTTTTGAGAAGACCCTTTGTATAGGGATGCTGTGGATTTGCAAATATCGCTTCTACCGTTCCAGTCTCCACAACCGTGCCCGCATACATTACGATTACGCGATCGCAGGTTTCTGCAACAACACCTAAATCATGTGTTATAAGGATAATAGAAGTATCCATCCTTCGCTGAATATCTTTCATAAGTTCTAAGATTTGTGCTTGAATCGTTACATCCAATGCAGTTGTTGGCTCGTCAGCAATTAATAATTGTGGATCACAGGCCAGGGCTATCGCGATCATTGCCCGCTGACGCATCCCCCCCGAAAACTCATGCGGATATTGTTGCATCCTTTTTTCCGGTTGGGGGATGCCCACCAATTTTAAAGTATCTAAGGCCCTTTCATATGCATCTTTACGAGAGATTTCTTTATGTTTTAAAATAGACTCCATGATTTGAGTGCCTATCTTGGTTGTCGGGTTAAGCGAAGTCATCGGATCTTGAAATATCATACTGATGTCATTGCCTCGAATTTTCTGCATTTCCTTTTCATTGGCTTTAACGAGATCTTTTCCATTAAATAGTATCGATCCTTTTTCATACTGTGCCGGTGGTGTTTCCAACAATTTCATTATGGACTTTGCCGTTACGCTTTTTCCGCACCCAGACTCTCCTACAATCCCAATGGCTTCCCCTTTTTCCACCTGGAAGTCCACACCTCGGACAGCCTGCACTTTACCCGCATACGTATGGAAGGTGATGTGCAGATCATTGACCTCTAACAATTTCCCCATTAACGTCCCTCCTATTCTAGTTTCAATATCTTTATGATTAGGACTCTATTATTTTCTAAGCTTTGGATCCAGTGCATCCTGAAGACCATCACCCACTACATTGAAGGCAAACATCGTCACCGAAATAAGGATGGCTGGGATTAAAAGCTGATAGAAATTACCGACTAAAATACTTCCCAAAGCATCACTTGTAAGGGTACCCCAACTAGCTTGAGGAGCTGGCACACCTAGCCCTAAAAAGCTCAACGTCGCCTCGGCAAAAATTGCAGTAGGAACGGTCAATGTTAAATTTACTAAAATAGGTCCCATTGTATTGGGAATCATATGTTTCCTTAATGTCCAATTCGTATTAGCACCAGAGATAGTGGCTGCATGGACATATTCATTTTCCTTTAGCTGTAATACCTGGCCCCGGACCAATCGAGCCATTGGGATCCAGCCTGTGATCGTCATTGCGATGATAATTGGTAATATACCAGGATCTAAAACTACCATCATTAAAATGACCATCAGTAAATATGGAATGGCATAGATGACTTCGGCAAACCGCATCATTAAATTATCCGTGCGCCCACCACGTATAGCTGAAATCCCACCATAAATGACACCGATTATAAAATCGATAAGAGCAGCCATCAATCCTATAAATAAGGATATCCTCGCCCCATACCAGGCTCTCGTAAATAGATCTCTTCCGGCTGTATCCGTACCGAACCAATGTTCAGCGTTTGGTCTAAGATTCTTTTTTGCAAAATCTTGTTCGTAATATGAATATCCATTCATGTAGGGCCCGAAAATAGCCATAAACACTAATAGGACAATAAGAACAAAACCTGCCATGGCCAGCTTATTTTGCTTAAACCTTCGCCATACATCAGACCAAAATGATATGGTTGGCCTTGATATTTTTTCCGCTTCCTTAAAATTATCTTCTGCGGGCGAGAACATTTCTTCGGTTAAATGCACTTTTTCTGCCATTATTTACTCTCCCCCGTCACTTTAATTCTCGGGTCAATCAACGTATAGGCTACATCCACTATGAAAATCAATATGACAAGCACTGCACTATACACTATTGTGGAACCAAGAATAACCGGGTAATCCCGATTGAAGATTCCTTTTACAAACATCTCTCCCATCCCCGGAATTCCAAAAATGCGCTCAATAATGAAACTTCCCGTTACAATGTTGGCCGTCAGAATGCCAAGAATCGTAATGACAGGTAAGATGGCATTTCGAATCGCATGTTTGATAATAATGCTACTTCTTTTCAAGCCTTTGGCCTTAGCGGTCAATATGTAGTCCTGACCCATGACTTCCAGCATGCTCGTCCGCATTAACCTTGCAATAAAGGCCAGTGGCATCATGGACAGGGCGATAGAAGGTAAAATCGTATGTTTCCAAGTCGCCCATGTAGCAACTGGAAACACTTTGAATTCTATAGCGAGATAATTAATCAGCACTGTAGCTAAGATAAAGTTCGGCACTGATATACCAACAATCGCAATGATCATTGATAGATAATCAGGTATTTTATTTCGATATAAGGAAGCCACTACACCTAGAATCAGACCAAAGAAAACGGCAATGGCCAACGCTTGCGCACCTAAATGTAAAGATACTGGGAACCCGTTCACAATATAGTCATTCACGGAAATGGATGAAGATTTTAAGGAAGGACCAAAATCAAACCGAAGCACTTCCAATAAATAATTTCCATATTGGGCTAATAGTGGTTTGTCCAATCCATAATGGGCTTGTAGATTTTCATATACTGCAGGAGGCATTGTCCCTTCTTTAGCAAAAGGATTTCCTGGTATGGAATGCATAATGATAAAAGTGATTGTAATGACCGCCCATAAAGTTATAATTGCCCATTTTAATCGATTCATCGTATATCTCAACATGGTAATCACCTCAATTCTCGTTTTCATAGAAGTTTAAAGCAGAAATGAATTCATGAAATTTTCAACTGAAAAATGGGGTATGTCCGAATAAGGACATACCTCCCATCACTATCGTGCCTTTATTTTTTGTCTGCGTAAATAAAGTTTGGATATTCGTTGATTGGTGCATAAATTCCTGTAACATTCGATTTAACCATGTATGGTTTAGTATAGAAGTAAATCGGGATAATCGGCATTTCATCAATTAATACTTTTTCAGCCTTGTGTAGAATAGGCATGCGATCTTCCGGTTTCAATGCAGTTTTTGATTCCTTAAGATACTTGTCGTATTCCTTGTTAGACCAATCGGCATCATTATAAGCGCCATCAGTCTCCCAAAGCATGAATGTCATTGGATCGACATAATCACCAACCCAGCCAGCACGTGAAATTTGGAAATCTCCCGCTTTTTCACGGTCTAATTTAACCTGGAATTCAGCATTTTCCAATTTGACTTCAACACCTAAATTTTTACGCCACATTTCTTGAACAGCTTCGGCAATTTTCTTATGGGCATCTAATGTGTTAAATAAAATGGAGAAATCAGGCATTTTTTTCATACCCTCTTCTGCAAGGCCCTCTTTTAATAACTTTTTAGCTTCATCTACATTTTCTTCAAAAAGGTTACCTGTATTTTCCTGGAAATCACCAGTGGCATCAGGAATACCAGGAGGAACGATACCATAGGCTGGCTGTTGGCCACCTTGAGTAACATTATCCGTGATCATTTTACGGTCAATGGCCATGGATAAAGCTTTTCTGACTTTAATATTATTGAATGGTTTCACTTTAGTATTTAAGTTGTAATAGTAAACGGCAAGTTCTGGACCATTTTGGAATTCTTTATCTCCAGAGTTAACCAGCTGGCCTTGTTTGTCCACTGGTAATGGATATGCCAGGTCAAGTTCACCATTCTCATACATTTGCCATGCTGTATTTTCGTCTTCAATTAGAGCGAAATTTACCGCATCCAATTTAACTTGATCCTTATCATAATAATTTTCGTTCTTCTCGATTTTAATGCTCTCTTTATGTTTCCATTCTGTTAATTTGAATGGTCCGTTCGAGACATGCGTCTCTCCCTCTTGAGCCCATTCAGGATTTTCTTCTTGGACTTGTTTATTGATTGGGAAAAATGCATAGAATGATGTTAAGTCCAAGAAATATGGAGTAGGCTCTTCTAATGTAACTTCTAATGTAAGATCATCCGTAGCCTTTACACCAACATCCTCTTCCTTGCCTTTTTTCGCGTTGTACGCTTCTCCCCCTTTAAGGTAATAAAGTTGGTAAGCATAGTCAGCCGCAGTGTCAGGATTCAAAGCATATTTCCATGCATATTCAAAGTCATTGGCGGTAATGGGATCTCCATTCGACCACTTTAAACCATCTTTTAATTTAAATGTCAAAGTTTTACCATCATCACTAGTCTCCCATGATTCTGCAACCGCTGGAACGATTTCGCCTTCCTCGGTCTTCTTAGTCAACCCCTCGAAGGTATGATTTAGAATCCAAGAATCATGAGTTCCTTGTGCTTTAGCAGGGTGTAGTGATCCAGGTTCGGATGAGTTATTCAGATTTAACACCTTTGGTTCAGTGGATTTATTAGTGCCTTCCTCTTTTTCTTTCGAAGTTTCCTTCGATCCTCCATTACACGCGGCCAGTACCAGTATCATGGCTAAAAACAATGATAGTACTGAAAATTTAGACTTTTTCAAATGTTTTCCCCCTCTGTACGATTTAATTGTGGAGTCACCCAAGCTCAGGCCCCTCCCATTTCTACTCTATCAACTGCCGGCTTATTTCATTCCGGAAATTTTCTGCGAGGATTAGTTAGAAGTTTAGCGTTCATCATTACACTTAGTCAGCAAACCGATTACACTCGTTTTGCCCTTTTCCTCGGAAAACCCAAAAAACAGCAGTTTAATAGCTTAAAACCACCTTCCTTTCAAACCTCGCAAAAGGATAATATTATTATATTCGACCATAATTTGCTAAACCCTTCAAAATATTACAAAATTAAATAATCTATTTTGTACCCCTTATACTACATTTTTAAATATATACGGCTTTAAAAGTGGACTAAGTTCCCGGATAATCTGGTTTCAAATGGCTGGATGGTTTATGATTCTAACAAAACGATGAATGGATGGAACTTTGGACGTTCATCTATAAATGTTCACATATCAGGCACAAAAAAAGCCCATGATTGGGCATTTTCTCTGATGCACTAAACAAAACTCTCTGTTTCAGTCCCTATAGAAAGCGGGGGGGCAATGAGCCAGAATTCAATGCACTATATTCACTATTCAATAACGAAAAGATCCGGACATCTTGAGATTCTTTATTAAAATATAGATAATTTCTAAGCGTTCCTTCTTCCTGAAATCCAACTTTTTTCAATAAGTTAGTCGAAGGCATGTTATGCGGAAAAGCCATCGCGGCAATGCGATGCAACTCAAGTTCATGAAAAGAGAATCTCAATACTTCTCTGACCGCTTCCCACGTATAGTACTTTCGCCGATAATCAGGGTGAACTTCGTAACCTATTTCTGCCCTTTTATTAGACTTATTCAAATGATTTAAACCTACCGTCCCAATGAACCTTCCTGTATCTTTTAAGACCATTCCCCATTGGATTCCTCTTTCATTAATGTATGAGCTTCTAAAAGAATGGATAATCCTCTGTGACTCTTCTAACCGAAGCAATGTTTCAATGCCCCCATACCGGGTTACCTCTTCCCTTGAAAGGATATCAAACAGACTTTCTGCATGCTGCTTACCTATTTCTATCAAATACAGCCTATCCGTCTCTAATTCAGGAAACTTCATTTCTTTTCCCCCTAGTAATCATCCTTTCCTCTATTATTCTATTCTCTAGGGCGTGTTTCCTGTTTAACCGACAGTTCCTTTCATAAGAGACCTTTCCTTTAAGTATAAGTTTGAATCGGGATGTCTATTCTTTGTTATCAAATCTCTAATGATTTGTGAGAGAATGACACTATAAACTGTACCATTTCCCCCATACCCCATTAAGAAATAGCAGTTAGGGTAATTCGGATAAATCCCAATGGTTGGTAAACCATCATGTGACTCACCAAAGAAAGCACCCCAATAATAATCTGCTTGGACCACGCCCTCCAATTCTGGGAATAAACAGACAAGTTGACTCAACAATTCATCCCGCTTATGTATGATTTTTGAATCTCTCTTCTCGGAATAGGTTATTCTTTCGTCTAATCCACCTATGATGATCCGGTTATCAACCGTTTTCCTTGCATATAAATAAGGCCTTGCCGTTTCCCAAATCATCATTCCTTCATCCCATTTGGCAAGATTTGCAATCTGATTCGTTGCAATGGCATAGGAACTGAGAATCATAGCATTCGGATCATTCACTTCTTCTTGGGCTTCATAGCCTGTGGCAAAAATAACATGATGTGCACGGATAGAATGACCTGTATCGGTGATTAACTCCGTATGATCATCTTTTAAGATTTTTCCATTGATTTTCGTATTGGAAAATATACGCACACCTTGTTGATAAGCCTTTTTCAGTAATAAATGAGCATGCTTATAGGGATTTATTTCGGCGTCATTCCCTGTGACAAGCGCCCCTGCTTTAAAAAAGGAAAAATGTTTTCCTATTTCGTTTTCCGAATAATATTCTACTGGAAAGTTGCGGTTTTGAAGGTTCTGATACTCTTCTTTCAACATAGAAACATCCTCTGGATTAGAAGCATAATACAAACTCTTTCTAATCTTAAAGTCTGAGTCATCAGCTAAGCTTGGGACAACCTTTTTTTCAAGCGTACGTATGGCTTCCAAGCAGAGCTGGACATGTCGAGTACCAGCTTCTTCTCCAAAACTATGAATCAGAGAAGTTAAGGATTTATCATTTGAATATTGTAAAAGACCCGTGTTAGCCACCGTACTGCCTGTACTTAAGTCCCTCTTATCTACAAGAACCACATTAAGTCCCGTCTCAGCGAAAAAATAAGCACAATGTGCTCCGGACGAACCAGATCCCACTATGCAAACGTCACACATAATGTCTTCTTCCAATATTGGATATTTCATTTCTTCATGGTAAGTCTCATTCCAATATAACTTTCCGGATTTCAAATCCATCCTTACCTTCACCTTCCTATTAATGTACGATTTGTACTTGTTTTAGTTCTATATCTATACAATAGAGTCTTATAAACTAATCCTTCTTTACCCTTATCATGGTAAAATGCAAACAAAAAAATAATTCTTTCCGAACAAATATTGATGGATATCATACGGAGACAATGGACTAGCTATACCATTACGCCATCCAAATCAAGATAGTATGTACCTACTTTCTTTTTAGATAGAGCTAATTCTTTCATCCTGGTTTTCCCCTTTTCAAAAATTAACCAGTTTACGTTATCCTAATTTTATAGCATACTAGATTTTCATTACTGAATTTTGTAAAAGGAGGAAGTTCAATGAAGATAATAATTTTACCGTCTGTACTAACTTTATCGCTACTTTTCCCAACTGTGGCTTTAGGGTCCAATTCCTATACAGTGAATAATGGAGATACTTTAACGAAGATTGCTACTGAACATAGTATCAGCCTTTCCGATTTGCTTATGGCGAATCCTATTTTAGATGATCCTAATCAAATTAAAATTGGCCAGGCTATCTCCATACCCACCACCAAAAATGAAACAACCCACGAAAGTAACTCTTCAGTTGAACAACAAGTTCTTGACCTAGTAAATTCTGAACGTTCAAAAGCTGGACTGAAAGACTTGGAATTGGATCAAGAGCTCTCAAATGTTGCAAAAACAAAATCAGGGGATATGCGTGACAATCATTACTTCAGCCATACAAGTCCTACCTATGGTTCCCCTTTCGACATGATGAAGTCCTTTGGTATTGGTTATACATATGCAGGGGAAAATATTGCAGCTGGCCAAACAAGTGCATCTGCAGTGATGAAATCATGGATGAATAGTCCCGGACATAAAGCCAACATTTTGAATGGGAATTATACGCATATTGGAGTTGGATATGTTCAAGGCGGAACCTACAGCCGTTATTGGACGCAGCAATTCATCGGAAAATAAGAAAAAATGCAGCTTATTCGCTGCATTTTTTTCTTTACCCTTTGGCTTTAATAAAAATCCCCCTGAATGTATAGATGGCTCCTTTCATTGTTTGCATCTTTTTTTAAACTTTTATATTATACTAGTCTTTAACGGCTGATATTATACTCCGTTCGCTAAATAAAAAATTTCAGATAGTAGTATACATTGGAGGAAAAGTAATTGTCTAATAGAGTAGGTTTAGTTCTGGATGTTGAGACGACAGGATTGCGACCGGGATCGGATGAAATTATCGAACTCGCTTTAATCCTTTTCACCTATAACAGCGAGACTGGAAATATTTTAAGTCTAATTGAACAAGATTCATTTTTAAGAGAACCACTCTCATATCAAGCAAAACGGAATTACGGTCAAGCATACAGAGTTCATGGAATATCCTATAGTTCTGTAGAGGGGAAAAGTTTTCATGATGAAAAAATCAAATCATATATAAACCGTGCCGATTCCATTTTCGCCCATAACGCCTCCTTTGACCGCAGTTTTCTCTACCAGATGTATCCGGAAATCAATGATCATAAGTGGTTTTGTACAATGCGAAATGTCCCTTGGAAACAATATGGTTTCCTAAATAGTAAACTATTAACCCTGCTTCAAGCCCATGACATCACTAACTTTCAAACACATCGAGCCATGGATGACATTTCATACTTAATGCAATTGTTGCAAAAATCAAATCCATTAGGCCTTCCTTATTTAAAGGATGTTATCGCTAAAAAACCAATGAGAAAATATTCGCCTTCTTCTCAAAAATCTCATGTATAAAAAAAGCAGGAAAATCCCCAGTGAATTTTCCTGCTTTTCCACGTGTATTCCGTTCTGCAAAAAAAGCCAACACTCTTTAAAACGATATAACGAATGAGACTGGCTCACCATATTGTCGTTGTTATCACCTACACCCATTCAAAAAAATAGCGGACTAAGATTGAGTCCGCCTTCCCTTATACCGCTAACTCTTCTTCTTTAGCTAATGCATTTTTTTGCTTTTTGAACCTTAAGCTGTAGTAAACGATAGATAGAATCAAAGCCACTACCAAGAAAATCGCCAAAGTGCCAAGATTATGCCACATGAAACCATAATCGCCTGTGGAGATAACCGCTCTAAAAGCATTAATCGAATAAGTCATCGGTAAGAATGGTGTAAAGTGTTGCAAGAAATTAGGCACCAATTCATTCGGGAAAGTCCCCCCGCTACTAGTCAGCTGAAGAATCAAAATAAGCAAGGCTATAAAACGCCCCGGGTTATCGAAAGCTGCACCTAGGAACTGGATGATCGCCATAAAAGTGAAGCTGGCCATAATGCTAATCATGAAGAATAGCGGGATGCTTGTAACTTCAATTTCTAAGCCTAATATCAATATCGTATCCACCAAAATGGCTTGACCTAGCCCGACTAGAGCCATGACACTATATTTACTGATAAACCAACCGAACCCATTTTTAGGAATGACGGCTGGATCCCTCAACGGGAAAATAATCGTCAATACGATTGCTCCAATAAACAAGCTCAATGAAACCAAATATGGTGCAAAACTTGTACCATAATTCGGTACATTATTTATTGGCATTTTATCGACTTTAACCGGACTTGCAAACATATCATAGACATCATCATCCGCTTTGATGTCACTTGCATCCTCCGCTCCATCTTTCAACTCATCATGTAATTCTTTTGATCCATCCGAGAGTTTGGCAACGCCATCTTCAAGCTTAATGGCTCCATTGGCCAATTCTCCCATTCCATTGGTCAGGCTCGATGATCCGTCTTTCAATTTATCTGTTCCAGCAACCAGACTTTTCGATCCTTCTGAAAGTTGGGAAGTTCCACTAGATAATTGCTTGGAACCATCTTCTAATTGGTCAAGTCCCGTGACCAAATTATTGCTGCCTTCCGTTAATTGACCAAGTCCATTCTGAGCCGTATCTATGCTTTCACCGAATGTCGTTAAACCGGCTACCAATTGTCCCTGTCCACTTTCTAGTTCACTTGCTCCACTAGCCAGTTTTCCTTGTGCTTCGGACAATTGGCTGAAACCATCACTAAGCGCGTCCGTTCCTTTTCCAACTTGACTGGCACCATCGCTAAGACTTGTACTGCCTTTGGAAATTTCAGAAGCACTAGCTGAAAGTTTACCTACTCCCTCGGAAACTCCCTTGCTTCCCTCATTAATTTTAGTCAATGATGTAATAAGACCTTCCAAACGCGCTTTTTCAGCTGGGTCTTCCGAAGCCTGAGATTGTTGTTTCAATCCGGAAATAACTTCATCGAGCCCCGCAGAAACTTGAGCCGCACCTGTTTTTGCTTCACTGGCAGCAGCACTCCAATCGTTCAATGAAGATGAAAGTTGACTTGCACCCGCCGCTACACCATTAGCTCCTTCAGACAGAGTTGGAAGTTTTCCTTCAATCTGATTGAAACCTTCCAAGGATTGTTGCAAACCTGTTGCTAACGTACCCGTTCCTGCTTCAGATTTCTTTGCTCCCTCTAAAAGTTCCGTTTGTCCTGCTTTCATTTGCCCGAAACCAGAACTGAATTGCTGTAATCCTTGGTTTAGCTCTTTTGAGCCACTCGCTGCTGAACCGACACCATTCGAGAAGGTCACCGATTTTTCGGCCAACTTTTCAAGGTTATTTTGGATTTTAACCGATCCTGACTGAACAGAACTAATTCCTTCATCCACTTTCTCTGCGCCTTCTTTGGCAGAGTTAATTCCGGTACCTAGTTCTTTTGTTCCGTCTTTCACACTATCCGTACCATCCTTCAGCTCACCTGCTCCATCGCTAGCATCTTTAAGGCCGCTGGCAACATCTTGCAAACTATCGAACATCGACTCCGCATAAGTTTTCGTAACTGCTGAAGAAACCTCTGCCTTGATTTTTTCGGATGCGGCATCACCAATCTTAGTGGAAATGTAGTTATAGCCTTCATTAGATGTGTAAATCAAATCCAATTTTTCCGGTTCATCATCTTGCAAAGTGGTTGCATTCTTAGAGAAATCCTCTGGAATTTCTATTTTCATATAATAGTCCAGATTTTTCAGTCCTTGATCCGCTTCTTTTTGACTAACAAAATGCCAATCAAAGTCTTTCTTTTCCTTCAACTCTCCCACTAAATCTTTTCCAATGGTGAGTTCCTCTTCATTAAATTCAGCCCCAACGTCATTATTGACAATGGCGACCGGCAGTTGGTCAACCTTTCCGTATGGATCCCAAAATGCCCACAAAAACGTTCCGCTATAAAGAAGGGGAATACTGATGATCCCTATGATTGAGATTAGTATTATAGGATTCTTTATAATCGCCAAAAATTCACCCTTTAACGATTTAAACATGATTTTCAAATCCTCCTCCAAGAAGTACTGACCAATTCATTCATTCGGTCATTATCTGCGAGTAATATACCATTTCTTATGTTATTTTTCAACCTTTTAATCGTTAGAATTCAAAATGATAACGATTTTCCTGAATGTGGTCATGGATAGGATTTTGGGCTTTGCGTTATTCAGCTATCATCAGAATTGTATATAATGCTCGGAAATTATCCATTCCAAATCACTACCAAATTCATGCAATAGGATCATGTCCAATTAAAATAGAGGGCCCAGTATGGACCCTCTACAACTTTCACAAATCAGCTAAAGCGCTTTCAATTCATCTAGATATGATTCCTTTTATTTTTCCGGCCTGTTCGGTTAATCTTCCAAGGGAATCACGATACTCATTTTCGAGTTGCTTGATAATACCAGCTGTTGTATCAATCTGCTTTATGGCGCCGACACCATGACCTGCAGACCAGATATCACGCCATGCTTTAGATTCCGATGATTTTGACATGCTATCAAAATCGACTTTTTCTTTTTTGGCTAATTGCTCTGGATCCAATCCTTCTTTTCTAATACTTGGTTTAAGCATATTGCAGTTAACACCTGAAAATGCATCAGTCAAAATAATATCATCTTGATTAGACTCTACAAGCATTTGACGGTATTGGTCATTCGCCATGCTCTCTTTTGCCACGATAAAACGGGTGCCCATGTAAGCCAAGTCAGCTCCTGCAGCCTGGGCGGCCAATATACTATGACCCGTACTAATTGATCCGGCGAGTAGAATGATTCCATCCCAGAATGTCCTGACACTGTCCACAAAAGCAAAGCTATTTATTTCACCTGCATGTCCTCCTGCACCTGATGCTACAAGGATTAAACCATCCACGCCGGATTCAGCGGCTTTTTTTGCAAAATCCACACTGCTGACATCAGAAAAAACTAGGCCTCCATAGCTATGTACAACATCCACAACATGTCTTGGCGATCCGAGTGAAGTTATGATGATGGGAGGCTGATGCTTTTTGACCAATTCCAATTCTTCCTCTAGGCGACTATAGGTCCGATGTACTACCATATTCATTGCCCACGGCGCGATTTTGCTGTTTGGATCCTTGTCCCTTGCCGAAATGAGTGTATCATTAATATCACCCATCCATTGGTCCAAGACTTCGATAGGCCTTGCATTCGGAGCTGGAAACGAGCCTATTACCCCATTCAAACAACACTCTTTTACTAAATCCGGACCAGAAATTAAAAACATGGGTGCAGATATGACCGGTAAAGAAAGTTGACTCCACCAGTGCTCAGGAATAGATTTGCTCATCATTATAACCTCCCAATGTTAATATATTACCAAAATATTACACTACAAGAGTATCATACTTCTAAAATACAAAATTTTCAAGAAATAATTGTCCATTTTAACGTGTAGAAAAAAACTGCATATGGAAGGCGATTCCACATACAGCATCGTTTTCATTATTAAGAAAGTACCCATTTACGTATCGCTTTTGCCACTCCATCTTCCTGATTGGTCGAGGTCACCCAATCGGATTCTTCCTTAACGATTTGTTGGGCATTCCCCATAGCTACTCCTATTTTTGCTTCTCGAATCATGGCAAGGTCATTTAGACTATCCCCTACTGCCATGACTTGGTCCATAGTAAGATCGAGCATTGAACAAACACGTTCAATTGCCTTTGCCTTATTTACGCCATGAGCATTCACTTCAATATTCGTTGGGCTGGAATTACTGATTTCAAGATTCTCTTTTGTCCTAAGCTCTTCCATAATCAGTTGACGGATGGCATCGTCCTTGGTATCGAATCCAAATTTAAGCCATTGTGATTCATTAATTTTTTCGGGCATCTCAGCCCGGTAGACACGATCACAGCTGGTTGCCCAGAAATGGGTTCCATGCTTTTGGCTTAATTCCCACATCCATTGTACATATTCGCTATCGACAATATGCCTTTCCACCAATTCACCATCGTTATTGTATATTTCACTGCCATTGACCGTTATTAAGTATGATTGAAGTTCCATGGACTTGGCAAAGTCATTACATGTAGCAAAGGATCTTCCCGTACTCAAAATCACATGAACTCCCCGCTGTTCTGCTTCTTTAATCGTACGTCGATTTTCTTCTGAAATCTCCCCTTTTTCATTTAAAAGCGTACCATCCATATCGAGTGCAACTAATCGTATGTCTATGTTATCCATGAATAAACACCCTTTCTCTTTTCTATGTAGATACCTATAGCATACTGTATCTTGCTGTTCCAAGGAAGAAATCTGATTGTATAGGTAAAAGATCTCTTCTTACTTACTCAAAAATTTGCTCATCTCTTCTTTTTCTCTTCCTTCACTTTGGAATGAATCTTTTCCTGCCAATTTGCAACACCGTCATTTTCATCGAACTCTATAATGACATCCGTGACTCCTCTTTCTTTGAAGATTTCTGCAATCAATCTGTCCTTTATCATATCCGCTTCAGCAATCGTTATATGCGCATCCAGCTCAACCTCAAGTTCCACATGAAAGTTTTCCCCTTCTTTAATAACGGCAAGTTTCTGAATATCACGAACTTCTGGATCTTTCATGACCATCGTTCCGATTTTCAGGCGCATATCAACGTCAGCTTCACCTAGTGCACCTGCTGCATTTTCAAGGAATACCCGACCCACTACGTAAAACATTCCGAGTCCAATGAATACAGAAGCTATCCCTTCCGCTTGCCTAAAAGGAGTGAAATTCGCCAGTAAAATCGCTATAATTGCGAGTAGACCACCACCTGTCGCTACCATATCTTCCATAAACACCAGTTTTGTGGCTGGTTTTGCACGCCTTAAACCCGAAAAGCTTTTAACTATAACCGCAGCAGCCCCCTTTGCTTCGATATTCACTTCTTTAACCACTTCTTTCATTGCTTTAAACAGGACATAGGATTCAAGGACAACCGCTGCGAATAAAACGGTTAAGTTAATGACAATCCCATTTGATTCAGTAGGATGCAAAATATGATGGAAGCCTTCCTTTATCGTTTCATAAGACATGATCCCAACAATCAATACAGCTCCTAAAAGCACCAGGTTCACCAAACGGCCAAAACCTTCCGGGAAGCGCTCTGTCGGTGCCTTTTTACTTAAGGCAGAACCAATGAAAACGAAAAACTGATTGGCAGCATCCCCCAAAGAATGGAGTGTTTCGGCGAACATCGCGACATTTCCGGTCATAAAATAGGCAATTCCCTTTAAAATGGCGATGATACTATTAACACAGGCTGCAATAAAAGCTGATTTATTGCCCTGCTTAAGCAATAACATTAATTTTTTCATATCAGGCATACCCTCTTCACTTTTTATGATTTCATAAGTTGTATTATCTCCAAAGCCATTTAAATGAATCATAATAAAAGCAAAACGGGATTGTACTTACAAAGGGCCATCCGACGCCGTAATTCGAACCTTTTGTAACACAAAAAATGGTAGTAGACCAAGGGCCTATTACCACTTTTTTAAAAAATATGATTATAGAATCAAGCTTCCATGCTTTTAACCAGTTTGGATGGGTTGTTCACTTTATAACGAATTTCCTTATTGTATTTCTTCTCTACGACTTTTCCGTCAAATTCTAGAGCGTCGCCTTCTATAAGTTCAGCTTTTTTTAAAGTTTTGCTATAACCACACCATGCATCCCCAATGAGAAGTTCTGGATCCGAGGTAACTTTTACATTTTCTAATAAGATGACTTCATCCTCTTCACCCGTAAAATGATTCATTTTGGCTGTAAACTCTTTGACTGTTGCCGTAAAATGAACTTTTTCAGCAGGTAAGTCCAATTTCGGTTTAGCCGGTTCCTTTTTACTCTTTGACTTTTCCTTTTTTTGTGTAGCTTTCGGCGCTTCAGTGCTGCTCTTTCCAGGGTCCTCTGTTCCCTTACCTTTCGCATCCTGTACAACTTCGGTCAAAGACCCTGGAGCAGCAGGACCGCTCAATAATTCTTTCCCAAAATTCGAACTTTGCATTTCCTTTAAATAAGCGGGATGAATACAGCTAAGCCTGCCATTATCAAATTCGACAACAATAGTATCCAGACCATTTCCATATTGTTCATAACCGGCCAACTTTACTTTTGTTTGAAAGCTTCCACTTTTATATAGTAATTCTTTTTTTACTGATCGAGCAGTGAACAGTTTCCACTCTACCCCTTTTGCAATATAATCCTCTTCATCTGAAAAAGAGATATAATCTCCTTTTGGTTCAATATAGTGAACCAGTTCCTTAGTTTCTGCTGGAGTTTCAGCCACAGTCAACACTCCTATTTTTTCTGTATGCTTATATATTAGCAAAGGAATGGCAAGTTGCAAATGAATGGGCATGATTTACTAAAAACTTCTGTCATTACTCTGTATGCTTTGAGTGGTATTACATAAATTATTTCTGTCTCTCATCGTTTCCCTATTCGTATCGAAAAAAACTGTATAACTATTTTATTATCAAAATATTCTCCTGTATATATGCCCAATTCTGTGGAAAACGCAAACCAATATGCCAATAGGTGGTACCAGCCAGTTCATATGCATCAATCGCTTGATATTTTGCAGTTATTGAGCGAATATCTTCAAACCAAACGATATGTTCTGAGTTTTCTTTTGTATATGAGTAAGTAGGAGAGGCGGCTTTCCTATCAAAGCGAATTTCTGAATTTGTTGCGATTGCTAAGTTTTGGGCAT
The DNA here is from genome assembly GCF_050272735.1 of Peribacillus sp. NPDC046944. Lineage (NCBI taxonomy): Bacteria > Bacillati > Bacillota > Bacilli > Caryophanales > Bacillaceae > Peribacillus > Peribacillus sp. NPDC046944. The sequence continues at coordinate 229,415 of NZ_JBNNML010000005.1, forward strand.
TTTGTGCTGACATCGCGCTCGTCTCATTGCTAGGGACGAGCCAACCATATCCGTACATAGGAATGGCTACCTGTAATTTATTCGCAGGCATCGTAGATATAGCATACTGGATGACCTCAGTCATCCACCAAATAGGGGAAATTGGTTCTGGGGGGCCGGTCGGGTAACCATAATCGATGGTCATTACGGCGACTAAATCGGCAACCTTTCCAATGCCCTTATAATCATGTCCGCCAACAATTCGATTTTCTGGATTATCTTCCGTTTTCGCATGTACATTAACTTGTAAAATCAGTCCGTTCAATTCCGCTTTTAGCTCTTGTAAAAAAGTCACATATTCCTCCCGTTTACCTGGAGGGACGAATTCCAGGTCCATACTCACTCCGCCATACCCTTTTTCCTTCACGAAATTCATCATACTTGTGATGAGATTTCTACGATAAATGGAACTGGTGAGGACATCACCCGCCAAGTCCGCATCAAAATTACCGTTTTGAAAATTACGAATCATCAATAAAGGTGTCACTCCATTTTGTTCACATTTCTCTATAAGGGGTAAATCGTCACCTTCTATATAGGCAAAGCCTGCCTGCGTAAATGAATAGGCTACAATAGCCAGATAGGTTAGCTTATCCCCGTTCTCCTCAAGCATTTCAAACACTGTACCGCTTGAAACTGGAAAAGAAAATCCCATCGTAATCAATCTTTTCTTATAGGGGGAAGGAACGAGTATTCTTTCCCCTATCTTAAGTATGGCTGATAGACCCGGATTAGCTTTTTTAATGGCTGATACGCTCGTCATATATCTCTTTGCAATCCCTGAAAGCGTGTCATTCTGTTTGATTAGATATGTACGGTTTCTAACTCCTGTCTCGGGGATATATAGGGCTAAACCAGGAACCAGTGCTGTCGTTTCCAGACCATTCACTTCCACTATCCTTGCAGAATCAACCTTGTACTTTTGAGCTATGGCCTCTAAAGTATCTCCTCTTTTGACGACCTGGATTGTCATCTCACCCTCCACTCCTCACAAAAGTAAATGTAAAGTTATACTAGTGTCACTACACTTTTCATTTTGACCTTTATCATTAATGTATTCTATTGATATGGCCTAAATGTGTAATTTCATCTAATTAGTTTTAACATGAGGATAGCAGGGATGTAGCTTGTACCCTTAGACGCTGTTATGTAAATAGGAGCTTAGTTTCACACTAGAGGAGAGGCTTTGATTTTTCAACAATTCCATGGATAATCAGGTTCTAAGGAAGGCAAAAGGGACCTTCTATATGGAGGTCCCCTTTTACTAGAGCTTATTTGCTACCTATTCATAAAGATCAAAGTAATTGATTGAGTTCGTAAAACTTCCCATTTTCCAACTTATTGACCTCTAACAATTGCAACAGTTTTTCTGCCACGAGTTCTGGGCTCCTCAACAGCCCCTTTTCCTTATAGTCATGAAATTTAGTTCTGTCTGAAAAGTCCTTTTCATCAGCAGAACGGATGGTTTCTTGCATTCCTGTATCCATCACCCCTGGTGAAAAAGATATGAGCGTCGTCGGATAAGTTTCTTTCTCCTGTTCTAGTCCAGCTACACGGGTGAACATTTCAAGACCCGCTTTTGTACTGCAATAGGCTGCCCAGCCATGATAAGGATTCTTGGCTGCTCCTGATGAAATATTGACCATCACCTTTTTTTGTTTCCATTCCTTTGTACGTTTGATAAATGCATCCGCCAACACAACAGGTGCCATGAAGTTCACACGTAGGCTGAGTTCTATATTTTCTTGTGCTAAATTCCCAACTGTCTTGATTGGATCAATAACACCTGCGTTATTGATAAAATAAACATCACTATCTTCATCCAATTCTGTAAAAATCTTATCGATTAATGGCGCAAGTTGTGAACCGTCGAATAGATCCATATAGATGAAACTAAGCTTCGCTCCGGCCATAACTGCTTTTTCAGCCATTTCAGGATGAGGGGTACGAGAAATTAAGATACAATGATTCCCGTCGCTCAAGCACTGCTCTGCTAGAGCTGCTCCTAGACCTCTTGAAGCCCCTGTAATTATAAAAGTTTTCACCGCAATATCCCGCCTTTTTCTAAATGTATTTTTATCCGATACACCACATTATAAAATCGGTGATACCAGTCTCGCGATGGACTCCTTAAATCGAATCCACTTAGAACGTTTTTCAAATTCTTCTATGGTTAACGGTTTGGAAACCTCTATATCCCTATAAAAAATCTTCGTCAATTTTTCGGCAATTCCTTCGTCATAAATGAAAGCATTCACTTCAAAATTCAGTTTAAAACTTCGGACATCGATGTTTGCCGTCCCGACCGAAGAAACTTCTTCATCCACGACAATCATTTTTGCATGGATAAAGCCCTTATCATAGATATATACTTTAGCCCCTGCCTTTAATAACTCTCCAACATTATAGAGGGTTGCCCAATATACGAAAAGATGGTCAGGTTTATTGGGAATCATGATATTTACATCAATACCCGATAAACTTGCAATTCGGAGCGCATCCAATAAGCTTGCGTCCGGAATGAAGTAAGGAGTTTGAATAAGAATTGAATGTCTCGCTGAAGAAATTAATTTAATATAGCCATTCTTTATTTGTTCCCATTCCGAATCGGGTCCGCTGGTTACAATTTGCAAATCGGTAGTACCTTGATAAACAGGGGTCGGAAAATAATGCGGTTGATAGGTTATGTCATGATGCTTCGATGCTTGATTCCAATCCAGAATGAAACGGGTTTGGATGGCTTTAACTGCAGGGCCCTTGATTCGAAGGTGTGTATCACGCCAATATCCAAATTTGGGATTCAACCCTAAATATTCATCTCCTACATTAAAGCCGCCAACATAACCGACTTCCCCATCAATAATGACGAGTTTACGATGATTTCGAAAATTCAAGCGTAAATTTATGAATTTCAACTTAGATGGAAAGAACGCTTCCACTCGCCCACCTGCTTGTCTAAACTCCTTAAAAAAGCCTTTTGTCAATTTCCTCGATCCCAATTCATCATATAATAAGCGGACCTTCACTCCTTCATTGGCTTTTCTGGTCAAAGCCTCGATGAACCGCTTGCCCAGAACATCTCTTTGGATAATGTAATATTGAATATGTATATGATTTTCAGCCGCTTCAATATCCTTAAAAAGTTGTTCGAACTTTTCTCTTCCGTCCGTAAAAATATCAACCTGATTATCTTCCGTTAATACGGCATCATTATATCGAAGGTGCATATAGATCAAATCACGATAATGGCTCGATGAATTATTACGATATGGAAAATCGTCTGTGCTAAGGTCAATCATTTGTTTTTTTAGGATTTCCTCAATCCCGATCTTCTTTTTGTCCTCCCACTGAAACAAGTGGGCGTGTCTCAAACTCGTCCCGAAAAGGAGATATAAAATAAAACCAACAACGGGAAGGAAATACAAGACTAACAGCCAGGCCCATGTGTTGCTTGCTTCTTTTCTTTCAAAAAATATTACGACCGTGGCAAATAATATATTTAAAATAAGAATGAGACCGAATAATACGGATGTAATTTGCGTTATTTCCATGGCAATTCCCTCACATAATTTTTATCCCTTTAAGAATAACACGCAAATCCTTTTATAACAAAGCGATATCGTGCTCTAACTGGCCAAGATGTAGTTGCATTTCCCGAGATTTCAAATAAAAAATCCAGCTTCCCTATATAAGCGGTGCTGGATCCAATCCATTAATGAAAATTGATGATACCTACGTAATCCTCTACCCATATTATGATTTGCCTCTACCATGTAAAAGTAAGAAGAATCTTTAATCATCAGCGACTTTTCACCAACAAATTAACTGCTTCTTTAACAAGATCATCAGGGTTCTTGTCTCCAGACTCGTTTGCTTCGCGTACACACTCTACAAGATTGGAGCTTACAATTACACCTATCGTCCGATCTATGGCAGATCTTGTAGCAGACAATTGGGTGATTACCTCCCTACAATCCTTATTATCCTCCATCATTTTCAAGATACCCCGTAGTTGACCCTCTATCCGTTTAACACGGTTCTTCATTTGCTTTTCATATTCCATGTGAGGTTTACCTCCTATTTCACTTTACATCCTTTATCTTACCACGTGCTTATTATTATGTTCATCCCTTTTCACAGAGTTTAAACGTATTTTACATCTAATACCCCATGACAGATGTTTTAGCCAATGTACCAAATCACTTTTTTTGCAATTGAAGCCTTTGAGCAATGGTTTCAGCAAATTCAACCGTCATTTGTGGGACATGGGATTTCATTAATGCGTTGATAATAGGGGCCTTTGCTCCTTTTGCTGTAATATCTAAGCACCCAGTCATCTTTGTTCGCTTCATTTCTACACTTTCAGCCAAAAAGTAACCATATCCATCAAACTTCTCGTTTATTCCCTGAAGATTGAACGTGATCTTATTTGGTACTTGCCATTCCATTATCTCAACTGCCAACTTGATTTTCTTTTTCATTAAACCGAGATCACTCTTAAACTCCCAAATAAGGGTGCGTTCATTTAACAGTTCGTGCTTGATATAGCCTGGCACTAGCGGTGCCCATTGTTCAATATCACTGACAAATGCCCAAACTTTCTCAATAGGTATGGATAAGTCAATACTATGTAATCCTTCTGTCACTGGGGGTCCCCCTTACATATTTTACTACATCATCAAACCCTATGCCTTCCATACATTATTAGAACCCCTTTAAATCCAGAATGTCCTTGAAAAAATGAGCCATGCCACCTGAAATGGTTGCCTAATTCGCAAGAAATCTTCTCTATGAAAAAGGACGATATCTATTGATAGATATCGCCATTTGTCAAATTAAGGGTCGAGGGGGAATCAAGGACGTTGTAGTTCAAATAACTCCCCAAGTTTCGTATAAGTTTGTCCAGCCAAACGAGCTACCGGCTTAAGGCCATTCTGGTCGATTCTTCCTTCATGATAGATGCCTTGGTCGATATGATAGCAGACTACTCTACCTATTAATAAATCACAGCCTGGATCGTCCACTGAACCCGCTAAAGGAATAGCTCGTTCCAATTTACATTCAAAACGCACTTTTGCTTCTTTCAAGCCAGGCACTGCCACTTTATCACTAGCAACAGTGGTAAATTTAGTGAGAGTTAATTCACTCTCTTCAGGTCGGAGCTCTGCGGCCGTTTGGTTAACATCTTCAACAATGTCCTCATCTGTGATATGAACGATGAATTCCCCACTTTTAATCGCATTTCGGGCGGTATCCTTTTGGACTCCTTTTTTTCTTTGAACAGAAACAGAAAGCATGGGAGGATTGGAACTGACTATATTGAAAAAACTAAAAGGTGCTGCATTTATTATGCCAGTTTCTGATTGTGTCGTAATAAGAGCAATGGGTCTTGGAATTATACTCCCCGTCAGAAATTTATAATTTTCCCGCTCACTTAAGCTTTTAGGATTTACTGAAATCATTTTTTATCCCCTCTCAATTATCATTAGTGCTCAGATCAAAGAATAGCCATGATCACCTCCACAAAGAGAGTGTGAATGGACCACCTCATTGCCAAACCCTGACTGAATTCCTCTTATATTTTCATACTCTTACTCAGAAATACTTATTTATATGATTCGTCATCTCTTCTTCGCGAAAGAACATCTCCTATGTACTCGGACCATAGCAAAAGTTGCGCCGCAAACTCACCAAATGCCTAGGCGAGCGATTCCGTGTCCTCAATTGTAAACACTCCTCGCTAGGCTTAATGAATCCCAACTACGACCATGAATAACCACGCCGAACCTGCAGAATTCGTTGAAACACCGGGCGGTCTCTATGAGGATCGAGTGAAAGCTATCTATAATTCTATTATATAGAAGAAAAACAAAAAGTCAGCCTGCAATTGCAGAAGAAGACGGATTTTACTCGCTGCTTATACCCCACTTACCTACCCTCACCAATGCCAAAAGTAAACACCATTGGCCTGAATCCATTTATTTCTTAACATATTCCTACCATTACGAGGCACCATAATTATGTAGTAGATTTAATGGAGGTTAGTAATATGAAGAAAGATTTTTGGCAGGCGATTGAAGATAGACGGTCCTATTATGGAATCAGCAAAGAAACGGTTGTCCCAAATAGCAGGATTAAGGAAGTGATCGATCATGCTGTTCAATATTCCCCAACAGCTTACAATTCTCAAAGTGCAAGAGTAGTCGTTCTAACAGGTAAAAGCCATGATCAGTTTTGGGATATCACCAAAGAAACCCTCCGAAAAATCGTTGACGAAAAAGACTTTAAACAAACAGAAGACAAAATGCTTTCCTTTAAAAATGGATATGGAACTGTACTATTTTTTGAAGATCAATCAATAGTGGAACATCTTCAAGAAGCATTTAAATCATATGCGGATAAATTCCCTATATGGTCCAATCAATCCTCAGGCATGTTACAATTTGTGGTTTGGACCGCCTTGGAGGGAGAAGGATTTGGAGCCAGCCTCCAGCATTACAATCCATTAATTGATGAGGAAGTTACAAAAACATGGGATTTGCCGAGGAAGTGGAAACTAATTGCGCAGATGCCATTCGGAAAACCAACTGCTGAGCCAGGGGATAAAGAAATCGTTCCGCTTGATGAGCGAGTGAAATATTTTCCATAAAGAAAGGCTGGTTCATGAGTGAGCCAGCCTCATTTGTTCTAAATTAAAGTTCCCCTGCAAAAAACCTTGAGAATATGACCGATGCAAATCCTAAATATCCTAACACTGACATAACTTTATATTCATTATTTTCCTTTATCATGGTATATAGCCCCCTTCTCCGTACTATTTTACTTTCTTGATGGGTGAAGATCGCGCAGGAAGCCACTCTTTAAGATACTGGGGTAGCTTACCGGCATAGTTGTTGGAAGCATGTCCACTTTGAAGGAGTTTGTAGGTTTTGTCCTTACTTTTTAGAAGCTTCATTATGGGGAAAATCATTTCCTGTGGTACTAAACGGTCGTTTTCACTTGCAACCACTAGAACATTTGCATCAATATTGGTGATTTTTGCTTTTTCACCCTTCACTTTCAAGTGTCCCTTAACCAGACGGTTATTGATAATAAGGTCATCTGTTAGTTGTTTTGCAACTGCACCAGATAAAGGGACATGACCATTCGTCCAAGCGTTGAACCTACGCCAGTTTTGAACATATTGTTCATTATCCGCTTGATTTAGCAAAGATAAATATGGAGAAAAGTAAATAGGTGAAGTGATTAATCGAATGCCATTTTTCACCCCACTGGCCGGTATGACTTTCATGATGTCAAGCACTTCATCAAAATTGGCACTTCCATCCCTCATCGATGCCTGCCATTGATCGAATACTTGCGAATCACTAAAATCGATGGGTGTCACCGAAAGAATCAGGTTTCTAATTGGCTCATTTGCAATAGCAGCATACATCGTAGCTATCGTCCCACCCAAGCAAAAGCCCATTATGGAAATTTCCGATGCACCTGAGTGAAGAAGCGCACGCCGTACCCCACTCCGGATATATTTTATAATATAATCATCTATCGTCGTATCTCCGTCTTCATAGCCTGGACTACCAAAATCAATCAAATACACTTCGAAGCCTTCGTTAACAAAAGCTTCTATCAAACTATTTCCTGGTCCTAGATCAAGAATTACAGGTGTATTAATCAATGAATAGATGAGAAATACTGGTACTTTATATTTTTTTTTGATCGGCGGATAATACCATAATGTTGATTTGTTCTTGTTCCAAACCCGTACCCTCGGTGTAGTGCCCATTTCCGGCATCGGCTGATTTGGAATATCCAAAAAGTGTTTCCATTTAGGCGTCGCCATAGTTTTACGACCTGATTTATTCATTTCCTTCATGTTCATAAACCTTTTACTTGTACCTTGGCGTTGGATAATAAGGAATCAAAAAGAAAGTCACTGATCTTCTTTTTATCACGTACCTGCCCTGTACTTTCCCTTTTTTTATTTCGTGAACTTCTTCTACTGGATCGTTTTTCCCCTTCAGTGAGATGTAAAAGTAGCTCTTCAACCTTGTCTACTTTTTCCTCAAGTTGAATGACTAATTTGGCTACATTAGCAACATCCTGTTTGGTTGGGTAATTCATGATGATGGACATTCTCTCCGAAGCTTCCTGAAACTTATTTATACGCGGAACCTGTTGCTGTGAATTGTTGCTGATGGATTCAATAAAACTCCTATTATTAATGAACTCACGAATTTTATCATTTAACTCTTGTTCTTTTTGAGTGCCCAAGAGTTTTAACCCTTTATAAAAATCTGTTTTTTTTGGCATTTATGCTTCCCCTCTTCTTTGTTTAGATTGTAGCGGCGATGCCTCCATCAACGATCAGAACATGCCCCACTATATAGTCTGAAGCTTTCGACGCTAAAAGTATTGCCGCTCCTTTTAAATCCTCACCATTACCAAATCGATGTGCCGGAGTTTTTCCAAGAATGTCATAATCGGATTCTTCAAGGATTTTCTTTGTAATCTTAGTTGGAAAAAAGCCTGGTGCTATCGCATTCACCTGAATACCATGTCTAGCTAATTTGACACCAAGATCTTTTGTCAAGGTAATGATAGCTCCCTTGCTAGTGTTATAAGGAATGGTCACCATCAACTCAGGGTGAGTGCCTCCAAGCCCTGATACCGATGCGATATTAATAATTTTCCCGGATTTTTGTGACATCATGATTTTTGCTACGGCCTGTGAAAACAAGAATGTACCTGTAACATTAACGTTCATTACCTTTTCCCATTTATCCTCGGGAATATCTTCTAACGGACCAGACCATGAGGTCCCGCTATTATTGACAAGAATGTCAATGCTACCGAAATGATCCATTGTTTCTTTTACAACTGAATCAATATCGCTTTTGTTCGTAATATCACATTCAATGGCCAACGCCTTCGTACCCATTGAATGTAAGTATTTACAAGTTTCTTCACATACAGAAAGTTTCCGTGAAGCAATTACAATATTTGCACCCGCCATAGCCAGTGCCAACGCTATTTGTTTTCCGAGACCTCTCCCGCCTCCTGTTACAATAGCCGTTTTATTCGTCAAGTCGAATAGATCCAATGTAGTCAACTCCCCAGCCCCTTCATTATAAAATCATTTCTTTTACAATCTATATTATTATAGAAAAGCCTATACGATATTGTGCTTAAAATAGTCTCATGCCCCAGCCTGTTTGGAATTATCATTTTCAACAGCTTATGGACGGTGCATACTCTACACGAGCAAAATCCTCCAATAAGGTTTAAACTAAAGAAATGTAAGGGGGAGACTTATGACATTACATCATTTTCATTTACGCGCGAATTGGCCTGGTGGAAGAAATGGCAGTGGTACGATACAGGCAGGTAATCTACAAACGGAAATTAGTGTGCCTCCGGAAATGGATGGACCGGGGATTGGGACCAACCCAGATGAAATGCTGCTCGGTGCAGCATCTACTTGCTATATTATTACGCTTGCGGCCATGCTTGAAAGAAGCCATATTGAAAAGGCCAGTTTGACGATGGAATCCGAAGCCTTTGTGGATGTTACGAATGGGGTATTCACATACAAGAAAATCATTCATCGACCATCTCTTGTTTTAACTGATGAAGCTACGGATAAGGACTTGGAAAAAGCCCGAAAACTTGTGGATAAATCGGAGGCCTCTTGTATGATATCGCGTGCCATCAAAGGCAACGTGGAAGTAGAGGTAGAACCGGACATTTCCATCGCTCCACGTTAATGTAAAAAGAGTGCCTAACCACGATTCAAGGATAGGCACTCTTTACTTATTGGATGGAGTTCATTTTGTTTTCTACCTGACGGCATACTTCATCAGCCGTTAAACCGTCTGCATCTATAATGGAAGCTTTGATGGAAGTATCGCTGATTCCCATTACGTTCGTTTCCAAACCTGTTACAACACAACAATCCAAGTTCTTCGCATCTGCTTCTTGCTTGATTTCAACTACATCAAAACCTTTATCGCGGAGTGCTTCTTGGATATTCGTTAATGATTCTTCAACACCGATTTTTGACATCTTCACACACCTCCTCTACGTTTAATGATTTCCTTTCCTTGGGCAATTTATGTATGGTCCTTATTTTCCTTAAAGACAGGAAGAGACCTAATATCGGTCTCTCATTCTTCATAAATTTTGTTTAAGGATTTCTTCTTGTATTTGCTCATTTTTTAATGGTTCATCACCATTTGTCCCTGCCTTTGATTTTCCTCCCACAGCTCGCTTCGGTTTCATATCACTAGTCTTTAGATTATTATTGGGAGCTGCCTGTTCATTCCATTCAGTCATCGCATTCACCTCTCTTACGTTTAAAGTTCCCCTTGTTTCGCGAATTCATGAATGCTTTTTCTTCATAACAAAACCGGCTTCACTAGAAAGCCGGTTGTTTTAAAAATATTTCTTTTTCCAAAATATAAAGGCTGTTGTGCCTGCCAGACTGATAGCAATTAATAAAGTGAAGATAAAAGCATATGGGTTATGCTCAAATGGTAGATTCACATTCATTCCATAGAAACTTGCCACCATAGTCGGGAGCGTTAGTATAATCGTAACCGATGTAAGGAACTTCATGGCATTATTGACGTTATTGGATATAATGGATGCGAATGCATCCATCATCCCGCTCAAAATTGATAGGTACACTTCTGCCATTTCAATCGCCTGGCCATTTTCAATGATTACATCCTCTAATAATTCTTTATCTTCTTCATACATTTTCAAGTAATTAAAACGGAGGATTTTGTCGAGAACAACCTTGTTTGACTTCAAGGATGTCGTGAAGTAAACCAGACTTTTTTCCAATGCCAAGAAGGTGTACAGTTCTTTATTTTTCATGGACTGATGCAGTTCTCGTTCGGCTTCATTAGTCATCTTGTTGATTTGCTTAAGATAACGTAAATAATAGGACGAGATTTCAAATAATATCTGCAGGGCAAATCTTGTTTTCTTATTAGAGTAAAAACCTTTGATTTTATTATTTTTAAAATTGGTTAAAATGGGTGAATCTTTGAGAGATACCGTAATGAAACAATCATTCGTAAAAATCATGCCGATTGGTATCGTTTCAAAAATGGGCAAGTCCGCTTCATCCTTTGTCAAATAAGGGAAATCGACGATAATCAGTAAATGATCATCCTCTTTCTCTATACGAGGCCGTTCCTCATCATCTAATGGATCTTTCATGAAGTTAATCGGTACTTGCAAAGTGGAGCAAATATATTGTATTTCATCTTCTGTCGGTGCCACTATGTTCACCCATGAACCTTTCGTCATTTCATCGGTTACGTTCAGCATGCGGCTTTCATTCGTCTTGTATATCTCAATCATTCAAACGACCTCCTCTTTCTTAGAGAAAGCTCAATTTACCATCTTCGAGTAGATACTCATGGAGAATAACAGTCTCGACGTCTAGCATCATATCGGCTTCCTCTTGCTTACTGGGTTCAGGGTCGTCATAAGAACTGATGCCCACTCGTATCACATCCTTTCAATTCCTTTATCTTAATCCTAAATCTTCTAAAGCACAATAAATAATTCCCCAAGCTCTTTTCACAACATATGAAAATGCTGACTAGTTTCTTAAGCGCTATAATTGGTTAACTTTCTAAAAAAATCATTTCATAAAAAAATCGCTTGGGATATTTCCCAAGCGATGGTGTTTCATTTAAGTGTGCTTCACAGTATTATAGTAATTTACGCTATACATAGCGCCTTCATCCACCATTTTATTGTCTTCGTGATCATATGGGTCAGGATGTCCTGCCTTTTCAATTAAGGGATCTACCGATTGTCGTTTATTCCAAAAACTCATTGCCTTCGTTTTTGCACTGGACCATACATTTTTCGCTTTCCCTCGGTTCGTTTTAGATAAAAACGAGACTCCGGCAACTCCGACTCCGAGCAGTACTACATTCTTTGCTAATGCCATCATTACCTTCCTCCTTAACGTTGGATTAATATATATGTACCCTCACCCATTAAATGTAAACATTCATTTAACGTAAGGGGCCTTTTTATAAAAGAAGTTGGGCTTAACGATTTCATTTTGATACGATTTATGAAAAACATGCGTCGTTGCTGGAGAGACAGGTGGAATTAGCCATGTCCAGTCCCCCGTTACATTCCGTTTACATGATGCCTCCCTTTCTTCGAAAAGCTTAAATTGCTTGGCGGCTGTATGATGGTCAACCATACTCACACCAGCTTTTTTAAACGAATATAGAACCGCTTCATTCAGTTCAATCAGTGCCCGATCCTTCCATAATGTGGAATCCCTTCGAATGTCCAATCCCATTCTCTCTCCGATGCTGGGAAGCATATTGTAGCGATCCTCATCCGCAAGGTTTCTAGCCCCAACTTCAGTCCCCATATACCATCCATTAAATGGAGCCGCCGAGTACGAAATACCGCCAATCTCCAGTTTCATTCCGGAAATAATGGGCACAGCATACCACTTAAGGCCCAAGTCCTGGAACCAGGAAAACTCAGGATGGCCAATTGGTACTTCTTTAATGATTTCTTTCGGGATTTCATATACTCTTGGAACTTTTCCGCCTACTTGAATCACGAGTGGCAAGATATCAAACGATCCATACTTCCCCTCCCATCCCAAGGCCTGACACTGTTTGGTGAAAGCTATCGAACTAGAATCCCCAACTATGCCCGTTTCCGTCTCATATCCGGCATATCGTATAAGCTGATGATTCCATATCTCTATCTTATTTTCAATATCCTGCTGTTTAAAAACGGTGATGATTGGCCTGATATTTCCATCATTCGTTGCCCATTCAATATGCTCAATCAAGGCAGACACAATATCATCCTCACTTTGGAGAGCCCTTTTATCTAGCACCCGCAATGAATCCCAAAACAATCTACCAATACAGCGATTACTATTTCGCCAGGCCAATTTAGCCCCATATTCCAATTCTTCCGGCGTATGTTCATACCTACCCGTATCTTGGATTTCCTTTTTGATTTGACTAATTCTATCCATCGCTTCTTCATCTGTTTTACCCATTTCATCATGATATATCTTGATGAAGGAGATGGCTTCATGTAGTAATTCACTCATCTATCCCACTAATCCTTCCATCTATACTGACCTGAGATACTAATAACGTATCATAGATCTTATCTCTATCTCTAAAAGAATACCTTAAAGAAATAGTATTTCTTTAAAAGATGTGACAATTTCTGGTCAACACGACCCATCAATCTTACTATATGTAAGTAGCTATACTTTTTTATATAACAACCTATACAGTAACTAAATAATATTCAGTAAAGTTGTTACATACGAGGTAAATGCTTTATAATGAATACCAACGGGGTGATATGATGAATAATGTGACACTTTGTCCTCGATTTGAAAAAGGCATGCAAATCTTGAGTAAACGTTGGACAGGATTGATCGTCAATCAATTACTTAATGGACCTCAACGGTTTTGCAATATTGAATCTGCCTTCCCAATCAGTGGCCGAATTCTTTCTGAACGGTTAAAAGACTTGGAATCTGAAGGAATCGTAAAAAGAGATGTTTACCCAGAGACACCTGTCAGGATTGAATATTCTTTAACAGAAAAAGGCGAAGCGCTTGCACCGGTGATTCACGAGATACAGAACTGGGCACAAGAATGGATCAAACCCATAGAGGACCAATAGGCTATCCTATAAAAGAGAGGAACCATATATAGAGGTTTCTCTCTTTTTTATGTCTTACCTTTGTTTATTCGTATATGTTCAGTGGTATATTTTTCTCATAAAGGGTAACTCCTAAAAGCAGGCGGTGAATTTATGAAAAAAGTGGACTGCATCATTATTGGAGGAGGCATCGCCGGTTTACAGGCTGCCATCCAACTCGGAAGATACAATCACAATATAGCGGTGATAGACGCTCAGAAAGGCCGTTCATTGATAGCTAAAGACTATCAAAACATTCTAGGTTGGCCTGAAGGAGTGAGCGGAAAACGGTTAAGGAGCCTAGGGAGACAGCATGCAGAAAAGTTCGGAGTCGAGTTCTTCGACGGTACCGTGACTTCACTCGAGAAAAAAGAGGATCTTTTTATAATGTGCACAGATGATGATATCCATTACGAAGCGAAAACGATTTTTCTTGGGACAGGCGTTACCGATAACATTCCAGCTATAAGGAATCTCTATCCTACTCTTGGTATCTCCACTTATATTTGTCCAGACTGTGATGGGTATGAAATTAAGCATAAACAAACAGTGGTCATTGGCGGGGGAAATACGGGGGCTAACATGGCGCTCACCCTTTTATATTGGTCAAAAGCTATCATCTATGTAAACCATTCAAAAACCAAGATCAATGAAACGTTCAGAAAAAAGCTAGAGGAAAACCAAATACCTGTATTCGAAGAAGAAGTAGAGGAAGTTAAAGTCGATGAATCTCAAAATCTTCAAGCTATCCAATTGGTAAATGGGAAAAGGATAGAAGCAGAAAAAGCTTTTGTAGCATTTAAAGGGAACAAAATAAATAATGCACTTGCCAAACAACTTGGTGTTGATGTAAATGAGACAAATCATATTCATGTGAACCCACGTACGAAAGAAACAAATATTCCGGGAGTATGGGCTGGAGGAGATCTTGCCGCCCATTCCGAGCAAGTAACCATTTCAATGGGGGACGGAACTCAGGCTGCCATTTGGATTCATAAACGCCTGATGGGTGAGCTGCCTCCTGATTAGGGGACAGAAAAAAGTATCGGTACCCTCATTCAAGGAAACCGATACTTTTTTTATAAACTGTGTATTACTATTTAGCGCTACGCTCGACGTCTACCTTCGGCGTATACCTTGAAATACTTTTACCAGGATCAATATGACTGCAATGATAAGCAGGATGTGGATAAAACCCGCCGCAATTTTAAATACCAAACCGAGAATCCATAATAAGATGATGGCACCAATTATTGTCCAAAGCATTGTACTCTCTTCCTTCCTTCATTGCAAACACTTACAGATATCCTTCTAAGCCATTGCCGTAAGCGTGTGCAAATTTAATCTTACATATAAAATACCCCAATCTTCCACTAACAAACCTACTCTTCCGCCAACAAAAATATACATAAATCTGTTAATACTGTAAAAGATAATCATGTAAAGTTCTTGATCAGGATAATTTCCAGATTATATTCATGGGTGGTACCCTTATGGTGAAAAAATTTAAAAGGAGTGTTTTAAATGAAAAAAATAGGTGTAATGGTTGCAATCTTTTCCCTATTACTTTGCATGCCGATCCTTCCTGCTTCAGCTGAGGAAAACCAACAATCCGTTAAGCAGGATAACGTACAATTCACAGAGTCCCAAAAAACAGAATTAGCCACTATCCAAAAAAGGATACTAGCGGACAAAAAGGAGTTAATTGAAAAATATGTGGAATATGGTGCACTTTCTAAAGAAGAGGCAGACAAAATGTACGCACATTTTGAACGACACTACAAAATGATGGAGCAACATGATTTTCAAATCCCTTCCCACCGCCCACATACAAAACACATGCCAAAGTAATGAAATGACTGATTTTTCTTCTATTCCGGCCTATACATAGGACGGAATTTTTTCATCCTAGGCACTTATTCATTCTCGTGCCTGAAAATTCGCTGTGTACTTGTTTCCAAAGTGTAAAATATTTACTAAAGGATTTGGAATTCCCTGTAGCGAATACATAGAGACGAGAAATGAAAGGATGAAGAATATGCACAAAAAAGGAATATCAGCAGAAGACCTATTTCAGATGAAATCTGTAACCGATCCAAAACTTTCACCCGATGGCAGCATGGTCATTTATGTACAAACCACCATCGATGAACGAACGGAAAAATACATCTCCAACTTATATATGTATAGCCTGATCACCACTGAAACAAAACAATGGACATTCGGGAATCACCGTGATACCTCACCAGGCTGGTCACCAGACGGAAAGTACATTAGCTTCTTATCAGACCGTTCTGGAAAAAAACAAGTTCATATCATTCATTCAATCGGTGGGGAGTGCCGACAGCTGACGCATTTCCTCGATGGAGCAACCAATCCCATCTGGTCCCCTTGTTCGAGAAAACTGCTACTATCCACTATGGTACCTGAAAATAAGGCGGTGTTATCCGAAAAAGAAGAAGAAACCTCATGCAAAGATGTACAGCGTTATGATCAGATAAAATACAAATGGGATGACAGAGGATATTTCAATCATCACTATAGTCAACTCGTCTTGGTAGATATAGTAAATGGTGAATTCATATTACTAACGGAAAATCTGACGAACAGTCACCCAAATGCCTGGTCTCCAGATGGATCTCAAATCGCTTATATTAGCGGTGAACCGGGGAAAAGTGATTTGGACCTATTCACAGATATCTACATTATGGATGTCAAGACGAAAATTTCCCGAAAAGTAACTGGCAGCTCTGGATATTACCGTGATCCAAAATGGTCCCCTAATGGTGAATTCCTTTCCTACATTGGCCACAACAAAGAATTTGCCGGTGCAACCTCTTCAAAAATCTGGTTGTACTCTGTTTTGGATGAAACCATACAATGTTTGACGGAAGGTTGGGACGTTGAAATAGGAAGCTCCGCCATCGGTGATTTCCAAATGGGCGCAGTGGATCCTGGCATTCTGTGGACGAATGACAGCCAAGGCTTTTACTTCTTAATAAGTGATTATGGAAATACCGGTGTTTATTATGGATCGATTGAAGGGGCCATGTACCCTTCCCTCCTCGAGCCTCAACATGTATATGGGTTAACAATCAACCCGGATAGCCATCATGCCATCGTAGCCATAAGTACACCTGTTCATCCCGGTGATTTATTTGTTTATAACCTCATGACTGGCGATAAAGAACAGATCAGCTTTGTAAACGATGAATACTTACAGGATAAAACTATAGCTATTGCCGAGCCCATTTCCTTCCGTTCAACAGATGATACCCTCATCCACGGCTGGATCATGAAGCCATGTGAATTTGTGGATAATAAAAAGTATCCCCTCATTTTAGAGATTCACGGTGGGCCTCATGCAATGTATGCGAATAACTATGTTCACGAATTTCAGACTTTGGCGAATGAAGGCTATGTTGTATTGTTCATCAATCCACGCGGAAGTGTTGGATATGGACAGGAGTTCGCGAATGCCAACCGTGGTGATTATGGTGGAATGGATTATGAGGACTTAATGGCTGCTGTAGACTATGTTCTAGATTTCTACTCCTTTATTGACGCTGAAAAGTTAGGTGTAACGGGTGGCTCCTATGGAGGGTTCATGACCAATTGGATTATCGGTCATACAAACCGCTTCAAGGCGGCTGTGACCCAGCGTTGCATAAGCAATTGGATAAGTTTCTATGGAGTCAGTGACATCGGATATTATTTCACCGAATGGGAAATTTCAGGAGATGTCATTAACTCACCAGAAAAATTATGGGAACACTCCCCATTAAAGTATGTAGCAAATGTGCAAACTCCTTTGCTATTACTTCACGGGGAAAAAGACTATCGTTGTCCTATTGAACAGAGTGAACAATTTTTTGTAGCATTAAAAAGGCAAAAAAAAGAAGCGGTGCTTGTTTCCTTCCCAAATGAAAACCATGAAGTATCCCGAAGCGGGTCACCCAAAATGCGTCTTCGTCATATAGTGGAAATCAAGGAATGGTTTAATAAGTACCTTTAAAAACAAAAGAACTCTGCTAGCGTTCCCGCTAGCAGAGTTCTTTTGTTTTTAATGTTGAATCTGATCTCGGTTCTCAGAAATAGAATGTAAAGCGATACCCGCTTCGGAAATTGTCTGGTTGTGAACGGCAAGGTCGCCTAAAGCGATAATACCAACCAATTTTTCCTTTTCTACAATCGGCAGTCTTCTTACTTGTTCACTCGCCATCAAATCCTCTGCTTCTTCCACTGACATATCCGGCGAACCCGTAACAAGGTCTGTGGAGATAATATCGGTGATTTTTGTTGAATTTGGTTTTTTCTCTGCGACAGAACGGGTAACAATGTCCCTATCTGTAATAACACCAATTAAACGATTGTTTTCTAAAACGGGAATAACTCCAACATTACCATCCTTCATTTTTAAAGCTGCTTCGTATACATTATCTTCAGCCGTACAAAAATCCACATCGGATGTCATAATATCTCTTATTTTCGTCATATAATTCCTCCATCTAAATGAGATCTTAATTTATTCGAAAAATAGTCTTTCTTATTTATTCTACGTATTCCCCGTAATCTGGCCTTGCAATAGAATCAAAGTTCCTTGCTAGGTTTGCTAAACCTTTCGTAAGTTCCTCTCCTTCAATCGGATAACCATGACCCGTTATCACAAGCCTCGGCTTTAAATCAGCTAGGGTTAATACCGATTGTTTGGCTGCATCCCAATCAGTTGTCAAATAGCGTGGAGGACCAGTCAATTCTTTTTCCTGAGTGATGACTTTATAAAGGGAATCTTGTCTGACGTTAACAAAAGCATCACCCGCAATCAAGCTTCGATCGCCTTCTCTAAAAAGAGAAACATGCCCAGTTGAGTGTCCAGGAGTATGGATCCATTTCCAGTCGGGAAGTCCGGGAACACTATGGTCATCCGGCAGGGGCTGAACTTGCTCAGCCAAATCAATTCCCTCGTTTGGAAACAGCCAAGATATCTTCGCGACCAAACCACCTTCCACCGTGGGATCAGGTTCTGGATAATTCTCTTTGCCGGTTAAATAAGGCATTTCATTTTGATGTGCATAGACCGGAACCTTCCACACTTTCAATAAATCTACTAGTGCTCCGATATGGTCGAAGTGTCCATGAGTGAGGATAATGGCCTCTGGAGGATGATTCTCACCATAAATCTCTTCAGCTTCTTTCTTGATCATATCTGCTGAACCGGCCATACCCGCATCAATCAGGACCCACTTCTTTTCATCTGGTGACCCTATGAACACGACATTCACAATTTGAATAGGAAAGCAATATAAATCCTTATTCACAAACTGACCTTTCCCACTGGATACTGATGTCATTGGAATGATTTTTTTGTTCAAATTATTATTATCCATAAGCCCCTCCACTTATTTATTTATTAAACGTTGCTTTCATTTAAAAGGATACCCGCCTTTGAATAATAAAAACCGGCCTTGATGCAACAAGCCTTCCTCGATTAAAAAACATCCTTCCGTGTAAATACCGAAAAAGATACAAGCAGGGCAATGGCCCACCAAGCAAGTAGAGTAATCATAGATGATGATAAGGTCATACCCTCGATAGGAGGTGCTGTCCCACTAACATATGAGGTCAACTTTAAATTCACCATAAAGAAATATTTAGCCGATTCCCAAGAAGAAACCATGTTGCTTAAAATGGCTCCGGATATTAGGGAGGCGAGCATGATACCCATCCCTGCAGGTGTACTTCTAACTAGTACTGACAACATGAATGAAAGGGTTCCTACCACTACGGCCACCAGCCAGACTAGGCCCATATCCATCAAAAGGAATTTCCATTGTTGGACCATTCTTACCTGGCTTATATCCACTTCTCCGCCATTTATGCCAAAACCGGTAATGGTCGGCTCATTCCAGCCATGATACCCAAAAACAAGACCTGATAAAAAATAAGCGAGAAGAGCGGTCATCGCCACTATCAAGGAAACAGCCAATAACAAAGTAATATATTTACTCAAAAGTATTTGCCATCGTTTCACAGGCCTAGTGAGCAAGAGTTTAATCGTTCCCTGACTACTTTCCGAGGATACGAGGTCACTGGCTACAATCATGATTAAAAGGGGAATGAATAGGTCTATTGAATTCTCCAAAAACATACGTGTAAAAGTTGCAGCCCCAGGTTCTGAAGGGTTAATGTCGTGGTCTAGATAATATTGCTGCTGTTTTAGGGTGACCTGAAGCTGCTCTCTCCATTCATCCAACATCCTGCTTGAGCTCAATCTGTTCTGAGTATCGATGATTTGCTGTTGAACTGCAGTACGCCAATCATCAGTACCTAACTTCTCTCTTTGCTCCTCCACTTGTTTATATTGTGCGTATGTAAACATCAACACTAGTATACCTACGATAATTCCAATGATGAGCAGCCGTTTCTTTGCCAATAACTTCATCATTTCATTTTGAATCAGGTTACTCAATTCCAGCACCCCCACTTCCGGTTATTTGTAAAAATAACTCCTCCAAGGCTGGAAGTCTACGATTCATTTCAAGTACCTTCACACCCGCAACATTCAGGGCGGCATTCCATTCGGGAGTCCTATGTTCATCAAATTTTGTGACGATATAATCGTATTCCACCATTATATCCGTAAACGCACTAAGGATTTCGCTTCCCTTTTGCAATGGCTCAACACGCCAAATCATCTTTTCCTGAGTCTTTAATAAATGTTCTACCGTATCAGTTTGGATGATTTCACCTTTTGTAATAATGGCCACTCGATCACAAAGAAGTTGTATTTCCCCCAGTAAATGGGAAGATACCAAAACACTCATGCCTTCTTCTTCTGCAAGTTTCCTAATGAACTGGCGCATTTCACGGATTCCTGCGGGATCAAGTCCATTTGTCGGTTCATCCAGGACCAATATTTTAGGTCTGTTTAGCATAGCTTGTGCTATACCAAGCCGCTGCCTCATACCTAACGAGTATGTCTTCACCTTTTCATGAATCCGAGCCTTAAGACCAACTAACTCAATGACTTCATTCATTCTTGATTCATCAACACCCGGTAGCATTCGTGCAAAATGGAGCAGATTGTCCCAACCACTTAAATATGGGTAAAGTTCTGGATTTTCTACTATACAGCCTAAATTCTTCATGGCTTCCGTAAAGTTTTTACGTACATCGTACCCACATATTTCAATGGAACCTGATGTTGGCTTAATTAGGCCAACCAACATTCTGATTGTCGTCGTTTTCCCGGCCCCATTCGGACCTAAAAAGCCGAATACTTCACCCTCTCTTAGCTCAAACTCTATTCCCTTTATGATTTCCCGCTTGCCAATCGTTTTTTTTAGATTCTTCACGCTCAATGTCACATTCCTCATTTTGCTTCCCCTTCCCATTGAATTAAAGGAGAGATCCTATCCGCGATCAAACGATACCCTTCCTTATTGGGGTGAAATCTATCCGAATACAAATACTCATTCACTGATAACTGAAATAAATCAAAAGTCGGTACGAATACGGCATTTTCATAGGTCGCAATCACCTCAGCTGTTTCGTTATTCCAATCCCGAACAATTTTATTTGTATCAAAGTCTTCATCCAATTCGATGAAGGGGTTGTACAAACCGACCATGAATATGGTGGCTGAATCATTTAATTTAGTGATTTCCTTTAAAGTCTCATTCAAATTTTTCAAATAGTCCTTTTGCAATTCACTGGTAACCTCAAGATCATAATCAAATAAGGTCTGACCTTGCTGAAAAAGATCATTCCCGCCGATTGTAATCATGATGACATCCGCTGACTGTATTTGGCGACCTATCTCCGATTGTTTCACCTGTTCAGCCAATTCTTTGGATACTTGCCCCTTTACTCCAAGGTTATGAACAAGGGGTTTGCTATTAAAGCGACTTTTCAAGTCTTCGACCACAAGGCCCACATAGCCTTTCCCTGTCTCATCGCCAGTTCCCCGAGTCAGAGAATCTCCTAAGGCCACTAAGGTGAAATCATCTGGAACATTTTTTTCTATTGATTTTGAATTTGCTTCTTTCAATTCCACTTCAGAGGATTTTTCTCCATAGTAATCGTAAAGTGTCCACCCTACACAAAACAGAAAAAACAGTCCGATAAGCGCTGCTATAATAGTTGTTGCAATAACCCTGACTTGGCTCAATCACATTCATCCTTCCGATGGTTTACTTAATTCCATTAAAACACATTATTTCCAATAATAAAAAGATGTCGACCCCGTTAACTAAACTGTCCGTTCTTTTTTTCATAAACGCATGACAACCATGAGCCGATTCCAGTAGGCTTCCACGGTAAAAACAAGATAACCTACCAACTAGCACCGTATTAAACTCAATGGATTAGCAAACAAAAAAAGACTTATTCACAAATGTGAGCAAGTCCTTTAAAAATTATAAATTCTTTACTATATGGGCTGACCTCCCGTCTTTCCCTCCATTATCATAAGCCATACCGTAAGTATGATACCAAGCACCGAAAGACTTCCAAAAAAGAGATAAACCATGTAAATACCTGATGTATCCATGATCATGCCACCGAAAAATGTACTGAACCAATTACCGAACCCGTTCCCTATCGCAGAATAAAGTGTGACTGCCGTAACGGTTATATGAACTGGTACAACCTCTTTAATATATTGCAGACCTGCTGGAATAAATAATCCAAGTGAAAAACCTTGCATGATAGATGAAATATAAACAATGGCTAAACCGGGTTCCATAAAATAGAGAACCCATCGGACCAGCGAGGCACCCCCTGCCAATAACGTGATTGGCAGCAACCCCCATTTATGAATCCAACTTCCTGCGAGACGTAAGAATGGAATTTCGGACAGCACCGCGAGCAGAAATGCAATGCCGATTCCTGTATAGGTTCCACCCCTAGCCTCCACGAATAGGCCATAATAGACGTTATTCGCCAGGTTGGGACCAAAAATCAGGAATGTTACGGCAAGAAAGACGACAAAACGTTTCATAATAAAAAGTTCCTTTATTCCACTGAAAAGCTTTGCTTTTTTTTGCGGTGACTCCTCGGGTAAATGCAGAGCTAGAAAAGCAGCAAAAAGAAGGCTGATAAAAAATACGTAGAAAATAACGGATGGGCCTATGAAAGTTTCCGATAACCTCCCCATCACAAAAACGGCCACTCCAAAACCAAGCGAACCATATAAACGGATTTTCCCATAATTCGCGTTGATACTCGTCGTATATTGCAAGGTGATGCTATCAGACACAGGGATAAGGGCACTTTGAAAAACTGCCAGTCCCACTGAGATGCATACTAAAAATAGAAAAGGTTCAAATAAAACATATCCTAACCCAAAAATTCCAGCAAATAAGGTAGTCAACGCCAGTATCCTAGTGGGTTTTCCAGTCCAGTCACAAATCAGTCCCCATATAGGTTGAAAAAAAATCATCACCAGTGGTCCAACAGACATGATGAACCCTATTTCAAATCCATTCAGTCCGACCTCATTAGCTAAATAGACACTTAAAAGTGGTGTCAAGCTACCTACCGCAAAAAAAGAAAGAAGATAAAACCCTTTTAATCGTGTTATATGAACCTTTTCAAGTTTATTCACTAAAATATCCCCATGAAGTCATCTAAATACTATTACAAACACTAGACAGTTAGTCCCAGTTCCCTTTCTTGTCTCTTTCTTTCTTGCAACAACTCCAGAGGGAGGACAATGTTAAATACAGTCCCTTTATCAACTTCACTTTCTACAAACACTCGTCCTTGATGACTTTCAATGATTTTAAAGCTAACCATAAGACCCAGCCCATTCCCGGATTTTTTTGTAGTGAAAAACGGTTCACCCAATTTTCTTAATTGATTGGGAGGGATTCCTACTCCTGTATCTGTTATAGAAATATGAACCTTCCTTTCCCTTAATTCCATAGTGACCCTGATTTCTCCTCCTTGCGGCATCGCTTCCATTCCATTCTTAATGAAATTCAGAAAAACTTGTTTCAAACGATTTTCATCGCACTGAACATGGATTTCTTCTTGGAAACTAGTAAAGAAGAGTATAATATTTTTCTTCTTCGCATCATACTCAGTTAGCGAGATAACATTCTGTAAAATCGGGACGATATTCTTTGTTTTCAGATTCAAGGACTGTGGTTTTGCCAGATCCAAAAATTCTTCAATAATCTCATTTACCCGGTTGATTTCATCTAAAATGATATCCAAATATTCTTGTCGCTCACTATCCGTTTCATCTAATTGTAAGAATTCCGTATACCCTTTAATCGATGTAAGAGGATTTCTTACTTCATGGGCCACTCCTGCAGCCAGTTGTCCGACAGCTGCCAATTTATCCTGGCGATAAAGCATTTCTTCTGTTTGTTTTCGCTCTGTGATATCATAGCGAATCGCGAGAAATTGATAGGGTTTGCCTTCAACTGTATAAAAAGGGACAATCGTGGTATCCACCCAATAATAACTACCATCTTTCGCTCTGTTTCTAATTTCCCCTTTCCATACTTTGCCCTTATGTATGGTCTTCCACATATTCTCGAAAAACTCACTTGAATGATATCCGGAATTCACCATTTTATGCGTTTGTCCAATTAACTCGTTTCTCGTGTACCCAGAAATTTCAGAGAATTTTTCATTAACCTCGACGATGATTCCTTTATCATCAGTTACGGCCACGATAGACGATTGATTAATGGCATAGTACATATCACCCAATTCTTTAATAGAAACCTTTAAATCCTTCTCAGCCTTTTTCCGACTGGAAATATCAGATCGTATGGATATATATTGATATGGTTTTCCTTTCTTCATAAAGGGCACAATCGTGGTATCCACCCAATAGAGCTCCCCGTTCTTTGCCCGATTACATATCTCACCATGCCATGTCTGTCCATTACTGATCGTTTTCCATAGATTGAAAAAAAACTCTTTAGAATGATAACCCGAGTTAATGATTGAATGATTTCTTCCAATCAGTTCATGCTCTTCATATTGGGATATTTCAATGAATTTTTCGTTAACATAGGTTATGATGCCTTTTGCATCCGTAATGGCCACAATCGAGGATTGATCTAAAGCATAACGGATATCACTCACTTGGTTGTCACTCTTCACCAACCGTCTTGCAACAATTGTGCTCGAGCCAATTAAATTCGCTAGTATGAAAAGCGAAACAAAGCATACGAGATAAAGCATAAAGGGTGTTAATTGAGCGAGTCCTTTCATATTCACCATTTCTGGAGTAAGTGGAAGCCCTCTCAAAAAAAGAAAATGTCCTCCAATAATTGCTCCGCTCATAATGATCGTACTGACTGGTTTTAGGAAGGGTTGACTCCCTTTTCCATTATAAAATAATAGTGAAAATCCGCTTACAAACAACAAAAAAATTATAACTAGCGTACTACCTAACAACCATTGATTAAGTTCCAAGGACTTACTCAATGGATACAGGCCAATTAAATAATTTGATAAAAGAGCCATCGTAAACATAAAGCTACAGAAAACCATTTGCAACATGGAAGGGTTATGGGCAATGGCCAAAAGGCCAATCCCTACAAATATGGCTCCTAATATTAATGAAAGCATGATTAAGGAAAAGCTGTAAGCCGTAGTCCTGTCACTCTCATAAGTAAAAACATATACAAAATTCATCGTCCACATAGTCACTCCCATGGAGCAAGTACTTCCCAAATACAAAAGACGTTTATATTTTTCTGCCGAAATATATGTTGTCAGCAAATCCAAGGCGGTATAGCAAGCCATGAATGTCAGGAGTGCTGCAATTATAAATAGGATTGGATTGGATGATACAATTGATTGTTCCATTAACCTTCTCACCTCTATCGTTCTATTATCCTATATTGTAATGTAAATTTCGAATTGCTTAAAGACTTTTATTTCTATTTACCTGTCTTCCTGAGTTATTTAAAGTTATTTTCTGTATATTCAATAAATAAATCTTCGACAACTATGTAAAAAAATAATAGAATGACAAATATTTTTCCTATGTATCGAGTAAAATAAAAAGTGTTTATCAATCGTTCTCCTCCTGAGAACAATGATTACAATTCATGAGTAAGTGCAAAACAAACTACGTTCGGAGAGCTTATTTCTTTTTTTAA
Source organism: Peribacillus sp. NPDC046944 (assembly GCF_050272735.1). Taxonomy (NCBI): domain Bacteria; kingdom Bacillati; phylum Bacillota; class Bacilli; order Caryophanales; family Bacillaceae; genus Peribacillus; species Peribacillus sp. NPDC046944. The sequence continues at coordinate 255,313 of NZ_JBNNML010000005.1, forward strand.
TCCCTTTTATACGTTTATAATTAAATAGAGAATATATATAAAAAGGAGTGGGGGCATGATAATGTCGGACCTAGCAAGCGCAAATACAGCCGAAATTATACAAAAGAAGACGCAGCATAAAAAACTGACGCGTAGGCAAGTTTTACAAAGAGGTCTACTCATAACGATTGGTGCCGTATTAATGGCTGTCGGCCTTGAGATTTTTCTTGTTCCGAATAACGTTATCGATGGAGGCATTACCGGCATTTCCATTATGTTATCTTATATCACCGGCATGAAACTTGGTATCTTTCTTTTTGTTTTAAACCTTCCTTTCTTTTTTATTGGATATAAACAAATCGGAAAAACCTTCGCTTTATCTACCCTATATGGAATATTAATCCTTTCTTTAACTACCACATTGCTTCATCATGTACCAGCTTTCACTCAGGATATTCTCCTTGCTTCAGCTTTTGGAGGCATGATACTTGGAATTGGGGTTGGAATGGTAATTCGGTATGGTGGTTCATTAGATGGAACTGAAATCCTTGCCATTCTAGCTAGTAAGAAACTTCCTTTCTCTGTTGGTGAGATTGTCATGTTCTTCAATTTATTCATCCTTGGCAGTGCAGGATTTGTTTTTTCCTGGGATCGTGCCATGTATTCGATTCTGGCTTATTTTGTAGCGTATAAAACGATGGATATCGTTATAGCCGGTTTGGATGAATCTAAATTTGTTTGGATTATCAGCGATGAATTTTTGGATATAGGGGATGCAATCATGCATCGCTTAGGACGAGGCGTAACTTATCTAGCTGGAGAAGGCGCCTATTCAGGGGACGATAAAAAAGTTATATTCTGCGTAATAAACCGTCTTGAAGAAGCAAAACTTAAAGATATCGTAAAAAGTTTCGATCCTTCTGCTTTCCTTGCCGTCGGTGATATTGCCGAGGTTCGAGGTGGACGGTTCAAGAAGAAGGATATCCATTAAAAATACCCTTCTTACATTTGCAATATTCAGTTATGATTATGCAGCAAAAAAAAGCTGAAGGGAAGAATCCCTTCAGCTTTTTTGATGGTATTAATAATTTCTCGGATTGTTAATTGCTTGTAGCATTCTTGTACCTTGTTTCATTTTACTACCGCATAATGGGCAAAGGTGCTCATCATTGCTCGTAAAGTTATCCCGAATCCACCCTTTACAATCTTCTGATGTGCATTCCCAAACCTTAGTTTCTTCAGGAATGATTTCTTCCGTATTATTTCTTCTATACATGTATCTCACTCCTTAGATTTAAATTGACTTAGCACAGATTTTTTGTGCCGGTGCCATAAAGATAAAGAAGAATAGCTAGCGATTAATCTAAATAAATGTGAGTATAGCCCATTTACTTATCTAAGATTAGTTACTATACACTCAAGATAAATGAGTGGAAATAACAGGAGATCACAACCAATTTTAAATATCTCATTATACATTATAACATATTTCTTCATAAAATATTTAAGTTAAAGCTTAAGATACCTACAATTCCAAATCCAAGTATTCACAATCCAGCCTTTGACTACCTCAGAGCTTGTAAAGACGGGACTGTATTCAAGAATCATAATCATGATTCTTGCAGCTTGTTCGCTTAGTATAAAGTCGAATCAAGCATGAGAGTAATTTTAGTGCCATAACCTAAAACAATGAAAGCCCTGCCTCTCTCTCATCCATACGGCTCCTAGACCGTGCCTGTGAGAATCAGGTGAAAGCTGATAAGTACATGTTTATTAATTAAACCGTCCGTAATTCCAATTGGGAAAATTAAATCCAAAAGATAAATGGCTACATAGAAGTAAGTTAATGAAGAACAAAATGAATCGAGGAAAATACCTGGTGATTAAAACGTATTTCTTTCTAGTTGTTTTAACTTGTTTCTACTTCATCATAAAAACGATGAAAATTATTTTATTAATAAAAATGTATCTTTTAAATTACCCTCTTAGTGTTTTCTAATAACAACACTGAATTTTAATTATAGCACACGTTTCTTATGATGTAAAGAGTAGTTATTATATCTTGATGAAATCCTAATTACATTCCCAAAATAAAAAGAGGTAAGTACTTACCCCTTTTACTTATACGCATTATATTCATTTTCAATTTTCGGAAGTTCTCTAACTTCTTCAATTAATTGACTTCCACACATTGGACAATCATAGTTTACTGAGGCAAAGTCCTTCCTCATCCAGCCATTACAATCCGCTGATCCGCACGCATATACAATAGTATCTTCCATTATGATTTCTGGTTCCTCTGAATTCTTTTTGCCAAAATACATGAGCAACCTCCTTTTTCAAATTACACACCAAGTTTTAAGCCAATGAACTTTTCGGCTGTTTTACTTCTATAGTATACGTATCAAATCAATTTCTTATTTATCCAGCGCTAAAAAATAACCATTATTTGATGAATTAGTTAGCTAATGTGGCTTTTACCATGATCGCTTTTATCTGAAAGTATGAAAAATGATTGGGAAGGGCCTCTTTAAGAGGTTTTAGCTTTCCGGAATCAAGTTGTTTAGCAGTTTCCAGTACTAAATCGTACTCTTCTTGATTGAAGAAACCCTCCCATTTGATATCCATTTGTTCTTCCGCACACTTTAATAAATGATTTTCGATGGAAATTGTAGACAGGCCTCTTATCGTTGCAATTTCTTTGATTGACTTTCCTTCTTGATATAAACGATAACTTTCGATATGTGAAGGTCCTGTACTGCTTTTCGTCGTTTCTTTTTTATATATTCTATTCGACTCAATGTCAGGATGTGCTTGTAAATAATTCGAAACTACCTCTAAAAATGTCCTACCAAAACGATCGTATTTTTGTGAGCCCACGCCTTTGACCTCAAGGAAATCTTGTTCTGTCACAGGTAACCTTGTTGCCATATCCTTTAAAGTGGCATCCGAAAAAATAATGAATGGCGGCACATTTTCCGCACTTGCGATGTCTTTTCTTACACGTCGTAATTCTTCAAACAAACCATGATCCACATTAATGCTGGTGACTTGTTTCACTTCTTTGCGTAGCACTTGCTTCTGATTTAGCAATACTTCCCTACCAGCATTTGTTACTTTAAGAACAGGAAATTGCCCACCTGTCATTTCGATAAATTGCTTGGCGGTCAAAAAATCTATGAAATCGGCAACATCTTTAGCTGACTGATTATTAATGATTCCATATGTCGAGAGCTTATGGAATCCAAATTGTTCTATCTTTTTGTTTTTTGAACCTGTAAGCACTTGACTGATCATCGTCTTGCCGAACCTTTCCCCCATTCGCAACATGCACGAAAGGACCATTTGCGCCTGAGTTGTCACATCTACGGCATCACGTTTATCCGTACAGTTTTCACAATGACCGCAATCTTCCGGATTCTCTTCACCAAAGTATCGAAGGATAAATGCTTGTAAACACCCTTCTGTAAAACAATAATCCTTCATCCTATTCAGCTTCTTCAGTTCTTGGGCTTGCCATTCTTGAGAGGGATTGGATTGGTCGATTAAGAAACGCTGAATCTGCATGTCTTGAGGTGAATAAAGCAGAATACATTCACTATCCAATCCATCACGTCCTGCACGACCTGCTTCTTGATAATAACTTTCCATATTCTTCGGCGTTTGGTAATGGATGACATAACGAACGTTTGATTTGTCAATGCCCATACCGAAAGCTGAGGTTGCAATCATCAAAGATATATCGTCACGAATGAATAGCTCCTGTTGTTCAGATCGATCATGTTCATTCATTCCAGCATGATAACGTCCTGTTTTAATACCCGCTTTGTTGAGTTTGGCATGTAATGAATCGACTTCTTTTCTTGTTGCAGCATATATAATACCGGACTCATTTTTATTCTTCTCAATATAACGCATTAAATATCGACCGCGGTTCTCTTCCTTGACGACGGAAAAAAATAAATTTTCCCTAGCGAATCCTGTGGATACCGTATGGTTTGCAGTAATTCCCAATGACTGACAGATATCTTCTGTTACATTCGGGGTTGCTGTCGCTGTTAAGGCAAGAATGGTTGGAGCTGTCGGCATTTCTTTCAAAAAGGTTTTGATTTTTAAATAACTTGGTCTAAAATCATGACCCCATTGAGAGATGCAGTGAGCTTCGTCTATCGCGACCATCGATATATCCACACTAGCCAGATCCCTCTGAAAAATATGGTTTTCCAATCGTTCCGGTGCCAGGTATACCAGCTTGTACCTTCCCTGCTTAATATCTCTCATCCTATTGGAAGCTTCCGTACCAGATATGGAGCTGTTGAGAAAAGTGGCATCGATGCCGTTTTGTTCGAGGGCATCAACCTGATCTTTCATCAAGGAGATTAACGGGGATATAACGAGTGTGATGCCTGGTAAAAGTAGGGCTGGAATCTGGTAGCAAATTGACTTTCCTCCTCCAGTCGGCATAATTCCAGCTGTGTTTATTCCATCTAAGACTTGCTCGATAATCTTTTCTTGGCCTGACCTGAATGATTCATACCCAAAATACTGCTGTAAATATTCGCGTGCTTTTTCTATCAAAGTGTGACTCCCCCAATTGACTATTGTTTTAATATCTCTATTGTACTCGTTTTTTTCATACACCAAAAGAATAAAAATAGACACAGATATTATCTGTGTCCATCCCTTCTTTCATATAGAGCAATTGTCAGTTATTAATTAAGGATTTTTAGATTAACGTTTTTGACGCCCCAGTTTAGAGCATCTTCTTTATTTGGAATGAAAATATCGACCTTATTTCCTTTAATCGCACTACCTGTATCAGCTGCCGTTGCATAACCGTAGCCTTCTACATATACTTTTGTTCCTAGCGGTATGACAGATGGATCAACGGAAATGACTTTTTCATTTGGATTTGCTTTCAAATCCACCCCTGTCGCTGTGACGCCGCTACATCCTTGGCAATCTGCCGTATAGGCTGTTGCCCTTACAGTCATTTCTTTTGCTACATTGTCTTGATTTGATTCATTTTGCGATACATTATTCTCTTTTTCTGTTTTTTCAGGTTGTGCAGGTGCAGTTTTTTGTACTGGTGCAGTCTCTTGTGCTGGTGCAGCTTGCTCTGCCTTATTATCTGGACCTGTACTTGCTGCCTCCACCTTATTTGCCGCTGGCTTAATAACTAGGGCCTGTTTTGGATGAATTGTATCTGTATTTAAATTATTCCATGATTTAAGGTCCTTAATCGAAACATGATATTTATTCGCTATTTGCGATAATGTGTCTCCAGCCTTTACGGTATATTGCTCTTCTTGAGAAATATGTAAGGAGTCTCCCACATATATATAATCTGACGTTAATTGATTCCATGATTTAATATCTTCTACTGAAACTTTATGTGATTGAGATAATCCCCATAGTGTGTCACCATTTTTGACTGTAACTTCCTCAGCTTGAACCGGTATTGTAAATGCTCCTGATATGGCCACCACGGCCGTTAACGATAAAATTGATTTTTTCATATATCGTACCTCCTTGTGAACTCTTTCAAAAGCTATGTTCTAAATACTATCACAGTTTGTCCCTATACAAAGAACAAACAGATAAAGAATAGATGTCAAACATCACAGAAAGATAACAAGAGGATAACAAGCCCAAAAACACAAAAATGATTCCAAGTAGAATCTGTCCTTCTTTTTGGCCGTTTTTCATTAGGCATATTTTATTTACAACAGCATAATTATTAATGGATGACCTTTTATTGAAAGGAGGAGTTTCCTTGGCAAATGAAAAGACTTTTACCCTGATCAAGTCCTATAAGCCTTTTCATAGCAAATTCGATCCATGTCCACCAATCGGAAGAAAGTATTACCGTACGCCTCCGAATTTGTATATTAATTTTCAGCCGCCTAACCTAGAACAATTTTCTCCAGAAGAAGCTTTGAAGTATGGTACGCTTTGGAAATTTTTCTACGATTATTATGATAATCCATATCGTGAAAGGGAGAAATAGTAATGAATAGGAAACTGGATGATGAATACTACCAGTTACTCGGCCAAATACAAGCTGCCGATTTCGTGTTAGTCGAGCTGACTCTGTATTTGGATACACATCCCCATGATCAGCAAGCTTTACAACAATTTAACCAATTTCAACAATACTCAACCAAATTGAAGGCTGCATTTGAACCTAAATACGGCCCATTGTTTCAATTTGGAAACAGTCCAGATGGTGAAAATAAATGGGAATGGGGCCAAGGACCATGGCCATGGCAGGTTTAAGGAGAGATATCTATGTGGATATATGAGAAAAAGCTACAATATCCAGTAAAGGTTGGTACTTGTAATCCCACACTCGCTAAATATTTAAGGGAACAATATGGAGGCGCTGATGGTGAATTGGCTGCCGCACTACGATACTTAAATCAACGCTATACAATTCCGGAAAAAGTTATCGGATTACTGACCGACATTGGAACGGAAGAATTTGCCCATTTAGAAATGATTGCAACGATGATTTATAAACTTACAAAAGACGCCACACCGGAACAAATGCTAGAGGCCGGTCTTGGTGACCACTATGTTAATCACGACAGCGCCCTCTTCTATGAAAATGCAGCAGGAAATCCATGGACGGCTACGTATATTCAAGCAAAGGGCGATCCCATAGCAGATTTATATGAAGATATTGCAGCAGAAGAAAAGGCCAGAGCAACCTATCAATGGTTGATTGACATTTCGGATGATCCGGACATCAACGATTCATTAAGGTTTTTAAGGGAAAGGGAAATTGTTCATTCCATGAGATTTCGTGAAGCGGTGGAGATTTTAAAAGAAGAAAAGGGGAAAAAGAAAATCTTTTAATAAAAACCATAAAAAAGCAGCGGAGAAGTTCATTCCGCTGCTTTTTTATCATTTACGATCAGAAGAGTATGTCCATCCTTCTTCTTGATAAATCTTTCCTTCTTTCATCAATTTACCAAGAGCACGTTTAAAGGCTCCCTTACTTAAACCGAAATGGAACTGGATATCACTAGGCGGAGTCTTATCACCATATGGCATGGCTCCACCGCGATTCATTAAATAAGTATAGATGATATCAGCATCTTCTTCCATTAGATCTTGCTTGAATGGAAATAGAGAAACGTTAAGTGTGCCATCTTCCTTACTGTCGATTACACGCCCCTCAACAAATTCTCCTAGGCGCGGCTCTTCTTTTCTCTCACTTTCATGAATAAAGCAACGATACCCTTCCTCCGAAACAAAGAAGGAACCGACCATCAGCAATCGATATACATTCCCTTTTACGGTAGTATTGCGGACTCCTTTTAATGGAGCTGGAACAGTGATTTCTTGAATGGTATCTTCCGTTGTAAGTCTGCCGAATAAACGATCATTCCGATCTGTTTTCAGGCAAATATAGAGACGATCCCCCACTTCCGGCCATAAACGATCGATGTTCGGAAGGTCGTCCAAAGATACAAGAATATCTTTAGAAAGCCCAATATTCACAAAGACGCCTAGCTTCTTTTGTACATTGACGACTTCTGCCCAGCCATATTTGTCAATCTGTATTTCCGGAATATTCATGGTAGCCGTTAACCGTGCCTGTTTATCATGATAGATAAATACTGTAACTTCATCACCAATTTCAAGTACAGTACCTTCATTCGCTTCATTATGGTGTAGCAAGACATCTTCCGAACCATCAGTCAAGAACCATCCGAAATCAGCCTTACGTTCTACTTGTAACTCTACAGCCAAACCGGCCTGAATTTTTTGCATGTATAAAAATCCTCCTGTAACTTACCTTTACCTACAATTGTACCCAAATATTTATTTTTCCATCATATTTGAATCTATCATTTTTTTATCTTTCTGTACACCTATTCTAACATTTTTATTTTTCAAAGGCTTCTTTCGGCTTCCCAGGATGGACGTGGGACCATAATCTGGCCTTTTTTTCCATTGCTTAATAACGTATGCATGATCACCTTTGATAATTGACTTGGTTTGTATGGTTTAACCAAGTATTCCTTTGCCCCAAGCGAAAAACCTTTTTCTTTTTCATCAAGCGCAGTCGATACAAAAATGGGGATGTCCTTTAACTCCGGTCTTTCTTTCAACTCTTTCATGATTGACCACCCATCCATTTCCCCCTCTTCAAGGAGAATGTCAAGGACGATGGCATCCGGAGGCGATTGCTTCAATTTCTGAAGCGCCTTCTTTCCGCTTTTGAAATAACTGACTTGAAAACCGCTGTCAACCAGTTCGTATCTTAATAACTCCGCTAAATTGAAATCGTCTTCAATGACCATGATATCATAGCTCAATTTTTTTGAATGTCCATCATTCAGGGTACGTTCTTCCTTAAGGGTTATCTTAGGGAATGAAAGGGTGAATGTACTTCCACGACCGTACTCTGATTTTACGGATATATGCCCACCATGCGATTTGACGATTTCCTCCACGATGGATAACCCTAAACCCGTTCCTCCTATCCGCCTGCGGTCCGAATTGTCCACACGGTAAAATTTCTGGAACAAATGCTTAAGGGATTCCTGTGGGATTCCCAACCCCTCATCCACGATATCGATGGATAACGTTTCTTTCTTGCTGTACACCCGAATAAGAACTTTCCCTCCATCTGGAGAGTATTTAATTGCATTACTCAATAGATTCATTATAGCTTGTTCGATTTTTGCGCGGTCACCTATAATCACGAGATCATCAGTTTCCGCAAGAAGACGAATATCATGGAGTGATGTGCTAATTTCAAGGTTCCCTATGACCTTTTGCAACAACGGTAGAATCTCAACATATTTCTTCTCATATGTTTGTTTACCCGATTCCATTCGTTGCACATCCAGAAAGTCATTGATTAAAGCGGTGAGCCTCTTCGCCTCATTATAAATAGTCTGTAAATACTTTGTTTGTCTTTCCGGTTTTAACGGTTTATTTAACATTAATTCGGTAAAGCCTAGAACACTCGCAAGCGGGGTACGCAATTCATGACTGACGGTACTGACAAACTCGGACTTCATTTGGTCCACTTCATATTCTTTCGTAATATCACGAAAAACCAAAATGGTGCCATAAGCTTCTTCACCATACTTTATAGTTTCAAAGTACACCTTGAGAACCTGGTTGTTTTCTTTCTTGTGAAAAGTGAACGTGCGCTCTTCAGAGTCCGCTTCTTCATCCGCTCTTTTTAATGCTTTTTCCAAGGTATCCAAGAAATCTTCTTGGGCAATCCGGCTATCCATTTCACTACTCCATCTTTCCCATGGAGATCCGATGACATGTACTGGTTCCGACCCCGGTTTGAATAGGTCACAAAATTGTTGATTCACTTGAACAATCTTTCTATCTTGGTCTATTAATTGAATGCCTTCCTGTATCGTGCTCAGGATATCCTGATTTAACCGGCGATTATCTTCCGTTTGCTCGTACAGCTTGATTTTATCAAGTGAAGTTGAAATCTGCTTAGCCAATGTTTCACATTCACTCATTTCTTCTTCTGTATAAGCGGATCCATAACGGCTGAAAACCATGATTGCGTCGACCTCTTGCAAAGCGGATAGAACGGGAAGAAATAAATCATAACTGTAATTCGTATTTTCATGGTATCCCTTTTCACTGACATGTTGCTCTCTTTTAACAGTGAATGGCTTTTTTCCTTCTATTAAGCGTTCATTTAACCCAGTATTGATATTCTTTCGGTATTGCTGTACTCCATATTCCGATATGCCGAAAGAAGAATATGCATCTTCATTAATTAGAGTGATCATACCACGGTCAGCTCCAATCAAACTGCTCATATTACAGACAATACTTTTAAGAACGTCATTTTTATCCAAAGAAGTGGAAATACCATTTATTAGTTCATTTCTTCTAGTCAGTTGTTTCTCATTCTTCGTTATAAGCCCCAACGTTTCTTGTAATTCATTCTGCTGGGCCTGAAGTTCATCTTGCTGAGCAAGCAATTCTTCATTATGAGCCATCAATTCCTGCTCTTTATCCTGAATGCTTGCAATCATCTTTCTAAAGGCAATGGCCAAAACCCCTAATTCATCTCCCCGGCCTTCATCTACTGAAATGATGGCGTCCCTACCAGCTGCAATCTCATTAGCTGCAAATGAAAAATCAGCCAAAGGCTTTCCGATATTCCTAATAATGCTTCTCACGACTTTCTGAAAGACCAATAAGAAAACAAGTACGAATCCGATAAAGGTCCCTTGTAAAATGGACTGTTCTTTTGCCAATGCATTCACATTCTCATCAAGCTTTTCTGAAAGCGCAGACGAATACGACCTTACACTGTCGCGAAAATCCGCAACTTGGGCAGTGATCTCATTTTCTATTTGCTTACCCTTATCCCTACTCCCGTCCATTTCCATATTCGAAAAAACAGGCTTAATGGCATTAAAATAATAATCAGTAAAATTCACGAGATCGGTGTGGACTTTTTCATCGGCTTTTGAACTTGATAGGTCCTTGAAAGTGGAAATATCATGTCGTATCTTATCTTCCCTGCTCCAAACTTTGTCTTTATATGTCTCATTTCCAAATGCAATATAACCTCTAGCATCCAAAAAGACATTATTATATTGCTCGTAAATTTCATCCAACAACAATTCTTTCTCAACAATTCCATTTCTTTTCTGGATATATTCTGCATTCACAGTCTGCAACACATAAAATAAAATCCCTGTACCAACTATGAATAAAATGATACAAGCAGTCATTAGACTCACTACTTGACGAGAAAGACTCTTATTTGAATAACGTTTCAGCTTCATCTAAAATGGCCTCTATTTTCTCTAAAAGCTTCATTGGACTAAAAGGCTTGGCCATGAAATAGTCCGCTCCCGCTTCTAAAATTCTCTCTTGTTCAAATTGCTGGCTTTTCGCTGATAGCATCAGGATTTTCCCTTTATTTTCAATTTCAGTTGATTCGATTTTTTCAATGATTTCTAAACCGGTATAGCCTGGCATCATATAATCCAAGATGATGAGATCATAGCTATTCTTTTCAAGTAATTGAACCGCTTCAATACCATCAGAAGCTTCATCGACTTCGTAATCTTCATCCTCTAATGTATCCACAACAAGCATACGCAAAATTTCTTCGTCTTCAGCTAATAAAATCCGTTTCACTTTTTCATTCTCCTTACGATCAGTACTGCAATAGAAGGATCAATTCGTTTCAAATGCATGTGACTCTTTGAAACCGCAACCCTACTTTCTCTTTTATTTTCCTATCGAATAGAAAAAATGGTCTACTGCTTACATTATTTTTTTTATCAGACGTTCCATTCTTGCCTGAAGATCAGTAATATTAAAAGGTTTTGTGACATAATCATCCGCTCCCAATTTTAATGCTGTAGCAATGTCCCCCGAACTTTTTCTACCGGTTAACATCAAAACGGTAAAAGAATCGGCATTGCTACCCTTTTTCACTTTCTTCAGTACGTCAATGCCATCCATAGTTGGCATTACTCCATCAAGTATCAAAAAATGGGAGATGTTTTCGTTTGCCCGGTTTGAATTCAAAAAAGAATCCCCATCTTCATATACGGCTATATGTAAATCATAAAGAGGAAAATCCATCGACTGCAATATTTTCGTTAAGATCGTTCTAATAATGATATCGTCATCTATCACTGATACATTAAGGTATTTCTTTTTAATGCTAGTTTTTTGAATGCTCTCCACCCGCGCTCGCCCTAAACGCTTTGCTTCATACAAGGAACTATCCGCTTCCTCAAAAGCCTCTTTAGGAGTAATGCTCTCATCATGTACCGTATAAACACCAGCAGAAAAAGAGACAGAAAAATGTCGTTGTTCATAAGTGAAACTTTTGGTAGAGAAAATCTTTATTAATTCTGTTAGTTTATTCCTGGCTTCCTCATTTGCTGTCTGAGGAAATATAATGACAAATTCTTCACCGCCATACCGGCAAATCAAATCGGAACTACGGATATTGTTTTTAATAAATTGGGCAAACTCCAACAAAACGACGTCACCCATCGCATGTCCATATGTATCATTTACTCTTTTAAAGTGATCCAGATCTATGATACTAATCGAAAACAGATTTCCGTTTCGTTTGAAATCCTGAAAATAACGCGGTAGCATATCTTCAAAGAACCTACGATTATATACTTGAGTAAGTTCATCAATTAGGACGGATTGATCGAAAATTTTCTTGCGCTGAATATGTCTTTCTATTTTCACAACAAATTCTTCAATATCTATAGGCTTACTAATGAAATCATCCGCCCCCATTTTATATGCTTTAATTCGTGATTGTTTGTCATTTTGAATGCTAATCATGATTTTAGGGATGAAATATTTTTCATTATGAAAGTGGATATCCTGCAGAACTTGATAACCATCTTTCGTAGGTAATTGAATATCTAGAATTAAGCAATCTGGCTGCATCTCAAAATATTGTTTTGTAGCTTTAACCGGATCAGAACTCGTTATGACCATCCACCCTTTTTCTTCAAGGATGTCCTTTAATAAAATCAGCATCGATATATCGTCATCAATGATTTGAATGAGTGGGGCCTGTGTATCATGGGCTGGCTTCTCTTTTATCTCCACTTCTGCAAAATGCTCATATTCATAGGTATGTTCAATTAAAGCAAATAGTAGATTTTCAAGGTCATCTTGTTTCCATACTCCATCACTGTCTTCATCGAGCTTTCCTAACAGATTTTCGGATATTAACATGAGACCACCTAACTCTATGGTGCCTGCAGTCCCTTTAATAGAATGAAGAAAACGGTGTACCTCATTTGTAGTAACCATCTTCGTTTTATCTAATTCCAACCAATCAGAAAGCTGTTTTTTAATATTTCGATAGAGAGTATTTTTGTATTTTTCCATATTGACTATGTGCAATTCTAATCACTTGACCCTTTCTAACCTACGTAAATAAACATATTGCATAGAAAAAAAGATAGTCGACTTTCACACAAAGCCTGTAAATAGTCGAGCCCCAATTCCATATTTTTATTTTAATTAGGTCTAAAGTATATTCTTTCAGGAATATTTTACATCAAAAGGTTTTTTCTATAAATAGCATAATGACGGTCTCATGAATTTTTTTGAATCTTTGTCATAAAGACTACATATTTTACTGTAACATCCGATAAAGGTTCCTTATTCCATTAATATGGTTGGGGGTGATATAATTTACTGAATAAAGATGGGATAGGGGTTATTATGACAAAGAAACTATATTATGAATCATCCAAGGTATCTGAATGGGACACGAAGGTCCTCGACATTTTTGAAGAAGAAGGCTTTTATTATATACTGCTCGATGCAACAGCTTTTTACCCTGAGGGTGGAGGTCAACCTGGGGATATTGGTAGCATAGATGGTATACCAGTTCTTGAAATTTCAAAAAATGAAAATGAAGATATCCTTCATAAGGTTGGAAACAGCCCCGCTTCCCTTTTCGTACATTGCAAGCTTGATTGGGAACGCCGTTTCGACCATATGCAGCAGCATAGCGGACAGCATTTACTTTCAGCCGTCTGTAGAGACCTTTTCAACGCGAATACCGTCAGTTTCCATCTTGGCCAAGACATTGTCTCCATTGATATTGATACACCTTCCTGGACTGATGTCCAAACAGTTGAAACGGAACGGATCGCCAATCAGTATATCTATGAGAATCGTAAGTTACATACATACTTTGTGTCTGAAGATCAATTGAAGACCATACCCGTAGTCAAAATGCCTACGGTGACAGAAAACATTCGAATTGTAGAAATCGAGGGGATTGAATTTAATCCTTGTGGTGGAACGCACGTGGAACAAACCGGAGAAATAGGAATTATTAAAATCCTCAAAACGGAAAAACAGAAAGAAAGTACACGTCTCTATTTTAAATGTGGCTTAAGGGCGTTAAACGACTATACCGACAGCTTGACCTTACTTTCTACGTTATCATACAAATTTAATATAGGTCGTATAGATATCCTTAATAGGGTGGAAAGATTGGAAAACGAGCACGACAAGCTATCAATGGCTTATGAAAAGCTCAAACTGAAAAACATGGAGTTTCTCGCTTCATCGTTGTTGGCAAATATAGAAGATGGGGCGTTGATCGCTCATGTTTTTGAAGACCATACATTGAAGGATCTACAACTGCTCTCTTCAGCTATACATCGGAAAGAAAGCTCACTTGTCCTATTTATAACGTTACAGGAACAAAAGGCTCTGCTTTCACACGATGGCACCATCTCCATTCATTGTGGACAATTCTTTAGGGAATGGCTTTCTTCACACAATGGTAAAGGTGGGGGCAATGAAAAATCGGCTCAAGCGGGGTTTTCTTCGCGGGAAGATATGATGGCATTTTATACATTTGCCGTTAATAAGCTAGGTAACACTCATGGAAATACCTGATAACAAATTATTTAAATGGAGAATTTGAGTTAATGAAAGGGAGAGGAATAAATGAGGTTCCTCTCCCTTTCATGTTTTCTTCATTTATCAATTTTCAAATGTTCCAGACCATTCTCTTCTATATAGAGATGGTATTTCTCTTCAAGTTCAAGTACTCGTAAAAACGCTTCCTCTTGGCTGAAATTTTTGAGCTTCGATTCCTTCACAAACTCGTTTCTTGCCATGTGATAGGCAAGCTTATCCAGGAAAACGCCATCTTCATACTCATTAATTACTTCTTGGATTTTTTCTTCAAGCTCACGACTCACATCGTAAATCCCATACTCTTCTATATATTCAATTCCTTTCACGCCAAAATCCTTCGCATAGGAATTCAAATACTGCTCTAGCTCACTGAATTCTTCATTTTTTTCCATATCAGATGCTATCCAATATCCATACTGCACCAATTTAATTAATGTATTATATTGGTTGTTCGTAAAATTAATTTTCATCACTGACTCCTTTAAAGTATTTCTATCTCCAAAAAAAGAATAAACCGTATCGGATCAAATGTCCAATACGGTTAAAAATCAATCAGCTATTTCTGTCACCGAGAAGTATGCAGCCTTTTCAGTGTCTACCACATAATGTGTATCGCCTTTAACTAAATTATAAAAGCGGTGCTTCTGAATATTTGAAATGATTTGTGTACTGTCATCCCCATCGACCTCATGCTCAATCTCTTTACCACCTGGAAAATAAAAACCAACTTTCAATTTCATCTTTCTCAACCTTCCCTTCATCTCGTTGAATGACTCTTTTATTTCTTTTCCTTTATAAGAAACTTTTAAACATAAATCTGAAGTTTAATCTCATCTGTCATGATATTCTATGGGAAACTACTAAATGGAAGGTGATTTCACATGCAAATCAGAAAGGCTACAGAAAACGATATAACTGGGATAGCCCACGTTCATATAAAAAGTTGGCAATCCACTTACAAAGGAATTCTCCCAGACTCATATCTGAACTCTTTAAATTTAGAAACCAGGAAAAAAAATTGGTCAAGAAATCTAAAGATGCTTCATAGTGCAACATATATAGCTGAAAATGGTGATGGAAAGATCGTCGGCTTTGCAGCAGGTGGTCCAGAACAAACGAATCATCTTCATATCCAAGGTGAGGTATACGCCATTTATCTGTTAAAAGAGTACCAACGGCAAGAGATCGGAAGAAAACTAATGAAAGCAGTGGTAGATGAACTTGTACAAAAGCAACATGCTAATTTAATTATATGGGCGTTAAAGGACAATCCATCAAGGGGTTTTTACGAAGCACTCGGCGGCCGCATAATCAGCGAAAAAACGGTTAAAATGGCCGGAATCGAGTTAGCCGAAGTTGGTTATGGCTGGGATAATATCCTAGATATCCTAGTGAAATTATAATAGGCAGGACAAAATAGGAGGCACAGACGTCTATCGGCCTCCTATCTTATCCATCAAGCTAAAAGAAAATCTTCTTTTTCACTTCCAAAAAAGTAAAGGCGATGTAAAGGTCTTGTCATGGTGACATAAAGCAATTTCAAATCAAGTTCATTCTCCAGAAGAAATGTCTCTTCCAGAGATAAGGCCACGACAACATCGAATTCAAGACCTTTGGATTGATAGGATGGGATTATCATCGTTTTATGCTTCGGAATCATACCCTCTTCATTAATTAAATGAAAATCATTGGACAGCTTACTCAATTTTTCATTCGCGAGCACGCAATCTTTCATCGTTTTGGCGATGATGGCAAATGTATGATACCCTTCCTCCTTTAACTTTTCGATAAGATCAATCAATTGCCCCTCCCAATTGCTTTTGATGGATATGAATTCAGGTTCGTTTCCATGACGGACCACAGGCTCGACCTCAGGAAAATCATAAGGTAACATTTTTAGAATCCGATTGGCCTGCCCCATGATTTCAATGGTCGTCCGGTAGCTTTTTTGCAGTTCTGTATAAGTCGCTCTAGGAAAAATGGAACGATGAACATCTTCCCATGTTTGAAGTCCCCTATACGAATGAATGCCCTGGGCAAGGTCTCCAACAAGTGTGAACATATCCGTGTCAAAGGCTGTCTTCAATGCTTGCAATTGCATAAAACTATAATCCTGGGCTTCATCTATGACAACGTTTTTGGCTTTATGGTCTTTATTAACACCAAAAATTAATTCCTGTAAATATAACAAGGCACCTAAATCCTCGATTTCGTAGCTTTTTTCATGAAACAATCTTTGGTTATATTCACATAACGTACGTGCATCCTCGAAGCTTAGTTTACCGTTGCTGTAGAAGGCAAGACGTTCAGGATCCTGATATAACTCCTGATAATACTGTAGCAAGCCTTTGTTTGTGAATGGCTTAAAATAAGCTTTAACTGACGTACGAATCGCCTTTTTCATCCGTTCGGTCCGTTCTATCATTTTGTCATGGCACTTTGTGACAAATTCCTTCCGCTTTACAGGATCAATGTTCCTGGCGAAGGCTTTATCAATTTTCGTTTGATAAAAATCAGCAACTCGATCCAACATTTTTTTCTTTTTCAATTTCACTTCATTTTGTAAGATGTCCTTTAACTTATCAAGGCGTCCATAAAGTGGCAGGTACCAATAATCTTCTTCTAATAATCTAATAAACTTCTTGGCAGAATATAACCGGTAATTATCACAATAAAAATCTTCCACTGGGTGAAAGCTCCGGAAGATATCTTTTATATATCCGTCCAAAATCAATTTAAATAAAGGAGATCCTTTTAAACCCGATATCCAGATTACCACTTTCGTTTCGTCATTATTTTCCTCCAATATACGCATCAACTTATCATCATGTATTAGATTTAAAGGCCGCCCAATTGCCACCTGGACGTATTCAGCAAATGTGAACTGTTTGACTTTATCGACTCCCAGTTCCGGCAAAGCTTCGGATATGTAGTCGATGAATACTCGGCTTGGGGCAAGGATCATTAACTGACGTGGATCAAATAAATCTTTGTAATGGTAAATGAAATAAGAAATCCGGTGTAAGGCAATCGTCGTTTTACCACTACCAGCCGCCCCTTGTACGATAATGGGTTTATTTAAATCGGCACGAATGATTTTATTTTGTTCTTCCTGAATCGTCGTGATAATGTCTGTCAAGCGATTGCTTGAGCTTTTAGAAAGGGATTCCTGCAACAATTCATCCGTTGTAGTCAAGTCAATGTCCCTGACCTCTTCCAACTCGCCATCCTCAATCATCAGTTGCCGCTTTAACGTGATATCCCCGCTGAATGTTTCTCCTTCCGCTTGATATTTCACTTCTCCAATTCGGCCCTCATAATATAGATTGGCAATGGGCGAACGCCAATCGACGATAATCTGTTCTTGGCTTTCACGTTGATACAAGGATGTTTTACCAAAATAAAGAATTTCTCCCTGAGTATTGTCATGCCGGACAAAGTCTACTCTTGCAAAGTATGGTTTGTTCCTTGCTATTTTCAGACTATCCAATTCAGACTGAGACATTTCAAAGAAATTGGCGGTAGTCAGTAACTGGGAGTATAAACCTGACTCCGACCAATCCGCATCACCAAAAGCCTCTTGCATATTCTTCTGGAATTGATCCTTATTGCTCTCTGAAGTTTTGATGACTACATCAATGTACCTTTTTGTAAAATCCAACCGCTCGCGTTCTTTTTCAAAATCGGGATGTCGTATCATTCTGATCCTTCCCCTCTACATGTGAGAACATGTGAAATTAAACCATGCCCTCGGAAATGGACATACATATTATCAAAGAAAAAAAGAATTGACAATTACATTCAACCTTTTTATTTATCTCAAACGGTTTTTTTAAGAATCTTTTTTAAAGCAGTAAGTCCAGTTTACGTTATATTTCGAATGAAAAACTATATATTCCAGAAAAGAATCTATTAGAATTAAATATTTGGAAATATCATTGTTATATTTATATCGGAGATATGATAGTTACGGCTATCTAGATGGGCTGACGGGAGCAAATATTTCTTTATTAAGCCAAAATAAAAGAACTAGTACCAAGTCATCCACATCACTCACATAAAGGATTAGAGTAGTTTTCTTATAAGAACGGTGTATAGAGCAAATTGCCAAATTATCACGCATATATCACTTTTCCCTTATGTTAACCTAAAATATTTTTATTGACCCCTCTTTCATGTTATAATTTTAAAGATATTGTCATTGGAGGAATGTAAATAAATGATTACAGTAAATAACGTTGGTTTGCGCTACGGCGATCGTAAACTGTTTGAAGATGTTAATATAAAATTCACGCCTGGTAACTGTTATGGATTGATTGGGGCAAATGGTGCCGGTAAATCCACATTCTTAAAAATTCTTTCCGGAGAAATTGAAGCACAATCCGGTGATGTGCATATGGGACCTGGCGAACGCCTGGCCGTTTTGAAACAAGATCATTTTGCTTTTGAAGAAGAAGAGGTCCTTAAAGTTGTCATCATGGGCCATGAAAGACTATACGAAGTCATGCAAGAAAAAGATGCAATCTATATGAAAGAAAACTTCACTGATGAAGACGGTATGAAAGCCGCCGAACTTGAAGGTGAATTCGCAGAACTTAACGGATGGGAAGCTGAACCTGAAGCATCCATCCTTTTAAAAGGTCTTGGCATCTCTGAAGACCTTCATACAAAGAAAATGGCTGAATTAACTGGTGGCGACAAAGTGAAAGTATTGCTTGCACAAGCCCTGTTTGGCAAGCCTGACGTCCTTTTACTTGATGAGCCTACCAACCACTTGGACATAAAAGCAATTAGATGGCTGGAAGAATTCTTGATTGGTTTCGAAAATACCGTTATCGTCGTTTCCCATGACCGTTACTTCCTTAATAAGGTATGTACACATATTGCGGATTTGGATTTCGGTAAGATCAAAATTTACATCGGTAACTATGACTTCTGGTATGAATCAAGCCAACTAGCTCTTAAATTGACACAAGATGCCAATAAGAAAAAAGAAGAAAAAATTAAAGAACTTCAAAATTTCATTGCGCGATTCAGTGCCAATGCTTCTAAATCAAGTCAAGCCACTTCACGTAAAAAATTATTGGATAAAATAAGTCTAGATGATATTCAACCATCATCCCGCCGTTATCCTTATGTAGGTTTTTCACCAGAGCGTGAAATTGGGAACGACCTCCTACGTGTAGATGGAATCACAAAGACCATTGATGGTGTGACCGTGTTGAATAACGTAAGCTTCATCATGAACAAAGAAGATAAAATTGCATTTGTCGGTAGAGATGAAATTGCTAAAACGACCATGTTCAAAATCCTTGCTGGAGAAATGGAACCAGATAGCGGTACTTACAAATGGGGTGTTACCACTTCACAAGCGTATTTCCCGAAAGACAACTCTGAATTCTTCGAAGGTGTCGATTTGACACTTGTTGATTGGTTGCGTCAGTACTCTCCTAATGATCAAAGTGAAAGCTTCCTGCGCGGTTTCCTAGGCAGAATGCTATTCTCCGGTGATGAAGTGACGAAAAAAGCCAGCGTACTATCAGGTGGAGAAAAAGTCCGCTGCATGCTTTCTAAAATGATGCTAAGTGGTTCAAATGTATTAATGCTTGATGAACCGACCAACCATCTTGATTTAGAATCTATCACAGCCTTGAATAACGGATTGATCAATTTCAAAGGAGCTATGATTTTCTCTTCTCATGATCACCAGTTCATTGAAACAGTTGCAAACCGTATAATCGAACTTACACCTAAAGGAACTATTGATAAACAAATTAGCTATGATGAGTACCTTGAAGATAGCAAATTACAAAAGCAAATCGCTGACATGTATAAATAATAGAATATCAAAAAAAGCACACCTTTTTTAGGGTGTGCTTTTTTGCATTATAAAACGAATTAGGATTCAGGTAACCGATTAATTATTGATTGGAAAAGGAAAACCCAAACAGCACTACTGCTTATCCATGCTTTACACGTAACCGTTCACGAATGATTTCAATTGCTTCATCCACATTTTTAGCCTGGATTGTGATTTTTCGATCATCGGGAAAATGGTCAGCGGTATGTTGATACATAGGGTCATAGTAGTATTCAAGTAATAGTGCGACTGCCGACGAATAGTTACCGGATCTCAAATCATTTTCTATTTGAGTAGCAATGGGTGTATGAATCCGTCTTTTAATCCTTAAAAAGGCTTCTAGACACTCCTGTTCATGTTCCCAAGGTTGATAGTCCTCTAAAATATGAAGAACTCTTTCTTCTATGGGTAAATCGATGAATACCTGTATTCCTTGTTCCTTTTTTGCTAAAACGGAATCTGGAATTATGACTTTACCAATCCTTTTACTTTCTCCTTCAATAAGAACAAACGGTGATTGCTGAACTTTTTGGACACTCTCGAAAAGTAATGAATCGAATTTTTTTTGATTATTCGGTTCCAGACCAATCTGGCCAAAAACAGACCCTCTATGATTTGCCATACCTTCAAAATCTAAAATAGGGTATCCATCTTCCCTAAGTCGATGCAGAATTGTCGTTTTTCCTGTTCCGGTAAATCCGTTCAATACATAGGCTTCGGGTTTCATGTCCAGCGTTTCTAAGTGATCTACCACCCAGTTACGATAGTTACGATACCCTCCATCCAATCGAAGGGCTTTAATTCCCATTAAGGATAGGACAGTGGCAGTGGTCCTGCTTCGCATACCCCCACGCCAACAAAAAACGGCTTTTTTGCCTTCTATCTTAGCAAAATCCTTTATAAACTGTGGTAATTTTACTGAAATAATTTCTAAACCTCGTTCTTTAGCAGCCTGGGCACTCACTTGTTTATACAGCGTTCCAACCTCGGCTCTTTCTGCATCATCAAAAAACGGTATATTTAAACTGCCAGGAATGGTGGCGTCTTTATATTCAGATGGGGAACGTACATCAATTACCGTGAGTTCTTTCTTATCCTTTAAATCGAGCAATTCATCAACTGAAATATCTTGGAACACAATGTTTCCACCTTTCTGGATCTGAAAGAAAAACTTGAATATCTTCAAACGTTGAGAAATGAGAATGGAAGAAATCAGCTTTCGTCGATTTCTTCCAAGCAAATTTTTCGTTCATTATATGACAACAATGTGCCCTGGATTCTCTTCGGTTACTTCACCAATTATTGCGGCTTCCACTCCCGCATCTTGTAAATCGGATAATAATGCATCTGCTTCTACACCTGCTACGGAAATCAAAAGTCCTCCAGATGTTACGGCATCACATAATATCCATTGATCTATCTGATCCATTGTTTCTGGGAAAGTGACATCACCTTGAAGATGGGCAAAGTTATTTTTTGTTCCCCCCGGCACGGCACCAGTTTCAGCTAGCTCTTTAACCCTCGGCAATATTGGCACTTGGGCATGATGGATACGAAGACCGGTATTACTTCCTTTTGACATTTCTGAAGCATGCCCTAATAGACCAAAACCAGTAACGTCCGTACACGCATGGACATCATAGGATTCCATCGTTTCTGAAGCTATTTTATTTAACGTGGACATTACTTTTGTAACGTGGGCGATTTCTTCCTCTGTTAGAAGGTCCCTTTTAATCGATGTCGTTAAAATGCCCACACCAATAGGTTTAGTCAAAATAAGTTTATCCCCTGGTTTTGCCCCTGCATTTGTACGGACCTTGTCAGGATGAACAAGTCCCGTCACGGCAAGACCGAATTTTGGTTCATTATCATCGATTGAATGTCCCCCGACAAGAGTGGCACCTGCTTCTTTTAACTTATCTCCTGCACCTCGTAAGATATCAGTTAAGACTTGTTTGTCCAATTTGGAAATTGGGAAGGCAACAATATTTAGCGCAGTTAGCGGTTTTCCCCCCATTGCGTAAATATCACTGATGGCATTGGCTGCCGCAACTTGTCCGAATGAATATGGATCATCAACGATGGGAGTGAAGAAATCAACGGTTTGTACAATCGCCAATTCATCATTTAAACGATAAACACCAGCATCGTCACTTGTATCTAAACCAACTAATAAATTCGGGTTAGGAAGAGTAGGTGGTAAACCACGTAAAACCTGAGCCAAGTCTGCTGGACCGATTTTACAGCCACAACCTCCTTTTGAGGATAATGAAGTAAGCTTAACACTATTTGAATTTGTCATAATTAAATCAACCTTTCTTTTCGTCTTAATTATTATAAAACACATAGTCAATAAAAGCATAATTCAGGCTTAAATTTGTGAAATTTACTATTTCACCAAAATAAATTAAAGATTAGTGGTATAATATATTGTCTTTTGAAATTTTTTTATTTTATTGGGAGGTAACCATGTCACAGCTAAGACCTACACTACTTGAACAACGCACGTCAAATACTAAAGCTTTGTGGTTTATCGTTTCATTTTTAGTAATCGCTATTGTAGGATTACTTTATATAAAATGGTGGCCCTATTATCAAAAAGGGATGCTAGCAGCCGATACTCATTCCATTGGAACATCTATTTTGGGAGACCAGTCCAGCGCCACCCTATCATGGAAATCTGCCTGGGATTATGCACAGGTTTATTTCTCGTCCGTATGGAAAGCGGCCATACTAGGAATCCTGCTCGGCTCTTTGGTACAAGTCTTATTACCAACACAATTGCTTCTTAAATGGCTTGGGAAAACATCGTTCGGCAGCACATTCATCGGGGGGTTAGCTTCGGTCCCTGGTATGATGTGTACTTGTTGTTCAGCCCCAGTGGCGGTTGGACTACGTAAAAAAAATGTCTCAGTTGGTGCAGCTTTAGCATTTTGGATTGGCAATCCAACCATCAATCCTGCGACGCTTGTCTTTATGACATTTGTTTTATCATGGAAATTCACGTTAATTCGTCTATTTTTCGGACTGATTTTAACTTTCGGAATCAGCTATTTAGCTAATCGCTTTGTTAAAGACAAAAAACCGGTTGATATAGACCAGATAATAACGGACACTGAAACTACTGGAAACTTCCTTTCTAGATGGTTAAAAAGCTTAGGAAGTATGGTTCTTTACATTGTTCCTGCATATGTTTTATCTGTATTGCTTATTGGGGCTGCGCGTGTTTGGCTATTCCCTCAAGTAGACTCATCTACAAACGGTATAATCGCGATTGTCATCTTTGCAATAGCCGGTATGCTTTTCGTTATACCTACTGCTGCTGAAATTCCAATTATACAAACGTTTATGTCTTTAGGACTTGGTGGAGGACCTGCTGCAGCCTTGCTTCTAACACTACCAGCAATCAGTCTGCCATCTTTAATACTTGTCGCTAAGTCATTCCCTAAAAGAGTCCTATTGTTTGTCGTGTCCTCTGTAGTGATTCTTGGAATAATAAGTGGATTGGTAGGAATGGTCCTCTTATAAGAGTAATTTAAATCGTTAATAAATATAGGTATCAATATAAGTAAAGAACGGAATGGATTAGCTTAGGGCTAGTTCATTCCGTTCTTTACTTTTTTTGCATCTCTTCTGTATGAACATTATCCCCATCTGACAACCCTCTAAACGTAAAAAGACTTGGACGATATAAGATCTGTCATAATCTAGAGGACTACCACTTAAGTTACCTTTTCGTTTGCCCCACTTCAAAAAAACCCACAGAGAGAATGAAACTCTCTGTGGGTTCTCTTAAAAACAGGCAGACTTCTCAATTACTTTTCTTTTATTTCCTGGAGTTCAAACCTTATGGTCTTTTTATTAGAAGAATCAACAGATTCCTTTAAAATCTGACCTACACCCTTTGCATAATAGGTAAGATTGTATTCATCTGAACCATTTTCAGTCGTTCTAACCTTTACGACGTTATTAAAGGTTCCTGCTGGAGTTGTAACCGTTTCATCAACAGATTCAATGTTGAAAGTAAAAGGCTTGACATCCCACTTTTTGCCCACCTCTACCGGGTAAGCCAGTAGTTTATCGTCACCGTAAAATAAGCCATACTTGTTTTCCTTCTCTAAATAAGTATCCGCTCCATACCATGTATCATACCCTTTAGATGTTCCAATAAAGCTTAGTTCAAATTTAATATCTTTCTTTTTCTTTGCATTGTATTCCTGGACTATATATACTTTTTCCGTATCTTTCAGATAACTTGAATCTTTAGAAATTACAGTCGTATCAGCAGCTTCTTCAGAATTATTATCCGAGTTAAAAACTACCTTAGACACAAAAAACATCAATATAACAATAATAATGAGTGAAAGTGCAATTATGAGTTTTACTGGTTTTTTCAACGGTATCTTCCTTTACTCTAACTTTTTATTTTTTAAATCTTTTCAATCTTACCATATAAATATGATAGTGATAAAGTAAATACCATTTCTGTTTATTATTCCAGTATATATCATGTCATTTAATCATTTATTCCATTATCTTTGAATAGCTAAAAGGATATAAAGGTATATTGTTTTAAAGGAGTGAATACAGGTGGAATTAAATTTAGTAAAGCAAATTTTTGAAGATACAGGCTTTCATTCATTATATGATAAATTCAGCTATCAACTTTATGTAACAGGATTATTCGACCTAGTAGATCAACAATCCATTATTGAAAAATTTCTGGATTCGTATGATTTCAATGAAAATCATACACTCCTTTTTGATGATTTCTCTTATTTCTTTAGAAGTTTTCATTACTCCCTTCAAAAGGCTGAGTATTGTTCTATTCTACAACCTGAATGGGATTAACAGTCCTACTTTAATGAAAAAAGTACCAAAGATGTACTGACGAGTTATGTATTCGACCATTAATTATCTAGTGTGAATACGGTATTGGACCAAACCCATGCTAGCTAACCTTTTTTAGATCCAGCCTTTTTCCTGAAATAATCACAGAGATATTCATTAAGTTCTTCATTCTCTATTCAGTGATCAAAATAATTATTCAAAAAGTGAAATAAGCCAAGGCATCTTTGGGAAAGTGCTTGGCCTATTTTGGTATCGAATTTTCAAGTGAAAATAATTGTATTCCCTATAGAACTTATTGAACTTTAGAGGTATATCCATTCGCCCTCTTTATAAACGTTACAATGACTCGCCAAGGATCATTGCTTTCTTGGGGTGATGCATTTCCTTTGGTTTAAGCGACTGCTGATGTCATGGGTTGTTAATGGATTAGATTGCCGTTAACTATAGGTATAAAAGCCTTTTCCTGTTTTCCTTCCATATTCTCCTTTGAAGTATTTTTCTGTGATGACCCTTTGCGGCTTTTTTGATTCGTCGCCAGTTTCTTCATATAGGATTTTCCTGATATAATAATTCACATCAATTCCGGTTAAATCAAGGAGAGCAAACGGACCTATCGGATGATTAAGCGCTTTCTTACAAGCAAGATCAATTTCCTCTACAGTCGCTACATCATTTTCTAATAAATAAATTGCTTCGTCTATTAGTGCACCCAAAATTCTATTAGCAACAAATCCCGAAATTTCCTTTTTTAATAAAATTGGGGTCTTGTTGATTTGTTTTACAAACTCAACCGCAGTGTCCGCTGTTTCGTTTGAAGTATGCAGCCCTTTTACAACCTCTACTAATTCCATTACTAGCACAGGATTAAAGAAATGAAGATTACATACCTTGTGTGGACGTTTTGTCGCATCCGCTAATTTCGAACTTACAATCGTGGAGCTATTCGTGGCAATAATCACATCTTCTGAAACCAATTCGTCTACTTCTGAAAATAATTGCCGTTTTACTTCGAGATCTTCAACAATTGCTTCAATCACAAATTCTGTATCTTTTAGCGCTTCTTCTAAAGACGTTACAAAATGCAGTCTTGAAAAGGCTTCTTTCACTTCTTGAGAAGATAGCTTGCCTTTGAGTATTCTTTTTTTCATATGACCATTCAATGATTCCTCTGCTTTTCTTAGGCTTTCTTCACTTATATCTCTTAAATAAACATCTATACCAGCAAGTGCTGAAACCATCGCAATTTGTGATCCCATAGCACCTGATCCAATAACAGTTAGGCGATTGATATTTTTTTTCAAAAACTCACTCCTTTTGTTCTTAAATTTTTATGATTAACAATGCGTGAAAAGTTGTACCATGTTTAAAAAAACCTTTGACACAATTTCTATGCTTTTTGTTTAGAGAATTTTTGAGCCTCATTGAAACCAATAGATTACCTGCATGAGTTAATTATTAGTAGATTCTTTCTATAATAGTTCCATTAGCCATCCCACCACCTTCACAGATAGCTTGAAGTCCAAATCTACCACCAGTTCTTTCGAGTTCATGCATCATCGAAACCATAAGACGAGCACCTGTAGCACCAAGAGGATGACCTAAAGCAATTGCGCCACCATTTGGATTCAATTTTCTAGGGTCTGCTTCCATTTCTTCTAACCAACACATTGGAACTGACGCAAATGCTTCATTCACTTCATATACATCCATGTCTTCAATCGTTAGTCCTGCTTTATTTAATACTTGTTTAGAGGCTTCAATAGGTCCCGTCAACATTAAGATAGGATCAGAACCAATCACTGCACGGGCAGCGATTCGGAACCTAGGTTTAAGCCCTAATTCCTCCGCCTTCTCCTTGGACATAAGTAGTAATGCTGCGGCGCCGTCACTCATTTGACTTGAGTTGCCTGCATGAATTTTTCCATCCTCCGCAAATGCTGGTTTAAGGGTTCCTAGTTTTTCAATTGTTGATCCTTCCCGTGGACCCTCATCTTGTTTAACCT
The DNA here is from genome assembly GCF_050272735.1 of Peribacillus sp. NPDC046944. Classification (NCBI taxonomy): domain Bacteria; kingdom Bacillati; phylum Bacillota; class Bacilli; order Caryophanales; family Bacillaceae; genus Peribacillus; species Peribacillus sp. NPDC046944. The sequence continues at coordinate 282,457 of NZ_JBNNML010000005.1, forward strand.
TGATAACTGTTCCGTCTTCAAGTGTGACCTTTAGAGGCATAATCTCCCTTTCAAACTTTCCTTCTCTTTGGGCATTCAATGCACGATTATGACTTTCTAGAGAAAACTCATCTAACTGTTTCCGGGTAAATTCCCATTTGTCTGCAATCTTTTCCGCAGACAACCCCTGGTGGATCATGTCGAAGCGAGAAGTCAGCATCTCACTCCAATCGGTATTTTTCCGCGATGATCCCATTGGGACACGAGTCATACTTTCCACACCGCCAGCGATCACAATATCCATATCCCCACTCATAATTGCTTGCGCCGCAAAATGTATCGCCTGTTGACCAGATCCACACTGGCGGTCAATTGTTGTCCCTGGTACCTGAATTGGAAAGCCTGCCATTAAGGCAGATATTCGGGCAATGTTATATGTTTGTTCTTCTATTTGGGTTACACAACCCAATATGACATCTTCTACGAGACTAGTGCTTATGCCCGCACGTACTACTACTTCGTTTAAAACATGAGCAGCTAATTCGTCCGGACGAATAGAACTGAGAACCCCTTTTCGTTTTCCAACAGGAGTCCGAACTCCCTCTATAATGACCACTTCACGCATATACATTCCTCCTAGTATGGATACTTAATAACTTTTATATGAAACTATTACTTTATTATTTTTTGTTACTCCAATACTTTAGATGAGACATTTTCAATAATTGTTTCCGATTTAAGATGGTTTACTCTTGCTATTCGAATCTCCTTATACCACCTTTCTATTGGCAAGTCACCAGCAAAACCAGCACCTCCATGAATTTGTAAGACATCATCCACAATTTTTGAAGCAGTTTCTGTAGCCTGAAGTTTCGCAGTTTGAGCAATTAGCTCCCAATCCTCTTCATTCTTATCGATCCTTTTTGCAGCATCTTGCACTATTAATCTAGCCGATTGCAACGAGATATACGCTTTCCCGAGCATATTTCGAATTGTTGGAAATTCAGCAAGCGGTTTTCCTCTCGTAATCCTCTTTTTCGCGAATTCTTTCCCATATTCAATAGCTTGAACGGAAACACCTAAGCATTTTGCGGCAAGTAAAACTTGTGATTCGGCTAACCACTGTTTTATAAATCTCGTTCCATCACCTATCGCACCAATACGTTGATTGTCACAAATTCGTGTTTGATTAAAAATAATAGAGTGTGCAGAATGTACATCAATTAAAGTCATTTCTTTCCTTTCCAATTGGTCAACAGAATCTAATAGAAAAAGAGTTGGTTTAAGCTCTCCACTTTCAAGTTGACAATTTACAAGGATAACACCAAAACCCGATGTATCTAGGTTTTGTATATAGGACTTTTCACCAGTGATGATCCAACTGTCTTGATCTCGAATAGCTGAAGTGGTTAATTTGGTTAAATCATTATCTTCAGCTTCCTCCCAAACGGCGATAAAACAGCCTTTTTCAGTTTTCATGGCAGGCTTTAGAAAATAGTCCCGCTGTTTGTTCGTACACTCAGCTAAAAAACTTGGAAATGCCCCTCCGAACACATCTGCAGCTGGATGGTAAAGACCAAATGGGTGCTTGGAAGCTTCCTCTACTAATTTCGTTCTATCAAGTAAGGATATCTCCGCGCCGCCCCATTCCTCATTTGTACCGATTCCATCTAAACCATAATCATCAACTACTTGTTTTAAACGTTTAACGATTTCATTCGACAACTCTTTTCTATCTCTTTTGAATGACTTCTCAGCATCTTCTGCATAATCGCATAAAATGGATGATAAAATTTCTTTTACATTTTCTAACTCCGGTTTCAATAACTCGTTAGCCAAGGTCATTCCACCCCCATCATAATTTGGATGATTTTCTTAACTAATGGATACAGAAGAGTCTCAGCGAAGCATTTCTTTTCTCTGCGCCTTAGAGGCTTGTTCTAATAAATTCTTGATGCCTATATCCAATTTTCCAAACCGCTTATCTTTTGCCTCCCCGATTTTCCAACGATAATAGATTTGCTGAAGAATCACGGCAATTTTGTAAAAGGCGAAAGTCAAATAATAGTCAATATGTGTGATATCACGACCGCTTTTTTCACTATAAAGTTCTAATATTTCTCTTCTGGTAAAAAATCCAGGATTCATTGTAACGGATGATAACCCTGTCACTTTATCATCGGGTTCGGTCCAATAGGCAAGTGTCGTACCTAAGTCGGTTAGTGGATCACCAATCGTACTTAACTCCCAATCAAAAACACCAATTACCTCTCCCGGGTCATAAGCTGCAAACATCATATTATTCAATTTAAAATCGTTATGAACAATGGTTGGCGAAAGAGAAGGTGGTATATTATCAAGAAGCCAATTTTCCAAAGAGCTGACAGCAGGAATATCATTTGTTTTCGCTTGGTGGAACCGCTTGATCCACCCATTCACCTGTCGACCTAAATAGCCATCTGGATAACCGATGGTATCTAACCCAGCAGTTTTATAATTAACAGCATGCAATTTGACTAGTGTATCAACTAAAGCTTTTGATGCATGTTGTCCTACGTTTTCCTTATTTTCATATTCATTTGGGATAGTTTCATCAAACACACACCCCTCTTTTTTCTCCATCACATAAAAGTGGCGTTCCATAATATTTGGGTCCGCACAGTATAAATATGGCTTTGGTGCAAGCGGGAAAGCACGATTCAATTTTTCAAGTATTTCGAACTCTCTTTTCATATCATGGGCCTTGGGAGGAATGGGACCAAATGGTGGCCTTCTCAAAACTCCTTGCCAGTCCCCAATAGAAATAAGGTAAGTTAAGTTCGAATATCCTGCTGAGAATTGGTTTACCTCAAGGGGGGAAGAACTTAGCCCTTGTATTTCTTGACGGAGATACTCCTCGACAATGGACCAATTAATCTCATTGACTTGTAGTTTGCTCATATAGTTTCTCCTTTGATTGGTAATTCTTTAATACCTGTCGAGCAACCACCATTCGGTGTACCTCATCCGCTCCATCATAAATTCGAGCGGCTCTTGCTTCTCTATATAACCCTTCTAGTGGTGTATTTGGCGTCAATCCCAACATTCCTAGATTTTGAATAGCTCGGTCGATGACATTATTTAAGACTTGAGCGCCATATAACTTAGCAAGTGAAACTTCTTTCCTTGCTTGGTCCCCTTGGTCCATTTTCCAGGCAGCTTGTAGTGTTAGTAATCTGGAAGCCTGAATTTCTGCTTCTGAATCTGCAAGATCGTTTTGAATAATTTGCGAATCTGCCAGTGTTTGAGCCCCATCTTTTTTCGTTAAAGAATAGGCTATCATTTCATTCAAGGACCGTCGTGCTACACCTAGCCAGCGCATGCAGTGGGTAATCCTCCCAGGACCTAATCGAAGCTGAGCTAGTTTGAATCCATCTCCTCGTTTCCCCAGCAAATTATTCTCTGAAATTCGGCAATTATGAAACTGAACTTCACAATGTCCTCCTATATAATGATCTCCCATGACAGGAACTTCACGCACAATCTCAAAGCCTGGTGTCCCAGTATCTACAAGGAACAAGCTCGTGCGATGATGAGGCTCGGCTTCCGGGTCTGTTACGACCATCACAATGGCAAAAGCAGCTCCCTCTGCACCAGTGGTAAACCACTTATGGGCATTGATGATCCACTCGTTTCCATCTTTTATTGCTGTTCCTTGGAGTGTTCTTGGGTCAGAACCTGATACTTCCGGCTCCGTCATAGCAAAACAGGAACGAACTTCATAATCTGCCAGTGGCTTTAAATATTTTTGTTTTTGTTCCTCAGTCGCTGCATGAACTAAAATCTCGCCGTTACCAGCGTCAGGAGCCATTGAACCAAAAACATATGGGCCGATAGGACTTTGACCAATCACTTCTGACAACAATCCTAATGAGACAAAACCCATTCCCATTCCACCTACATCTTTTGGTAGATGTCCAGCCCACAAACCATTTTCCTTCACAATTTGTTGTAATGGCTTTAAAATTTCCTGAGGTAATCCACGATGCGGGACCATATATTTTTCATTTGGAAAAACATAATTGTGCATAATTTTGGTCGCTTTATCTACCATTGCTTTTTGCGCTCCATTTGGGGTAAAGTCAAACAAGATTATCCCTCCTTTTGTTTTTTTCTTCATTTATTTCATATCATGATAAGGAAACATTGCCTTCCCCAAAGAGAATACTTATTGAGCTAACCATCCACCATCTATATAAATCGTTTGCCCTGTGATAAAACTGCTAGCCTCCGAAGCTAACAAAATGACAGCACCGGTTATTTCTTCTGGTTCTCCTAATCGATTCATCGGAGTCTTCCCAATCAATTTTGCTCGGATTTTTGGATTGCTTAACTCTTGTCTATTCAACTCTGTTTCAATGTAGGCAGGTCCAATCGCATTCACTTGGATGCCATGTCTTACCCATTCAAGCGCCAACGACCTTGTTAAATTAATTACTGCAGCTTTACTTGCCGTATAAGGAGCTATCCCATAATCACCGACAGCACCTGCTACAGAGGCAAGGTTGATAATTTTTCCATATCCTTGCTCTTTCATTACCTTCCCCGCAGATTGGCAACAGAAAAACAGTGATTTTACATTTAAGTCCATTACCTTATCCCAATCACTCTCGGAGATATCGAAGGCCAACTGTGTATGCGAGATTCCTGCATTATTAACTAAAATATCGATTTTTCCGAAGTGTCTAACTACTGTTCCCATCATTTCTTTGGTTGCTGAGATATCCCGAAGGTCCGTCGGAATACTGATTACCTCTCTTCCATACTCTTTCACTTCGGCAACTACTTCTTTATTTTTTTCTTCATTCCGGCCGACGATCACAATATCTGCACCAGCTTCCGCTAGCGCTAACGAAATCGCTTTTCCTAATCCGCGGTTTCCTCCAGTAACTATTGCCACTTTATTCTCTAAGTTAAATCTTCTCACTGATTCACATCCTTTATTATTATTAACTAGAAGTGAATTCCCCTCCTTTACAAACAACGAGGCTAGATCAGTAATCTAAGTAACAAAGGAAAAAATTTTACATCTTATATACACCTTATTGGTAAGAACCGGTAAAATTAGGTTTTGTTTTGTCAATGAAAGCACGAACCCCTTCTTGATGATCCTGTGTATTAAATACAATCCCTTGGACCATTGCTTCTTCTTTGAGAATATCCTCCAATGAAGATTCCATACTGTGATTTAACATTGTTTTGGTTAGCCCAATGGCAATTGGTGGATTAGCGACAAATGAATCCGCTAATTCGGTGCAAAAATTTAATAGATGATCTTCCTCAACAACTTCTAGGCATATGCCATAATCTTTCGCTTCGCTTGCGGAAAGAATTCTATCTGAGAACGCAAGCTCCTTTGCTCTTGCCATCCCAACGATTCTTGGTAAATGATAGAGTGCCCCTAGATCAGGAACTAGGCCAACTTTATTAAAACTCAATCCAAATTTGGCCTTAGAGGAGGCAATCACAATATCACATGCGATTGCAATGCTGAATCCCGCTCCGATAGCAAAACCATTAACCGCCGCTATCACGGGTTTTTCCATATTAACCAATTCCTTTAGAAAGTAACTATGCTTTTGCATATATTTTCTCCCGCTGGCTGCAGAAGTCACTTTTGAAAACCCCTTTATATCGCCACCAGCACAAAAGGACCTCCCATTTCCTGTTAGAATAACAGCACGAATAGAAGAATCATTTTTTATAGAATTGAAGAAATGGTTCAACTTCTCAATGATTGCACCTGAAAGGGCATTGAGAGAATTAGGTTCATTCAGAGTGATTGTGGCTATCCCATTATTTACTTGCATTATGACCGCTTCATTTTCCATTGTAGAGCTCCCTTCCCGGAAATTTTTTTTAATCATGATAGGGATATATATTTAGAAGTTAAAGAATTTTGTAGTGTGATAGAAAAGGACCCTGACGGTCGCTTATTGGTCAAGCAACCGTCAATGAAATCAACAACAAATAACGCTCATCTGAATTTTTTATACTAATATAACTTTGGTCGTTTTCAGTGATGTTAGCCCTTAGAGTCCCATTCGCTTTGCAATGATGGTTTTCATAATTTCATTTGTACCGGCATAAATGGTAGTTGCTTGAACATCTCTAAAACGTCTAGCAATTTCATATTCTTCCATAAATCCATAACCACCATGTAATTGCATACAAGTAGTAGCAACTCTTTTTGTCATCTCCGTAATCCACCACTTTGCCATTGAAACTTGGGTAATAACGTCTTTTTTCTCCATATGATTAACGATTAAATCATCTACAAAGGTTCTTGCAATAACAATCTCGGTTGCCATTTCGGCTATTTTAAACTGTGTATTTTGCAGTTTACTAATTGCTTTTCCAAAAGCCTCCCTCTGTTTAACATAATCAATCGTGACTTCAAGCATTTTTTCTGCTGTAGCCACGCTCCCAACAGCAACTAATAACCGCTCTTGTTGAAGTTTTTCCATTAAGTAATAAAATCCTTTACCTTCTTCTCCTAATAGATTTTCAGCTGGTACACGAGCGTCATCAAAGATGAGTTCAGATGTATCCGAAGAGTGTTGGCCAACCTTTTCTAACTGGCGTCCTTTAGAAAAGCCAGGCGTATTGCTCTCCACTACAATAAGACTTACTCCTTTATGTGCAGGTGTAGCCATATGATCCGTTTTACAGGCAACCACAAATAAATTTCCTACAATGCCACTTGTAATAAACGTTTTTTCACCATTTAAAATATAGTAATCACCTTCTCTAACCGCTGTAGTCTTTAAACTTGCAACATCAGAACCTCCGCCTGGTTCAGTCATTGCAATTCCAGTAATGATATCGCCTGTAATACATCTAGGAATCCAACGTTGCTTTTGTTCTTCAGTTCCAAATGTATTTATATACGGGACTACAATGTCATTATGATTATTGATTCCCACTAACCCGCCACCGACTCTTTCCAACTCTTCATTGATAATTACCGAATATCCAAAGTCTGCATTAGCCCCGCCATACTTTTCATCCGCCCATGGACAAAGAAAACCTTGTTCCCCCATCTTTTTCCAGAAGGAAAGCGAGACCTTTTTTTCTTTCTCCCACTGTTCAAAGTATGGTACTGCTTCTTTTTCTAAAAACTTCTTTAAAGCACGTCTGAATATTTCATGATTTTCACTCAGATAGCTCTTACTTATTCTTCCTCCCGCTCGACTATTTTTAGATGCTGTTTTAGAATCAATCATTTTTACTTTTCCCCCTATCTTTTTAAGATGGTGACACAGGAGTTCCCTCCTGCCCCTTCACTATGACATAATGCAACCTTCGCTCCTTCTACTTGATTAGCACCCGCTTCTCCTCTTAACTGCCAAGTAACCTCAGCAATTTGTCCAAGAGAAGATGCCCCAACAGGTTCACCCCTGGAAAGAATTCCACCACTAACATTTATAGGAATCCTGCCTCCGATGGAAGTCTCGCCAACCTGAGCTCTCAGCCCTCCCTCTCCTATCGGACAAAAACCTAATCTTTCGGAATAGATAATCTCAGAACCTGCATCCACATCTTGTATTTCCGCTACATCAATTTCTTCAGGACTAATTCCTGCCATCTCATAAGCTGCGTGAGCTGCTCGTTCAGCAAGTGTTGGATAAGACGTGTGGACAGGTGCGGAAACAGCCGGTACGAACATATCCCCTCTTCGTCTCGTTTCCAAAACGGAAGCAGCAATAGTGACATAGTTCTTTGTAAACTTTTGGGCCGTTTTCTTCTTACAAATGATAGCAGCTGCTGCACCATCATTTGGAGCACACAACATGTAAAGTGTTAAGGGATCTGAGACCATTCGTGCATTAAGTATCTCTTCAATCGATAGTTCTTTTCTAAACATCGCATAGGGGTTATGAACAGCATACTTATGACTTTTAGAAGTAATATAAGCTAATTGTTCTTTTGTCGTTCCATATTCCACCATGTGTTCATGAATACTTGTCGCGAAATAAATAGGGTTTGCTCCCAACCCCGTCGCTTCCTGCCAATAATCATATCCAGCACCATGTAAAAATCCCCTTGGGCTTTTTTCAAACCCAACTGCAAGGACTATATCGTAAACCCCTGATTCAACTGCTTGGCATGCAAGACGTAAAGCAGAAGCACCGCTCGCACACGCATTTTCTACATTCACAATAGGGATACCTGGAAGACCTAATCTTTCTAGTACGTTATGGCCTGATGCGGAAATCTCATACACATTTGCAGAGAAAGCCGCTTGGATATCTTTCATGGTCATATTAGCATCTGCTAAAGCACGTTTTGCAGCTATTGAACCTAAATCCCTGTAACTCTTATCATTAAATCGGCCAAACTCATGCATTCCTACTCCAGCAATCACAACCTCATCCAATAGAAACCCTCCCTTCCCTATGGAACTGGTTTATACTTAAATGTTATATATTCTTTACCTTCTTCCACATATGCCAAATCAAAAATGATTTCAACTTCCATCCCTGCTTCTAAATGGTCAATTGTCTTTTCTGTTGTTAGACCCATAATTCTGATACCTTCTTGAAATTCAACGACACCAACTGTATATGGAACTTCCCCTTTGTATCCTGGTGTAGGGGAATAAATTCCAGTAAAACTTTTCAATTTCCCCCTAGAATGTAAAATCAATTCTTCCATCGTTTCTGTACAGCATTCTGGGCAATAAATTTGTTTTGGAAAGGCCATTTCACCACATTCAGAGCATTGTGAAACAATTAGACCATATGGTTCTTTTGAAGAATTAAAGAGCCCGGGCTGTACTGGAAGTTTCTCTTTCGCTTTTTCCAATGTTAACCCTCCCACGAAGAACGATATTTAAATCGTTTTTCCTTTGATTATTGCATCATGTTTTCATCTAAAATACTAAAAGGTGAATCAACTTTCATCTTTTGATAAGTGAATAGGTATTCTACTTTGCAAATAAATAGAATATGGATATGGGGTGAATCATTAAAGATTCACCTTTTATACGATCTCAATGTTATTCGTTACTAGACTTTAGAAATTCATCGAACTATTAATGTCAATTCTCATTTACTACTTTATTGACATCCTCTTATATAATACTGCTTGGGCTGCACTGATAAAATCTCTTCCACCTCTCCACGCTTCCACTAGTGATGCTTGCTGTACTTCCGGATTAAATTGGTCTTGAACGGAGCACAGCAAAATCCTCCTAGGACCTTTCAGTTGTTGTACACCTCCTTGTACTTTAGGAGAGGACTGATCGGTTCCAATTAGACGGCAAGCCTTTATAGACTCGTTTTCCTTTAATATGGGGAACAATTGGTCATTGTACCAATGATCCAATTTCTCCTCTCCATATTCTTCCGGATCAAAGAATAGTGCCCACACATTTTGAGCTGTACGGTCCGTATCATTCAACCAAGTATCAGTAAGAGGTTTATAGGTTCCCCCCATTATACTAGTAATGTAAGTAAGCATTCTTTTTGTCCATTCAGGCCGCATTCCTGGACCTGTAGATGTTCGGTTAATATGATAAGCCTCGGACTCTAACACTTTTTCATCATAAAGCTCATAGAAACTCAAATATCGTGGGGCAGGAAACCTAGGATTTAAAGGTGATAGAGAAGAAGATTCTACCTGTTCATATCGATTTCCGCTTATAAAACCTGGCACTTGCACTAGTGAAGACAGATGCTCCAGATTATACCATTCGTTCCACTCCGCAGTTATTTCCGGCTGACACTCTAATGCCCACAATAACATTGCTTGTCCTTTATCAAACATTCGTGTCACCACTCTTTCAAGAAATCAGATATATATTCTTGAGTTAAAAAATTTTATCATATAGTTTGCGAGTTTTTCAGAAGCTTGAATTTGCGGGAAGTGTCCAGCTTCTTCCATAATAGTAGGTTTGACAGGTGGGTTTAAGAGTTGACCAACCTCACCCACAACCTCAGGTGTGAAGGATGGATCGAGCATACCCCCAATTACGACAGCACGTGAGCGAATGCTCTTTATCCGTTCGGTCAATATTGTACCTGCTCTAGCAATTGCACGAGAGCAAACTGCATAATGATAAGGATTATTACTTGTAAATATATTTCTGTAATTCGCAACAATTTCGGGAAAGCGTTCTCTGAAAGAGGACGGAAAGGAACTTTCCAGGCTATAGTTTACTACTGCCTCCATCCCTTCCTTTTCTACCTGATTTGCACGATTAAACACATAATCAGAGACCCCCTGACTAATGTGCGGTCCAATCGCAATCAGCATGACAGAAGAGATGCGCTCTGGAAAATTTGCAGCAAGATAGGCAGCAACAACCGCTCCATACGCTACCCCAGCTAAATTGATGGTCTCTATCTTTAAGTCATCTAATAAATCAATTAGACTTCGAGCCACATCATCTAGGCTCATGACTGAATTGACAAGGGGGCTTTCGCCAGCACCTGGCAGGTCAACGATTATTCTCCTGAAGTTATTTTCAAGATATGGATCAATCCACTGCCAAGAAGAACGGCTCCCGCCTAGTTCATGTAAAAGCAGAATTTCTGATGCACCTTCTGGTCCTTTTAAGTCATATTTTATATTCGAAACCAAAACAATTTCCTTCCTTCCAAATCAGGTTATTAAAACATGTACAAAAACTTCATGTTATGTTCCTCTAGCATTCGATAGCTATACTAGATTAAGATAAAGGAAGTTTTCGATGGCAACACTAATAGATCGTAACCTGTACAGCAGCTGCTAACACTTTATCGAAAATGGAACTAACTTGTCCAAAAGACCATTATTTTAATTGTTTATTAAAATTGGTCAGAAATTCACTTCTACTTTTGAACATTAAAAGCAATATCCACACTACCCATCTGTTTACGTATTGCATCTACCGATTAACACATCCTACTTTTTCAGGAAATACCAGTTACAGATAGGTAAAAGAATCTTATGAGCAAGTCTAATTATTTTTCGATAGATTTAAGCATGAGTTTGATCTTCTTTTAAGACAATCTCCCTCACCCGGTTTTTATCCACTTTACCAAAATCGGTTTTTGGGAGAGATGGTACAATAAATAAAAACTCTGGCCACTTAGCTTTAGAAATCCCAATTTCTTTTAAACAGGAACATATGTCATCTAAGATTAACTCATGATTAGCTCGGACCGATACAACAGCACAGATTCGTTCACCTAGCAGTTTATCTGGACGACTAACAACAGCTGCTTCAACAATTGCCGGATGTGTCATCAAGGCGGTCTCTACTTCTGCTGCATCAATTTTAAATCCCCCACGAATAATTTGGTCCTTAATTCTTCCAACAACCCTAATGAATCCTTCCTCATCACGAATGATTAAATCCCCCGTTAAAAAAGCATCGTCTGACGTTCGCTTATTTTGTTCTGCCCCTAGTCCTGGCAAGTAGCCCTTAAAGAGAGACGGACCTCGGACACCTGCCTCTCCAATTTCCCCTCGCGGAAGACTTTTTCCTTTACTGTCATACGCTTCCAAATGAGTTCCTGGAAACGGCACGCCATCAAAAATGAGTTTACGTTCTTCAAGATCAGTTAAACGGACCGATGCATGTCCTAAGCATTCAGACATTCCATACATGCGGAGTACTTGAATACCTAGTAACTTGTTTGCATTGATGACGATATCTACGGAATTAGGACTACCACCTACTGATAAGGCTCTCATCGAAGGAAGATGACGGGTCCATTGTCCTGAGTGGACTGCCTCCATCATTAGAAGAAGATGGGTTGGTACACACATCCCCCAAGCACTTTTATGCAAATCCATTAGTTCAAGTGCCTTAAGTGGATTCCATTCTCCCATAAGAATTAAAGGATGTCCCATCGACAGCGCGATGTGAACGTTAAATGTCCATCCTGCAGCAGAGGTGAGAGGCGAAATAGCCATGATGGGCTCACCCTGCCTTAAACCAACAATGCTTGAACAATACTTACTTGCATAATTAAGTGAACTAGCAGTATGTGGCACTGCTTTGGGAACACCCGTAGTTCCTGAAGTAAAGCCGATTAAAACCGTTTCCTCTTCGGACGTTGACTCTACAATCGGAGATGACTGCAAATACAAGTACATATTTTTCAACCCAACTAACTCGACAGCCGCTTTTTCTTTCCTATGGCTTAGATAAGCAGTTGGACGTAGTCGTTCGAGAATTAATTGTCGTTCTTTGTTAGCAAGCTTGTAATTAACCGGACAGATGATTGCTCCTAATTTGGAAAGGGCAAGTCCAATAACAACTGTATCAACTGATGTATGCGAATCAAAAAGAATTCTGTGACCAGCCCCGATACCCGCTTGCAACAGCTGATCTGCTAAAACTAATGCATTACGGTAAATGTCAATTCGCTTTATCGGACTTTCCCCATCAAAGACCGCTACTGATTCTGGGTCCATTTCAAACCACCTGGCGAACTGTTTCCAGAGGCCTTCTGTCCCCCATGTTATATCACCGATTTCATTAATCAAAAGGACCCCTCCTATCCAATCGTCTGTCCACCATCAACAACAAGTGTTTGACCTGTCATAAAGCTGGAAGCCTCTGATGCAAGGAAGGCAATAGCTCCTGAAATTTCTTCTGATCTTCCAAAACGACCCATAGGTATACGGTTACGTAACCAGGATTGTCGTTGTTCATCAATTTCTTCCGTGAAACCTGAGTCGATGGATCCTGGTGCAAGGCTGTTAACTCTAATTCCATAATGCGCCCAGCTTACAGCCAAGTCCTGGGTTAGCTTTATCACAGCAGCTTTTGACGTTGTATAAGGAACAACCTCACCGGCTTCCGGCGGGAAGGACATTAGCCCTCCCGAAGAAGTAATATTAATAATGGTTCCTCCGCCATTTTTAATCATATGTTTTGCAGCTGATTGACAGCATAGGAAAGTTCCGGTTAGGTTTACATCAATCACTTTAGTCCAGCCATTTAGAGGAATCTCTTCTGGCGGACCCGACCAAAACGTTCCTGCACTATTAATTAGAATATCTATGGTGCCAAAGCGGTTTATAGTTTCCGTTACTGTGTTTTCTACTTCTTGTTGATTGGTAATGTCACAACGGAGACCAATCGCCTCTACATTGTAAGTTTTGGTTATTTCCTCTGCCAAACTAACGCATAGAGATTCCTTACGAGCCGCTAAGGCAACATTACAGCCTAATTCTGCAAGTGTTTTAGCCATAGTACTAGCTAATACCCCGTGCCCCCCCATTATCAACGCTGTTTTCCCGCGTAAATCAAACGTATCGAGAACAAATCGAGAGCTACGGGAAGCTGCTCTAGGTGGTTGTGTAGCTGTACCAATTTCTTCAGCCAATAAATCCACCTCATCCATAATCAATGCAATTCGCTTCCCTCCCATTGATGCTGTATCCTCAACTGCAGCTACCCACTCAGGTGATATCAACATTCGATTTAAGGCTTCCCGATCCTTAAAATAAAGTTGCGCAAGTCCGTCCCATTCCGGTTCCCCATTACGTTGATCGAAATCTTTTTCTACCTTTCCATGAGTGTAAGCTAACACCCCTGGTAATTTCTTAGCCATATCTGCATGAGGACCACGCCACCATTCCAAGAAACGTTCCTTTTCCCAATCACTCGGACGTCGTGCTAGGACAACAAATTTAATCATTTTTTTCCTCCTAACTCTTACAATCCAGTCCACACCGGTTTCTTTTTGTTCAGGAACGCTTGAACTCCTTCTTTTGCATCCTCACTTTGATGCACAACATTACAAGCAAGATGTTCTAGCACCATCAATGTATCGGTATCCGCATCTA